>JBMOKU010000073.1:0-148036 GCA_049324315.1 Bacillota bacterium | reverse complement strand
AATCAGCTCCTAATCAGAAAGTATAGAAAATATCTATCAATCTGATTGTGAAGCCGATTTGGATTTGTCAAGTATTTTTGCAAAAAACACAGGTTTTTATTCTGTTATCTTAAGTTGACGACATTGAAGGGACCTGTCCCCTAAAAATATATTTTTATGTAAAATGATGGAGAAATTTAGAAAATTTTGTAGTATAATGAAGTGGTATATTTAAAATGGTACTTTTTACCCATTGTTTTATTTATATTCTTGTGAAGTCCGAAACTCTTGCTTCTATGGGGAGTGCGGGTAAGTTTGGTGTAGATAGCATATACACACTTGTTGCTTTCCCTTATAATTATGCCCGAGACCATATTAAACATATGGTTTCTGATAGAAGAAGAATAGGGCAGTTGAAGTATATTTATATAATTGCTGATATTCTGATTTTGCTCTATTATTATCTCAGGCATAAGTTTTGGCCTCTTTGTGGAAGCCGCTTTGTTTCAAGTCAACTCAAGACTACCACATTTGGTCTACTTATGCTTTTATTATGCCATCTACTTACTAAAATTTTACTTTTACTGAACAACGCCTATTTGTATCAATGAAAGGGAGGTACTATGCAAAATAATAATACATTCGAAAAGGATGATAAAATAGCAGTTATCGGTTTAGGTTATGTGGGGCTTCCCATAGCAGTTGCATTCGCAAAAAAGAGAAGTGTCATAGGATTTGACATTAACAGTGAGAAAATTAGTCTATATAAGAGGGGGATAGATCCTACAGGTGAGGTGGGAGAAGAGGAAATTAAAAGAACCACAGTAGCGTTTACAAGTGATGAGACAAGGCTTTCTGAGGCAAAATTTATAGTGGTAGCGGTGCCTACACCTGTTGCCATGGATAAACGGCCTGATTTGTTTCCTGTTGTAGAAGCAAGCAAAATCGTAGGTCGTAATTTGTCTAAGGGAGCCATTGTTGTTTATGAATCTACGGTATACCCAGGCGTGACAGAGGATATTTGCATTCCCGTTTTGGAAGAAGTTTCGGGTCTTAAATGTGGAAGGGATTTTAAGGTAGGCTACTCTCCAGAAAGAATCAATCCTGGAGATAAGATTCATAGACTTCATAATATCATGAAAATAGTCTCCGGAATGGATGAGGAGACTCTTGAAATTGTTGCAAAAACTTATGAGAGCATTATCGATGCGGGAGTCTACAGGGCCAAGAGCATAAAGGTGGCAGAGGCTGCAAAATTAGTTGAAAACGCTCAAAGGGATATTAATATTGCTTTTATGAATGAACTGGCCATGGTGTTCGACCGTATGGAGATAGAGACAAAAGATGTTATTGACGCCATGAATACAAAATGGAATGCTTTGGGATTTACCCCGGGATTGGTCGGTGGACATTGTATTGGTGTAGATCCTTATTATTTTATTTATCAAGCAGAACAACTGGGCTACCATTCGCAAATTATTCTTGCCGGTAGAAAAATCAACGACAGTATGGGCCGATTTGTAGCTGAAACAGCGGTTAAACAGATGATAAAGGCCAATAAGTTTGTTAAAAATTCGAAGGTTTACATAATGGGAATTACTTTTAAGGAGAACTGTCCGGACGTGCGAAACTCCAAAGTAGCTGACATCATTAAGCATCTAAGGGAATACGAAGTAGAAGTAACCGCTATAGACCCAGTGGTGGATGTAAAGGAAGCGGTGACAGAGTTTGATGTTCGGATTGCTCCTATGGAAGAAGTGAATGAAGCAGATTGCATAATCTTTGCAGTAGCCCACAGTCAGTTTAAGAATTTGTCACTTGAGAATTTGAATAGGATGTTTAAATCAAATCAGGAACAGAAAAAAGTAATCATTGATGTTAAAAGTATTTTTGATAGGGACAAGTTAGAAGAGGAAGGTTATTCCTACTGGAGTTTATAATTGGGGGAGCGAGAGATGGATATTAAGTGGGAACGGAATAAAAAGAAGAATGCCCTTCTTATTGGAATAGTGCTTGCAATAGCTATCATAGGAATTTTATTTTGGCTAAATACTGATAAGAATGAAGTGAAAGCTTTCAAAAATGAAAAAGCAATGTATAACGCGGACTTAGAAGTTAAAGAAGCCCTTAAAAGGCTGAAAGAAGATGATAAGAAGGCTGAGTTGATTACGGATATCAATACGGCGGACAAGAAATTTGCCCTTACCTTTGACGGTTTATCAGATGCAGGGACAATGAAGGAAATATTGGCTCTGCTTGATAAGTACGACATGAAAGCAACCTTTTTCGTGTCAGGGATACAAAGTGCAGAGGATGGAGAAACAGTTCTAGCCATTACAAAGGCAGGGCAGGAGATTGGAAGCTATAGCCTTTCAGCTAAAAAGCACATGGAAGCGCTGTCAGAAGAAGAGATCGTAAAAGATTTATGCCGGACCAACGTCATATTAAGAGAAATCACGGGCAAAAGCCGGATATCTTAAAATGTAATGTGACTGAATATACGGATTCTTTTTTAAAGTCAGCTAATGCATCCGGCATTTATGGTGTAGTACAAAGCAAGCAGTTTCTCAACTTTCAAAGCTTTTCTTCCTATGATATGACAAAAGGATATGTGGAGAGATTGAAAAAGGGAAGCATCATCTCCATAAAATTAACAGGTGTTTTAGACAAAGAGGAGTACAAAGCCAAAGAAGAAGAGGCTAAGCCTGCAATGGACAAGCAGCCGGGTATTCGTGAGAATGATGAAGAAATTAAGGAAGAAGTTGAAATCACGCAGATTGTTGAATGGCTTCTAATGGCAATCCGTGATAATGACTATTCTACAGAATTTGTAAAAAACTTCTTGGATTATCAGGATTCGAATTTTGACAGAACTTATGAAGCATTAAGGCCGAAGAATAACCGTTTGGACAAGAACCAGAGGACGGAACTTGCAGGGGATGAGGTGGACGTCCGTGATTATCAGCAGTTGAGAATAGAGAATAACGGAAATAAGGCAAAAATCATTACCAACCTTTATACGACCCAGCCGGCAGTGGGTTATGTCTTTAGGGGAATCTCTAACAAAGAAGTATTGGATAACGTCCTTGCTGTTTTAGATAGAATAGGCGCAAAGGCCACTTTCTTCGTTACTGGAAAGGAGATATTGAAATACCCGGAAAATGTAAGGGAAATTGCAAACCATGGACACCAAATTGGCAACGGTGGCTATGGTATGAATGTAGCCAATCCAAGTAATTTAGATTTCGATTCTCTTTGTTATGAAATCGAGATGGGCAAAAAGCATCTAAAGGATTTTTTAGGGGATGCGTATAAAGATGAAGTCAATTCATACTATATGCCATTATATGCAGATATAGATGGAGATGTATTGGAAGCAGCCTCCGCGCTAGGATATAAAGAAGTTGTGACATATAATAAAAGTGCAATGATTAGAGCATATAGGGATTTGTCAGCAGATGAAATTATTTCAGTTTATTTTTCCAATACGATTGCCTTGCATAGAGGTGATATCGTGTATCTCCGTTTGGATTACCTGACCCAACCGGGTGCTATTGAGGAATTAGTAGAAAAAATTGCAGATGTCTTTATTAAGCCATCTATGTATGATATTACGTCTGTAAATAATCTAATGAATAGTGACCTGGTATATGAGCCTGTTTCGCGGACGGAAGGCGTAGGAAGTAATTTGATCAAAGCTACCTACGATTTCACAGAAGAAGCTTTATTAAACTTAGTTTTTAACCGCTACATAGGTAATCAAAGTATCGATACCAGTGAGGAATTAATTGGTTTTTCAGATAAAGAAATCGAAAAAATTGATAAAATCGGGAAGATTGACACAAATGGGGAAAAGGTAATTTTCTTAACCTTTGATGATTGGGGATCCGACACGGTTGTTATGCGTTTGTTGAATGTGCTGGATAAATATGGTGTGAAATCCACCTTTTTTGTTCGGGTGGGAAATGACAGTCTAACTTTACAAGACAATTTTGGGAATCCTAATCTTCTGCGTGCCTTGGCTCTGAAGGGTCACGATATAGGAAGCCACACCTTTGCCCATATGAAAATTGACATAATAACAGAGGAAGATGAATCTTTGCTTAGGGAGGATATTGTGGCTGCACATCAGGAAATGGCAAGGTATATTGGAGATACCGGAGCCTTAAAGCTTTTTTTCAGACCTCCAACATTGGCAGTCAGTAAGCTTGGTCTTACAACCATATTTGATTGCGGATATCAATATATCATAAACGGTGATTTCAGTACCCATGACTATGAAGCGGAAAGTGCCGAGGAACTAATTGACAAATTAAAAAATGGAATGGGTAAACGAAGTATCGGAGATGGCAGCATTGTCGTTATGCACATGTCTGACACAAGCGAATATACAGCAGAAGCCTTAGATGTAGTTATCCCCTACTACCAAGCACAAGGATACCGCTTTGCGAAATTAAGTGACTATTTAAAGTATTAAGTAGATTAAAAAACGCTATTGAAAGGGGGCGTGATACATGGAATATTTCAAAAAAAAGGAAGCTGTACAAGATATTCTATTGGAACAACGAGACGACAGACGTCTGCTTTCGAATGTCCTGGATTTGGAAGAAAACCGTACAAATATTGATAGAAGAGGTAAAAAGCTCTTAGGAGATTTTGCAGGAAAAGCGGAAGATTTTATAGAGAGTAAGAGGGCAGGTATCCGATACCATGCTTCCTATGATGTTAAGGTAACCTGTTTTCTAGAAGACGGGAGGAAGACATTTACCTGTAGAGGACTTGATGTCTCTACAACGGGAATACTACTTAACCTTTCCGACGAAGAACAGCTTACATATATAAGCAGTGCCTCAAAGGTGATTCTGAAATTTAAAATTTTGCCAGGAACCATGCCTGAAGGTTATGAAATGAAGGCTGCGATAGAGGCACGTATGGTACGTTCTCAGGAAAACTCTGAGAATGAGATTTTATGCGGGTTGGAATTTAAAGAGACATTGACACAGTATGTCAATAAAAGGAAAGATCGGTATGTTCTTTTGATATCCAGTTTACTATTATTTTTCGTTACCGGATTCATCCTGCTTATGCGCGCTGAAAGTGTGGTGTATTTTAAATTTAATAAATACCTGTATCTGTACAGCATCATAGCGGCTGCTTTTCTGCTTAGCAGATACTTGTTTGGTGCCATGTATAAAGCTGTTCCCATTGATATGGAATATACACCTGGGGTCAGCATTATTATTCCCTGCTTTAATGAAGAGCATTGGATACAAAGAACGATACTAAGCTGTATGAATCAAGACTATCCACTGGATAAGCTGGAAGTTATCATAATTGATGACTTCTCAAATGATGGATCTGTCGAGAAAATCAAAGAAATCATGGAAAAACTTCATCAGGAAGACAAGCATTTTGATACCAAAAACAGAGTTCGCTATTTTGTTCAAGAGGAGAATAAAGGGAAAAGGGATGCCTTGGCAAGAGGTGCTCTAATGGCTAAACATGATTTGGTAGTTTTTGTGGATTCTGACAGCTTTTTAGATCCCTTTGCCATTCGGAACTTAGTTCAACCCTTTAAGGATCCTAAAATGGGCGGTGTAACGGGTAGAACAGATGTAGCGAATACATTTACCAATGGATTGACGAAGATGCAATCTGTACGCTATTATATTGCCTTTCGTATTATGAAGGCGGCAGAAGCCTATTTTGATGCAGTTACTTGTCTTTCCGGACCCTTATCCTGCTATAAAAAGGAGATTATTTTAGAGCATATGGATGAATGGCTGAACCAAAAGTTTTTAGGACATCTTGCGACTTTTGGTGATGACAGAAGCATGACAAACCTTGTATTGAAAAGTCATAGGACGAGCTATCAAGATACTGCCATCTGCGCTACGATTGTACCCAAGGAATACGCTGTATTTTTAAAACAACAGATGCGATGGAAACGTTCGTGGCTAAGGGAATCCATTATTGCTGCAAAGTATATGTGGAAAAAAGAACCTTTTATGTCTGTATCATTTTATATGGGATTGGTGGTACCTATAGCAGCGCCTATCGTTGTGGTTTATAATCTGATTTATGTTCCGCTGATACATAGGGTATTTCCAGCCACCTTTCTTGTAGGTATCCTGATGATGTCTTTTTTGATGAGTGCAGCCCAAATGTTTTTAAGAAAGAGTTCCACATGGGCTTTTGGCATGTTATTCTGTTTCTATTATGAAGCTGTTTTATTATGGCAGATGCCTATTGCATGGGTTACTTTTTGGAAATCAACCTGGGGAACAAGGATGACACCGCAGGATATAGAGGAGCAGGAGAGGAAGGATAAAAAGAAGGCGTTGCAAAATAAAAAGGATGGAGGAAAATTAGCAGATGAAAACGCATAAATTCTCCTCAAAAAAGGATGTTAAAAAATTTCTCAGGAGTATATGCCAAGCTATAATCCTTTTGCTTGTACTCTATCAAATCGTAACGGCGTTATTAACATTCAATGAATATCAGGGCTATGCCAAGGAGGTTTTGGGACCACAAGGATTTATTGCTATTTCTTATTTTGGCGTAGACAGAAGGGGAAGCGATACCCTTATTAGTACAGTACGGTTAGAGGAGCATTTAAAGGCATTGAAGGATTCGGGATATGTAACCATAACCCAACAAGATGTCCTGGATTATTACAAAAAGGGGAAGCCGCTTCCGGAAAAATCTCTTCTTTTAATATTCGAGGATGGAAGACGGGATACGGCAATTTTTGCACAGAAGATTATGGAAGCGTATAACTTCAAGGCAACGATGTTGACCTATGCCGATAAATTTGGAAAAAAAGATTCTAAATTCCTAATGCCGGATGAACTTCTTGATTTACAAGGAAGTACCTACTGGGAACTTGGAACAAATGGGTACCGCCTTGAATATATCAATGTATTTGACAGATATAATAACTATTTAGGAGAGCTTGATTCCTTAGAATATGCCGAGATTTCCTCATATTTGGACAGAAATTATAATCATTATCTAATGGATTACATTCGGGACGAGAATAGCATTCCTAAGGAAAGCTATGAGGAGATGAAGAAACGTATTGAATATGATTATCACGCTATGGAGGAAGTTTATACTAAAGAGCTTGGAAGCGTTCCGCGTATGTACATCCTCATGCATTCCAATACGGGACAATTTGGAACCAATAATAAAACCAGTGCAGTGAATGAAAAAAACATATATAATCTTTTTGATATGAATTTTAACAGGGAAGGCTATTCTCTAAACACAAGTGGGAGTTCCATCTATGACCTTACAAGGATGCAGCCCCAATCCTATTGGTATACCAATCACCTTTTAATGAGGATATGGGATGATACGGGGCAGGAGATGCAGTTCGTTGTAGGTGATAAAGAAAAATCCAAAAAGTGGGAAATGATAGAAGGAAAAGCCGAATTTAAAAAAGATTCAATTATACTAACCTCTATGCCGGAAGGACGGGGAATCCTTCGTCTTAAAGATCAGCAAGGGATTAGAGACTTGCAGTTATCCGTACATTTAGAGGGAAATAAGCTAGGCTCCCAAGCGGTCTATGTAAGGGCTGACAAAGAGTTCAAAAATTATATTTCTATTCAGATAAAGAATAATGTTTTATATGTCAAAGAAAAGGTAAATGGTCTGGAAACGGAGCTCTTTAGTCTTAACCTGGATGAATTTGACGGTGCAGAAGTCCAGTCTGTAGAAGAAAATAAAAAAGAGGCAGAGCTTGCTGAATTGAAGGTAGAAGCCAATACTGCTAATACGACAGCGGATAGGGAAAAAATAAAAAAAGAATTACAAGACAAAATGAAGGAAAAAACTAGCTCCGTTGAAGAAGGAGCAAATGTATACATCCCGAAAATTGAATTAAAGGAACCAGGAAGTCGATATCTGGAACTGACTGTAGCAGATGACAAAATATCAGTTTCCATTGATGGAAAAAAGGCTGTTTCTAATTTAATAACCAAAGATCTTTTAGAAGGTTCTGTATGTTTAGAAGCTGCATGGGGAGAATATGGGTACAGCCAAAGGAACTTGATAGATGATGTGTATGACGGTGTATTTAAAGAGCTTGTAGTAAAAGGGGATGTACCGGAAGAAAATATCATATTTGACGATAAGCTGCATGGTTTGGATATGGTAGTATACCGTATGAAGGAAAAATGGCAGACGATCGTAAATTGGTTTATCAAAACATTATAGATGTAAGGGAGCGTAATGGATGATAAGAAAGAGGGTTTTTATAGTCATTGTCGTGATACTGATATTGGGGCTTCTTGAGACGGGTTGCAGAGAAATTACCGGAGAACCGGAAATCGAAACGATAGAGGATGCGTCAGAACAAGAGGATTGGAAGATTTCTGTATGGGCAGCATACTGGGATTTGGATAGAGTTCAAGTAGAGGTCCGTGATTTAGAAAAATATATTAATAATTTCTGTTACTTTGCAGCCTACTTTGACAATAAAAACCGATTGATGCTTCCGGAAGCGGCAACACAAATTTTCCAGATCATAGAGGAAGAATTTGATGGTAATGGATGGATGAATTATCTTACAATCGTCAATGACAAGATTGAAGAAGATGGCACATTCTCTCTTAAAGACACAGAGCTTTTATATGAATTATTTGCAAGTGATGAAGATATGGATAAGCATATAGATCAAATTCTGTCTCTAACATTAGCAGGCGGATATGACGGCATAGAAATTGACTATGAAGCTATTAAAAGGGATATGGATTTGTGGAGGCTTTATGAGAAATTCTGTAGAAAATTATATAAAAAAGCTTCTGAAGCCGGCCTGAATATGAGAGTTGTTTTAGAACCAAATGCACCTATTGAGGAACTTACGTTGCCGGAAGGCCCAGATTATATCATGATGTGCTATAACCTGCATGGAGCTAATACGGAGCCCGGGCCAAAGGCAGACGCAGAATTTATCAGAGAACTGATAGAAAAGATGTCAGGAGTACCTGGTAATAAGGAATTTGCCATTGCAACTGGTGGATTTGATTGGAACGAAGAGGGAAAGACTGAAGCAGTGTCGCAAATACAGGCAGAAGGGTTGATTAAGGAGTATGATGCCGAGGCCGAAAGGGACGAGGAAAGTCAGTGTGTCAAATTTGTTTATGAAGATACAGAAGGGGTAAAGCATGAGGTATGGTATGCGGATACGGTGACGCTCCATTACTGGATGGATATTATTTCTGAATCCGGTGAGTATGGAATATCAATCTGGAGATTAGGTGGAAATAAAAGCGAAGAATTTTGAGTGTGTATATACTTCTTATGATGAAATTACTTTCGAATGAAGGTGTCATATCAGCTAGCAAAAAACCACTGCGTTTTACTAGTTGATCTGACCCTCTTATTTTTTTAGTGTGTGAAGGGACAATGGGGCAGGCCCCTTGTCCCTAGAAATGCCGCCAGCTTAGCTGGAAGATTCTTATTTGATAAATTACCATGATGGCCCTAACCTTTACGGATAGAAGTTTTAAATGCTTCCTTAGATAATCGGCCGTACTTCCCTTTTAGGAATAGGAAATTGACCTTTTTTTAATTTCCCCATGGCTTTTTCCAATCTGCTTATTCCTTCTACTATTATCTCTTCATTATGCTGGGAGAAGCACAGACGAAATTCTTTGTCTTCCCCTGCGGCTGCATAGAACGCTTCCCCAGGAACAAAGGATACTCCCAGCTTTAATGCCTCTTGCAGCAGTTTTTTTGATGAAATATTCTCGCTGAGTCTGCACCATATGTAAAACCCTCCTTGTGGGATCTGAAAGGAAAGCTTTGATTTCATACCCTGGTTAAGGGCATCAGCCATGACATTTCTCCGATTTTTATAGATTCCCCGCATCTTGATCAGATGTTTTTCAAGGTGCCCCTCCTTAATGAATAAGTCCAGCAGCCATTGTGAAATATTGTTACTGTGCAAATCAACATACTGTTTCTCTAAAATTATTCTATGAATCAATGAGGGATGGGCAACCATGTATCCCAGCCTTAAGCCAGGCATCAGGATTTTCGAAAAAGTGCTTAAATAGATCACCCCGCCATAGTCATCCAAAGCTTTCAAGCTCGCAGGGGGCCTGTCTTCATAGTAGTGGTTGCTGTAAGGATCGTCTTCTAGAATAGCCAGCCTATAACGTGCTGCAAGCTGGATAAGCTTCGTTCTGTCCTGCGTATTTATAACACTACCGTTAGGATTTCGGAAGGTAGGAATACAGTATAACAGTTTTGGTCTGTAGCGGGTTAAGTAATCTTCCAATATTTCAAAGGGGAAATCCTCACTTTGAGGCAGGCTCAATACCCTTGCACCCAATGATTGAAAAACTTGAATAGCGCCTAGATAAGTAGGCGCCTGGATAATCACATAATCACCCGGCTCAATGAGTACTCTTGCAGTAAGATATAAACCCTGCTGAGATCCTGAAAGAATAATGACTTCATCAGCGTGGCACTTGATACTTTCTGAACCTAACATCTGAGCAATCGTATGTCTCAAGGGTTCATATCCGTGAACAGGTATATGCCCAAAATCTCTAGGGTCCAACTGGGTCACGTAATCTCTGTGAAGTTTAGAAAATATCTCGATAGGATAATAATTAGGGTCCGGCATACCGGCATCAAGGGAAATTTTATCCTCCAGCACATTATTAACCATCAGTTCACTCATCAGTGTAGCCATAGAGGGCTGAATATAAGGTTTTAACAATTGAGGCCAGGGTATTTCATGATTGGTTTTACTTGCCAAAGTATATCTATCGCTGACATATGTACCGCTGCCATTTTTTATGGTTACATAGCCATCTTTTTCTAAATGACGATATGCATTGATGGCTGTGGTTCTACTAACCTCGAACAATAAAGCCAGCTCCCTTTCTGCAGGAAGCTTTTCGCCTACTGTCAAGGAACCCTCTACAATCTTGGTTTTTATAAGGGCAGCAATCTGCAAGTAATATGGAGAGGTAGATTCCAATTTTGTATTGACTATCAATTTGGATATATCCATTTTCCGATTTCCACTCCTTTGGTATCCAATTTCACTTAATAATAGTATAATTGGATATTTACCCGGTATTTCCTCCTAAATTATAATAGAAAAAATGAAAGGAGTTGGAATCTCTGGTGGATAAAAATACATCTTACACGTTGCGAAATTGGAACACAGCTATCTTGAAAGAAGTATTAAAAGACTGCTTACCCATTACCGCAGGAATTATTCCCTTTGGATTGACCTGTGGCATCATGGGCATTACCGCAGGCTTTTCAGCTTTTGAAATAACCTTTATGTCTATGATCGTCTTTGCCGGAGCAGCCCAGTTTATGGCCATTGCTATGATTAATTCCGGTATTACCAATTGGGGAGTAATTGTCTTTACTACTCTCTTAATTAACCTGCGCCACTTGTTAATGGGCGCATCCCTATCATCGTATCTTTTTAAGCAGCCTCGAATCCTACAGTATTTCTTAGGCTTTAGTATGACGGATGAAAGCTATGCATTGACCATCAATCGGACTGAAAAAAAGGGCTATGACCCGTATTATCAGTTGGGAGCGAGCTATTTTTTATACATCATATGGGCTTCTTCTACTTTTCTAGGAGCAGCACTTTATCATAGTATACCTAACCCCTTGGAATGGGGACTTGATTTTGTCATACCCTTAACGTTTCTAGTTTTGCTAATACCTCGTCTGATTAATCGGACGGCTCTGATTGTAGCCTTAGTCTCTGCTATGACAGCTGTTTTGGGGGCTTTGTATCTGCCTGGTAAGTGGTACATTATCCTAGCTGCTGTTGCTGCAAGTGTTGTTGGAGGACTAATTGAAAGGGGAAAAAGAAATGAATGTTAAACTAATTTCTATTATCATAGGTATGGCTGTGGTAACCTTCATTACCCGCATAGGCGCACAGGTTGTCTTTACCAGCACGGGAATACCAGCTTGGCTGGAGAAGTGGTTGAAACATGTACCGACAGCATTCTTAACGGCCCTAATAACTCCAGCTATTTTACTACCGAAGGGGTATCTGAATATATCATTCAATAATAGTTATCTTATAGCAGGAATTATTGCTGCATTTATTGCCTATAAAACGAAAAACGTATTAACTACCATTGTGATAGGAATGGCGATAATGATATTTGTGAATAATTGATATGGTGAAGCAAGTGGGGACGGTCCTTAAGTGACGGGGGCAGTTCCCCTGTCTCCCATTGAAAGCTGGTCTTTGTACCTTAAAGCAGCAAAGGGATAAAGGAGGTAACATACCCTTGCAGGGCAAAAGCAAACCGCCAGCTTAGCTGGCGGTCATGATTCAAACTGGGGCCATATGTACTATGCCCTATCTTTGCGCTTCAAACTGTCTTAAAAGTTTAACAAACAATTCAGGAATCTTTGCCATGTTTTCAGGGGTTTCTACGAATGAAATTCGGAATTGTGTGCTTCCTGGATTTTCCTCACCTGCTGCAATATCATAGAATCCCTTCATCGGTGCTACCAGAAGCGTTGTTTCAACTCCGTCGATGTTAACAGATCCTTCCTGTGCACAGTACAAAACGAAGTCAACTGCATCAAATCCAGGTTTTACTACATTTCTAACATCAATTACTGAGTAAATGGATGCGTCAGGGCTGGAAACAATCAAACCAGGTTCCTGTTCCTTCAGGCCGTTATACACATTCACTATTTGCTCTCTGTAGTATTCTCGAATATTCTTGCACCATTCGGCAATTTGTTCCTTGCTTTCATGTGCCAGTGCGCCGAATATGTACTGTCCGATTACATTAGCGCAAAGGTTTGCAGTATATTCAGCTACGGAACGGTTGTTGAATTCAGCGTTGTCCGTAATCAAAGCACCGATTCTTAAACCACAAGCATTCCATACCTTTGACGCAGTTTCGATACTAATTCTTCTGCCTTCGATGCCAGGTACATCTGCGTCGGTGACTCCCCAGATACTCACAAGCTTGCTGTCTTCTACATAATAGAGTTCACGATAAGCTTCATCGCTGATCATCCACATGTTATATTTTACGCACAATCTAGCTAGTTCTTTAAGGGTTTCGTAATCGTAGTACTGTCCTGTAGGATTGTCATAAGGTATGACAAGAAGTGCCCCAGGATTATGTGTTTTAATGGCCTCTTCGATTTTATTCAGCTCTGGAAGGTTGTACTTGCCGTCTTCTCCTAAATTACGCTTTACTGTAACTGTTTTACGTCCGATTCTCTCTGCAAAAGAAATGTAATTGGTATAGGCCGGATCGATCATCATAAGGGGCTTGTCGCCAGTACCTGCAGCTCCACATACACCTATTAAAAGCAATTCCATAGAAGCAGATCCGCCGTCAGTTATCTGAACGAACAATTTGCTCGTATCGAAACCTTCGCACGTAAGGATGTTTTTAAACGCATCTTGACACTCTGTATAACCAGCAGTAGTTGAATACCTCACAACACCCTTTGCGAATGGGCTTTCAGGTGCATCAAGTGCAAACATCCTTTTCTGCATAGCCGGATTTGTGGGGAGTGAAACGTTGCCGATGCCTACATTGATTACAGCCTCGGGTTTGACTTTACGTTCCTCATATTTCATTTGTGCCAGTCGAACGGATGATGGCTTCCTTGATTGGAAGTGATCTGATAGAATTGGTTTGCTCATTAATAAATCCCCTCTTCTTAAAAGTATTTTTATTGTATTCTAGGATACCGTTTTCTTGGTATACCCAGTATTATTTTATCATTAATTTATATTCCCTTCAATTGCGACTCTATTTTGGAAACCAGACTACCAAATATACGGTGGCCTCACTATCACTGAGGTTCTCAATGCAGTGGTTTTGGTCCGCCCGATAACGGCTGGTATCACCTTGATTTAGGGCGGTGGAATGATTTCCTGAAGAAACTCGAAATTGTCCGTTGATAACCGTTAAGAATTCTTCAGACTTTGGGAAATGAGGCCGTGAGCAGTGTTTTCCATGGGGCTTGAAAGTCATATGATATAGCTCAAAGTTGTCCGCCATATGGATGGGTGAGTTTACGCGAATAATGCAGGAACGATCATCTGAAAAAATGACTGGGGCATCCTCCCGGCGCAAAACTTCAATTTGATGATCACCACTTGTTTGCAGCAGTTCCTCCAAAGAGATGTCAAGTGCTCGAGCGATTTTCCATACGGTAACAACGGTAGGATTTGTTTTCTCCTGTTCGATTTGAGAAAGCATGGACTTTGATACTCCGGAGCGTTTGGACAACTCGTCCATACTCATATTTTTTTGTTTACGGTAATTTAAAATATTTAAGCCAATGATAGGCGGTTGATTCATATCCATCTGATAGATTCCCCTTTCACATCTTCATTATATAATTAATTCTATATGCAATCAATAATGGAGGTTGAAGGAACGGTTGTATATTATCCAATAAATTAAACAATATGTTTAATAAATAGAAAAAAGATTGACAATCAAATAAAGATGAAATAGAATTGTGTTGATTTAATATAATGAACAATACGTTCTATATAAAGAACTGCGGGGGCCTTGTGGAGCCTAGCTAGTAAATATATGGAGTATATCTGCATAGGTTCTTATAAATAAAATAAGTAATTTGTGAATAGGTTGAAATAAAAGCTGATGGTATATTAATTTTTAAGGGGGAATGAAAAAATGCAAACAAAAAAAATGAAAGCGCTTGTCAAAAAGTATGCGAAGCCAGGATTATGGCTGGAGGAAGTGCCTGTTCCGGAAATCGGCATCAATGATGTTCTCATTAAAATTCAAAAGACATCCATTTGCGGGACTGATGTTCATATCTATCATTGGGATGCATGGGCACAAAAAACCATTCCTACACCTATGGTTATAGGCCATGAATTTGTAGGTACAGTGGAAGCGGTTGGCAGCAATGTTTCCGATTTTAAGCCTGGTGACTTAGTGTCCGGAGAAGGGCATTTGGTCTGCGGTACATGCAGAAATTGCCTTGCAGGAAGACGCCATCTATGCAACAAAACCAGCGGTGTAGGCGTCAATCGCCAAGGTGCTTTTGCTGAATACCTTGCAATCCCAGTTACCAACGTATGGCATTGTGACCCCTCAATTTCTACTGACCTGTTAAGCTGCTTTGATCCTTTTGGAAATGCAGTTCATACAGCCCTTGCATTTAATGTGTTGGGAGAAGATGTCCTTATCACAGGTGCAGGCCCGATTGGGATCATGGCTGCTGCAGTAGCAAAGCATGCGGGTGCGAGACACGTCGTTATTACTGACGTAAATCCATATCGTCTGGAACTGGCAAAAAAGATGGGGGCAACACTTGCGTTAGACATAAGAAAGGATTCTATCCAGAGTGCCATGAAATCACTGGGGATGAAAGAGGGATTCGATGTAGGGTTAGAGATGTCGGGAAATGCCAAGGCCTTCCAAGATTTAGTGGATAGTATGTCCCATGGAGGAAAGATTGCACTGCTGGGAATTCAACAACCTGAAACAACCATCGATTGGGATAAAATTGTATTTAATGGCCTTACGATAAAAGGAATTTACGGCAGGGAGATGTATGAGACTTGGTACAAGATGACGGTAATGCTGCAGTCAGGACTGGATATTTCTCCTATCATCACCCATCGGTTCCGATATGACGAGTTCGAAAAGGGCTTTGAAGTAATGTCATCGGGCAATTCAGGAAAAGTAGTACTTAATTGGGTTGATTAGAGCGTAGAATTCGAAATAGAGGAGTGGGAAAATGAACGCAGAACATTTGAATTTCATTCAATCAGAACTGCAAAAGATTCATAAAAGCGGATTGTGGAAGGAAGAAAGAATCCTCTCAGGCCAGCAAAGTGCCCGAGTCAATATTGTAGGTCGCGAAAACGTCTTGAATATGTGTGCCAATAATTATTTGGGATTGGCGGACCATCTGGAGATCATTAAAGCTGCAAAAGACAGCTTCGACAAGTGGGGGTATGGTCTATCTTCGGTACGATTTATTTGTGGTACCCAGGAAATCCATAAGCAACTGGAAACGAAAATATCCCAATTTTTAGATACGGATGATACGATTTTATATTCCTCCTGCTTTGATGCCAATGGTGGTATATTTGAGGTACTGCTTTCAGATCAGGATGCGGTCATCACGGATGAACTAAACCATGCCAGCATTATTGATGGTGTCAGGTTATGCAAAGCAGCGCGATACCGGTATAAGAATAATGATATGAAAGACCTGGAGGAAAAGCTTAAGGAAGCACAGAATAGCAGGTTCCGTCTGATTGTAACAGATGGTGTATTTTCCATGGATGGATTTATTGCGGACTTAAAGAGCATTTGTGACCTGGCGGATCGGTACAATGCCCTGGTTATGGTAGACGACAGCCATGCCGTCGGCTTTGTGGGAGAAAAGGGAAGAGGAACCCACGAGCATTGCGGCGTAATGGGTCGGGTAGATGTTATTACCGGGACATTGGGGAAAGCGTTGGGAGGAGCCAGTGGTGGATACGTTAGTGGAAGAAAGGAGATCATCGATCTTTTGCGACAGAGATCTCGTCCCTATCTTTTTTCCAATACCCTTGCACCTTCCATTACGGCTGCTGCCATAAAAACTTTAGAGCTTTTGACGGAGTCCACTCATTTAAGGGATAAGCTCGCTTATAATACACAGTATTATCGAGAAGGCTTAAAGAAGGCAGAGTTTAGCATTCCCGAAGGAATCCATTCCATTGTACCTATTATCGTAGGAGATGCGAACATTGCACAAAAGATGTCCAGTATGCTGCTGGAGAAAGGTATCTATGCCACTGCCTTTTCCTATCCCGTTGTTCCTTTAGGAAAAGCAAGGATACGAACACAAGTATCCGCTGCCCATACAGTAGAGGATTTGGATTATGTAATTAAAAGCTTTGTTGAGATTCGAGAAGTACTGAAATTTTAATGGAGATTTATACTTTAAGCTGATTGAAAAGATAGTAGTTTATGATATTTAAAATGGATTATCCGTCGGATGGATCGTTCTGAAATTGAGTACGGACAAATCATGGAGACAGGCACCTTGATTTACTTGTGATTATTTAAATCAAGGGACCTGTCTCTTCGATTTTTGATTGTGTATGTCCCTGTGATTTTAGCAGCATAATTTTCTCCCAAATGAAAAGACTAAATGAAAGGATATCAATAAGGAGTAATCGTATGAGCGATTTGAATAATAATGACAACAAACAAAAAGACAATAAGGTTAAATCGAAAAGTCTATATCGCTCGGAAACCAAAGGCCATGAAAATGCTAAAATACCTTTATGGTTTGTCAAAAGTAGAAATACCATAAACTATATCCTTGGTGTCGTTGAAGTGTTGCTTGCATTCCGTTTCGTGTTCAAGCTTCTCGGTGCAAATCCCCATAATGAATTTGTGGCATTTTTGTATTCCATAACGGATATCTTTACAGCACCTTTTTCTGGAATTTTCAATTCTTTTGTAGTCAATGGACTTGCTGCAAGATCTGTTTTTGAGCCTGCTACCATAATTGGAATGATCGTTTATGCCGTAGTGGCCTGGGGCTTAAAAGAACTTATTCTGTTGAAAGTCAACAGAGACGGGTATTGAAACTCCGGTGTAAAATCTACTGCACGAAAGCAGAGGGATGGGGTTGCTGCTTCTTGCTATTTGAGAATTGCTAATTGATTTTGATTAAATGAGAAATAAAGAAGAAAGAGATATAGGACAAAAGGCGATGAAGAAGAAGAAATCTAAAGTGCTGAAAATATTTTTGCTTGTGCTGGTTATCATCATTGTAGTTGCTGCAAGCGCTCTTGGCATTTATGCTTATCAGAATATGAATTATGATAAAAAACCATTAGCGAAAACATATAGCGCGGGCTATAAAGAAAAACAGGTAACCCTTGATGATGGAACCGTACTGAATTATGCTGAAGGACCAAATAATGGGCCAGCTCTTCTGTTAATACACGGGCAGTCTATGGAATGGGAAGATTATTCAAGAGTTCTTCCGGGGCTGGCTGAATATTATCACGTATATGCAATTGATTGTCATGGACATGGAGAATCCAGCCATGACTCTTCAAAGTATACGGGTGTTGCTATGGGGCAGGATTTTGTTTGGTTTATTGAAAATGTCATTGGTGAACCGAGCGTGGTATCAGGTCATTCTTCTGGTGGTATTTTAGCAGCATGGATTGCAGCCAATGCACCGGAAGATGTATTGGGGATTGTTTTAGAGGATCCACCATTTTTTAGTGTAGAGCCAGAAGAAATGCAGAATACGTTTGCGTGGCGTGAGAGCTTTGAAATAGTACATAACTTTAGAAATCAAACAAAAACGGATGATTATGTAGTGTACTATATGGAAAACAGTTATTTATGGGGATTGTTTGGTGATTTGAGAAAACTTACTGTAGCGAGTACAAGGAAGTATCGGGCAGAACATCCGGGAGAGCCGTTGAAATTATGGTACATACCATATAGATGGATTCATGGTACACTTTATTTGGATGACTTTGATCTGGACTTTTCAGAGACTTTTTATACAGGTTCATGGTTTGAAGGATTTGATCAGGAAGAAACTTTGTCCAAGATAGACTCTCCTTCTGTATATATTAAAGCAGCCACATTATATGGCGAGGATGGCGTGCTTTATGCAGCTAACAGTGATGAGGATGCCGAAAAGGTACACAGCCTGATTAAAGGAAACGAGATGATAACGATAAAATCCGGACATGATATTCATTTTGAGCATCCGGATGAATTTATACAAATTATGGTAGATTTTTTGAATAGAATAAAATAAGTCGCCAATCACAGGGAATGAATCAGCTGATAAAATGCCAACGGTTCCGAAGCACACTTTTCGGAAACTGTTGGTATTTTTGTATTATCTAACGACTGCTTTCAGAATTGGTGTTAACAATTATTAACAATTTTGCAATGAAAGTTCTAGTTTTGGAAAATGTTTATTCATCTTTACTCTGTATAATTATCTACAAAGGGGGTGCGTCGGTTAGGCATATTTCATGATATTCGTTCAAAGGTGGACAAGCTTTTCTTGATAAATGAATATTTGGCAGACTGTCTAAAAGGTTAGGACACAAAGCGTGGAAACAAACGTAATCGATTCTCTTTAAAGAAAGGAGCGGATAAATTTTGCAGTTTGCTATAGCGCTTATTATTTTTGTTTTTAGCCTAGGTGTTTATGAACAAATAAAACATAATAAAAACTTAAACCGTATCGATCTTAGAATAAATGTAAACGGCACAAGAGGTAAATCAACTGCGACAAGACTAATTACCGGTATCTTAAAGGAAGCAGGGGTTAAGGTTGTCGGGAAAACGACGGGAACCAGTGCGAGAATTATTTATTGGGATAAGGAAGAAGAAGAACCAATCAAACGAGGCCGTCTAGGTCCAAATATTATAGAACAAAAAAAGGTCATTAAAAAAATAGCCAAGCTTGGTACATCTGCATTGGTAACAGAGTGTATGGCCGTAAATCCCGATTACCAGATTACGTTTCAGGAGAAGCTTGTTAAAGCAAATATAGGAGTTATTGTTAATGTTCGTGAGGACCATATGGATTTGTGTGGTCCGACTTTGGACTTTATTGCAGAGTCCTTTACAGCTACAATTCCAAAAAACGGAACCCTTATTGTTGCTAATAGCAGTTATAATGATTATTTTACGCAAGAGGCGAAGAAAAGAAACAGCCGGATAATTATTGCAAATGAAAAAGAAATCCCGGATGGTTATCTGGAAAAGTTTAGATACATAATTTTTCCAGAAAACATTGCTATCGCCCTAGCTGTAGCTAAAGCGCTAAACATTGACAGAGGTACTGCGTTGATGGGGATTCTAAACGCTAATCCTGATCCGGGAGCCTTAATGATACATCCATTAGACGACGAAAGCCCAACATATTTTGTCAATGCCTTTGCTGCCAATGATCCAAATTCCACACTAATGATTTGGAAGCATATAACCACTATGGGATATCCAACGGAAAACCCCATGGTAATTGTAAATTGCAGACCGGATAGAGTTGATAGAACATTACAGATGGCAGAAGATGTTTTACCAAATATGAATATTGATATTCTCGTTGCAATGGGTGAGTCAGTGAAGCCAATTACCGAAGGAGTTAATGCGAAAATAATATCTCCACAGAAATACATAAATGCTGAAGGCTTGTCTCCCCACGAGGTTTATATGTTAATTAAGGATTATCTTATAAACAGAACCATCTTTGGCGTTGGAAACATTCACGGTGGTGGAGAAGAATTGGTTGAACTCATCATTCACGAAGAATTTCATCTAGAAGCGGATCAAGTGCCACAATCCGCATAGAATCTTAAATTTGAAATAAAAGAATTTCAGTAAATACGCTATTAAAGGAGGTAAACAGTTGCTAACTACGGATATTACCACAGTCATCGTTTTGGGTGTAATTTTTAGCTTGCTATTTACAGAGATTACAGGAGTTTTACCTGCCGGTTTGGTTGTACCCGGATATTTAGCTTTACTTGTAAAACAGCCCCAGGCTATATTCTTAACATTCTTTATCAGCGTTTTGACGTATGTAATCGTTTATTTCGGAGTGAGCAAAGTTACAATTCTATACGGTAAAAGAAAATTCACAGCCGCGATAACAGTAGCAATCGTATTACAGTTTATGATGCATGCACTATTACCATCTGATTATAGTACTATCGCTGGGTTGACGGCAGTTGGCATTGTTGTACCCGGATTATTGGCAAACACAATTCAGCGTCAAGGTTTAGCAACAACATTTTTAAGCACCGGGTTGCTGGTTGCAGTGACTTATGGGAGCGCAATGTTGTTACATGTCACAATATAAGAAAATAAGAAAGGGGGGATAAAATGAATACTTTACACGGGTTAATACATAGCAAACAATACAAGAACACATCGAAAGCAGTTGGAGGAACCCGTCAAAATGAAGCTCTTGAGGTTTTTGATGGGCTAACATTGAAAGAAAAATGCCTGTATCTTATTAAAATCAGCAAGAGAAATACCGGCCATCAAGCACTTGTGCTAATGGGATTAATGTCAGCGGTTATTGCAGCAGATTATCTATTTACTATGATTATTTAAGGAGGGAGTAAGATGAGTATGAGAAAAGATTTTGTTAAAATTCTAACGTTTATTGTATTGTTTGCATTTGGTATTGGTACAACTGCATATGCATTCACCACAGGTTATGGTAGTTTTGCTGAACTATATGCATCTGAAGAAGCTACGGACTATACAATTAAAGCTACGGATATGGGAAGAGATACAACAATTTTAGCTATCCACGGAGGCGGTATTGAAAGAGGTACTTCAGAAGTAGTTGAAGCATTGAAAGGGTACGGTAAATATAACACGTATCTATTTGAAGGACTTAAAGCCACTGATAATGGGAGTCTTTTTTTAAGGGCTATCAATTTTGACGAACCGACAGCCACTAGTTTGGTTCGAAATTCAGATTACACTGTTTCTGTTATCGGAGCTGCCGGCGATGAGGAAATTACATATATTGGCGGTCAAAATAAAATATTGGCAGAATTGATCAGATTACATCTTATTACCAAAGGATATAATGTAAAAACTTTAAGCATTCCCGATCGCATTGCCGGGGTTATGAACAGCAATATCGTGAATAAGAATAAATTGTTTAATGACAATTATCAGATTGGCGGCGTTCAGATAGCTATTTCCAAAGGTTTAAGAGATAAGCTCGTAACTGATTCCAGCACATTAAATGATTATTCAGGCACTATCAATGAAGCGCTAAGCCAAAGCTGGCCCAAAATAGTTCCCCACTTGCAGAAAATTACTAAATCTAACGGTAACGGGTTTTTAAGTATGTTTAGCCCTTCAAAGCGCAACTTTGATAAGAAAGTAGAGCATATATTAGAAAAAAGCGCAAAAACGCCTAATGAATTAATTGAAAATACAAAAGAGTAACCTGGAAAAGTACTGTTTGTATAAGTAAAAAGGCTGACAAACTACGAAAAGGTAGCTTGAAGCCTTTTTACATTATATCTTTCCCCATTATTTTTATAGAGTAACTTCTATTGAATACTGTTGACTGCCTCACTTATTGCTAAAATATAGCTTTTCAATCGATCATTATTACTGGATAAAAACCGTGTCCTTAAGCCCTTTGATATTTCTATCTGTACTCCCCGGCCGCTCATATTCTTATTCGCTATGTTGTTTGGCGATATGCCGGCCAGATTCTTTGGAGGATCTAACACAGTAAAACCATACTTAGTCAGGGATTCTTTTATTTTGTTTCCCAATTCAGTGTCCAGGCCTCCAATATAGGTGAATTCTTCTGAACCGGAACAACCGTGGATGGATAATGTTGTTTTAGATTTAGAAACCATTTCTGATGCAGTTGGTTCATCAAATTTTTCTGAAGTAATATGTAATGTAGCGTTATCTTTGCTTTTTAAACCTGTGTATGAATAATAGTTATAATTATTATGGGAAGATAAGGCATAAGCCAATTCGGTGGTACCTTTTTCAATTTTCCCTCCATGAATGGCAATAATGATAACATCAGAATCTGTCACGTTCGTTTCAATTTTATAGTCGACATTTTCCACTGTATTTAAACTTAACTCTTTGAAATTGCGATAAATGTCAACAGAAGCTGCAGTAGTTGATTGAGCAAATATCAAAGTTATCAGACAACAACAAGCAAAAAGTCGTGTAGAACTTAAAAAACTGCATACGCTCTTTAGAAACATATCCATCAACTCACTTTACGATAAATGTATATGTTTCTATTATAATAGTATGTACTTATGATGTCGATATTTATCAAAATTAGTCAATAAAGAGGATGGTTTTAAAATGAACCCATTTAAGAAACTAACTGTCATATGGTTAGTCCTATGGATCCTGTTAACTGTTAAAAGCCCATCCTATGGTTATAATAATGAGGCGGAAATTCAAACGGTTTTACTTGCAGAAAGTTTAATAGGCAAACCTTTTAAACAAGGGGGAAATACACCACAGGAAGGATTTAATAGCACTGGGTTTATTCAGTATGTATTTAGAGAGGAAGAGAATATAGTCCTCCCGGGATCGCCTTCACAGTTATGGAAACTGGGTGAACCTATAGAACGTAGTGAAATACAGCCTGGAGATGTTCTTTTCTTTACTGGAAGCGACAACCTAATACCGGCAATATATAAAGGCGATAATATCATTATCGTTGTAGCAACTAATGAAGGTGTAGTAAAACGAGATATAGTAGAAGATTCCTATTGGAGGGATCGGTATAAAGGTGCAAGGCGCTATACAAATATAGCGAATGAATTAAACCCTGCAGCCGTAAAAACCCTTGAAATTTTAGAAAAGGCTATGGACTTGATTGGGATACCCTATAACCCAGAAGGGAAATCACCAACCAAAGGCTTTAATACGACTAATTTTGTACGTTATGTTTTTAAGGAAACCCTCGACATACAACTATCTGTCTTTTCCGATAGGATCTATGAAGTAGGCGAATCCATTTCTAAAGAAGACCTTCAACCGGGAGACTTGGTGTTTTTCCAGGGAAGCAGTCTTATACCTGGCATTTATAAAGGAAATGGTATGTTTATCGTTCAAACTACAGAAGGCGTTGCGGAAAGGGATATTGAGAGTGAGTATTGGTCAGCTATCTATGTAGGTGCAAAACGACTGACAGAGGCAGATATATATTATTCTCAGCCTGAAAATTATAGGGAACATGAGAATGTAGTTATTCGAGAAGCAATGAAATATATAGGAACACCTTATTTGTTAGGTGGCGAGACAACCGATGGTTTTGACTGTTCTTATTTAGTTCAGACGGTCTTTAGAGATGTCAAAAACATTTATTTGCCCCGCATAACTTATAAACAAGCTGTAGTAGGTGAAACGATCGATTTTGAAAACAAGCGCCCTGGAGACGTGATTTATTTTAAAGGAAAATCGGAGAAAGAAATATCACATGCTGCTATTTATCTAGGAAATAATTACATCATTCATGCATCTGGCGACGAAGGTATGACTACAATCAGCTATTTAGGGCCATATTGGCTCGGCCGCCTTGCGGTAGTAAAGCGTTTTGACTCCCTTGGTTTGAGACTCGATTCAAAAGTCGTTGAAGAAGCGTATAAAACCCTGGGTGTACCTTACTTAGCAGGAGGAAATACCATAGAAGGCTTTGATTACTCTGGGTTTATACAATACGTTATGAAAGCAGGTTTAGATATTGATCTACCAAGATATTCATCTCAACAATGGGCTTTAGGAAAAGAAATAGAAAGGGAAGATTTAAATATTGGAGATGTTCTATTCTTCCAAGGATCCAACAAGGTACTACTACCAGGATTATATATTGGAAATGAGCAGTATATGATCGTAACAGAATATGAAGGTGTAGCAATTCGTGATCTTAATATCTCAGATAGTTATTGGACTCCACGATATGTTGGAGCAAGACGATATGAAAAAATCAATAGCATTGGGCAAACAAACACAGCCAAACCCACGGTAAATCCATTAATACAAAAAAATGTTTTAAAAAAACTTCAAAAAACCTTAGGAATTGGAATAATTATCCTTGCACTTCTTATCTATTTGGTATATCGGTTTATTAAATCATCTAGTCAAAACTAAATGAAATGAATTCTTTTGTCAAGAAGCAACTTAGCAACCTCAGCTTGACCATAAATCCTATACCCTGACGAGTTTATTCTTAAATGACTAATTTTTTATTGTCTGAATTTCAATGTTTAGTTAGTCAACTGCTGCAAATTCTAGTGAAATTTAGTAAAGTAGGTGGATTTTAAAAATGAACCCATTGAAAAAACGAAATGTCATGCGGTTAGTCCTATTGATTCTGTTAATTTTTATAGTCCCATCCTATGGTTATAATAATGAGGCAGAAATTCAAACGGTTTTACTTGCAGAAAGTTTAATAGGCAAACCTTTTAAACAAGGGGGAAATACACCACAGGAAGGATTTAATAGCACTGGGTTTATTCAGTATGTATTTAGAGAGGAAGAGAATATAGTCCTCCCGGGATCGCCTTCACAGTTATGGAAACTGGGTGAACCTATAGAACGTAGTGAAATACAGCCTGGAGATGTTCTTTTCTTTACTGGAAGCGACAACCTAATACCGGCAATATATAAAGGCGATAATATCATTATCGTTGTAGCAACTAATGAAGGTGTAGTAAAACGAGATATAGTAGAAGATTCCTATTGGAGGGATCGGTATAAAGGTGCAAGGCGCTACACAAATATAGCGAATGAATTAAATCCTGCAGCCGTAAAAGCCCTTGAATTAGTAGGATCTCCTTATGAGCTTGGAGGTAATGATCCAAATGGCTTTGATCATTCAGGCTTTGTACAATACGTTTTTCGTGAAGTATACAAACTGGATTTTCCAAGAACATCGAACGAACAATGGCGAGTAGGTCTGGAAGTAGATACGGTTGATCTTGAATCCGGTGATGTACTATTCTTTCAAGGCAGCAGTGTACGACTACCGGGAATTTACATAGACAATGGTATTTTTGCTATTGTTACAACAAATGGAGTTGCTGTAGTAGACCTCGAAACAAGTGATTATTGGAAATCCAGGCTGCTGGGAGCAAGACGGTTTACGAAGAATATTATTGAGGAATCCGTCGTAAGCAATCCAATTGTAGAAAAGGCTATGAACTTGCTTGGGACACCCTATAACCCAGAAGGGAAATCACCAACCGAAGGCTTTAATACAACTAATTTTGTACGTTATGTTTTTAAAGAGATCCTCAACATACAACTATCTGTCTTTTCCGATAGGATCTATGAAGTAGGCGAATCCATTTCTAAAGAAGACCTTCAACCGGGAGACTTGGTGTTTTTCCAGGGAAGAAGTCTTATACCTGGCATTTATAGAGGAAATGGTATGTTTATCGTTCAAACTACAGAAGGGGTTGCGGAAAGGGATATTGAGAGTGAGTATTGGTCAGATATATATGTAGGCGCAAAACGACTAACGGAGACAGATATATATTATTCTCAGCCTGAAAATTATAGGGAACACGAGAATGTAGTTATTCGAGAAGCAATGAAATATGTTGAAACTCCGTATTTGTTAGGTGGCGAGACCATTGATGGTTTTGACTGTTCTTATTTAGTTCAGACAGTCTTTAGAGATGCTAAAAAGATTTATTTGCCTCGCATAACTTATAAACAAGCTGTAGTAGGCGAAACGATCGATTTTGAAAACAAGCGCCCTGGAGACGTGATTTATTTTAAAGGAAAATGGCAGCAGGACGGGAAAACACATCATGCCGCAATTTATCTGGGAAATAATTATATCATTCATGCATCTGGTGACGAAGGTATGACTACAATCAGCTATTTAGGACAATATTTGCTGGATCGCTATTTAGAAGTAAAGCGCTTTGACTCCCTTAGTTTGAGGTTGGACTCCAGGGTAGTTGAAGAAGCATATAAAACCCTGGGTGTACCTTACTTAGCAGGAGGAAATACCATAGAAGGCTTTGATTACTCCGGGTTTATACAATATGTTATGAAAGCAGGTTTAGATATTGATCTGCCAAGATATTCATTTCAACAATGGGCTTTAGGAAATGAAATAGAAAGGGAAGATTTAAATATTGGAGATGTTCTATTCTTCGAAGGATCCGACAAGGTACTGCTGCCAGGATTATATATTGGCAATGGGCAGTATATGATCGAAACAGAATATGAAGGGGTAGCAATTCGTGATCTTAATATCTCAGATAGTTATTGGACTCCAAGATATGTTGGGGCAAGACGATATGAAAAAATCGAAAATACCCATTCTGCTGTCATTAAGGCTAAAGAATATATAGATGTTTCATTTGAAGACTACACAACAGCACAATTTGTACAAAAGGTATTCTATGAAGCACCGGATATTCATTTACAACTACCCGCTAACGCCTATGAGCAATGGAATTTAGGTCAAGCAATCTCACCTGATGCACTGGAAGAAGGGGATCTTATGTTTTTTAGAAGCAATCTATCCGAAGATATACCATCGATGACAGGTATATATGCAGGGGAAGGTTCATTTATCATACTTACAAGTACAGGGGTAAAAGAAAGAAACTTGAAATATCACGAGTATTGGAGCGAACGATACTTGGGAGCAAGACGATTACTTTAAACAATAATAGCAATAATCTAACTAGACCGAGGCAAGAGCCTCGGCCCTCTTTTTGAAATCACGCTTTTCTATAATTTTAGTACATACCTTAAAATACCTAAAGGGCACCATCTTTGTGTGGAAAAGGTATAATAAATTGGCAGAAGCAGACACTAAAAGGGGCTGCTTTGCGTTGCGTATAGAAAGCAGATAATTAAAAATATCATAGAATACCTATGATTTTGTTTTATGTAAAAGAAAAAGCTGGGATATAAAAAGATAGAAGGAGGAAAGGAGATACGATGACAAAGGTAAAAGCAATAATAGAAACAGGATGGAATTTAGACAACAGTTATGCGCGGCTGCCGAAATCATTTTTTGCCAGACTCAACCCAACCCCTGTACACTCACCGAAGTTGATCGTTCTCAATCATCCGTTGGCAGCATCCTTGGGATTGAACGTCCAGGAACTGCAAAGTGAAGAGGGTGTAGCGGTGCTTGCTGGCAATCGGATTCCTGAAGGCGCTTTGCCCCTTGCCCAAGCTTATGCGGGACATCAATTTGGGCATTTTACGATGTTAGGGGACGGGCGGGCTCTACTGATTGGCGAACAGATCACGCCTTTAGGTGAAAGGTTTGATATTCAGCTCAAGGGTTCAGGCAAAACACCATATTCTCGCCGGGGTGATGGTCGAGCGGCACTTGGACCGATGCTGCGGGAATACATCATCAGTGAAGCAATGCATGCCCTTGGTATTCCTACCACCCGTAGTCTAGCGGTGGTGACAACCGGTGAGCCGGTAATTCGAGAAACCGACCTGCCAGGTGCAATACTGACCCGTGTGGCTGCCAGTCATCTGCGCGTCGGTACCTTTCAATACGTTGCAAAATGGGGTACGGTTGAGGAACTGCGAGATCTGGCTGACTATACGCTAAATCGTCATTTTCCAGACGTTGAAGCTGATGAGAATAGATATCTTTCGCTGCTTCGGGAAGTAGTCAAACGTCAGGCCGTACTGATCGCCAAATGGCAGTTGGTTGGCTTTATCCATGGGGTGATGAATACCGACAACATGACCATTAGCGGAGAAACCATTGATTATGGTCCTTGTGCCTTCATGGATACCTATGACCCGGCAACGGTATTTAGTTCCATTGACACTTACGGCCGCTATGCCTACGGTAATCAGCCGAGTATTGCTGCATGGAATCTGGCGAGATTTGCTGAAACCCTATTACCGCTGCTGCATGTCGATAAAGAGCAGGCTGTCAAACTGGCCCAGGATGCGATTTCCCAGTTTAATGAGTTGTACCATTGTAATTGGCTGGCGGGAATGAGCGCAAAACTGGGAATATTTAACGAAGAGCCAGAGGATGAATCTCTTATTGAAGGCATCCTCCGTATGATGAAGAAGTATGGCGGGGACTATACCAATACCTTCCGCGCATTAACTTTTGATAAGACGGAGGATACGGTCCTGTCTGGCACCACGGAATTTACTCAGTGGTATGAACTGTGGCAGGCGAGATTAGGCAGGCAGCAGGAACCGAAAGCCTCCTCCCAGCAGTTGATGCGAAACTCCAATCCTGCGATAATTCCCCGCAACCACCGGGTAGAAGAGGCGCTGGAAGCCGCCGTGAAACAAGGAGACTACAGCATGATGGAACAGCTTCTTGGTGTTCTTTCAAAACCTTATGCCCATTCTCCTGAACAGGCTGATTACGCTACGCTGCCTGCGCCATCAACCTGTCCTTACCGAACCTTTTGCGGTACCTAAGATGGAGGACTGGGAACAGGCAACTTGTCTCCCTGCTTTTTCCATTACGTTTCTTGCTTCGATTTTATGGAGAATAAAAAGCCTCTTCCGAGTGAAAAATCGAATCTTACAGAGTTAAATAAACAGCATGGTTAATATGGTAAGAAAACTAAGTAAAACCGCGGATAATGTTATCCACGGTTTTTTTAGCAGCATTTATTTAATTAGAATTTTGGTGTAGAGCCCCTTTTTAAACGGAAAATAATTTTGCCGAGGATATACCGACAAAGCATGTTTTACAGTCCTGGAGAAAAGGGGAATTTTCTAATCTTTTCACTCTACGTATACGCCTGTGCCATCTTTGATATTGTCATAAACCCACTTAGCATCATCTACGCTTAACCTAATGCAGCCATGGGAAAGGGACTGCCCTAGTCGGGAATCCACAATGTTTTTCCCCTCAGAATCGAATAAAATTGAATGAAAATAATAATCTTCAAAGAATCTAACCTTGTACTTTGCTTTTACTTTTCCATTATACGAAGTAAGCCATGGAGCTCTTCCCTTAATTGTAAAATTGCCTTTAACAGTTGGTGTTGAAGCTTTTCCATCTGTACAAACCATTGTTTTTGTAAGACTCCAATTCTTACTTTCCCCTTCAAAAACATAGATTAGATTCTTATTGGTATCCACCCATAAATAGTTATTTGTTTCACTACTAAAGTCTTTTTCATTTATCGTTGTTTCTAATTTTTCTTTTTCTGAAACAACCTCTTCATATATTATAACTTCTTCTGAATATTCACTTATGCATTTCCCAAATCTATCGCTAACATATACAAGGGCCTTATATATCCCAGGCCCATTTGGTGTATAATTAATACTATTATTCTGGCTAAGTAATCCGTCATATTCTACATCTGAGTCCTTAAGTATGTACCAATGATAAACTAAATCATCTCCTTCTGCTGAAACGGAAAAATTAAGAGGCGTATTAACAGGCAGTTTACCAGTTTTGTCTACCCAGATAGAGTTTATTTTAATAGGACGAATAATATTAATTTCTTCTGATAATCTACTTACAGTAATTCCATTCTCATTTTTAATAGTTACAACAGCTTGATATCTTCCTAATTCACTCATAGTAAAATCTAAAAAATTTTCTTCGCTATATTCCTTTTTATAGATTTCATCAAAATCTTTGAAAATAGTCCACGCATAATTCAAATTCTCATTACCAGAAATAGCCGTAAATCGAAATACAGTCCCAACTACCTCGATATTAGTTTTATCAATTGTTATTGAATCTATCTTTAGAGAAGCTTTATCTGTAACTTCTATATCCTCATTTAAATTATCAATTTTAACGACTTCAATAGTAGGGGATGCTTTATTTTGTGCATATACCTCATCAAATGCTAAAACTTGTATTTGAAGCAACACTAGAATAAAAACTAGTACAAAATAAAGAAGGTTTTTACGCTTATAGAACATAGTTTCCCCTCACAGTCTTACAATTTGCCTACAAAGTAAATATATGTATCTCCTATAGGCGTTATGAATCAATAAATTTTAAGTTATATTGTGACAAACAAATTGTAGAGAGCAGGGACGGAGGTAGCGCTTCGTTTATATAATTGAACGTGCATAATTACAATTTAGGACATTGCATGAGTAATTGTTCTGAAACGCTTTCACGCTCAAATATGTTTAGGTAATAGTTATTTTTAAATTTTAGTTATAGTTTATAGGGCAAAAGTAATAAGCAAAGGGGTGAGGGTATTGTTTCGTAGGTAACGGCAGTTTTGGAGATATGTTTCCGCATACGCACATTATAAGGCAGCTGGTTTGGTGATCAGATGATTAAGGAGGCGACCTCGAATATATTTCAAGGTCGCTTTCTCTAAACAATTTCAGAAGATAGGTTTTCGTGGACCAACAATTCAATAGCCTGAACACGGTCTTTATCGAATTTCCTTAACCAATCAACGAAAGCTTCTTCCCAATCATATTTATAGGAAATAGTTTTAGAAAGAAATGTAGAAAGTTTCTCTTCTCCCCTTAACATATGCTCCTTAAATTCACTAACGATCAAAGTGCTTAATTCCAGATTCCCTAAGCTATCGAAAACACAGTCATATTCTTTTTCAAAAAAACAGTCTGCTTTCAACAGGTCAAGAAAATCATCCAAAGCGTTAACGTATTTTGTTAATAGAATTAGTTTATCTTCAACAGTAGAACAGTCTCGTATTTTTTTATAAACAAATCGGAAAGCTCTGTTATTCATTTTATGTCCCGGATCCAAAACGGTTCTTTCCTCAGGCTGTGCTGTGATGTCTAAGACCATCATATTTGCAAGATGGCCGTGAGCTAATGCATTGCTTAGGCGCTCTATCATAGCCTGTGAATATCGATAAATTAAATCAATAAGCTTAGAATTCGCGATTTCCAGGCGATTGATGATCTTATTTAAGATACTTGAGATAAGGTGTTTTAATGTAATTTCCTCTAATCCGTTGAGCTTTTCCTCAATCATTTCAAATCCTATGGCAGAAATTAAAAGGCTTTCATAGCTTTCATCCAGTAATGTTAAAAAAACAATATTATTAAATACAAGCTCAAATAAGTTTATAGGCGACTGCTTGTAATTCAGTCTATTTGACTTTCCGTAGGATTGAAGCAGCATGGTTATACTTTTAGGCTGAAACTTGAGACAAAATTCATTTTCCAATGCAAAGGCATCAAGATATCTTCTGATATAAGCGATTCCTTTTGCAGACATATCATCAAAAGCCAAAGGGTAGTCCATATCACTGGAAGTATGATGAGCTGCAAAAATCACATCATAGTCTAAAAAGAAATTTGGGATTGCCTCTGTGAAGGTTTCGTTATAGACAACATTTGGCACCCATACACGTTTTGCTTCGATGGATTGGTATAGTTTTTTTGTACTTTCTATATAATCGTTGGCATAGTCCACAGCCTCTTGATATAGGATTCTAACATTGCATGATTGCAGATGATGGAGGGCATCCTCCGGGTTGGGATACTTCATTAAAAAAAGATCTATGGAGTAAATAATGGATTTCATCAAATCTTCTGCTGTTCCAGCCTTTAAAGTAGAGCTTTCTCCTTTTGTGTACATTCTCATAATCTCTTTAAGAACGTCCATTAGCCCGAAGGGGAGGCTCTTTGCAAGATCTAAACCTAATAACCCGTTTTGAGTACCTTCTTTCAATAGAGAAACCAAGTATTGATTTTGATCTAGCTTTTCTTTATCTATTCCAATTATTGATCCCATAACGTATCCTCCCAACGTTCTGACTGATCTTCATCCTCTTCTGGATCAGAATCTTGATCATATGCATCTCCAAACCTGTATTGTCGAATAATCTTTTCGGTTTCCCTTCCTTTTAAAAGATCCAAAACGCCAGAACAATTATGATTATATAAATCTGCAAGTCTTTCTATCAACTGATCGTCACCTATATCATCATCTAATTCGTTCTTTATATAATGAAACAGTTCATGAATCTCCATAATGGTCTCCGTATAATTATCTTGCTGAAGATAGGGAGATGAACAAAGTTGGGTGATTATTTTACGGGTGATTTCGGTATCTACTTCAATCCGTTCATATTCCTTTAAAACAGCGTTTCGGGTTGTTATAATCTCCCGTGAATCCTGTGGTGAGAGATGCAATCCAAAAGGTTCCGAAACCTCATTGGTAAGCATAATTTCTTGAGCCATATCCTCAATAAAAGATAGCCCTGTTTTAGAAAAAATATCAAGAAAGTGCGTAAAAATCCCTCCCTGTCAAATGAATTTTTTTAAAAAGTCTTGACAACTTAAAACAATTATGATATGATAAAATAGGATAATAATAACCAAGTGTTAAAATGGAATGACGTTTTAAGTATATCTCTTTTTGGATATCAAGTCAACCCCTAAAATACGTATTTAAATTTTGAATTGAATGCAAGGATATAAAAATATAAATTGAATGTATTAACCTCCAATAAAACTTTTTTGGAGGTTTTGTTATAAATAAGGCGCTTGTCCCTATGATTTGAAGCTGTTGATTTCTGTTTCTGAAGTAATCAAAAATTTTTCTCATAGGTATGATTAAGGGCCAACAATCAGTGAACAAATGACTGTTGAGTCTTTTTTTTGTAAGTTTTTTTAGGAATAGATAAATTGGTTGATGATTTAGATAAAGCAGATTGGAATAGTTTAATAAAAAGTATTAATTAGCATAGAAGGGAAACTTCTCCTAAGAATAGAATATTTGCAAAGCACCTCTAATTTAGCGGGAGGAGATTGGAGATAGGTATATGAAGATTAACACAAAGTATTTATTTGCTTTTTTCATTCTATTGATAACAGAAATTATGATTGCACTTTTCGTGAAAGATACGATTATTCGACCATTTGTTGGAGATGTTTTAGCAGTTATTTTAATGTATACCTTTATAAGGGGGACTATATCCAAACCAATAAAGCTTTTACCTTTATATCTGTTCTTATTTGCTGCAGCAGTGGAAATGGCCCAACACTTTCACATTGTAGATAGATTGAATGTACAAGATAACAAATTGATTTCTACGATTATTGGAACTACATTTGACCCAAAAGATATTTTGGCTTACTTGATGGCCACTGTTATTTTGTCTATATGGGAGAAGATAGAAAAAAGGGAGGTAATCGTATGAACGATGTTTTAAAACAAATAAAAAGTCGGAAATCAATGAGAGTGTTTGAAAATAAGCCCATTGCAGAGGATATAAAAAAGGAAATAGTAAATGCTGCATTCGAAGCGCCAACTGCAGGGGCAATGATGCTCTATAGCATACTTGATATTACGGATGAAGTATTAAAAGAAGAACTGGCAGTAACCTGTGACAATCAGCCTTTTATTGCAAAGGCACCTTTGGTACTTATATTTCTTGCAGATTATAAGAGATGGTATGATGCTTTTTGTTATGAAGATTGCAATCCAAGAAAACCGGGAGAGGGAGATATTCTGCTGGCCTGTGCTGATGCAATCATAGCGGCTCAAAATACAGTGGTGGCAGCAGAATCCTTAGGAATTGGCTCATGCTATATTGGTGATATCCTTGAAAACTGTGAAACCGTTAGGGAATTGTTGGAACTTCCTGATTATGTTTTGCCTGCGGCCATGCTGGTGTATGGTTATCCTACGGAAACTCAAAAGAATAGGAGAAAACCTGTACGTTTCGAAGAACAGTACATCGTGTTTGAAAATAAATATCACAGACTAACGAAAGAAGAACATGTGGAAATGAATCGTACAAGAAACCAAAAGACAGGTTTAGCTGATAAGAATGTTGGCGAAGATATCAGAGCGATCTGCAATCGTAAGTATATGTCCGATTTCTCCTTGGAAATGAATCGATCTGCAGCGGAATATCTTAAGAAATTTAGGTCAGAGTAATTTTGTATATAATTATTAAAAAAGAATCTCTGGGAAAAATTCAAAACTATAACTTAAAAGGAGCAGTAATCTGCTCCTTGATTTATAGAAATAGCTGTAGTAGCCTCCTTGAATAAGATGCTTTGTACTTAGCGCAATGCTAAAATCCCATTAGCTGCTTAACATTGCTGCAATTTTCTTGAGATGTGAGTAGTTCTAAAAGTTTGAAAGCCACATCGAAAGCAGTGGAAGGATTGTAGGAAGTGATTATATTTTTATCTACAACAATAGGTTCGCCATAAATAACATGGGCTCCAAACGCAGCTAATTGTTTTTGCCTTTTACCATTCAATAAATTATATGTTGTGGCATTTCTACCAGCCAGTACGCCACTTTTTCCAATAGGAAGTGCACCGACACAAATAGAAGCTATGATTTTCCCTGCTTTGTCAAATTCTCTGATGATGTTTAGATATTCTTCGCTATAAGCATCTTCATAAAATCCCGCTTCTTCAAACCCACCTGGTATTGCAAGGGCATCAAATTCAACAACATTAACTTCGCTGATATGCATCTCAGGAATTACTGTGAAGTTCCAAGTACATTTTAATTTTTCCCTCATTCCAGCGGTTGTTAAATTTGTAGTACCATCACCTTCCCATTGATTCCACCCTATAACGTCTGTAAAAACACTGGCTTCCACGGCTTCAAAACCATTGGCAAGAAGTAATAATACTTTTTTCATACATAAACGCCTCCTTCTAATGTTGATATATATTTGAAATTCGATTTACTTAAGTATAACGCTATAAATATCATCAGTAAAATTGAAATGAATGAAGTAAACAATCGAAATGTGTGATACTATAATATTATATATTTAAATGATAAAAGGAATGAGCGCAATGGAGATCAGGCATTTGCAGACATTTATAACGATCGTTGAGCTTGAGGGATTCACAAAAGCAGCAGAGCATTTGGGCTATGCACAGTCCACAATGACAGCCCATATCCAAATTTTAGAAAATGAACTAGGAGAAGTTCTATTTGATCGGTTAGGTAAAAAAATTGTTTTGACCAATGTAGGTAAGGCTTTAGTTCCATATGCTAAACAAATGTTATATGTATATAAAGAAATTAAAAACATAACATCGGAACAAAATAGTGTGTCAGGCGATTTGGTTATTGGCGCAGGCGAATCTCTGTCCATATATCGTTTGGGAGAAATCTTAAAGGAATATAAAAAAAGTTATCCAAAGGTAAATATCATTTTAAAGAATTCAATTTGCAGCGATTTAAGAAGCAAATTATATAGTGGAGAGTTAGATATCATCTTTACGATTGAACCTCAAATTATGGATACTGATTTAGTTGTTAAAAATTTAAAAGATGAGTGCATGGCGATTATTGGTGCGCCAGATGCAGATTTAGAATTCTTATCAACAAATTTTGAAGATAAAGCAGCAAGAGAAAGTATCATACTAAGTGAAAACGGGTGTAGTTTTAGAATAGCCTTTGAAAACTACTTAAAACAGAAAAAAATAAAATATATAAATCCTTTAGAATTTTCAAGTATAGAAGCTGCTAAAAAGTGTGTAATGAATGGTCTAGGCATTTCATTTTTACCCTTTTATACAGTTAGCAATGAGATAGAGGAAGGGAGTCTTAAGATGATAGAAGTAAAAGAGCCGTTCCATAAGTTCTCAACGCAGCTTGCGTACCATAAAAATAAAAGTATATCCAGACCAATGAGCAAATTAATAGAAATTGCACTAAACAATGCTGCTAATTGGAAGTAAGAAGAACGTAGAAACGTTCAAATGTTCCGTTGAGAATTAACAGGTTATTGATTGTCTAGCTTCTATGTTTTTAACTTGAACTGAAGAAGTAGAAAGATAGTGTCTATACAAATACATGCGAAAGTATAAATGGAGGAATAGGGATGAAAACGAATCTATTTCAATTTTCAATTTCAACCAAAAAGCCTCAAGAATTTGTGGATATTACATATTTGATGAATCAAGCTTTAGAAAAAACAGGTATCCAAGATGGTATTGCGGTCATTTATTGTCCTCATACCACAGCCGGTATCACCATTAATGAAAATGCTGACCCGGATGTGGTAAGGGATATGATATCAGCTCTGGATAAGGTATTTCCTATAGAAGGTGATTATAGACATTTTGAAGGAAATTCTCATGCTCATTTAAAATCTTCTTGTATGGGTGCGGAGAAGACAATGATCATCCATGAAGGAAAGCTCCTTTTAGGAACCTGGCAAAGCATATACTTTTGTGAGTTTGACGGCCCTAGAAATAGAAAAGTATTTATTAAGGTCATGACAGATTGAGCCTAATTGTTCTAAGGAATCGGAATGATTAGATATATTTATTAACGCTCGCCCAATGATTTTGGGCAAACAATTCTGCATTTGTTGCAATTACATACTGAGAAGCCCCTTTTATTATTACTGTAAGTATATTCTCTGCATAGCTTTTGATTTACTGTTTGACCATTAAGTGCCTTTTGGGGACAGTTATCCAAGCAAAGGCGGCAGTTTTTAATACATATTTCTTCCGAGAAAGGATCTGATTTCAAATCCAAATCTGTTAACACTGCACCAATTCCAATCATATTGCCGTATTTTTTATTGATTAAAAGCGTATTCTTACCTATACTTCCTATCCCCGCAAGCACTGCCGCATGTCTCATTGACAATAAGCCCCTGCCTTCCATATTATCACTATCCCAATATTCATATGGAGAATCTGATGGAATAGAAACAGCAATACCTCCTAATTTTTCTATTTCTGTCCCTGCTAAAAAGCTTATACGGTCTAGCTCATTAAGATTGATATCATTTGCTTTATTATATACGATTCTTGGATCAACATAAGCCATTCCTTTCGGCAGAGACTTGGCAAATACGATGACGAATTTACATCCCACATATATATCGGTGGGATGAAATCCGGATGGTGCATTTGTAAACCTTTCGATATTGGCTATTCCGCAAATATCTGCTCCTAACGTAATAAATATTTCTTTAATCCTATCTTCCATGATACTCATCCTCCACAAATTAATATAATAACCCCGATGAATTTTCGAGGCTGCATTTCATTTAAGTAATTGAAATTATTTAATATTATGGTATTTATTGTTATTTAACCGTATGATATCATATTGTTAATCAACAGTAAAATTGATAATTTTGAAAGAAATATTCGATAATATTGATGCTAGGGATGTGGAAAAGTTGGATCATAAGCAATTAAAAACCTTTTTAACAATTGTAAGATTACAAAGCTTTACGCTGGCAGCACAAAATCTAAATTATGCCCAATCTACCGTAACCACACAAATTCAATTGTTAGAAAAAGAATTTGGAGTAAGACTATTTGAGCGATTAGGGCACAACATTTCATTAACACCGGAAGGAAAACGACTGCTGCCGCTTGCGGAACAAATATTAAAACTTTCAAATGATGCTAAAAGCGTTATAAACAATTCAGATGTACCAAGCGGAACGTTATCAATTGGTGCAGTGGAATCTCTGTGTGTCATGCGGCTTCCTAAAATACTAAAAGAATATCGCTTAAGGTATCCAACAGTTGAGCTTGTATTAAAATTCGGCAATTCTACTGATTTTCTTCGTTTTCTCAAGGAAAATACAATTGATATGGCATTTTTCCTTGAGAAGAAAATAACCGAAGAAGATTTTATTACAGAGCTCGAGTTTCCGGAGCCGATGGTACTCCTATCCTCACCAGAACACCCCTTTGCTCAAAAAGAGAGTATCTTTCCTGAAGATTTAGCGGGTGAACCACTTATTTTGACAGAAACAGGCTGCAGCTATAGAGCACTTTTGGAGAATATGCTTATGCAATATGAAATAAAACCTCGCTCTGTCATCGAAACCGGTAATGTACAATTAATTAAGCAGCTTGCAATGAGTGGATTAGGCATAACATTATTACCACTAGTTGCAGTAGAAGAAGAGTGTATTCAACAGCGATTGGTGAGGTTGAATTGGAAAGGTCCGACTTTCGAACTGCTAACACAAGTGCTCTATCATAAAAACAAGTGGATTTCACCGCCATTGAAAGCATTCATAGAATTAATGCATGAAATGAAATTATAGGTTTGCGGGATCGTCAGAGAACAAATGAGTGTTTTTATAGAGCATGGATAGAGTGTGTAACAATTGGTGTTTAGTGGATTGTATCAGCTCCTGTTATTTTCAGTGAGTGACTTGACAGATTCTTCATTCCATGATAATTTATTTGCAGAAGCGGAATGAATGTTCATTCTTAATGAAGTCTCATTTTACTAGGGGAGCAAATATGAAAGAAGAAATTCAAGATAAAAGAGCAGCGGCGCTCAAAGCCACCCTTGAACTCATAGCAGAACAGGGCTTTCACGGTACACCTATGTCGCAAATCGCTCAAAGGGCTAATATAGGCGTAGGTACGATCTATCGGTATTTTAACAGTAAAGAGGATCTGATTAATGCGTTATATATAGATATAAAGACCCGAATGACCCGATATATCTTTAAGAATTATTCGAAAGACCTACCTGTTCGTGAAGGTTTTAAGCAATTGCTTAAGGATTTTGTTTACTATATGATCGAAAATCCTGCGGAATTGTCCTTTGGTGAACAGTATGAGAATTCCCCGCTGATCACGGCAGCTACCCGTGAAGAGGGTATGCGTATAGCTGAGCCGATTGAAGATTTGTTTAAACGAGCCAGAGAACAGAATTTACTGAAAGAAATGCCGATTGAAATATTAGGTACACTTTTGATTGGTGCCATTAGATCCCTTGCAAAACTGTATCTTTCCGGCAACGTCAAATTTGATGAAGTTTCCATCAATGAAGGAATAGACGCCATATGGGATATGATCAAACGGTGAGGCTATAATATTACGTTTTTGACGGTATATTACGCTGGGGCTTTCTGAGCGATAGCGAAGAATCTAATCTAAGGAAAGGTCCTCCGCTATCGCTCAAAACACAGGATGACAGAGCCGACTGGTTTATGATGTAAAAACTTTAGCGTAAAAGAGGTAGATGAATTTTTTTTATCAAGAACGGAATGAATATTCATTCCTGGTGAATTATTAAGATCATAAAATATTTGAAAAGGGGAGAGCTGAAAATGTTATACCGTGAAATGGGTAAAACTGGAGATAAAGTCTCCATTTTAGGTTATGGATGTATGCGGTTTCCGAAAAAGGACGGAAGAATTGATGAAAAACGGACAGAAAAGCAGATTATTTCAGCCATCGAGCAAGGGGTTAACTATTTTGATACAGCTTATATATACAGTGGAAGTGAGGCTGTTTTAGGGAATATCTTGGCGAAAGGATATCGAGACAAAGTGATGATCGCTACAAAAATGCCCCTTATTCTGATCCACTCTATGAAAGATATGGAATCGACTCTTAATACTTCTTTAAAGAGGCTGCAAACCGACTATATTGATTATTACCTGATACATTCCGTTACCAGCAGGGAAGGCTGGCAGAGGTTGAAACAATTATGTGTTGAAGAATTTCTGGAAAAGGCGAAACAGTCCGGAAAGATACGGCGTATTGGATTCTCATATCATGGAGATAGTAACCAATTCAGAGATATCGTAGATGACTACCCATGGGATTTTTGCCAGATTCAGTATAATTATATGGACGAACATTATCAAGCAGGGAAAGAAGGACTTATGTATGCTGCCTCTAAAGGTCTTGGCGTTTCAGTTATGGAACCGCTGAGAGGCGGATTCCTTGTGGGGAAGATGCCCCCCTCAGGTACAGAGCATATGGGAACAAGCTGAAATGAAAAGAACTCCGGCAGAATGGGCGCTGCGCTGGGTATGGAATCATCCGGAAGTATCCATTGTCTTGTCAGGAATGAATGAAGAGTCCCATATTGAAGAGAACATTAGGATTGCCCAGAGCGCATATCCCCATTCACTTTCAATGAATGAACTGGAAATTGTTGATGAGGTAAAAGAGTCTCTTAATCAGATGATGAAAGTCGGATGTACCGGATGCGGATATTGTATGCCATGTCCGGCGGGTGTAAACATTCCCATGTGCTTCAGCAGCTATAACAATAAGCATCTATTCATGGATCGAATGTATCAAATGATGTATGTAGGTTTTACAATGGGGGCAGATGGAGGAAGGCCTTCTTATGCTTCCTTGTGCAAGGACTGTGGAAAGTGTGAAAAGCATTGCCCCCAGAATTTGCCGATCCGAAAGCACTTAAAGGATGTCTCCAAGGAAATGGAAGGTTTTTATTTCAAGCCTCTTGTCGGCTTGCTCAGGGGATATTATAAGATCCGCGGCGTGTTGAAATCTACGAGGTAGACCGACCTAAATTATTGTAGAAAACCCATATGGTCTCGAAGGGAGTTATGGTTTAAAATGTATGAAGGTGAAAGCTTAAAGCAGGGTGATTTTAAGACCGGATTAAAGGGGAGTATGAAATTGAGGTTTTATATTGTAGTAAGCATAATGATTGCATTATTCGGAGCATTAAACTACTTTATTGGTCTTCGTGGCTGGCAATTTTTAGGCAGCAAGCTGTCTTTTCTTCATATAACGGTCTATGGCACTGTCTTTGCTGCCGTCGTAATATCCAGTCTTGTCGGAATGGTGGCGAACAATCATTTGCCTCATTTTTTAAGAAGCAGTTTGTATACGCTAGGCTCTTATTGGTTTGCAGCTTTGACGTATTTCGCTCTTATTATTGTGAGCATTGATATCATTCGTCTATTGGATCGATGGATAAGATTTATTCCAACGGTTGTCGGGGATAAACCGAATTTTGCTTTGAACATGGGGATATTAGCTTGTGTTTTTGTGGTCGTTTTGTTGGTATATGGAACGTTCAATGCAAGAAATATAAAAGTTACACCTTATCATATAACGATTCCTAAGCAGGCAGGCTCTTTAGAACAACTTCGCATAGCAATGATATCCGACCTGCATCTCAATAGTATCGATGATCAAAGACAAAAAAGAATAATTGATACAGTCAACCAATTAAATCCTGACCTTGTCTTGATAGCCGGAGATATTATCGATGATATGACGGTTTTTGATAAACGGGAAATGAAAAAGGATTTCCAAAACATAAAAAGCAAGTATGGCGTTTATGCATCCTTAGGGAATCATGATTATCTAACCGGAGATTTGACATATCTAATAACAGACCAATTGAAGGAAGCGGGAATCGATGTACTAAGAGACAGCAGCGTAAAAGTGGGAGAAAGCTTTTACATCATCGGACGGGAAGATAAGTCCTATGAAATGGCAAGTGGGAAGAAGCGTATGGAACTATCAGAGATAATGAACGGAATAGACCGGGAACTGCCTGTAATCATGCTGGACCACCAGCCCATAGACCTTGAAGAAGCAGAGAATGCGGGCGTTGATTTGCAGTTATCGGGGCATACCCATAAAGGTCAGTTTTTTCCGTTTAATCTTGTTACAAGCAGAGTCTTCAAAATTGACCATGGACATCTTGAAACAGGAAGTTTTCAGATTATTGTTTCCAGCGGTGTAGGTGCATGGGGCCCGCCTGTACGTATAGGCACCACACCGGAAGTGGTTGATATAACGGTGGATTTCTTGGAAAAATAATGTAACAAAGATGGGTACAGTCGGAAGCATGTGCCTGCCACGATGTCCTTATCGAGAATCAGCGGGATGATTATACAGCTAATATGGGATAAAAGAGCTAAGCGTGCTGACTCTTTTATCCCATATTATTTAATAACATCTGTTTATATCATTTTAGCAGTATTCAATAGGAGGGTGGAATGCTTTGTGGGTAATTGAAGACATTCTTCGGGTCGTATTTGGCTTTTACCTGGGTCAAACGTTTGAAGTTGCCGCCGTAGTACGCCTCGGGCCAGTTCTTGATGGAGAGGTCCGGCGTATTGACGTACACGCCTCTGGTAAATGGGAGCATAGCACGGCGGAAGTCCTCTACCCAGCGGATGCCCGGGCCTGCTCCTTCCGGTGTATTCCATGTGGCATAGAATGACATGTTCGATAGAGCATTGCGGTAAAAGTATGCTGTTGCGTGACTCGGAACTTCAGCTACTGCTCCGCCCAGTCCGTGGAAAAAGACGGATACCGAGGAGGTAGGCGGATTGTTGATGAAGCATTGGATCTTGGCGATGGCCTCGTCCGGCAGCAGGCGGTCGACAAAGGGGCCCACGCTCTTGAATGGCTCGGGGGATGTCGGCTGGGTAGCTGCTATCAAGGACACAGCTTCAAGCCAAGGTATCTCTTCGATAGTTACCTCCTGCGGTGAACCAGCCCGTAGTAAAGGCTCCAGAAGGCAGCGTAGTTCTTTAGCCGAACCTAGGAAGACTCCTTGCATAAGCAGCAACGACTCTTCTCCTGAAGCTATGGTGAGGAGTGGCGTGAGTCGCCTATCGGCATCAGGAAGTGTATAGTTCTGCCAGGTTCGCAGTACCGGTGCTAGATCCCTCAGCTCCCAATCGATTCTGGCATAAGCAACCGTATCGATTTGGCGGGTGCGGAAGCGGAAGGAGGTACAGACGCCAAAATTGCCGCCGCCGCCCCCACGCAAGGCCCAGAACAAATCGTCATTTTGGTCGGCATTAGCGCGGAGCACGTTTCCGTTGGCGTCGACTATTTCTACCTCGAGCAAGTTATCGATAGCCAGACCCCATGGTCGAGATAGACTGCTCTGACCGCCGCCCTGGGTAAACCCGGCGATGCCTGTGGTTGGACAAAGGCCGGCGGGTACTACCAAACCTTGGGACCCTAGGATCTCGTATAATTCGAAGTCCCGTAGACCGGTCTGTACCGTAGCAGTACCGTGCTTGCGGTCCACCTCTACCCGTTTCATTTCACTGACGTCGATGACGATACCGGCATCGACCACGGACAACCCCTCGTAGTTGTGGCGGCCGGAACGCAGGCGGATCGGTACGTTCCAAAAACGTGCCCAGCGTACGGCATTGACTACGTCCTGTGTTTCCTGGGCAAAGACGATGACCAGCGGGAATCTGTTGAAGAAGGTATTGAACTCCTGACGGGCCACATTATATTGTGGATCTCCCGGTAGAACGATACGTCCGGTCAGTTCGGGTTCCTTATCATGATGCTTAATACATTTCTTCCAACCTATAATGGAGTTATTCTCACTGCATATTCCTTCAAAGGGAACACATACGCACGTATCCGGACAAAAACCAGGATTTTCAGCACATAATGCTTTGGCAAAGCCAGGATTCTTTTTGCTGAGATTTTTGAAATAGCAGTTAATAAAATGATTACGAGCTATACTATTCAGTTGAAAAGAGAGGGGATAATCTATTTGTACATGTTGATAAAATATTCCTTCCTCTGTAAAAGGCGGCGGATAAGCTTGGGCCGGTAAAGTCGGAATAATGTCATGGACATTGAAAACACGAATACTATTTTTTACCGTTTGGTTGAACCGGAAAGCAAAGTCAGGGTCTCCGGTACGAGGACTACCATAGGTATATACGATAGGCTTCTTAAATCCGGTGTTCACTGCAATATCTAAAGCAGCCAACACTGCCAAACCGCCTCCTAAGCTGTAACCGGTAATTAATAGTCTTTTTGTTGTAGAAAGCTTGTTTAATTCTCTGATTAGCTGGTCTCTTGTTGATTGATAAATACAAGTAAAGCCACGATGGGTTTTTCCCGCATTTTTGACGAAAGGATAGGGGACTTGATAAAAGTCTTGATCCGACTCATTATCTTTAAATGAATCAGTTCCCCTAAAAGCCATAACGATTTCATCCTGTGATTCTGCAATAAAACCAAACACCTCTGCTTCCGGTTCCTCAACGCCGGCAAGAGCACAAATGATATATCGAGTTTCAAAGCCTTTTGGTAAGATAGGTTCTTCTTCTCCTTCTTCAAAAAGTAGATTTGCCTGATGGCACATTGCCGCAAGCAATATGGCATCTTCACTATTAAAAATATTCTCTACGCATGAGATATCCATAAATTCAACTCCTTTCTTTCATGCAAGGCGTAGGACACTTGCATGTTCCTTGAAAAGGAAAACACATTTCTGTATTGGGACAAAAACCCGGGTTTTCACTACATAATGCTCGGGCAAAATCAGGATTCATTTGGCTGAGGTTTTTAAAATAGCAGCCAATACTATCATTGCGTGGTGTATTATTCAGCTGGAAAGAGATCGGATACTTTGTTTTTACGTGTTCATACAATAATCCTTCATCTGTAAAAGGAGGCGGATACACTCGCTCTGGGAAAGTCGGAAAAGAGTCATGTATATTAACAATTCGTATACTATTTTTTACCGTCATGTTGAACCTGGAAGCAAATTCAGGATCTCCCACACGTGGACTGCCATAGGTATACACGATAGGATTCTTAAACCCGGTATTCACTGCAATATCTAAAGCAGCCAACGTTGCCAAAGCTCCTCCGTAGTTGTGAGCGGTAATAAACAGCCGTTTTGCTGTAGATAGTTTGTCTAATTGCCTGATTAAGTTGTCTCTTGTTGATTGATAGATACAAGTAAATCCCCGTGAGGTTTTTCCCGCATTTGTGACAAAAGGATATGGTACCTGAAGTATATCATATTGTGCAATGAGGTCTGCAGGATATAAAATGTATCCCCTAAACGCTATAATGATTGTGTCTTTTGACTCTGCAATAAAGCCGAATACCTCTTCTGTAGGGTTCTCTACATTAACAAAAGCACGAATGGTATATCGAAGCTCATAGCCTTTTGGCAGGATGAGCTTTCCTTCTAGAAAGAATGGATATGTCTGATAGCTCATAGCTGCAAGTAATATCGCGTCTTTACTATTAAAAATATCCTCTTTGTCTGAGATAACCATATATACACTTCCTTTCTTTATTTAATAGGAGAGTATTGTCCCTACATTATACTATGTAATGAAATGTGGACTTGCTAATGGTTATTAGATAAAAAGATTTTTCATTTTTTCTTTTTGTAACCTGAGGGATTTTCGTTCATATAGTGTACTAGCCAAGTACATTGGCAATGTGTTACATGACACTGTCAAATTCATTTTATGGAGTGTGAATCTTATGGCCGAAAAACTTGAAGTCTCTGATGAAAAAAGTTACCCAGAGGGATTTCAATGCCCTGGGAAAAAAGTAGATCCTTCCGATCCCAATACCATTCCTAAATTTGTTGACGAACTGGTCATTCCTCCGATTCTTCAACCAAAAGACTATACCCCAGAGGGACTCTACTATGAAGTACAAATGAAGTGTGCAAAGCATAAATTTCATCGATATTTTCCCGAAACGATGGTTTGGGGATATGAAGGCATCTGTCCCGGTCCTACGATTGTAACGAAAAGGGACCGACATGTTTTTGTACGATGGGTGAACAATCTTCCCCCAAGACATTTTCTGCCTATAGACCGTACGCTGCATGGAGCCATCGACACTCCGGAGGTACGTACCGTGGTCCACCTTCATGGTGCCGACGTAGCTCCCGACAGCGACGGATATCCGGAGGCCTGGTACACAAAAGATTATAGAGAAACGGGCTCCGCATTTTCCAGAAAAGTATATCGCTATACGAACCATCAGCAGGCTGCAGCCCTGTGGTATCATGACCATGCACTGGGTATTACAAGATTAAATGTATATGCAGGATTGGCAGGCTTTTATATTATACGAGATGATTTGGAACCCAGACTGAATTTGCCTCGGGGACCTTATGAAATCCCTTTGATGATACAGGACAAATCCTTCAATTCAGACGGTTCTTTATTTTATCCATCACAGCCACCGTTCCCAGTACCGGTAAATCCTTCGGTGGTTCCTGCATTTATCGGGGAAACCATTGTAGTTAATGGAAAAGTTTGGCCCCATCTAAAGGTAGAACCTAGAAAATATCGTTTTCGATTACTCAATGCTTCCAATACCTCTGCCTATACACTGCGGCTTTTCAACGGACAATCCTTCTATCAGATAGGTACAGACGGGGGACTTCTCAGCAAACCCGTAGAATTGAAAAGCTTGATCATAGAGCCGGCTGAACGGGCTGATATTATCATTGACTTCTCCCAGAATAAAGGTGAAAATATCGTTCTTACCAATGATTCTACAGATCCGAACAGAGCCTCTGTTATGCAGTTTAAAGTGGTACTTCCCCTGAAGGGAAAGGATACCAGTGTTATTCCTCCGGAACTGTACTTCGTAACACCTATCCCGGAAGATATGGCAACGGAGGTCAGGTATCTGACACTGAGTGCTTCAAGAGATAGGTTTGGACGTCCTATGCTTCTATTGGATAATATGATGTGGGATGATCCTGCCACCGAAAAACCAAAGCTGGACTCCATCGAAATATGGAACATTCTCAATCTTACACAGTTTCCCCATCCCATACATCTCCATCTGGTTCAATTCCAGATCCTTGATCGAAGGCCCTTTGATGTTGCCCATTACCAGGCTACGGGTGAAATCAAATACACAGGGGACCCTATTCCTCCCGATGAAAATGAACGGGGATGGAAGGACACCGTAAGAGCACAGCCTGGGCAGATAACAAGAATCATCGCCCATTTTAAACACCATGCAGGAGATTATGTATGGCACTGTCATATCTTGGAGCATGAAGACCATGATATGATGCGGCCTTTACAGGTTGTAAAATGCCATGGCGGTGCACATGGCAGCGGCGGCGGTTCCCATCCTGATACGGTATAAAGCATAACGAGACATGCTATAAAAAACTACAAAAAAATAATCCACCTGCAGGTGGATTATTTTTTTGTGGCTTTATAAGCTATTGATTGTTAGAATCCTAGCAGTTGCAGCCGTCTCCACAGCCGCCACTACCTGTTGAAATTGAAAAACCTTTACCGCGGCTATCGGCAATGTAATCTACGCGGATCTCAGGAATATTTTCTGAGATTTCTTTTGCAACGATTGTTTGAAAGCTTTCAAAATGCTCAACATAATCATCATCCTTAAGCTCATCCAGAGCCATGCCAAAAGATGGACCGGCTCATCCATAACCGGCGATAAATAGCCTCAATCCTTTATTGGTCATATCATGCTGCTTCAACTGCTGTTCTAATTCAGTTATTGCCGCATCAGAAATAACAATTTTCATAATCTACCTCCTAAATTTTTTCCCGCATAAGGGTTATGTAATTATTCTTTGCTTTTCTTACATTATCAATAACACGTATCGCAATCTTATTGCTCTTTGTTATTATACCCAGATACTATGCCCCTGTAGGGTGGGGTCTTTATATTATTGTAACACTTACGCTGCTTTTGTCAACCGAGATTTCATACAAGATGCATCTCTATATAAGGAAAAACCAAAAAGAGTTTTGATATTTCTCTATAGCACGAGCCCATAAGCAAAATTTATTTTTGGAGGTGTTTAAGGTATTCTATGCTATTGTTTTGCTGGAAGTGAGTAACGCTAGGGAAGAAAAGAGGAAGGCATATAATCAGACAGCCATTGACTTACCGCTGCTGAATTAATTCGATGCCTGTTTATTAACATATAGCTTTCCATACTTGGCGGCGTGCTTTCGAGAAGCTTTACTTCGACTAGAGAACCTTCTTCCAAAAACCTCCTGGCGGCGGACTCTATCATGAAACTAAAGCCAATCCCTTCTTTTAAAAATGTAATAATGCTGCTGCTAATATTGATATCCAGTGGGAATACATAGTTTTTTGGGAAAATTGAGTAGAACCATTCCTGAAATGGGTCAGTTAGAATTGCAGAGCACAATAAAGGTAGATTTCTAAGCTCGTCGTCTGTGATACCGCATGCAGCGGCACTATTCTGTGAACCGGTAACCAATATGATTTTGTTGCTGTAGAAGGGTTCACATATAAATTTGGGAGATTTGATATCTAAATATGTAAATGCAATATCTAACTGATTGTCATGAAGCATTTGTATTAGATCTTCACTGTGTTCAATAGTAACTTTTACTGCAAATTTTTTATTTTGCTGCATATATTTAAGAATCATGTCCTGCACATGACAATCGTAAATAGAGTGTACAGCACCTATACTAAGAGTATCTTTGAATAATTCCAAAGCTTTAAGTCGAGAAATAGCAGATTCATGTATACTTAGCAATTGTTTAGCGTAGGGAAGAAAAGCTTCTCCTGCATTTGTCAGTATCACATTCTTATTTGTTCGGATAAATAGGGCTTCTCCTATATTATGTTCCAGATGCTTTATCCGGCTGGTTATGGTAGACTGAACCACATGGAGTTGTTCGGCTGTTTTAGTAAAGTTTTTCAGCTTAGCTAAGTAAACGAAGGTTCTTAAAAGTTCATAGTCCATACCCTAAATCACCCCTTATCCATAATTAATATTTTCGATAGTTGCTATCAAATACATTCGTTAGACAAATGGAAAAACCTCTTTTATAATCTAATTAAAAATAACTCGATGCAAAATATTCTACAGGAAAGAGGGAATATGCATGTATATGATGAATGAAGAAATTGAATCGATGTATTATATTTAATGTGATGAAAAGTGAGTATTCTTTAACCGATTCCATCGGAGGGACTACCGTAACCTACCAGGCCTATGCAGCTGCAAGGGGCTCCGGTGGTTTTGCGGTTGAAATACCTCAAGGTAATGTAATTGATGATATTTCAGAAATAGAAAGTAATAAAATTAGGAGGGATCAGTCTATGAATAAATTGTATATGAAAGCCACATTGACTCTTGAAGCTGCTAAAGTGATTTCTTTCGCTGCCGAAGCTGAAGCTGAAAAAAACGGTTGGGCTGTAGCTATCGCAGTGACAGATGATAGAGGGGAATTAATACATTTTATAAGAATGGATAATACTACAAATGCAGCGGTAGGTATAGCACAAAAGAAAGCCTTCCATGCAGCAAATTACCGACGAAATACCACATTTCATGAGAAACTATTGGCAGAGGGAAGCAGCAACATTGGGGTACTAAGTTTGCCTAACTGTATGCCTATTGAAGGGGGCATACCATTGACGTATGAAGGCAATGTCATAGGAGCAATAGGAGTAAGCGGTGTAGCATCAAATAATGATGGGCGAGTTGCGCAAAAAGGTAGTGAAGCCTTTGAAAAATTAATAGCAGACTGATTTGATAAGTTATGCTGTAATTTTAGCAAATAATATCTTATGGTAACAAACCAATAAAAGCAATGTAATATTTGCGAACATGAAATAAAAAGAAAAAGAAAAAGCGTAAAGTAAAGATTATTTATATTTTTAAGCGAAAGGAAGAAAGTATATGAGTAATATTGTTTTGCTGGTGGTAGATGTCCAAAATGCATTGATTAAGGCCCATCCTCATAATGAACAGAGAGTAATTGAAAATATTAAAAAACTTATTTTAACTGCAAGAGATAATAAGAAAGAAGTTCTATATGTACGTCATGATGATGGAAAGGGCACCGAACTTGAGCAGGGTACGGATGGATGGCAGATTTATGATGACATAGCACCTAACAGTAGTGAATTAATCTTCGAAAAACAGTATAATAGTGCTTACCTTAAAACTGGATTAAGGGAGTATTTAGAAAGTAAAGAGATAGATACCATTATATTGGTAGGACTTCAAACAGAATATTGTATTGATGCTACTCTTAAAAGCGCCTTTGATTACGGATATAAAATAATTATTCCAGAAGGAACAAACACAACTTTTGATAACGAGTATCTATCTGGTGAGAAACTTTATGAGTTTTATAATTATAAGATTTGGAATAAACGTTTTGCTAGTGTTCTTCCAATTGACAATGTAATAAAAATTTTGCTAGAGAATTGACGAATTTGCAATAAAGAATGTAAGATGGCTTACCCAAGGAGTGTAAGCCTTTATTTATAATCTATTCTTAATTTATAACTTAGAAAAAAGTCTACGTTAGACCTGTTACGGTGAGCCTTACCATAAATACCTGCGATTTTCTGCAGATATGTTTCTACAAACCACACATGTTGAGACGGTTTGTTTGCTGTCGAAGAAAATAACTAGTAAATTCAAGGGCTTCATGGGATTGTAAAGCAGACAGTCTCGTGTGTTTTTAGTATAGGGAAACAGAAATGGCCATTTTTATCATCGAGTAATATAGTGAGTTTTGCGTAAACAGTTGAATGATTTAGGAAAAGTGGGTTTAATCTGAGATAGTTAAACTGCCGGAACGAAAAAATTTAGATTAAGAGTGTGTTTTATAGTTTAAATTGAATAATGCTCAGATTAAAATGATGATATAATGAAATCTTTTGAGGAGGTAAATCATTATGCTAAATAATAAATCAAGAAGAATAGTTTTAGATTTGGCGGTTTCTTTAGACGGATTTATCGAGGGTATAAACGGAGAAACTGACTGGTGTATAATGGATGAAGATATGAATTTCACCAAATTCTTAAGTAGTGTTGATACAATCCTATATGGTAGGAAATCCTATGACTTATGGGGAAAATATATCCCGGGGAATGAAACTTCTGATATGGAAAGAGAAATTTGGGAATTGGTTCATAGTAAGAAGAAGTATGTGTTTTCAAAAACGCTAACCAAGATGGATAATAACGTGATAATAAATGACAATATTGCGGAAGAAGTAAAAAGATTAAAGAAAGAACCGGGTAAGGATATTTGGTTATATGGGGGAGCCAGTCTTATAACAGCATTTATGAACTTAGGACTTATTGATGAGTATAGACTTTCAGTTCATCCTGTCATTTTAGGAGCAGGCAAACCTTTATTTGTTGACATAAAGCAAAGACAAGAGCTTAAACTGGTGGATACTAGGAGATTCTCTTCAGGAGTTGTTCAGCTTTGCTATCATCCTATTAAGAAATAGAACATGATTGCATACGTAATAGACAGAATTGTAGCAAAACCTTTAGAATTATATATATTATACCCCACGGGGGATGAGTTTTGTTATAAGGTTCAAATACCAACATTCATTTGTTAAATTGTATCAGAATCATGTGATACCGCACATGGAGTGCGTAATAGGAATGCAAAGGAAAGATACGTAGAAATCCTGAGTTTTCAGCACTTTGCGCGATATACTACTTTCACGACGGATGGCGATGATTTCAGGAATAAGATTTTGAAAAATAAAATTGATGTTTCAGTCGTATTGGACATGGAGTGTGTAGACATGTCAATATTACGCAGTGTGAAGCAAATTTAAAGAGGTGCAATTATGAAGAATAAAAATGACAGCAATCGAATAGCTATTCCTGAAAATACCATAGCGGCGGGACGCCGTCATACCGTTGGTCTTAAATCTGACGGCAAGGTGGTGGCTGTGGGTGATAGTAAATATGGCCAATGCGATGTAAGCGACTGGCACGGCATCCAACTGCCCGGCAAATAAATATGTTTAATTCAGTTCAAGAAATCTGAAGTCAGCTTGAGTAAAAAGCAAAATGACTTCACTGGTAATTGAAATGAAAGTCTGCAAATGGGACAGTCATGAGGTGAAATGATATGGGAAAATATTCAAGAGATGAATTTTCAGATGCATTACAAGTTGTATCGTCTACCATTAGTAAATGTGAAAAGATACAGCCTAAATTTACGGAGGGGACTTCTCAATATACTCTTCTTAAGAACAGAATAAAGGCGATGTATATCTCAAGGGCACTAATTACAGAGGACCGCGAGATTGAGCGATATTCGAAAGAAGAATTGATCGATGCTCTTAAACCGGTAGCATCTGTGATAAGTAAGTGTGAAAAGGGTCAAAGGAAACATGAGATGGAAGCGCCTCAATACAAGCGCTTTCAGAAGATTATTGACGCTATGAACATTTCTAAAATGTTGATTACAGATGAAATTCGTAAAAGAAGCTAATCTTGGATTTCCGGTGAGCAATAAGTATAATCCTAAATGGAATAGAAATCTTCCGCGCGATATGCTTTATCAAAGGGACCAGGGGACAGGTTCATTGTTCCAGGTTTTGCTAACTATCATATGATAGCAAGAACACACCACTCATGTGAGGCTGTCGTGAAGATAGTGAGGAAATAGCTTGAAAAAACATATATTAGAATTTAAGAGAATAGAAACAAATCCCTCGGCTGAACCACTGAGGGATTTGTTTCTATTTAATACAGAATATTTAATTAGAAAAACACGTCTTAGTCAGATTTAAAGTGTTTGCGTAGCAGACTCTACTGTGATTTCCAGAACTCTACTGAGGAATGGAAATTTTTCCTTCATCATATCAAATTCTGAGCCGGATTCGATAAATTTAGCAGTACCTTCAATGAGAAATCCTGTTCCCATATACTTGTAACCCATTACTTCTCTGCTCCCCAATGTGACTTTGACACTATTGTTTTGTTCAATATTCTTTTGTGTTTTCCGCATACCAGCAGCAGGAATGAGGATTTTGTTATCCTCAATAACAAGGTATGAATTCCACGTATTAACTACATGGGCTCCATTATCACCGCAAGACACAATTGCTACAACACCTTCATGAGACATAACTTCAATCAATTTTTCATTTAACATTTTAATCCTCCTATATTTATTAATAAATTGACAGATTGATGTTATAAGTATAATATTTAATTGGAGTCATTAAAATAACCAATTTTGAATATTTTATAGGATACAGTTGGAGGCGTAAATATGATTAAACTAAATAATGGCGCTGATACCCCTCTATATTTACAAATCTACGAACAACTCAAAGAGGAAATCATTACAGGTGTACTAACCGAGGGTTCAAAGCTTCCATCGACACGTTATCTTGCTGAAACGTTAGCAGTTGGTAGGAATACTGTAGAAAATGCGTACTTACAGCTTTCTTCGGAAGGTTACATCGAAAGTAGAATCGGAAGCGGATTTTTTGTACAGAATATTCATGGTATGCTGTGCTTGTCTAATGAAAAAAAGCATTATGAACTTCCAATAGTATTAGGTACTGAAAAAAATAATATACGCGATATTTACCCCTATAATTTTGAATATGGGCATTTAAGTTCACAGGATTTTCCACAAAATATATGGAGAAAGGTCTCAACTAAAGCTTTAGCATCCTTGACTGCCGAAGATATGACTATGTATTGTGATCGAAAGGGCGAGTTGCAATTAAGAAAAGATTTAGCAGACTATTTGAGAAGATCTAGGGGAGTTTCGTGCAACTCTGAACAAATTATCCTTTGTTCAGGGTTTGAATATGCGCTATCTTTAATAAGTCAGCTGTTACGAAAGTCTTTTCAAGAAATTGCTTTAGAAGATCCTGGGTATTCGGGAGCTAGAGATATATTTAAGAATAATGGATTAAAGGTAATTCCAGTTGGGGTTGAGAAAGATGGAGTAAATGTGAAGGAGTTAGAAAAATCTTTCGCTAGAATAGTTTACGTGACACCCTCTCATCAATTCCCAACCGGGGTAGTCATGCCGATACAAAAGAGATTGCTCTTATTAGATTGGGCAAGACAAAACGATGGGGTTATTATTGAAGATGATTATGACAGTGAATTGCGCTATAATTCCAGACCTATTCCGTCAATAAGTAGCGTTGCAAGAAATGAAGATGTTATATATATTGGCACAATGTCAAAAGCTTTGTCTCCAAGCCTACGTGTAAGCTATATAGTATTGCCGCAAAAGTGGATGACACGATATAATGAAGCTTTTAAAATGTATCAGACACCTGTTTCGATAATTCAACAGCGAATTCTTCAAGAATACATTCATTCTGGGCATTGGGAAAGGCATTTGCGTAAGATATGTATCACAAATAAGCGAAAACATGATTTACTGGTCCGTACTATTCAGGAGTTAATGGGTAATAAAGTAATAATTCACGGTAAAAATGCTGGTTTGCACATTTTACTAGAATCGACACAGGGGTTAACAGAAAAAGAAATGATTGAGAAAGCCAAAGAATATGGAGTATTGGTTTATCCTGTATCTATGTTTTGGATAGACATAAGTCGTTATTCTGACAACATGGTTTTATTAGGCTTTGGAAATGTACCGGAGAAGAACATCGTTGAAGGAATAAAACAACTGGCACAAGCATGGAAAAACGCGGATTAGGTCCGATTAGTAATCGTTTATCTGGATTTCAAGTTGGCGCAGTCTTTTATATGATATGAGACGGTTTCTTGGCATACTTGCATTTCGAAGAAATTATTTACATGCTAACTGCAACACACCACTCATGTGGAGTGTGTGGTGTGATTACAATGCTAAAATCTTTGATTATACTGGCATTTGAACTATTTTGTGACTTAGTGAGTTTTGCTAAAGATAGCGAAAATTACCCCCAAAAAGAGCAAAAAACGGGGTCTTGAAATCAGAAATGCAATAGGGCCCCGTATGTCTGAATACGTCACCTAGCAGTGAGTTTTCAAATAGGAAATGGAATATAGTGGATAATAAAAAATGACCGAAGAATAGTTTGTGGCAGTCATTTTTTATTATTCATGATTTGAGTTATAATCACGTTTATCACATACAAAATTACTAAATATGAATAAAGCATTAGATAATTAGCTATTTTCCTTGTCGAATCCTCTGTAATCTTTTATTCAAACGTCTTGAGAGTATCTTGGCAAATAAGAATTCTTTAAAAGGTGTAGGTGTATTATTATACTTTTCGAAAAATTCGTCAGGCGAATCGAATATTCCGAGATCATCTGTAATAGCAAGGCTCTGACTATAAGTATCGGTGCCAGTGAAACAAAAGCTTTCAGAACAATTATTCTTAACTGCAATGGCATAGCCATAATAGCCATCATCCTTATAATTCAACTTATTTTTGATGGCATTATAATATTTTTCATCGGGTATAATGCCTTCCAGTGCAATCCAGTTTCCGTCATACAATACTTCAACCCAAGCATGAATAATTTTGTGTGGAGCTAAAAGATAAGTTAGTCCAACGATAGCCCCTTTCTGCATGGTTTTGTCAATCATAAAACCATGTGTTCTTGTGGGAATTCCAACTGACCTAAGCAAGGCCATAAGTAATGTCGATTTTGTATTGCATTGACCATAGCCTTGCTGCAATACATCCGAAGCTTTAAAGTCATCTTTTGCATTGTAACCGAATACGATTTCATTTTTAACAAAGTCATAGATTTGTCTTATTTGTTCATACTTGTCTTTTGAAGCCCACTTTCTTTCTGATACAAGGGCTTTTATTTCTGAATGACTATAATCTAACAAACGGGTTTCTTTCAAATATTTTTCCATATGAACACCTCCTGACTGTAGTATAAGGTATTCAAAGCTGTGATACTTTCAAAAAAATGATATCTTTATTTATATCTCGAAGAAATCTCTCTCAAGTTTTGCATTGAGAGAGATTTTTCATATCCGTGTTATAGGGGATTAACCTTTTACATTTCTACTGGATTTGAAAATGATAAAAATCAAAGAGACAGAAATCAATGCGACGATACTATTCAATAGGAGCTTATAGTTAAAAGGCTTATCGGGATTGGATGCAGCTGTTTGCAGCTTTACTTCTGCTGAAAGCGTACATAGCTCCTGTTGTTCTCCTTCTATGTATTGTTTGTAGTCTTCAATATCATAGGAGGGCTTTTGGGCTTTTGAATTACCATAGTACACCTTGTAAGAAGGGCTTTCATCTTTTTTATACACGACTTTATCCACATAATAGTCGATTTGTATTTCGGATATATCTAAGGGTTTATCATCCTGATTTTCGATGACAATTTTGATCGTATCTAACCTTAAGAAATAACCTATACCGTCATAAATGGAAATCTCATTTTTCTGTGCTTGGTAGTTCTTCAAATGAATTTTATAAATTCTATCAGAAAGAAGATAGGTAAAATCTTTCTGATCTTTCTCGCTATAATAGATTTGACATGTTCTATTATAAATATCTGTGTTTGCTAAAAGCTGAATGCCACTGATTTTCAAATGGTCGGCGTTTTCAATAAGAATCGTTGTTTTGTTATCTGTATTTTCTACGGCATAGTCTTTGATGGCTCTCGTTTTTTTGTATTGCTGATACGTTATTTCTTTTTCATTATAGACCAGTTTGAGATCCTGTAGGGAGATACCTTCTACATTATCGATTAGTTGGAATCTATAATATTTATACTTATGGATGGTATCCAAGTGGATTTCAGTTTTTTTCAAATCATTTACTTGATAGATCTGATCATCCTTGAGGAAATCCCAAAGCTGATTATCATAGCTGCCGTATACCTTTACAGCTTTTAGAAACTCTTTCTCATCTGGGCTGAGCACAAGCTTACTACCGAATACATCTTCATTTTCTGCCGAGGAGAGGATTTCAAAGTCCGTATAGGTATCATTGTTTTTGCGATACGTATTTAATTTATTTCCATGAAACTCAATATCCATATCATTCTTTGTATGCAGATAATTGCTGGATAGAAAATAAGGGACAAATTCATTCTTTTCATTGACAAGCCGAATATCCGAAAGATTATCATTGGCATTTCTATAGATGTCTTCATCGAGAAAGAATGCCTTGTACGGATCATCTTGCTTGCCTTGGATATCTTTATAGTATTTCCAGCCTTCTATTGGATCATCGGAAAAAACCGTGGAGGATGTACTTAGGACAAAGAACAAGATCAAGAAGACGCTAAGCCGTTTCTTCATCAGGTGATCCTCCTTCCATATGGGTTTTAAGTTTTTGATAGATAAAGGAAATAGCTAGCAGCACAAAGCCGAAGGCAAAGTAAGCCAAAATCTTACCGGTTATTTCTAAATAGGACAGATCAAAAATGAATAGCTTTCCCGTTGCCAGGATCGATAGTCCCAATCCAAACCTTCGGATGAGCATGAATCTTTGCTTGAATCCATAAATGATATATAAGAATGCCAGTGCCACATAGACCAGACTGATCACCAGATTGATGTTTTCCAGGTGAAACTGTACGATCAGCAGTGAGGAGGTTATGCCTAGGAGATAAATACCCATCAGTAGTGGATAGAATTCAGGATTAAAACCTTTATGGTGAATGAATTTCAACAGCAAGTATTTTAGATTGAAGAATACAAAACTGTTGTATGCTATCAGAAGGCCCATCGCCAAGATTCTTAACGGGGGATTGTCATGGATGTAAATATAGTTTGTATTGAGCATTAGGCATATCAAATCACCGATAATATACAGGCCTATGGATATAAACGCGACAGCTTTATCTTTCAATACTTCCAAGTGGTTGATGCCATAGCCATACATGAATGTAATCAAAGCCAACAAAACCATCTCAATCATCATATAGAAATCATCGACATAGTATAGATCAATGTATCGGTCATACATTCTCTCGGCGGTGACCATAAGATATAGCCATACATAGATGATTGTAAAGTATTTATAGCCCGTTAAAATCCTGCCCTTTTTTGAATACTTGAGCATCTCATTTTTGTTAAGCTCCGGTAAGTATAGGAACAACGTATAGGCTAACCCCAGGGTGATAGAGAAATACTTGAAGTCAAAATAATTCGAATGTCTGTTGAAAAATATATGATCAAATAACATAAATTGTGCAAAGCAGAGGACCAGTATGATCCAGCCGCCCAGCTCCATTTTAGGGATATTATTCTTATGGGCATAGGTCAAAAGGAGAACGGCTTCGAGCAGCCAGCCCAGACCTGCCCATTCAATGCCGAACTGGAACGGAATCATCAGAACAGCAAAGGTTAAGGCTGTCATATAGAATAAGCCTTGGGTCCTCACTTCGTCTTCGGCCTTTATCTTTGTAACTTGACCAAGACCGAAATAGACCAGGGAATATGCCAGTGCCAGGAAACCTGTATAGTCATCATAGCCGGCGTGATCGAACAGATAATAGACGGTAACACAGTTTATAAATGTATTTAAGCCCAGTAAAATAACATCTGCAATTTTGAGTCTAAAATTGTGATGGATGGGATAGGTTAGTGTAATTCCTAAATACATAATAAAGGTTAATAAGCTGTATCCAATACTCACATAGGTATTGGAAGATTCATAAACCAGATACAGCATACATGGAATATTCAATAGAAAACTCAAATAATTGATATAGGCCCATCGTCTGCCGGCGGATACGCCCAAAACCAATAAATTCAATAGGAACAGATATCCCATGGCTATAAATATTTGGTTTCCGTAAAGTCCATCAAAGAATACATAGCTAAAGAACGGCAGATAACCACCAAATAGTGAAAGCCCACAGATGGTCATGGATCGATATCTCAATGAGAGTACCAGGGATGCGGCGGTTACAAGGATAGATAAGATGATACCCATGGTCATGCTGATGATTTCCAAAATAAAGTGACCGCTGAATATAGAAACATATAATACGGCTATACCGCCTCCACAAAGGCCCAGGGCAAAGAGGTTTTTAGACTTGCGATTGAACCATTCTCCAAACCCAAGTAAAACAGCACCAAATATAAAGCCGGATATGCCTTTTATATAGTCGTTGAACCATGTGGAATAGGTATATTTCATGGCAGTAGCAATGCCTAAAAGAAGTAAAACGATCCCTATTTTGTTAATCCAGCTTAGCCCTATTTTTATCTCAATATCATTTTGTTTTTTCTTTTTCTCGATAACTTTTTCGCTGATTTCGTTGCTGTGAAGCTTCGTATACTCTTGGCGTATTTCAACCAATGAGGCTTCCTTTTCAAGCTCCAGTTTCTCTTTATGCTGTTTGATTCTTTCTTCTAAATGAGTTTCAAGACGACGAATTTCCGTCAAAAGCCCTTCCCTTTCGTCCTGCAATTCTTTCCGGGCAATTTGCTGCAGCTTTAAAAGTCTGTTCTTTGCGGATGCCTCTAAAGCCTTTAACTGATTAACTTCTTTGTTGACGGCATCTGTAAAGTATAATTCAATTTTCGATTTTGATCCATTTAAGATGGCATTTTTCTCGTTAATGACCTGTTCTTTTAATACCATTTTTAGATGTGTATGGTCTTGTGATAGTTTTTGAAGTTTATCACGGACTTCACTCAATTCTTTTTTGAGTTTTTGTACTTCCTGTTTCAGTCGGATATTTTCATTGGCAGCATCGTCCATGCTTAATTCTTTTATAAAGGCTTCGTATTTGTTTAAGACTTCTTTTTGATGTTGAAGCAAATCATCCATTCGATCCTTAATCTCCAAGACATCACCCCTTTTACAAATTATGGTACTAACTTCTGTTTAGTATATTATAAAATTTGGAAATTGCTATTGCAATACTTTCAGCAAAACTGTCTGGAATAAGTGAAGTTATATTAAACAAACTATTGACTTCGAGTGAACTCCAAGGTGTAAAATAGATACATATAAGGCATATTAATAAATTTTTATAGAGGAGGGATTATTTTGTTGTATAGAAAGTATGGAAAGACAAATGAAGAGGTTTCGGTTTTAGGATTCGGATGTATGAGATTTCCTGTTATTGACGGGGACCCAACGAAAATTGATGAAGAGAAGGCCATAAAGATGCTTCGAAACGCAATTGACAACGGTGTAAACTATGTGGATACCGCATATCCATACCATGGTAATGGCATGGGTAAAGGTGGAGCAAGTGAACCTTTTGTGGGAAAAGCGCTGAAAGATGGATACAGAGAGCGTGTAAAACTAGCGACAAAACTGCCTAGCTGGCTGCTAAAAACAAGAGAGGACATGGACAAATATCTGAATGAGCAGTTAGAACGTCTTCAGACAGATTCAATTGATTTTTATCTGGTTCATTCCATTAATACGTCCACTTGGTCTACATTGAAAGAATTGGGCGTTGGCGAATTTTTAGATCAAGCGATCAAAGATGGAAGGATTAAACATGCAGGCTTTTCATTTCATGATAGACTTGACCTGTTCAAGGAAATTGTAGATTATTATGATTGGTCTTTCTGTCAAATACAGTATAACTATCTGGATGAAAATTTCCAAGCTGGCAAAGAAGGCTTAGAATACGCAGCGAATAAAGGATTAGGCATTGCAATTATGGAGCCCCTTAGAGGTGGAAATATTGTTAACAGCCTTCCCGAGGCGGCGAAAGATGTGTTCAACCAAGCAGATATAAAAAGATCGCCGGCAGAATGGGCTCTAAGGTGGGTATGGAATCACCCGGAAGTGTCCGTTGTACTAAGCGGTATGACGACGATGGAGCATGTCACAGAAAATATTAAAGTGGCAGAAGAGGCGAAGGCCAATTCCTTAACAGAAAAAGAAGTAGAGATTATTGGTCAAGTTAAGAGAATTTTTAAGGAAAGAATAAAAGTTGACTGTACAGGCTGCGGATATTGTATGCCTTGCCCTGTAGGCGTAAATATTCCGAAAAATTTCACCCACTATAATGACTATCATTTATTCGATAATCCAAATGTAAAGACAAGATATAAATTCTTGTATAATTTCATATTTAAACCCGAGGAGCATGCATCGAAATGTATAGCATGTGGAAAATGTGAAGGACATTGTCCGCAAAGTATTTCTATACGGAAGGAATTAGAAACTATTAAAGAACTGTTTGAATAGAGATGTATCTATTGTAGAAACATTTGATAAAGAAACGTGCTGATAATATCACCAAAATGTAATTGTAATAAAAGCCCCTGGTAAATCAAAATATGGTATAATATTCCATGGAAAGATCGGAAAGCATATAAAATATTCATTTAACAGGGGGTAACGAAATGAGTTGCAGCAAAGAGCCTATTGTCTCTATTAAAGATTTGCGTATGCGTTTTGGAGACAAGGAGGTATTGAAAGGCATCGATCTTGAGATATACAAGGGTCAAATCATCGGATATATCGGACCTAATGGTGCAGGGAAGAGCACTACAGTCAAAATCATGCTGGGGATATTGAATAATTATCAGGGAGAGGTTCAAATATTTGGCCAGTCCATATCGTCAGATGATATTGCCTATAAAAAAAGGATAGGCTATGTACCGGAGACGGCGGATATATATGACAATCTCAGTGCCTATGAGTATTTATCGTTTATAGGGGAAGTTTATGGTTTGGAACTTGAGGATATCAATCAAAGGGCCAAAAAGATGATGGCCTTGTTTGGCATTGAAGAAGCTTATCATTCCAGGATTTCTTCCTATTCAAAGGGGATGAAGCAAAAATTGCTGATTATTTCCAGTATGATTCATAATCCTGACATTTTGTTTTTAGATGAGCCTTTAAGTGGTCTGGATGCCAACAGTGTGATGATCTTCAAGGAGATATTGGCTGAACTGGCGGCCCGAGGAAAGACCATCTTTTATTCCTCACATATTATGGACGTGGTAGAAAAGATCAGCAGCAGAATCATTCTATTGCATGACGGTAGAATCGTGGCTGACGGCAGCTTTGCAGCGTTGAAGGAGCAGTGTAGGGAAGGTTCTCTGGAAGAGATATTTAACCAACTGACCGGATTTAATCAGCATAAGGAAATTGCAGAAGAATTTATCGCTGCACTGCAAGGGGTGTAGGCGATGAAGGATTTCAGGGTGTTAAAGCTTCTAGACAGATTGAGATGGCTTTACGAAAAATTTGGTGTCAATTATCCGATCATGAGAAAAATTCTGCAGATGAAGCTTATCATGGACCAACGAAGGGTGTCTGCTGTTCAGGCAAATTCGAAGAATGATGACAAAGACAACAAATTTACCAAAGCTCTGATTGTCTACGGGGTAACAGGGTTGGTCATCATGGCATTCATCCTTCCCTCTTTTCCCATGTTTTTTAAGATGAATCTGGTCTATGGAATGGTTATCTTTATGGTCATGGCTGCTATGATATCGGATTATTCTACAGTGCTGCTGGACTTAAGGGATAAGAACATCCTATTACCGAAGCCCATTGATAAGATTACCATCAATGCCGCCAAGATAACCCATATTATTATCTACCTGTCTGCCATCATGCTGGCGATTGCAGGACCTTCACTTGTTGCTGGAACCATCAAACATGGCTGGATATTTGGGGGAATATACTTTGCATTGATGTTTTTTGTTCTAGGTTTTATTATCTTTTTCACATCGCTCCTGTACTTTATGATCTTAAAATTTTTTGATGGAGAAAAGCTAAAGGATGTAATCAATTATTTTCAAATTACCCTTTCCATCGTGATGATTATAGGATATCAATTGATCGGGAACATCTTCGTCATGGTCAACATGGAAATCGTATTTGAACCAAAGTGGTGGATTTATTTTTTACCTTCTGCCTGGTTTGCAGCTCCCTATAGTCTGTTCTTGGAGAAGAGCAGTGAGATACAGTTTATTTATTTTAGTATTTTAGGAATTGTTATTCCGGTGGCTGTATTTATCATTTACTTTAAGCGGGTGGTTCCATACTTTGAAACATATCTTCTAAAGCTGTCCAGTGGCAGTGAAAAACAAAAAAAATCCATTGAACAGCGAGGGGCAAGATATAGAAAACTGGTCAGCATTATTTGTTCTGATAGAATGGAGAGTATCTTTTACCGATTTACGCAACATATGATTGCCAATGAAAGAAAGCTGAAGCTCAAATTATACCCGAATCTAGGATTGGCCGCGGCCTTACCATTGATTATTATCATTAAAAGTTTTAGGTTTACGCAGCCCTTAGCGGAAACCTATGCAGCGCTTCGCAGCAGCAAGTGGTATTTTTATATTTATCTGACGGCGGCACTGCTGGCTACGGGCATCTATATTATTCATATGAGTGAAAAATACAAGGGTGGATGGATCTACAGAGTCTTGCCACTCAAGACACCTGGGCCCATCTGTACGGGGGCATTAAAAGGATTTGTCATGAAATATATTCTACCAATTTTCGCCGTGTCAAGCGGAGTATTTCTTATGTTTTATGGGTGGCGTATCCTGCCCGATATTCTCTTGATGTTTTTGAATATGATTTTGTTGATCTTGCTCATTTTTAAACTTTCTAAAAAAGAGCTGCCTTTTACCAGAGATTTTCAGCATCAAAGTGAGAATATATCCCTTGTATTTGGTTCCATGGGCTTCTGCGGAGCCAGTGCAGGACTGCATTATTTACTGAAGAAATTGAAATATGGTATACCGATCAATATCCTGGTGGTGGCCCTCGTGATCGCAATTTTGTGGAGAAGCTGCAAAAGGGTTACGTGGAAGGATGTATTGGAGACGCCTAAGTCTTCGTTATAGATAAAGAGATGCCGCCATCAAATCAGATGGCGGCATCTTTGTTTTTACTAAAATTCAAAGCTCTTTGGCGGTTGCCCGGAAAAGTCTGCTACAGTAGCAGTTCCATGGTCTATATAGAAAGCTTCAAATATGGGATTGTCTGCGGTCTGGTATATTGATTTTACCATAGGCTGCGCATCAAGTATCCTTTCTTTGATTTTTAAATCACCAGTAAACTTAATTTCTCCTTGAATTCTCACCCAAACAAAGTTTTTTCCAGTGGTTGAAAACTCAACATAAGGAGTTTTCTTAAGCTGCTTGTAGACATCCTTTGTATTGCCTGTACAAAAATAGAATTTTCCATCTTCCTCAAACATAAATCCCCATGGTCTGACCCGTGGCTTACCATCTTCAACGGTTGCCAAATATCCATTTGAGCTTTCCTTTAAAACTTTGATTACTTCTTGCATGCGAATGACCTCCATTTGTTTTTATTTTGGTTTGATATCAAACAATTTGTGTAAAAATTTTTAAAAGTTTTCTTTAATTCTTGTTAAATGATTGATTAGAGCTTCTTTCTCATCTTCTGAAAATCCTTTATAAACCGTAGACAATAGTGCATCGGATATTTCTTCGAAATCGGATTGAAACTTTTTTCCCTCCTCTGTCAGTACGACTAAGATCACCCTATTATCTGAGGGATCCTTTTCCTTCTTGACATAGCCTATGTCTATCAGCTTGTCGACCAAGGCTGTAACGGTAGACTTATCTTTCTCAATTCGATTAGCGATATCTTTCATGGTAAGCACTTGCTCTTTAAAAAGTGCAACAAGGATATCACCGTGGGACATTACAAGGCCTTGTATGTTTCGTTCTTTCATTTCACGCATAACAAACTTATTGGCTTTTTCTCTTATGGATGAGATTAATGAAATAATTGTATATGTTTTCATATTCTCATTATAGTTTGATATCAAACTAATGTCAACGAATATTTTACGAAAAATTTCTTGTTTCAAAAATTTTCCTGTTATGATCTATTTTTTAGGGGTAAAAGATATTATGGAATAAGGATAAATTGTCATAAGAGCAAGGTAATGTCTTAAGTTTTTCAAGAAGATCGCTTTGTGATGCTCATGATAATGAAATTCATTACTAAAATATTTTGGGAGGTATTCTATATGAAAATTGCTGTAATCGGTTGTACCCATGCAGGAACAGCGGCTATAAAAAATGCGGCTAGTCTATATCCGGAGGCAGAAATCACTGTCTATGAAAGAAATGATAATATTTCATTTTTATCTTGCGGCATTGCATTATACGTAGGTGGGGTAGTGAAGGACCCAAAAGGATTGTTCTATAGTTCTCCGGAAGAACTGGCAAGCATGGGTGTGCGTGCAAAAATGAAGCAGGATGTTTTGCATGTGGATATGGACAACAAAAAGATTAAAGTCTGTGATCTTCAAACTGATGAAGAGTATGAGGATACCTATGACAAATTAATTATTACTACTGGGTCATGGCCCATCGTTCCTAAGATCGAAGGCATCCAACTGGAAAATATCCTGCTGTCAAAGAACTATGCCCATTCTAACGAGATCATTGAAAAGACAAAGGGTGCAAAGAATATTGTCGTAGTAGGAGCAGGATATATCGGTGTAGAGCTGGCAGAAGCATTTGAAATGAAAGGGAAAAATGTAACACTGATTGATGGGTTGGATCGTATCATGAGCAAATATATGGATCAAGAGTTTACGGATGTGGCAGAAAAGGCATTTGCAGATCATGGTGTCAAACTGGCTGTAGGTGAAACCGTGATGCGATTTGAAGGTCAGGATGGTAAAGTGTCCAAGGTAGTTACATCAAAAGGAGAATATGATGCAGATCTGGTGATTCTGTGCATTGGCTTTAGACCAAACACGGACCTGTTCAAAGGTCAGTTGGAAATGCTAAACAACGGGGCTATCATTGTCGATGAATATATGCGCACCAGCAAAGAGGATGTTTATGCTGCCGGGGACTGCTGCGCCATTTTGTATAATCCTACAGGCAAAACTGGATACATTCCTTTGGCGACCAACGCCGTTCGTATGGGGACATTGGTGGCAAGGAACCTGAAGAAACCGACGACAAAATATATGGGTACTCAGGGTACATCAGGAATCAAAATCTACGAATATAACTTTGCAGCCACAGGACTGACGGAGGCATCAGCAAGGGAGTTGGGTATGGATATCCAAACCGTAACGGTAACGGATAACTACCGTCCGGAATTTATGCCTGATTTTGATACGGCTACATTAAAGGTTGTGTATGAGAAAGATACGCGAAGGATATTGGGAGCCCAGATTGTTTCCAAAATAGATCTGACCCAATCCATCAATACAGTCTCTGTTTGCATTCAAAACAAAATGACCATCGATGAGCTGGCCTTCATGGATTTCTTCTTCCAGCCCCACTTTAACAAGCCATGGAATCTATTGAATCTGGCAGGATTGAGTGCAGAATAGAATATAACAAACAAAAAAGAGAATTTTCTTGTGACCGAGGAAATTCTCTTTTTTGTTCTACCTTTTCTACATCTTATACATCTCTTCCTCTTCGTAATCTATAATGATATTAAACATATCACTGGCCACATCATCCGGAAGATCTCTATCTAAGAATAGCAAACCTCTGTCTCCGTGTTTCCTGCGTGCAGCGTCTTTAACAAAGATACTGCCTGCATTGGAGGCGAGGATATTGGTGATTCTTTCGCCCAGATGTGGATATTCAGTATTTTGGTTCCAGGATATGAAACTAATGAGTGCCTTTGCTGAAGAAGGGTCAATTCCTTTTTGAATGAGCAGATCATGCCAGGTCATATCTAATGGGTTCATTTTACGTCACTCCTTACATTCGCAACAAATAATTTATTTTATTAATATCTTGGTAGGAAGAATGATAAAATATTCGCCGCTTTCTATATGAAATCTAACATCAGGATTCAGGATGACAGAATGATTGGTTTTGACAAAGGTTCCAATTGACGGAAACTGTCAAAAAAGAAAGAAAAAAGAAACCGGTTATGATATGATTATGTATAATACATCCGGTTTTATAGAGGTGGAATATGGAGATAAAGATAGTTGATCGATCTACTCAGGATCGATATATAAAATTCTGTAAGGAAATCTATAAAGATAACCCCTATTATCGAGACAATATGAGCGAGGTATTGAAGGGAATTTTAAGTGGGAAGGCACAGATTTGCAAAAGCAGCAAGATCACGCCTGTTATGGTGATGAAGGATGGTAATGTTCTGGCTGTATGCATATTTGCTGTGGTGGACAGGATGAAGGATACCTTGCAGATTACATTTTTTGAAGCATTAGAACAACAAGAAGAAGCTGTAGATCGGTTGATGGATTTTGGCAGAAAGCTGGCGAAGGAGCAGGGCATCAAGAAGATGCTGGTGGGATTGAATTTCCATGTGAATTATGGCCTGGGACTTTTAGCGGATTCCTATGATACGGCTCAAAGCTTTGGCAGCAGCTACAATCCACCTTACTATATAGATTATTTTAAGAAATATGCCGACGAAGAAGTGAATTTGGTCAGCTATATTACCAAAATGGATGGTTTTCAGCTGCCTGGTGACAGCCGTATTATGGATAGGATCCATGGAAAATATACTGTTAGGAAGGCAGAATTCAAGCATCTGAAGAGAGAGGCAGAAATATATACCTATTTGAATAACCATGCTTTCCGAAACCATGATTTTTATTATGAGAGAAGAGTGGAAGAGGATTTAGAGCTGTTCAATGAGTTTAAGCTGCTGCTGAAAGAAGAAAATCTCCTGTTCTTGGAACATGAAGGGAAGCCGGCGGGGTTTATGCTTTGGTATCCGGATTACAACGAGCTAATAGGTGTTGGAGAATCCGTAGGGATTAAGACCGTCATAAAAAATAAATTGTTTGCCAATAAAATTAAGAAATTTAAAATTGTTGAATTGGGTGTGCTTCCTGAGTTACAAAAGAATGGAGCGGTATTGGCACTCTTCCAACAGTGTTATCAAATCGTCAAGGATCGATATCAGCTTTGTGAATCCGGATGGATTCTGGAAGATAACCGGGCATCCAAAGGGTTTGGCATCCGATGGGCCGATAGCGAATATAAGCATTTTAAGGTTTTTCGAATCAATGTATAGAAGGGTATGAAGGAAATGTTTAGGGTATATGAAGATGCGGCCAGTCTCCCGTCTGTATGGGATCAGCTTGCGGAAGACAATTTGTTTTTGAAGAAGAAGAAGCTTTACATGCTGGAGCAGCTTAACCCATGCAGTCAAACCTATCATTTGAATGAAGAAAAAGGGATAGCCTTTGCCGCTTATAGGCTAAGACTTGACTTATTTACATTTTCAAAGCATCTTTCTTTTAAGGTACCTATTCATATTATTGGTGTTCCCTTGTCTGTGTCAAAGCCCGGATATGTTATGGCGGATAAAGGGGATGGTGGGACATTGGCAGCATATATAAGGACGTTAAAGGGATTTTATGTAGTGCTGAATGCACAGGATGGTTTACCTTTGAGCAGAGGGCTTACGCTACCTACATGTAAACTGATGATGAGATGGCGTTCTGTGGATGAATATATATCAGATATGCGCAGCCACTACCGATATCGTCTGCAAAAAGCGCGAAGAAAGTTTAGTACTGTTCAGGTGACTACACTGGAAGATAACCGCTTATTTGATGAGGAGATGTATAACCTTTATCTGGAGGTTTATGAGCGCTCCAATGAAAAACTTGAAAAGCTGGAGATTGATTTCTTTAAGACCTTCCCATCAACGATAGTGAAGTTTGCTGTTAACCATGAAGCCATTGGTTTTGTACAACTGGTGGAGAATCATGAAGAATTGATTTTTCTCTTTGGAGGATTCAAACATCATTTGAATCAGGCCTATGATTTATACATGAATATGCTGGTTGAGATCATAGACTATGGTATCAAGGGAGGATGCACGGTTATAGATTTTGGACAGACGGCTGAGGAGACAAAACTGAAGCTTGGGGCACAGCAGCAGTCAAAGTATATGTATGTCCATCACAGCCATGCCCTATGCAATGCTGTGATCGGCAAGTTGATCCATAGATTTTCCTATAAGCCATATCCTGTATGGCATAAGGTATTCAAGGAGGATGGGGATGAAGGTTTTATTGGTAAAATGCCATAAGCGAACGATATTTTCCAGAGTAGAACCCATTGTCACAGAACCGTTGGAACTGGAATACCTGAGCGCAATACTGAACAGGATGAATATACCTCATCGTATCTATGACGCCCTCCTGGAAGGAGGCACATTTCATGGGATATTTCAAGAATACAAACCGGACGTTTTGGTACTCAGCGGATATATTACGGCTGTACAGGTGATCAAGGAATATGCCGAATATTCAAAGGGAAATCAGCCCAATGTGAAAGTCGTGGTGGGTGGTGTTCACGCAGAGGTCAACATGGAAGACTTTTTCTCAGAGGCAGTAGATGTCATTATTCATTCTGACGGTGTAAATACCTTCGAAAGGGTAATGAGAAGTGAATTTGCTATTGAATGCTTGGAAGGAATCCAGGGGATTGCCTACCAAGACCATGGAAGCTGGAGGGTGAATCAACGGATTTATACAGATATAGAGAAGCTGCCCATTCCCGATAGAAGCTATTTTTATCAGTATAAGGATAGAACAAAATACTTGGAATATTGTCCAGTGGCCATCGTCAAGACGGCCCTTTCCTGTCCCTTTCAGTGCAGTTTTTGCTACTGCAAGCTGCTGAATATGGGAAGATATTCGGAAAGGTCCGTGGATTCTGTGATAGAGGAATTGAAGGGCATTGAGGCAGATGTGGTTTGGATCGTGGACGATAGTTTTCTTCTTGACCGAAAAAGAATACAGTCCTTTATTCATCAAATAGAAGAGAATCAGATCCACAAGAAATTCATTGCCTACTCCCGGGTAGACTTTATCGCAAAGAATGGAGATATCATCAAGAAACTGAAAGATATAGGATTCGTGGAGCTTATTGTGGGGATGGAAGCCGTAGATGATCATGCACTGGAGGAATACAACAAGCACTGTTCGGCCTTTGAGAATCGAAGGACCGTGGAAATCATGGAGCGATATGGCCTGCGTCTAACGGCTTTGTTCATTGCAGGCATCGATTTTACCAAGAAGGATTTTTTTCATTTGCGCAGATGGATAAGAAAAATGAAACTGGAAAGCTATACATTGTCTGTCTTTACACCCATCAAAGGGATAGCTGAATTTGAAAAATATAGGGGACAGATACAGACGTGGGATTATGAGAAGTGGGATTTTCTTCACCTCGTAATGAAACCAACCCGTATGAAACCATTAAGTTTCTATTTTCAGTTTTATTTAGTCTATGCACAGCAGTTGGTGACAAGCAGCTTGGCAAGAAGAGTGGTCTGGCAAAGCATAAAAAAGCTTATTGGCGGTGAGGGAAATCGTGAATAAAAAAACAGTATGGAATTTCTGGGCGGGGCGATATGAAAAGCTGTGGGTTCAGAAATATTCCCTGGGACCAACGAGACGGGAAATAACAAAGTATTTGGAAAAGATATTGCAGAAAGAAAAGAAGTACAAAATTCTTGATGTGGGCTGTGGTATTGGACAGCTGCTTAGGGATATTAAAGAAAGCTTTTTCGGTTACGATATTGAATTGGTGGGTGTGGACTTTTCACAAGAGATGATACGAAGGGCCACTGCCTTAGATGATACGATCCGTTATCAGCAAATGGATATTGAAGATATGAGTGGTATAGGAGAAAAATTTGATATCATTTTATGCACCCATTCCTTCCCCTATTATCCGGATCAAGAAAAGGCAATCAGAGACTTTCGGGGATTGCTAAAGGAGGATGGGTATTTGCTTATGGCCCAAGCCTCTCAAAACAATTTTTACGATCAAGCGGCTATGTTCTTTGTGAAGCTTACCACGGGAAAGGCACATTATCCCAGTGTAAGAGAGATGCTGGACATAACCAAGCACCTTTTTTTCTGCGGGGAGATAATCCGGATCAAAGAAAGAGCCTATATGCCCTCTATTTACTTTTTTGTATTTAAAGGAGACGGAAAATGAAGGTTTTGTTGATTCGACCCAAACCGGATAGAGAAACTATTGGACTGCAGCATGTGATGATCTGTGAGCCTCTGGAGTTGGAATATATATGTGCTAATATTGACCGGGAAGATGTCTCGGTGGAAATTGTTGATATGATACTGGAAAAAAGACCATTGGCGTATTTTATTGAGAAATACCAACCGGATGTTGTAGGTATGAGCGGCTATATTACCCATGTTAACATTATGAAAGACTATGCGCGTAGGATTAAGGCGGTATGCCCTGACTGTAAAATCATTGTTGGGGGCGTCCATGCGGAGGTTGTCCCTCAGGATTTTATAGATGAGAACATTGACTTCATCATTGAAGCCAATGGATTGAAGACCTTTAACAGGATTTTAGAAAATCCGCATAACGCGGATATTGAAGGAACCTATAGCGCAGGCAAAAAAAATCTGAAGGAAGCATCCTTTGATTATACCTTTCCGGACAGAGGCAAGGTGAAAAAATACAGACATCGTTATTATTATATGTTTCATAATCCTTGTGCGTTGATCAAGACCTCCTTTGGCTGTCCCTATTCCTGCAGCTTTTGCTTTTGTAAAGAAGTCACGGCTGGCAAGTACTTTGTCAGAACGATTGATTCAGTGATTGAAGAGCTGAAAGGGATTCCGGAAGAAGAAATTTATATTGTAGATGATGATTTTCTATTTTCCAGGGAACGCATCGAAGAATTCTGCAGAAAGTTAAGAGAGAACAATATTCGTAAAAAGTTCCTGGTATATGGTCGGGCCGATTTCATCTGCAGGAACGAGGACATCATCCAACTGTTTCAAGAACACGGTCTGCGGGCTGTCATCGTAGGTCTTGAATCCTGCAAGAAAGAAAACCTGGACAAGTATAACAAGAAAACCAGTATTGAGGAGAATGAAGCGGCTGTCCGCATACTGCAAAAATATGATGTGGAGATATACGGGACCTTGATTTTGGATATGGATTTTTCAAAGAAAGATTTTCGGGACTTATACGAATGGCTGTCTAAACTGGACCTTGTTTTTGTAAACCTGCAGCCGTTCACGCCCCTAAAAGGGACTGGCATTTATGAGCAGCATCAGAAGGATTTTATCGTAGCAACCGAAGCATACGAAAAATGGGATTTAGCTCATCTGGTACTTAAACCTACCCAGTTGTCTGTACGACAGTATTATTTTGAGATATTGAAGCTGTACTACAAAATAACCATGAAACCTAAGAATGTCATCAAGCTGATCAGAAAATATGGTCTTAAAGAAGTTTTTAAGCTGTCCATAGGAAGTTCCATGGTCAGCTGTCAGTATATACAGAAAATGATAAGAGGTCAGTCGTGATGAAAAAATTACTTTTGATTCAATCAACTCCCTATGATTCAAATAGAAAACCCATCAAGAAGAGTAAGTTGTATTTTGTGGGACTGGCTATGCCCCTTTTGGCTGCATTGACACCCCGGGATTGGGATGTTGAAATCGTATTGGAGACCATCGAGGATATTCCCTTCGATACAGATGCTGACTTGATTGCCATAGGGAGTATGGGCCATGCCATCATCCGTACCATAGATATTGCCGTAGAATTCAAAAAAAGAGGGAAGACGGTGATTTTGGGGGGATATATGGCCAGTCTGATGGCAGAGGAGGCCAGAAGGTATTGCGACAGTGTTATCATTGGCGATGCGGAAAGGGTATGGGAAAGGGCCTTAAGGGATTTTGAAGGAGGAAAACTACAGGATTTCTATAAAGAGCCTTTGGATAAGCTTACAACACCACCGCCTCGATTTGACTTGATTGTAGATAAAAGCATAGGCGATTTCTTACCTGTTCAGGCGGGCAGAGGATGTCCCAATTCCTGCAGTTTTTGCTCTGTATACTGTTTATACCATAATCAATATTTAAAAAGGGAAATAGGAGAAGTGATTCGGGATATTCGGCAAGTAAAGGAACTAGGGTTTAAGAAGTTCTTATTGTTGGACGACAATATTCTGTCGGACAAGGACTATTTGAGAGATTTATGCAGGGAGATCAAAAAGCTGGATATGCAGTGGCTCTCCCAATGTTCCATTCGAATCGGAGAGGATCAGGAAATGTTGAAGCTGGTGGCTGAGAGCGGCTGCATTGCCTTAAGCTTTGGCTTGGAGAGTATTTCTCCTGAGAGCTTGGCCTGCGTGGATAAGTCATGGGCGGACCCGTCCAGTTATCCAAGATTGATGGCCAATATCCAAGAGGCCGGAATCGATGTTTCCACGGAAATGGTGGTGGGGGCTGACGGAGATACCCTGGAGTCCATAAGAAATACGGCCAAATTTATTGAAGATACCAAGGTCGTGGTGCCCAGATTTTATATTCTTACACCGATACCCGGTACCAAGTATTATGATGAGATGAAGCGGCAGAATCGTATCTATCATGAGGATATCTATTCCTACAACGGCAGCGAGGCTGTGCATATACCCAAGCACATGAAGCCGGAAGAACTGACAGAGGCCTATTGGGGGCTTTATGAAGAAGTTTTTTCATATCGATCCATTTTCAAGAGAACGGTATTTCGCAGGGATTTTTTTCGTAGAATGGAACGGTATCTGTTTTATTTGATGGTTAATCTATATTACCGATATCAAATCAAGCGGAGAATTACACCGAATATCATATAGATCTACAACGCTAAAGGCTACAAAATGGAGGAAGTCTTATACTAAATAAAGTTTCTGGTTATGCTTCGATACGCGATACACGCTACACGGGAAAGACTTTAAGGATTGACCCCGATACCGAACAACGTGTACCGCGTACCGTGAACCGAACTCTGGCAGTAGCATAATCTAAAGCAGTATCCACTACACGAATGAATTCAATTTTATTGTTGATTATTAAAAATCAGGGGGAAATTATGAAGATATTATTGGTAAGACCGCCAAGAATCAAGCAGGCCATTGCCCTGGGCGAGTTTATGTACAGTGAACCCATTGGTCTGGAAATGGTCTACGGGATGCTGGAGGATAAGCATGAACTGGAAATATTGGATCTTATGTCTGAAAAGATAGAGATCGAAGACAAGCTTAAGGCATTCAAACCGCAAGTGGTGGGAATTACGTCCCTTTGCATTGATGTTTATGCGGTAAAGGAATTGACTGAACGGGTAAAGCGATTTGATCCTGCTGTTGTTACCGTTGTGGGAGGAACCCAAGCTTATTTAAACAGTGAGGCCTTCTTCGTAGAATCCATCGATCATGTGATGAAATATACCACGAGAGCCAACGTTCAAGGGCTTTACGATTATATAGAAAGAGGAGAAAATCCACCTCTTATGGATGGAATCTGCAGCAGGGCAAATAACTTCAAAACCACAAATGTACCGGGTGTCAACGAATATGTCCATCCCAATCGAGCATCTACGGCAAAATATAGAAAGCATTATTCCTATTTTGGCTATAAACCCTGTGCCATCATGGGCACTGCCCAGGGCTGCTCAAAGACCTGCCGTTTTTGCCTGCGATGGCGAATCGAGGGGGCTTCAGAAACGTATTTTCCCATGGAATTTGTTAAAGAGGAAATTTTGGATATCCAAGAAGACAGCATCATGGTTTTTGATAATGACTTTCTGCATAATGCAGAAAGGATACAGGAATTGTGTGATTTTTTAGAGGAAAATGGGATTCAAAAAAACTTCATCTGCTATGCCAGTGTCAATAGTATTTTAAAAAATGGAGAAGTGATCAAGCAGTTCAAGAATCTTGGTCTTAGAGCTGTACTGGTTGGATATGAGACCTTTCGGGAAGATGAGTTGAAGAAGTATGAAAAAAAATCCAGTGTGGAGGATAACATCCGTGCCAGCAGATTTCTGAAGGACATCGGGCTGGATGTATGGGCCTCCTTTATGGTGCATCCGGACTGGTCTTTAGAAGATTTTAAAGGGTTTAGAAAATACTTGAGGCTGCTGAATCCCGAAATATCAAGCCTTTCTCCATTGACACCCTTTCCCAATCTACCTTTATATAAGGAATATCAGGAAAGGCTAATGGTGGCAAAGGAAGATCATGAAGCATGGAGCTTCGGGCAGGTGACGATTATGCCTTTACAGATGAGTCTAAGAAGATACTACTATGAGATTCTTAAGACCAATCTGTATGTGAATCTGATTCAAAACAGTGTGGTCTATATGATTAAGAAATTTGGATTTGCAAGGGTGTTCAGATTGTTTATGGGCTCCATGTCCTTACTTCGCAAATATATCAAACTGATGATGTATGCTTGAAGCAAGCTGCATATCAAATTTGCCTAGATCTTTCTTGAAAAGCAGGTGATAAGAAGAATGTCTCTACTGATTTATTTCTCGGTGGCAAGTATATACTTTGTATGGTAAGATGATAATGAATTTGTCGGAACTGTGGTGATCGTATGCTGGGACTTAAATACAAATCTATTGAAACGAAAATGATTGTCTTTTTTACAATCCTGACAATTGTACTATTTGGTACGGTAGGACTACTATTTTTTGAAAGCATTGAGATGGCCATCAATGCTTCAAAGGAAGAGGAACTATCCACTTTAGCCCGTGAAACGGCAAACAAAATCGAAAGGTTTTTGTTCGAAAGATATGGCGATATTCAAGTGATGGCCAAGACACCTCTGCTGAATTATGAAAATGTTTCCCGGGATATAAAGCTGGAGCATCTCGAAAATGTAAGGAAAGCTTATAAAACCTATGATTCTATTTTTACAACGGACGAGAAAGGAAATATCGAAATCATTTCCGGTGAACTGAAGCTGCAAAATGAATACAAGCAGTGGATTCATCAGGTTTTGCAGGGGAAGATTTTTGTTTCAGATTTTATTTTTTATGAGAAGGATAAAAACTATGGCGTATCTTTTGCTGCGCCAATCATAGATAAGAATGATAAGATCCATGGTGCTGTGGTGGAATCCATGAATTTTCAAGCCATAGCCGACATCGTAAAAAATGTGCAGTTAGGTAAATCCGGACATGCTTACCTCTTGAATGAAGAAGGAAAATCTGTGTTGCATCCTGCCGGAGATATATCCTTCATGGATGTGGGAGATATTAGGGCCAATGGAGACGTTGTTTATGTAGAGCGGAATGACGTACAGTATGTTTCAGCATATTATCCGATTAAGAAATATGACACCCAGGAAAACGTTTGGTACCTGGTGGTAGAAGAACCTGTTGATGAGGCATTTCAAGTGACCAACAGACTTCGAAATTACACATTTATGATTGTATTGATTGCAATCGGCGCTTTGTTTGTATTGGCCATTATTATGGCGGAAAAAATAACCATGCCCATTAAGAACTTGGTCAGAGAAACACAAAATATTTTGGATGGGGATATCCGGCAAATGATCAAAGTGGACAGTGGCGATGAAATAGGGCATCTGGCGCGGTCCTTCAATATGCTGCTTGATGATCTAAAGGCTATGATGCAGCAGGTTTTGGAGAAATCCGGAGAAGCCGCGTCCTTAGCTGAAATAAGACAGTATGTGGACAAGTTTTTTGATGATGTTCCCAGCGGTATCATGACGGTGGACAGTACCGGAAAGATTACCACCTTCAATCAAACAGCAGCTCAGATTTTAGGAGTGCAGCAGATGTGGGTACTGGGCAAAAATATCCGGGACCCTTTAGCTGAAAATATTACACCGATCATCAAGCTTCTATGGGACTGCTGCGAGAATGGTGTTATCTATATTAAGCATATCGTAAAGATTAGAAATTCTCATGATATAGAAATACCTATTATGATCAATACATCGATCCAGAAGGATGGCAGTGGGAAGCCTTTAGGGGTAATAGGGATTTTTAGAAGTCTGGAAAAAATTGAACATTTCGAGGAGAGTGTTATCCGGGCAAAAAATTTAGCTGCCCTTGGTGAATTATCGGCAGGTATGGCCCATGAAATCAGGAATCCATTAACATCCATAAAGGGCTTTGCACAATATATTAAAAACGAGTTAGGGGATCAACATGAACTGGCATCGGATATTGATGTCATTATTCACGAAGTGGATCGGTTAGATCATATTATTGACCGTTTTCTGACCTTCGCTAGGCCAAGCCAGCCGGATTTGGAACTTGAAAGCATCAATGACATTGTGAAGGCTGCGTGCAAACTTCTGGAAAAGGAAGCCATAAAAAATCACGTACAAATAAAGACACAGCTTCAAGAACTGCCTTTGGTTCCCTCCGATACGGAACAAATAGAACAGGTGCTGGTCAATATGGGGCGAAATGCGATTCAAGCCATGGCGTCAGGCGGAGAATTGACGATGACTACGACGGTATTGAAAGAAGAGAATTATGTTGCCATTGAAATATCCGATACAGGCGTGGGTATAGAGCCGGAAAACTATGATATGATATTCCAGCCTTTTTTTACAACGAAAGAGAAAGGGACAGGCCTTGGTTTAGCCATCTGTTTACGAATTATTGAAAATCATAAAGGCTTTATTCAAGTGAGCAGTTCCCTAGGTTTAGGTACAACCTTTACGATTAAGCTGCCAATCAATAACTAAGGATACGGGTGATACGATGAAAAAAATTGCTGTTCTTATTGTTGACGATGAAGAAAATGTATTAAAGCTGTTGGATAAGATATTCACGAAAGAGGGATATATAACCTATACCGCTTGTGATGGTAAGGAAGCACTGAAAATTATTGACAGCCGCTATATTGATATTGTCATAACAGATATACGTATGCCGGAAATGGGCGGTATTGAGCTGCTCAACAGAATCCGAGATATAGATCCGTCTATCAAGGTTATCCTGATTACTGCATTCGCGGCATTGGATACAGCTATTCATGGGCTGAGAATGGGTGCATCCGATTATATAACGAAGCCCTTTAATCTTGATGAAATATTGTTTTCTGTAAACAAAATTGCTGATAACCTTAGAAAATACTGTAGTGATGATGAAATAGCCCATGAAAATGAAAAAATGGTAGAAAATTATCTGGTAGCTGAAAGCCCAGTCATGTCAAAGACCATTGAACTTATCAGACAAGTGGCGGACAGCAGGGCGACAGTTATCTTATATGGGGAAACCGGGACGGGAAAAGAACTGGCGGCTCAGCTTCTTCACAATCTTAGCGGGAGAAAGGATAAGCCCTTTGTCAAGGTAAACTGTGCAGCAATCCCTGAGCTTCTTTTGGAGAGTGAACTATTTGGCTATGAAAGAGGAGCATTTACCGGAGCGGTGACAAGAAAGCCGGGACGTTTCGAATTGGCAGAGGGGGGAACCCTTTTCCTTGACGAAATCGGTGATATTCCGCCAACGATCCAAGTGAAGCTTTTGAGGGTACTGCAGCAAAAAGAATTCGAAAGATTGGGCGGGACAAAAACCTTAAAGGTAGATGTTCGAATCATTGCTGCTACCAATAAATGCCTTGAGGAACTGGTAGCGAAGGGTGAATTCCGTGAGGATTTATATTATCGATTAAATGTTGTTCCCATTACAATGCCGGCATTGCGGGAGCGGAAGGAAGATATCCCGATTCTTGTGAAGCACTTTCTTCATCGGTCTGCGTATATTTCGGGGAAACCAAAGAAGGAAGTGACCGAGGAGGTTATGGAAAAGCTGGTTCAGTACAATTGGCCTGGAAACATACGGGAGTTGGAGAACATTATTGAACGATGTGTGGTAGTCGTAAAAAGCAATCGTATTGCCATAGAAGATTTGCCTGTAAAGATTGCCCAGTATGCAAAGGGAGAAGAGGAAGCAGCAGAAATAGCAAAGCTGGATGAGGTTATTGACTATACGGAAAAGGAGATCATCGTTAAGACTTTAAAAGAAACGGGTGGCAACCGGACGAAAGCAGCAGAAACTCTGGGTATCAGCAGAAGATCTCTCCATCGGAAACTGAACAAATATCAAATTGAAGAACAGTAGAAATAGAGACAGAATTGACACAGTGTGACAGTTCTGTCTCTATTTTTACGGGCGTGTTTAATGCTTTACATAGATAATGTGAAAAAGATCCGTTGAAATAATTCATAAAGAAAAACGTTTTCACAACACTTGAAAAAACGTCAGCTTGGCATGGGTCTTGCGTAATCAATAAGGTGGAATAAAAACAATTATCTTATAAGGAGGAATGGTTATGCAAAACATCAATACAGGAGATACAGCCTTTGTCATTGTAAGTGCTGCATTAGTTTGTTTGATGACCCCGGGACTGGCATTCTTTTACGGAGGTCTTGTAAGACGGAAAAATGTACTGACGATCATGATGCAAAGCTTTATTTCCATGGGCGTTGTAACGTTGATTTGGATACTGGGTGGTTTTAGTTTAGCTTTCGGAAAGGATATAGGTGGCATTATCGGTAATCTTCAGTATTTTGGGTTAAATGGCGTTGGAATGGATCCGAACCCAAGCTATGGTCCTACGATACCCTTTATTACGTTTTTCTCCTATCAGCAGATGTTTGCTATTATCACACCTGCTTTGATTACAGGTGCCTTTGCAGACAGGGTAAACTTTAAAAGCTACTTAAAATTCTTAGTGGTCTGGAGTGTCTTAGTCTATATACCTTTTGCCCATTGGATTTGGGGCGGTGGATTCCTTGCGAAATGGGGATTGGTAGACTTTGCAGGAGGCATTGTGGTACATGTCAGTGCTGGTATGGCAGCCTTAGCCACCGTATTTTTTGTAGGAAAAAGAAAGGTTGCAAAAGGGGAGAGTCTTGCACCACACAATATTGCCTTCGTAGCCCTGGGAACAGGTCTGCTGTGGTTTGGATGGTTTGGTTTTAACGGAGGCAGTGCCCTTGCAGCAAATGGTGTTGCAGCTACGGCCTTTATCAATACGGATATTGCCGGGTCTATTGCAATGGTGGTGTGGCTGTTGATCTCATGGGTCCATGAAAAAAGACCAAGTATGATCGGTGCATTGACAGGGGCAGTTGCAGGACTTGCGACCATCACACCGGCCGCAGGATATGTACAGCCATGGGCAGCGGCGATCATCGGAATCCTCTCCGCTGTGGTATGCTATATTGCTGTTCAAATTAGAATCAAAATGGATTGGGATGATGCGCTGGATGTTTGGGGCGTGCATGGTGTAGGCGGCATATTGGGTTCTATCTTGGTTGGGGTATTTGCCCATTCGTCCGTAAATGGTGTAAGCGGCCTGATCCAAGGAAACGTTCATCAATTAGCCGTTCAATTGGCTGGCGTTGTAATCACCATCCTGTATGCATTTATCGTAACCTACTTTATTTTGAAGGTGATTAATTCAATTAGTCCGATAAGAGTAAGTGATGAAGTAGAAGCTAAAGGATTGGATGCTATGTTGCATGGAGAAAATGCATACGATTTTTAAATCGTAAAATAAATGGTAGAAAGAAGGTTCCAAGGAAATATACTTGGAGCCTTTTTTTCACATCAAGGGAATCATCCTCGATGTCAGACACATGAACAAGATATCCTGAGTATAATGAAATAGAAAAAAGGCTACAGGAGGATGGGTTCATGTCGCTTTTTAATTTATCAGCGTCGCAGTTTGCACTGCTGGCATCTATTTTGGGCATAGGAGTGGCTAACAATTTGAATTCCAATCAGCAAAACTCGTTGGGAAACTTTTTTGAATCTTTAGGGCAGACCATTCTTACGGTAAATGCCCAGGAGCAGCTACTGCAGCAGAACCAGAGCAATGATGCCATGTGCCAGCAGCTGGAGCTTTTAAGAAAGCAAATTGAGATTATGGAAAAGCAATTAAAACATAAGAGGTAAGTGGATATTTTTTCATGGAACAGTGACGGACAAGCAGCGTATCAATCATATCCATTGCCAAACACAAAGAGAATTATTTGAGTGCCTATGATGTATAATAATGATGAAGTACCTTGACTTAGTCTGAAATTTTATGTATCATAGTTATGAATAAAAACTATGATACAGGAGTTTAAGGAGATAACGATGAAAATTTTGTTCTTAACTAGATAATCGAATTGAATATTTGTCTGAAAGAATTATGAAAGTTCCTAGGCGGACTATGTTCTTTTTCCGTTCTTTCGGATATAACGATTGGTTAAGAACACTGTATAAGATTATACAAGAAATTGTAATACTGTGCGTCTTATGCATGGTATTTTTTGTACTCAAATTCAGGAAATCCTTCATGGGTGTAGTGGCGGAAATCATACCGGCAATGATGCGTTTTCGTCCTTTCTGCTGTACGATCTGAAAAAGAGTCACGAGGAAAAGAGGCTGCAAATGGCATGTGTTCATTTGCAGTTTTTTCGTTTTTGTAAAAAAGAAGAGGTGATGATAATGACAATTCTATGCAGCTGTCGAAACATAAAAAAAGATTTTGTAGAAAGGACGGTATTGAAAGATATTCAACTGGATATCCGAGAAGGAGAAAGGATTGGTTTGGTAGGAAGGAATGGATCAGGAAAAACCACCTTGGCCAATATATTGCTAGGAAAGATCATCCCGGAAGAAGGAAGTATTCTCTGGCATCAAGATAAGATAAAAAAAGGATATCTTCATCAGGCCACGTTTTATACGGCAGACGTTTTTAAGGATATGCTTGTAAATAGCGAAGGAAAGGAAAAACTTCAAGGATTTTTTCACACTTCCAGTCAAATGGGCTTGGAGAAAGTACAGCAGTGGCATGGGGACAGACTGGACCGTCTGAGTGGTGGAGAAAAGACAAAGCTGGCATTGGCAGCTATTTGGGCAGAAAAACCCACGTTCCTTATATTGGATGAACCCACAAATCATCTTGATTACCAAGGGGTGCAGTGGTTAATTGATGAATTGAAAAAATATAAAGGAACTGTACTGATCATTTCTCATGATAGGTATTTTCTAGATGAAACGGTAGATACAATCATTGAAATTGATGAAGGGATGCTGCAGCACTATCAAGGGAACTATTCCTTTTATAGGGAGGAGAAGAAGAGACGATATGAAAGCCAGTTCCATGCCTATGAAGTTCAAGAGCGTTATAAGCAGAAAGTTGCAGAAGAGATAAAACAACTGGAAAACTGGTCTGCAAAGGCTCATAGAGAATCAAGGAGAAAGCAGATTGAACTCGGAGGAAAAAAAGAATACTACCGAGTCAAGGCGAAAAAGAAAGACAAACAGGTGAAGTCAAAACTGAAAAGGCTGGAAAAACTGGAAGTAGAGGGAATAGCAAAGCCAAAGGAGGAGGCAAAAACCCATTTTGCGTTTCAGCAGGCTGATAAGAGAGGAAAGAGGATACTGGAGGCAAAGGATATTAAAAAAAGCTTTGATCAGAGGATTCTTTTTGAGGACAGCTCCTTTTATATATTGCGAGGAGATCGTGTGGGGCTGTTTGGAAGAAATGGATGTGGAAAAACCACTTTTGTTAGAACACTGCGAGGTGAAGAAGCGCTGGACAGCGGACATCTATATATTAGTCCGTCAGTTCGAATAGGCTATTTAAGCCAGGATGTGCTGGATCTTGATGAAGAACAAACGGTTCTGGAGGCTCTAAGGATTTGCACAGGGGAAGAGCGAAGCAAAGTCGGAACCCTTTTAGCTAACATGGGTTTTTCGAATGAGATCCTGCAAAGCCCTATCAAGGTTTTAAGTATGGGTGAGCGGACCAGAATCAAGATTGCAGGACTCATCATGGAGAACTATGACATGTTGATATTGGATGAGCCTACGAATCATCTGGATCTCCATGCCCGGGAGAAACTGGAGGAAACCCTTGAAAACTATGAAGGTACGATCCTGCTGGTCTCCCATGATCGATATATGATGGAAAAGCTATGTGATAAGCTATTGACGTTTGAGAACAATGGCATTAAGCGCGTAGAGTATGGCCTAAAGGCGTATCTTGAGAACAAGGAGAAGCGGAGTAAGGGTATGGCTTCCGACCATGAGCAAACCAAGGAAGAAGAAAAACTGATTATCGAAAACAGGATTACGGTTATACTTGGAGAACTGAGCAAGTATGACTCAAAGGACCCTGAATATGCAAGACTAGATTTGGCGTTTAAGGAATTATTAGCAAAGAAAAGGGAATGGATGTAAGTTAAATAGAACACTTCCTCAGTCGAAGGAGGAAGTGTTCTATTTTTCTGATTAGGTCTATTTCAATTTCTCGTATCTTTCGAATGTTTTATAATTTTATTAGCTATATGACCGATAGAGGCCGACTCATAATAATTATATAGACTCCCTATTAAAGTAGAAATGGAAGAATAAAACAGTTATAATCTAAGTAGTGATAGATAAGGCAAATTTCAAAGGGCATTGTTTGGCTGGGAGGCATGAAAATGAAAGTAAAGGAATGGATGACGCCAAATCCTATTCGACTAACCATGGAAAACTCCTTAGGAAACGCAGCACATTTATTTATTACCCATCATAGTGACAGCATGCCAATTGTGGATACAGAAGAGCGGGTCATAGGAATTATTACAAAAACCGATCTTATAGAAGCCTTTATGAATGGAGCTGTATCATATACTGCTTTAGGAGAGCTTCCACAAAGATTTGTAGAGACCATTCATCAAGATGCTGATATGAAAGAACTTTGTGATCTTGCAATGGACAATCTGTTGGTGGTGGACGATAAAATGCGTTTGGTGGGAGTCTTGACACGGACTGATGTAAGAGACAGACTCATTGAAAGGGCCCAACAAGAGATTGAGGTTCTAAATAGTGTTCTGGAAAGTACCTATAATGGCGTCATTATCGTTGATAATGATGGCATGATCGTGAGGATGAATCCTTCTGCGTTAAAAATTCTCAATTTGGAGCAGAATGCTGCTGTCGGTTTTCCTGCAAATACTGTTGTACCGGAGTTAATGCTTGATGAAATGGTCCTAAACGGGACGAAGAAGAAAAACGAAAAATTAAAGTTCAGAGACAAAACCCTTATTTGTGATAAAGTGCCTTTATATAAAGCTGAGAAGATCCAAGGAGGCGTTTTGATATTCCGGGATAGTTCCGAATATCAAAGCATCATTGATGAACTGGATACGGTTCAAAGACTATCTAAAAAGCTGGATGCGGTAATTGAATGTTCCTACGATGGCATCTATATTACAGATGGAGAGGCAAATACGCTAAGAATCAATAAGGCTTACGAGAGTATTACAGGATTGAAAAGAGAGGAAATGTTGGGAAAAAACATGCTGGAACTGGAAAAGGAAGGCTATGTCTCAAAATCTGCAACACTGATTGTATTGAAGGAAAGAAGAACGACCACCATTGAACAAGAGTTTAAAACAGGAAGAAGAGTACTGGTAACCGGTACCCCCATTTTTGATGACCATGGCGAAATAACCATGGTTGTTACCAACGTCCGTGATGTAACATCCCTGGTGAAGCTTCAGGAACAGTTAAAAAAGAATCAAGAGCTTACGCAAAGGTACTTTACGGAAATTGAAGAAATGCGTTTACAAATAATAGGTGATCAAGACATCGTTGCAAAGGATGAAAAAATGATTAACACCCTGAGGTTAGCCAAAAGAGTGGCGAAGGTAGATACGACCGTTTTGATTTTGGGAGAAACCGGTGTAGGAAAAGAGGAAATCGCGAAATTCTTGCATAAAAACAGCAAAAGAAAAAATAACATGTTTGTGAAGGTGAATTGCGGTGCCATACCGGAGAACTTGATGGAATCGGAATTGTTCGGGTATGAAAAAGGCGCTTTTACAGGGGCCAATAAAGAAGGGAAAATGGGGCTGTTTGAAGTGGCTGATGGAGGTACTATATTCTTGGATGAAATCGGAGAACTGCCATTGGAAATGCAGGTAAGACTGCTTCGTGTCTTGCAGGAGCAGGAGATTACCAGAGTGGGCAGTACCAAACCTGTGAAAATCGATGTGCGGATACTGGCTGCAACAAACCGTGACCTTAAAGAAATGGTAGATGCCAAGACCTTTCGGGAGGATTTATACTACAGGTTAAATGTTGTACCTTTATATATTCTGCCCTTGAGAGAACGACCGGTAGACATTTTTCCCCTCATGCAGCATTTTTTATCTGCACTCAATGAAAAATACGGGTGGGACAAGTCCTTTTCTCAGGATGCTGTGGATTGCTTATGTGAATATAGCTGGCCCGGAAATGTCAGGGAGTTGAAAAACATCGTTGAGCGCACCACGATTATGAGTGAGAGCAGTGTGATTACCGCCAATGACTTACCTAAAACGGTGCTCTGCAGTGAAATAAAAAATAGGGCGATGCCAGGCAATGAAATCATACCATTAAAAAATGCTGTGGAAAGTCTTGAAAAGCAGCTAATTGAAAGAGCATTTCAAAAATATAAAAGTGCACGACGTGCTGCAAAAGCCTTAGGGATTGATCCCTCAACTTTTGTAAGAAAACGACAGAAATATCAGGAATAAGATGTGTTGCTAAAATACAACACCGTTGCGCTTGTGCAACGGCACAAAAAGAGGCAGCTAACGCTCGTAAAATTCAGAAAATTCCATAAAAAGCCAACGATTTTAGGGCGATATGATAGAAGAAGTGTTGCAATAATACAACACTTCTTCTGGTTTCTGCTGATAAAAATTGTTCTGTTATAAAGAAGTCGAAAGGTGGAAGTCAGTCATAGGAAGAGTTTCCCCCTGGCGCCAGGATTGAAAAGTTTTCTTGTTACCGAGTAAACAACGTGGCATGAACTTTGCGTATACTTTGTACCGAACGACCAGATTCTGGGGCTTGTTCAAAATCAATGATGTGAAAATAAAGGAGATGGATTGCATGGCATTAATGGCAGGTAAACAGTATATAGAAAGCATGCGGAAGCTGAATGTAAAAGTATACGTATTTGGAGAGTTGGTTGAAAATCCTGTGGACCACCCTATTATCAGACCTTCAATGAACTCCGTGGCCATGACTTATGAATTGGCCCATGATCCGCAATATGAAGATTTAATGACAGCTACATCAAATTTAACAGGAGAAAAAATAAATCGCTTTACCCATTTGCATCAAAGCACTGATGATTTAAGAAAAAAAGTAAAAATGCTAAGACTTCTGGGCCAGCAGACAGCATCATGTTTCCAACGCTGCGTGGGCATGGACGCATTTAACGCTGTATATAGTACGACCTATGAAATGGATAAAGCATGTGGCACAAGCTACCATGAAAACTTCAAAAAATATATGAAGTATGTACAAGAAAATGACTTGGTCGTTGACGGAGCCATGACTGACCCAAAGGGAGATAGAGGTTTGGCACCTAGCCAGCAAGCAGATCCGGATCTTTTCTTACATGTGGTAGAGCAAAGAGAAGATGGCATCGTTGTAAGAGGTGCAAAAGCCCATCAAACTGGGGCAGTAAATTCCCATGAACACTTGATCATGCCGACCATTGCCATGAAAGCCGGAGACGAGGCATACGCAGTATCCTTTGCTGTACCTACGGATGCTGAAGGAATTTATATGATCTATGGCAGACAAAGCTGTGATACAAGAAAACTGGAAAAAGACGGAGACATAGATATAGGGAACAAACAGTTTGGGGGACAAGAAGCACTGGTGGTATTTGATGATGTATTCGTACCCAATGAAAGAATCTTTTTAAATGGAGAAGTAGAATTTGCAGGAATGCTGGTAGAAAGATTCGCGGGATATCATCGTCAAAGCTATGGCGGATGTAAAGTAGGCGTTGGTGACGTATTAATAGGTGCGGCAGCCCTTGCAGCAGAATTTAATGGAGCTGCGAAAGCTTCCCATATCAAAGATAAACTGATTGAGATGATGCACTTGAATGAAACGTTGTATTGCTGTGGTATTGCATGTTCGGCGGAAGGATATCCCACAGAGGCCGGAAACTATCAAATAGACTTATTACTTGCAAATGTATGCAAGCAAAATGTAACACGACTGCCCTATGAAATTACTAGGCTTGCGGAAGACATCGCGGGGGGACTTATGGTAACTATGCCATCAGAGCAGGATTTTAAACATCCGGTAATAGGACCTGTTTGTGAAAAATATTTCAAAGGCGTAAATGCTGTTCCAACGGAGTATCGTATGAGAATACTCAGATTGATTGAAAATATGACATTAGGAACAGCTGCCGTGGGATATAGAACGGAATCCATGCATGGTGCGGGGTCACCGCAAGCACAAAGAATCATGATCGCCAGACAAGGAAATCTGGAACACAAGAAGGAACTGGCTAAAAAGATTGCAAGAATTGATCACCAGTCTATTGCAGAAAGGGAAGCAGCAGCATCAAAAAAGTAAGCATAGGCCATGGATGGCATAAAAGAACATCAATAAAAAAGAAAGGGTGAGGGATATGCAATTTTTCAAGCTTCCTACAGTGATTCACAAGTTTGAAGATTTTAAAACGTTTGTGGAAGAATTTAAAATCGGGGAAGGAGACTTGGTGCTAACCCATGAGTTTCTTTACAAGCCTTTTATGGAAGGCTTAGATTTGAAGGCGGACTTTTTCATGCAGGAAAAGTATGGTGCTGGAGAACCGTCAGATGAAATGATCGACAAGATTTTAGCTCAAGCAAACCAAAAGATATATAAAAGGATTATCGCTGTAGGCGGAGGTACCGTAATAGATATTGCAAAACTATTGATCTTTAAGAATATGGACAGTGCCTTAGCAATGTTTGAGAAAAGGATAGATTTTGTAAAGGATAAAGAACTTGTTATCATTCCTACAACCTGCGGAACGGGAAGTGAGGTAACGAATATATCCATTGCTGAAATTAAATCAAAACATACGAAAATGGGGCTGGCAATCGATGCGCTATATGCAGATGATGCCGTATTGATACCGGAGCTCGTAAAAGATCTTCCTTATAAATTCTTTGTTTTCAGTTCTATCGACGCATTAATTCATGCTGTTGAATCCTATGTATCACCGAAAGCCAATGCTTATACGGAAATGTTTGCCCTAAAAGCAGCGGAGATGATTATCGACGGGTATTTAAACATCATAGAAAAAGGTGAGGCATATCGCTTGGAAATCCTAGAGGATTTTGTCATTGCAAGCAACTACGCAGGGATTGCCTTTGGAAATGCCGGTGTTGGTGCAGTACATGCATTATCCTACCCACTGGGCGGTACGTATCATGTTCCCCATGGGGAAGCGAATTACCAATTTTTTACGGAAGTATTCAAAACCTACAATAGACTAGATCCTCATGGAAAAATTAAAAATTTGAATATATTTTTAGCTAAACTTCTTAAGGTAGAGGAAAACGATGTGTATGATACGTTGGAAAAAGTGTTAGATAAACTATTGAGCAGGCAGTCTTTACGGCAATACGGCATGAAAGAAGAAGAAATAGAAAGCTTTACGGATAATGTCATTGAGAAGCAGCAAAGACTGCTTAACAATAACTATGTACCACTCTCAAGAGAAGACATAAGGGACATTTATAAAAAGTTGTTCTAATATTCCCTTCAAATTCTGGCATTGAAGGTGGATAAAAACGAAGAAAAAAGGGGGAGGATTTATGAGCAGTGAAAACCAAAATTTAAGTAAGGTCCTAGGCAGAACGGATGTCCTTGCATTAGCATTTGGTGCAATGATAGGCTGGGGCTGGGTTATGCTGGCCGGTTATTGGGTTAAGTCAGCGGGAGTTTGGGGCGCAGTAGGTGCCTTCTTAATTGGCGCGGTCATGTGTATCTTTGTTGGTTTAACCTATGCCGAATTAACGCCTGCGCTGCCGGTAACCGGTGGAGGCTTGGTATTTGCATACCGTGCCATGGGCTATAAATGGGCCTGGGTAACGGCATGGGCGACATGTCTGGCATATATCGGCGTTGCTGCATGGGAAGGTATCGCTATTGCTACGGCAATAGACTACGTAATACCTATCCCTAAGGTCGGTTATTTGTGGACGGTTGCAGGATATGAAGTTTATCTATCCTGGTCGGTTATAGGGATCGTATTTGCCATACTTCTAACAGCATTAAATTATTTTGGAGCAAAGAGTTCAGCCGTTTTCCAGACCATGGCTACGGCAGGCTTGACGCTGGTAGGAATCGTTTTCGTTTTCGGTGGTGTTATTAAAGGGAACACAGAATTCATGGTGCCTACATTTACCAGTGGTGCAGGGATGGTAGCCGTATTATTAATGGCCCCATCCATGTATGTTGGATTTGACGTAATACCTCAATCTGCTGAAGAAATGAATATTCCACTAAAACAGATTGCCAACGTTTTAATTGTTTCTATTATTATGGCGGCCTCATGGTATATTTTAATGATTGTTGGTATCTCAATTTCAGCGCCTGAATCCGTTCGGGACACTGCCTTAGTACCTGTAGCAGATGCCATGGCATATGCTTTTGGCTCACCTTTCTGGGGCAAATTTGTCATTGCCGGTGCATTGTGTGGTATCCTTACCAGTTGGAATGGCTTTATCGTAGGTGCCACAAGGATAATGTATGCCATGGGTAGAGCAAAAATGCTTCCAAAGTATTTTGCAACCTTGCATCCTAAATACGCTACACCGGCAGGGTCAACGATTTTCATTGGTATTATTTGTTGTGTATCACCGTTATTAGGAAAAAACGCCTTGGTGTGGTTTGTGGATGCTGCATCATTTGGAACGGTTATAACCTATTTCATGGTTGCCTTATCATTCGTCATGTTAAGAAAAAAAGAGCCAAATTTGGAAAGACCTTTTAAAGTTGCCAATGGCAATGTTGCGGGAATTTTAGCTGTTGTTATATCCGCGTTCTTTATTTCATTATTCTTGCCAATAGGGCCCGGATCATTGGTATGGCCTTACGAATGGGCTATGGTTCTTGGCTGGGCTGTGCTGGGTATTATTTTAGCCACAGCTACCCAATCAACTTACGGAAAAGTTAGTGACGCTGAAAGAGAACTATTAATATTCAGCGAGAAATACGCTAGGAAAGAAATCATGAACAAAACAGAGCAGCATGAATTCGTATAATTTCAATATCACAAAATGACCTTATGTAAACCATACATATTTTATTAGGGGGGTTTTAGAAATGTCAAAATTAAACGTACCTAAAATAATAACGGAACTGCCGGGGCCGAATGCCCAAGAATTATTAAAATTGAGGGAAAAGCATGTACCGGCAGGCGTATCCGGTCATGTACCTACTTTTATCAAATATGGGGAAGGTGCAATGTTTGAAGATGTAGATGGAAATGTGTTTATGGACTTTGCTGGAGGTATCGGTGTACTGAATATCGGATACAGCCATCCGGAGGTCGTAGAGGCTGTAAAAGATCAGTGTGAAAAATACTTCCATACAAGTATCAATTGTGTTTCCTATGAGCAATACATACGGTTGGCTGAAAAATTGAACAGCATTGTTCCGGGAGATTTTGAAAAGAAAACCATGTTCGTTAACAGTGGTGCGGAAGCTGTAGAAAATGCCATCAAGATTGCCCGTAAATATACAAAACGTTCTGAAGTGGTGGCATTTACAGGCGCATTTCATGGCAGAACTCTATTAACGATGACCCTTACAAGCAAGGTGAAACCATACAAATTTGGTTTTGGACCTTTTGCACCGGGGGTACACCGGGCGGAATATCCATATACCTATCGTTGTCCCGATGGAATTTCAAAAGAGAATGCAGTGAAATATTATATCGACAGACTTGAAAACTTTTTTATGGAACATATCGATCCGGAAGAAGTTGCAGCAGTAATTATCGAACCAATTCTTGGTGAAGGTGGATTTGTTGTTGCTCCTAATGAATATGTGAAAGCATTAAGACATATCTGTGACCAGCATGGTATATTGCTTATCGCCGATGAGGTGCAAAGCGGATACTGCAGAACAGGAAAAATGTTCGCCACAGAATATTGGGCGGAAGATGGCGTCTATGCGGACATTGTCACCAGTGCTAAATCTATTGCAGCCGGCTTACCCCTCAGTGCAGTAACGGCTAGAGCTGAGATTATTGAGTCAGCTCAAGTGGGCGGAATCGGCGGGACCTATTGCGGTAACCCTGTGGCTACCACTGCAGCCTTAAAGGTTATTGAAGTGATGGAACGTGACAATTATGCTAAGAAAGCACAGACTATCAGTGAAATATGCATGTCCAGATTTAATGAAATGAAAGAGATGTACGACATCATTGGTGATGTAAGAGGCCGTGGGGCAATGATCGCATTGGAATTGGTTAAAGATAGAGAGACAAAAGAACCTGCAAAAGATGAAACGAAGAAGATTGTTGATAAATGCTGGAAAAATGGCTTGGTTATTTTGTCTACAGGTATTAGAGGGAATAATATCCGCTGTTTAATGCCTCTGGTAATTACGGAGGAACAGCTCCATATTGGTCTGGATATCTTGGAAAACGCAATCGCGGAAGTTTCTGAGGAGGCTTGAGCTTGCTGTTAAATAAGAGAAGGAATATCGGTGACCTATATAGCTTTACGCATTTGAAGGGATGTATCCTCTATGCGGAACGACGGGGGCGTCGATCCCTACGGAAGAAAATACATTCTATTCTACGAGTGTTAATTTTGATAATTGAATAAATTAGATGTGAGAGATGTGATGTCCCCGTGATTTCGAGGGCCACGTCTCTTCCTTTTAAAATTTGAATGACGAAATTTATGGTAAGAATTCCATCCTGATCTTATAACGGAGTGATAAGCATGTTTGAAAAAGTCAATGAAGTCATGAATAAAAAAATAAGGCCAAAGCTTGCACAACACTATGGCGACATTAAGCTGATAAAAGTTGAAGACGGTATTGCAGAAGTAAAACTTTTAGGGGCTTGCAGCGGTTGTCCGTCTGCTAAAATTACCCTTGAGGAGATTGTATTGGCTGATTTGCAGGCAGAGATTCCTGATATTAAGGAAGTTGCTTTGGTAACAGAGGTTAGTCAGGATCTTATTGATATGGCAAAGAAAATATTAGGTAAGGGCAAGTGAGGAAAGCTGCTTTGAAAATAGGAGTAAAATACTGCGGTGGCTGTAACCCACGATATGAACGGAAAAAGTTCATCGATAAGGTAAAGGAAGCGGTGGGTGAAAAGCATACCTTTGAAGCTGTTAAAGAAGAAAATGTATATGATTTCCTTTTAGTCGCAGGGGGATGTACAAGTTGTTGCGCTGATTTTAGAAACATTTCCGTCAAATATGGTGTGTTCTGTATAAAGAGAGAAGAAGATTATGAAAATGTCCTTGATGTAATCACAAGAATGGATCAGTGGGAGAAAGGGTGGTAGTATGAGCTGGCAAGAACTCTATCAATCGAAATTAACAACGGCTGAGGAAGCTGTAAAAAACATTCGGTCTGGAAACAGCGTGGTTATAAGTCATGCCTGCAGTGAGCCGGTAAAACTGGTGGATGCAATGGTGAAAAATAAAGACCAGTATGAAAATGTAGAAATTGTCCACATGGTAGCCATGGGAAAAGGTGAATATACAAAACCGGAAATGGAACCCCATTTTAGACATAATGCATTGTTTGTGGGAGGTTGTACAAGAAAAGCGGTAAATGAAGCAAGAGCGGACTATACACCCTGTTTCTTTACAGAGATTCCGAGACTTTTTAAAGAAGAATATTTACCTGTAGATGTGGCCCTTGTCCAACTAAGCCGTCCCGATAAACACGGATACTGCAGTTATGGCCTTTCTGTTGATTATACAAAGCCGGCAGCAGAATGTGCAAAGCTGATTATTGCAGAAGTGAATGATCAAATGTCGAGAACTCTGGGAGATTCATTTATTCATATATCAGAAATTGATCATATTGTTGAGACATCTTATCCGATCATAGAGCTCCAGCCCCCTACAATTGGCGAGGTTGAAAAGGCCATCGGTGAAAACTGTGCAAAATTAATTGAAGATGGTTCTACCTTACAATTGGGTATTGGCGCCATACCGGATGCTGTACTTATGTTTCTTAAAGATAAAAAAGATCTTGGAATACACTCGGAAATGTTCTCCGACGGTGTTGTGGAGTTAGTAGAGTCAGGCGTTATAACAAACAAAATGAAGAGTATTCATAAAGGGAAAATGATTGCTACGTTTTTAATGGGCACCAAAAAACTTTATGATTTCGTAGATAATAATCCGGTCGTGGAGCTTTATCCTGTTGATTATGTAAACAATCCTGCCGTTATTATGAAAAACTATAAAATGATTTCTATTAATTCCTGCATACAGGTAGATTTAATGGGGCAGGTGGCTTCAGAAAGTATTGGTTTAATGCAGTTTAGTGGTGTTGGAGGACAGGTGGACTATGTAAGGGGCACAAGAATGGCTGAGAATGGCAAATCGATTATTGCCATGCCTTCCACGGCTTCCGGCGGAAAGATATCAAGAATTGTAGCACTGCTTGATGAAGGTTCCGCAGTGACGACTTCAAGAAATGATGTGCATTATATTGTTACGGAATATGGTATTGCAGAGCTAAAAGGAAAAAGCCTACGGGAAAGAGGCAGGGCTCTAATCGATATTGCACATCCTGACTTCAGGGAAATGTTGACTGGAGAATGGGAAAGAAGGTTCAACAGCAAGCTTTAAAGATTATTCCAAAATATAAATTTACGCTTCTATATATAGCGTATTAAATATTTTACATTGTAGGGGTCGCTGCCTACAGCGACCCATTGCGATATATGGGATGAACCGGGCTGCTGTAGGCAGCAGCCCCTACAAGAAAAAATGTATTTTCTTTTGTAGGGAACGACGCCCTCGTCGTTCCGTAAAAATTAAATACCATTTTAAAGGCGTGAACCTATAAGGTATTATGAAAATAACAAATGATGTGACTCAGAGGAAATAAGTATAAATCTCTGAGTTTTTTCTTGTTCTGGAGTAAAATCTTTATTGCATTCTATATAGATGCTAAAATTATAAGGTTTCCATCTGTGATATAATAAAATATAATTATTATGTACATAGATTTGTGGCAAACTACAATAATGGTTAAAGCGTATTTAAATTGGTATCATTAATAGAGAAAAGACTGCGTAAAGCAAAAAGTATAGAAGTAATGCTGACAGTTCATATAAGGGAAAATACTTAACATGGAGATGATGGAGATGAAAAAGTGTTCTGTATGTAAGAAGAATACCGCAATTGTTTTTGCCACAATCCTTGAGCATGGAAAATCCGAAATGAAGGGTTTATGTATATCATGTGCAAAGAAAATGGGAATTCCTGTGATTGAACAGATTATGCAGCAGACCGGTATGTCTCAGGAGGATGTTGAAAGCTTGGCAGAGCAGATGATGGAGCCAATGGAAGAGTTTGATGACCTGGATGAATCTGAAGAAATGGAAGAAAATCCTGCCTTTATGGAGTTCTTAAAAAACCCCTTTGCATCTTTGAAAAAGGAAGAAGAAAAGATGGGTAATGGTCAAGGGGTAGAATCTCCTTCCGGAGTAAAAGAACAAAAAGAAAGCAGTGAAAAGAAGCAGCAGAAGAAGAAAAAAGAAACCAAGCACCTAGAAATGTATGGAACAAATCTAACAGACAAAGCTAGAAATCATGAAGTAGACAAGATTGTAGGAAGAAATCAAGAGATTGACAGAGTGGTACAAATCTTGAATCGTCGGACAAAAAATAACCCTATTCTTATTGGAGAGCCTGGGGTAGGAAAAACGGCCATTGCAGAAGGTTTGGCTGTGCGTATTGTAGAAAAACAGGTGCCTGCTAAGCTGTTTCATGCGGAGGTCTATCTTCTGGATTTAACAGCCATCGTAGCAGGGACCCAGTTTAGGGGACAGTTTGAAGGCCGGATGAAGGCGATCATTAAAGAGGCCCAGGAGTGCGGCAATATCATCCTGGTCATTGATGAGGTCCACAATATCATGGGGGCAGGAGAAGTCCATGGTGGTGTTATGAATGCCGCCAACATTTTAAAGCCTGCCTTAGCTCGAGGCGATATACAAATCATCGGTGCCACTACCATTGATGAATACCGGAAGCACATCGAAAAGGATTCTGCGTTGGAGCGGCGATTCCAGCCTGTGATGGTGGATGAGCCTACCATTGAAGAGTCCATAGAGATATTAAAAGGCATCAAAGGATATTATGAGGATTTCCATAAGGTGAAAATTTCCGATGAAGTGGTAGAAGCAGCTGTTAAGCTGTCTGAGCGATACATTACCGATCGGTATCTGCCGGATAAAGCCATTGACATCATTGATGAGGTTGGTTCCAGAGCAAACCTGAAGAATCAAGGTCTGGTTGAACTGGAATCATTGAAGGAAGACCTGGAGAAGATTCAGCTCGAAAAGGAAGCAGCAGCATTATCCAATGACTTTGAAAAGGCCGCAACATGCAAAATGAAGGAATATAATTTACAGGAAAAAATACAGGAAATACAAAAAAACAGTCAAGCTGTAATTTCAGAAGAAGATGTGGCCTTTGTGATTGAAGCGTGGACGAAGATCCCTGTGCAGAAGGTCTCGGAGACCGAGGCCCATAAGCTTTTAAATTTGGAAGAGCGGCTGCATGAACGGGTTATCGGTCAACATCAGGCGGTCAATAGCCTGTCAAGGGCCATCCGCCGCAACCGTTCCGGATTTAAGAAAAAGAAAAAACCGTCTTCCTTTATCTTTGTCGGCCCCACAGGCGTGGGGAAGACGGAGCTTGTTAGAGCCTTGGCAGCTGAGCTTTTCGGCAGTGAAGAAGCGATGATTCGTCTAGATATGTCCGAGTATATGGAGAAACATACGGTTTCCAAGCTTATTGGAGCGCCTCCTGGGTATGTGGGTTTCGATCAGGGTGGCCAACTGACGGAGATGGTAAGGAGAAAGCCATATTCCGTGATTTTACTGGACGAAATTGAAAAAGCCCATCCTGATGTTTTCAACATGCTGCTGCAAATCTTAGAAGATGGAAGGCTGACAGACAGTCAAGGAAGAACCGTGCATTTTGAAAATACAGTCATTGTTATGACCTCCAATGCAGGAACCCACTATAAATCAAACATTATTGGCTTTGGAAAAGACGGCTATGATGCCATGGAAAGCCGTGTAAAGGATGCTATCAAAGAAACCTTTAGACCTGAATTTTTAAATCGAGTAGATGAAGTCATCGTCTTTACGCAGCTTACAAGGGGAGAACTTCGTGAAATCGTTGAGCTGATGCTGAAGGAAGTACGGGAAGAAGTAGCAGAAAAGGGTATGACGTTGGAAATATCCGATGATGTAAAAGCATTGATTCTGGAAAAAGGCTATGATGAAAAATACGGTGCTCGACCACTAAGAAAGACCATTCAAAAATATATTGAAGATGAGATTGCCGAATATTATTTAAGAAAGAATCCATTAGCAGGACAACATATCAACATCATATTGCAAGATGGAAAAGTTAGTTTACAAATAGAGTCATAGAGAACTTTCTATGGCTCTTTATATAGGGTTTCGCAAGCTATTTTTGCACGATTTCATCAGTAAACCATATCCGTCTGATGCTTAATCCGGGACGCAAGATTGATAATTGCTATATATTGGTTTGACTTAGATATTATTTATACATTCGTCAGAAATAAAGCTTTTCTCTAATAAATTTTCGGTTGTTGGCGACAATTTCATGGTGGTGACAATTTCTTTTCCTGCCTTTTCTAGAAGATGAAGATAGTTGGATACGTGAGGTTGTATTTCTTCTGTAGGCATTGTCAGAAGCTTTCCTTGTGTGGCATAAATCTCCCCAATTAATGGTGTGTGCATTTTAAGCGCTACTCGCTTAATCCAAAGGGAGGGCACTTGAAATTCAGACCTATCTGGAAGACCACAGTTGGATATCATCATTAGTTTTGGCGTTCGTGTTTCTGTTGGTTTTATGTCTTGATTTTTTTCTTTTGCTTCTTTCTGTGTATGAGGACTGCCGATCATTGTCATGCGGTCCATAAAGACCTTTAACATACCGGAAATATTCTCAAAATATACTGGTGTAGCAAAAACAATAATATCTGCTCCTCCAAGAAATGATAACACTTTCAACATATCGTCATGAATGACACATTGTCCGGGACCTTTGGACCAACAAGTGTGACATCCTCTACAGTGTTGTATTTCTTTTTCTGCTAAAAAGATGTTTGTAGTTTCGGCTCCCGCTTCTTGCGCTCCCTTTAAAAAGGCGCTGACCATTACATTCGTATTACTGACTTTACCTTTTGGGCTGCCGTTTATTGCTACAATTTTCATGATTTTCTTCCTTTCCTTCGCTTTATTTCTCGTATAGTTGCATGGAGTCATTTTTACTTAACTTTTCAATCCATATCATCTTCAGGATGGTCAACTCTTCCGTATAATCTGTTTTTTCTTCTTTTTCATCATATTCCAGGGACTCAAGCACTTCAAAAACAAATGCTTCTTCACCATATTCCCTCCAATCTCGCTGCAGCTCCTTTATTCGGTGTACGCCCATGGTAAGCTGAAACCTGTGTCTGTTTATGATGCTTTTTATATCTGTGCTGACATCGATAAAGGCTTTATTGTTGATTGTGTTTTTTATGATCACTGCACCCATAGGGGTTTTCATTTCTTTATATTTTTGTTTTAGCTCTTTCCTCGTTTCCATTTCAATTACTCCTCTTCTTGCTGGGCTTTTCTGCTTCTACTTTTTCTCACATTGGCGCAATTTCTGCAGGATGGACTGCAGTATTTCTCTCTGGTACTGTTAGCAATAAAAACGTTGCGGCAGTGATGACAGCGGCTAAGCAGTGTCGTTTCATCGGTAACGGCAAAGGCGTAGATTGTCTCAATGGCAGTTTTGAGGGAATCAAACTGCCAGGCGATGGTTGTTTTGTCTAATTGATTGATGGTGAATCCAATTTTCTCAGCATGGAATTTACCGGCCATGATGGTGACATTTTCCGTTAAAAAGGCAGATGAATTTCTGAACGTTAGCAGCTGGTCAAAATGCAAAACAATCATCTTGGCAAAATCAATGATCCAATCAATTCGTTCCGCATAAAACCTTGAAAATACAATGTCTAGCGCAATGGGGCGCTTGCCGTAAAATTTAGGTGAATCTTCACTTTTTCTTACATCCACGCAGTTCTTATATTCTGTTACAACAATATCGCCTTCTTCCGTAAAGGGGATAAACTTTTGAATATATTGCGTCCCTTTCATGGTTTTTTCTTTCATTACATGATTGTTTTCGATCAGCAATACAGTATCCTCGCCCACAATGTTTCGATTGTAGACGCTGGCACTAATCAATCCTAATAACCCGTATTTCTTCGCAAATATCAGAATGACATTTTTCAATGCTACTTCATTGCTTTCTAAAGGCTGCTTTTCCGCCTTCAATGCTTCTTCACCTATTCTCATGAGGTCCATAAGCAATTCCTCTGCTACATCAAAAGGATTATACATGGTAAACGTAGCTTCTTCCTTTGGGATGATATATATTTCTCCCGGTGAGCTTTCCTTAAACGTATAGTCGCTATATCGAATCCAATCTGTGGCAAAATTTCCGATTAAAGCTATCTTTCGATCCATAAAATCTCCTCCTGTATATTTAGAATCAAGAGTAATATGATTAATACTAAAAACTATTACATTAGTTATTTTCATTATATTATTTACTATGCATACATGTCAACTAATTTCTATATATATTTTTTACTATGTTCATGTCATAATAGGTATAGAGATTGAATAGGATAAGGCATCAAAAAGTAAGGGGAATGGTAAAATGAACTTTGATATGAATATTATTATGTTTATCCATCAAACTATGCAGCATCCTATTTTGGACATGATCATGCCATGGATTACCCGCTTAGGGGATGGAGGAAAGATATGGATCGTCATATCCCTGCTGCTGATAAGCATGAAGAAATATAGAAAAGCCGGTATGATGACATTGTGCGCTATACTATTGGGCTATATCTTGGGAGATGTAATTCTGAAAAATCTTATCCAGAGGCCAAGGCCCTTTGTCGCTGCACCTTATCTGAATGTGCTTATTGAAAAGCCATCATCCTTTTCATTTCCCTCAGGGCATACAGCGGTCGCCTTTGCTGCAGCCAGTATGATGATGAAGATCATTAGAAACAAAGGTATTACCATTTTTGTGTTGTTACTGGCTTGTACAATGGCTTTTTCAAGATTATACCTGCAGGTACACTACCCTTCTGATATTTTAGGAGGAATGATCTTGGGAATGATAAGTGCGTCAATCACTTATCGGATTTTTAATCGGGGAGAGGGCTATGGAAAGAAAGAGCAAGGCATTGATGCCTAAGTATGCCGTTATGAATATGAAAGTAATGAAAAGCTGAGGAAAACAAATCTTCGGCTTTTTTGTTTTCTTGAAATGGGATAGGAACCTTAACAATGCTAGTACATATTATATAGTAGCCCAAGGAGATGTCCATGGTACGTATGGGATCAACGAATTTATCCGGGAGGTAGCTATATGGGTAAAAAGATATTTGGAATAGATATCAAAGACCTGGTTTTTTTAGGGAAAGGGGTGGAAGGGAAGGTATTTCAAACTCCTGATGGCAATGCCCTGAAGGTATATACACATACCAGCTTGTGCGGAAGAGAATACAAAGTATTAAAAGCGTTGGAAGGTAACCAATATGTTCCAAAGGTGATCCAGTGCAGTGGAAGATTTATGCTGAGGGAGTATGTGGGAGGGACACCTATTAAGGAATATATCCAGCAAAATGGGCTTTCGAGAAGGCTAGCCATAAATTTAATCGAATTTGCAGAGATATTTGAGGCGTTGAACTTAAGATTAGACGGCTTAAGCAAACATGTTTTTATACAAGAGGATGAAAGTATAAGGGCTATTGATCCTCGAAAAAGAAAAGCTAGCATACACAAATCACTACTAGGGACACTGAAAAAAATAGAAGCTTTAGAGGCGTTCTTGAAGATATTGGAGGAAGTAAGACCTGATTTAAAATCCAAGTGGAATGAAACAATCTCTAGGTTGACCAAGCCGAAGAAAATTTCAAAATAAATTTTCAGAAAGCTCGTCACACTTTTATTGGACAGGAATAGTATGTAGTACAAGAGAGTAGCAGAGCATTGCAAAACTTAGAAGAATCGCGAAAAAACGCAATGTTTTTTCTGCTTGCTATCTTGCCCTATCGACTCCGAAAACGATGCAATCTAATTAAAATAATATGGAGGTGTATGTATGTTAACGCATCAAAATTTTGTAGACTGTGTCAAATGTGAACCAAAGCATCCTCTACCAAAACCAATCATCATGTCATGCGGTCAGGGTGGTGGATTTACATTTGCAGACAATGGAGAAAGTATCTCATTAACCAGTCCATGTCAGGCCTGCAGACCTAAGACCCTGGGAACGGTTGTTATCGATACCACCTGCTTATGTAAACCAGCAGTGAAAATTGAATTTGCCAGCAATGTTCATTTCGTTCCTTTCAATCGAGGTTCAGGTGACGGAACAGTTAAATTTGAATTTGAGCTCGTTAGAAGATGCGATGATGGTGCTGAACTGTCATTGTCTTCCTGGCTGTTTGAAATAACTGAAGAGCGGGATAATTTTGCCCAAACATTCTCCTTTATGTACTGTGACTGTGTTACTTGTCCCGGATGCTGTGAGTACATTGTAAGAGGCGTTCCTATGGAATTAGACGAATGCAGCTTCTGTGTGACCAACTGCCATATTGCAGCATTTGCCCAAGCAACATGTGATGGCACCTGCTAGGGGAACGTAAGTGAAAACTTCTTTTGAGTGACTCATTTCGTTTAAAAAGATAGATAAAATCCCTCTTATATATTATATTAAGAGGGATTTTATTTGCTATCAGCATAGTAAAAGCGATACCGGATGAACTAAGTGATAGATCCTTTGTTTAATCGATAAGCTCTTTTCTTATTTGATAGATCTTCAACGATAAGCCCTTTTTCTGTCATATTCTCTATGATTCTATCTATCACAAGGTTTGCATTTTGAACATTAACCTTGTTTTTGCTCCAAAATAGTGATGCCTTTGTGCCTTCAATGATAGCTTCAATTTCTTTTTTGGATAAAAGATCCTTATATTCAAACCCTTTTAGTATTTTACTTTCGCATTTTTCAAACAACTTATTTAACAATTCCTCAGTTTTCCTCTGTTTTTTAACATAGCCCCAGGCTAATAGAAAAGTAATCGTAATGGCGAAAATGAAAACTTCAAAAATGAATCGAATCATACTATCACTTGCCTTTCCCATAATCCCATTTTTAGATATTTCTTTAAAACTTTATTTTTTCAGCGTAATAAAATGATTATTTCTTAAGATATTAATATAAGTTCCAAATCTCTCATAAAAGGGCTCTATTTCATTTCCAAATTCATTTCTAAGAATTTCACCAATGGCTTCAATATTTCTGCTGCCATCGATGGCTTTCCAAACACAGCTTCCATACTTATCTAAATCTATTCTCATTACCTCAGGGGTTTTAAAAAACAGCCTCACAATCTTATCCAATACGCCATCTCTATTGATGAGGATTTGTACGTTTCCATCTTCCAGCTCTGACCAACTAAAAATTTTCGATTTTTTAGGTATTAATTCTAAGAAATTATCACATTTTTCAATTTTCCTTTTCATCATTACACCTCGATATTATATTGGAGAAGATATGAAAATATCTTCTCCAATATTGTCCATTGTATTATTTACTAACTATTTTGATACATTCTTAGATATGGAAAACTTAATGAGTGTATACGTTAGCAGTGCGAAGAAAACCAAAGCACCGATCTGACCTAAATCTATTCCCAGTACTAAATTCAATCCGCTAACTGCAAACACCGCAAGTAAGATACCTACTAAGCCTTCCCCGGCAATCAAACCTGAAGCATAAAGAATACCGGAATCGATTTTTGCTTTGATTATGGATGTATCGGCTGCTGTTTCAAGCTTCTTATCCAATATACCTCTGATAACACCACCAACCATAATAGGGGTACTTAAGTGGATTGGCAAGTATAGCCCGATGGCAATTGGCAGCACTGGCAGCCCTAACAATTCAACAGTTACCCCAATACCCACACCTGTGAATACTAAAGCCCATGGAAGATTTCCTCCCATTACACCTTCAATTACCAATCTCATTAATGTGGCTTGTGGTGCAGGGAGTTCTGATGAACCAAATCCCCATGCACTGTTCAACAAAGTTAGTACGCCTCCAATAGCAAAAGCAGCTACAACAGCACCGATCAATTCGCCGATTTGTTGTTTCTTAGGCGTTGCCCCAACGAGGAAACCTGTTTTCAAGTCCTGAGATGTATCACCAGCCATTGCTGCAATGATACATATGACTGCACCAACAGTCAATGTTGCGATCATGCCTGTTTGACCATCGTTACCGCTGGCTTTAAACACAATTGCCGTAATGATTAATGTTGCGATCGTCATACCGGAAACAGGGTTCGAGGAACTTCCAACTAAACCAACAATTCTTGAAGAAACTGTTGCGAAGAAGAAACCGAATACAGCAATAAGTAAAGCGCCGGAAAATCCTACCGGAATAATCGGTAACATCATCATAGCAAGGACAATGACCAAAACGCCGATTAAAATTAATTTCATAGAAAGGTCAGTATCTGTTCTAACATTACTGTTTCCTTCTATTCCACCAGAATAATCCTTCATGGCATCTTTAAAGGTTTGAACGATCAAAGGTAAAGATTTTATAAGACTGAAGACTCCTCCGAATGCAACGGCACCGGCTCCGACGTATCGTATATAATAATTCCAAATTCCCCAATATCCTAATTCACTGATAGGAACAGAAGCCGGATACATGGTGATTTCACCCATACTACCAATGTTAGCAATTAAAGGAATTAGACCGAACCAACCTAATACAGCACCAGCTAACATATAGGCGGAGATTGTAGGGCCAATAATGAAGCCAACACCCAGTAATGCGGGCAGCACATCTGCTCCGATCGCTGCTCCGTTATAACCGGGAATAGCTGTTTCAATTTCACTGGGGAACAACTTGAAACCATCAGCTATCATTTTGTAAAGCGCACCGATCCCAAGACCCGTAAACGTTACTTTCGCTTTCTCGCCGCCTTCTTCTCCGGCTAATAGAACCTCTGCGCAGGCAGTGCCTTCCGGATAAGGTAGTACACCGTGTTCTTTTACGATTAAAGCCTTCCTTAGCGGGACCATAAATAATACCCCAAGGATACCTCCACAAAGTGCGATTGCTGTTATGGTAAGGAGACTGGGAGAGCCTAAATTCCATTCTTTTGTCCAAATGAATAATGCAGGTAATGTGAAAATTGCCCCAGCAGCTAAAGACTCGCCGGCAGAGCCTATGGTTTGAACCATATTGTTTTCAAGGATGGATTCTTTCTTCAAGATCCCCCTGATTAAACCCATAGAAATTACGGCAGCTGGTATAGATGCACTAATGGTCATACCAACCTTTAACCCCAAATATGCATTTGCAGCACCAAATACAATGGATAGGATAATACCTAGCACGATTGATGTTGCTGTGAATTCGGGTAACATTTTATCGGCAGAAATAAAAGGCTTAAATTCCTTTGTTGCACCGGAACTAGACATAGGATAACCCTCCTTTATTGTGTAATGATACATGTGAGCGTTTTCATGACAGACTGTCAGAATTCATAAATATTCTGTCTTTCGTATCGTAAAGAAAGCGAAATTTTACGTGAGATACGATGTGTATATACACAATTTTTGAGGCAGCGCGACCTTGATTGTAATTATAGATAGATATTTCTGAAAAGTCAAATCAGTGTTTTTATGACCAATTGGCATGGATATTCAATGGGTACATATTGCTATTTTCAAGACTTACGCCCGGTAGGTAAGGTCTTTTGGTTTTGCCTAACGATCGGTATATGGATGGTAACAAAGCATTGTTTACTATCAAGTAAGATAGGATAATGATTGATTCAAAAGTTCAACCTAAATTAAACGACATAAAGGAAGAATTTAATCACCCTTATTAATAAATATACGAGAAAAGGAATTGTTATAAAAATTTAAATTATTGTAATATGTTATGATTAGTTCATAATCCTTGATAAATAAAGGTTTGGCATTAAAATAAAAAAAGCGTAGTCGATTCATCGACTACACTCACTTTATTGAATCATCAGTATGATCTACCTTTTTAAGCACGGACCATTTGATTAACATAAACACAAGGAATGAAAAAAGGATGATGGTTCCGACACCACCGATATTTAATCCTATTGAGGTGTCTATTTTTAATACCGATAGCAATGCCAGTATAACGCCAACAATGCCTTCTCCTGCGATGAGACCGGAGGAGAATAAGATGCCGGATCCGATTTTTTCTTTTCTCTGAAAATCATCAAAATTGATAAAGTCCAAATTCAATATTCCTCGTATAAGTCCTCCAATGAAAATGGTAGTCGTAAGATGTATCGGCAGATAAAAGCCGATTGCTATGGGGAGTATCGGTAGTTCAAGAAGCTCTATAACGATTCCAATTCCAACGCCTATGAAGATTAAAGACCAGGGCAGGTTTCCCTGCATGACACCTTCCACCACCAATTTTACCAATGTTGCTTGTGGAGCAGGAAGCTCTGAGGAGCCAAATCCCCATGCCGTATTCAATAAAATAATTACACCGCCTAGAATGAAGGCAGTTGTCATAACCCCGATTATTTCACCAATTTGCTGCTTGTAAGGTGTTGCGCCTACTAAAAATCCTGTTTTAAGGTCTTGGGATGTGTCTCCTGCCACAGCTATGATGATACATATGATGGAGCCAACGGTTAGTACTGCAAATATCGTTTCATTTCCGACACCATTTATCGCCTTAAAGATAATGGATGCAATGATAAGTGTAGCAATGGTCATTCCTGAAACAGGATTGGAGGAGCTTCCGATGAGACCGACAATCCTGGAGGATACCGTTGAGAAAAAAAATCCAAATATTACGATTAAGAGTGAGCCTATCGCACCGATTTTAATAGATGGCAGTACCATTATTGCAAGAATAATCAACACGATAGCCGCGCCTACTGCGTAGATGGGTAGGTCCAACTCTGTTCGGAGGGTACTTTTACTGCCCCTAACTTCCTTATAGTCTCTTATGGTTTCGATGAATGTTTCGTAGATTAGGGGTATGGATTTTATAAGACTAAGCAGACCACCAAAAGCTACTGCCCCTGCCCCCATATATCGAATGTAATAATTCCATATATCCCAATTCGTAAGCTGACTTACGGGGACTGCGGCAGGAAAGATAATAGAATCACTGTTCATTCCAAATACGGATATGATGGGAATAATGACGAGCCATCCCAGTAATGAACCGGCCAGCATAAAGCCTGAAACTCTTTTTCCTATGATAAAGCCAACACCTAGAAGCGCGGGCAATGCCTCTCCGCTTATTAACACATGAGACGGCGTATTAATGTGAAATTCTAACTTGGATGGAAATAATTTGAGCCCGTCTGCTAAAAATTTATAGATTGCGCCAAGAATCATTCCGCCAAAGGTGGCCTTTGCTTTATCTCCGCCTTCTTCTCCGGCCAAGAGGACATCAGCACATGCAGCCCCTTCAGGATAAAGTAAATGCCCATGTTCCTTTACGATGATGGCCTTTCTTAAGGGAATCATAAATAAGACGCCTAATATTCCACCAACCAGGGCAATCAATGTTATGAATCTGATGCTTGGAATGTCTATCTTTGCAGTATTTGCCCACAAAAACATTGCAGGAATTGTAAATATTGCTCCGGCCGCCAATGATTCCCCTGCGGATCCAATGGTCTGGACGATATTGTTCTCCAATATGGAATCCCGTTTCATAATCACCCTTGTCAAACTCATTGAGACCACGGCTGCAGGTATTGAGGCACTTATGGTCATGCCCACCTTTAATCCCAAATATGCATTTACAACGCCAAATACGATTGCCAGTACAATTCCCGAGATGACAGATGTGAAAGTCAGTTCAGGGAGTATTTTGTCTGCAGCTATAAAGGGTTTAAAAGATTCATGCTCCTCAGCTTTCATATCATCCCCCCTATATGTGAGTATTTAAAACACTTCTAGGCGACTAATCTCAATGATTTCATTATATAGCACTTGCATATAACTGACAATTCAATTTTTTTGTACATTTTAGAAATTTGAGATATAATAATACCTAACAAAGGGTAGGTGATGATATGACGACAAAAGATAGAATTTTAATGACTTCATTAAAGTTTTTTCTAACCCAAGGATATGACAATACAACGTTAAGTATGATTGCAGACGAAGTGAATATAAAAAAGCCTTCCATCTATTATCACTTTAAATCAAAGGAAGATTTGCTATTTCAGTGTATTTACTTGATCATAAACAATTTGGAGGGGCAGATAGCCAGTTCCGTTGCCAAATCTGTTCACCCTAAGGATAAGCTTGAATCATTCTTTGAATGTGTTTTAGACTTTAATTCGAAGCTTTCCGTTATGATGGGGCATGACTTCAATACGCCTGTTAATTTGATTTCATTTTTTCAACTGTCAGCAAATAGATTTAGTGAACTTTCCGAAAGAATTGATGCGTATTATAAAAAGATAAGCAGTATTTTAAAGGAGATTATTGTAGAGGGCCAGAAAAAAGGTTTAATTAAGGATACCATTGATAAGCATATAGCTGTGATCGATATTATTTCAAGAATAGAAGGACTTATTGCAATATCATTTATATATAAGTCGGTAGACATAAACAGTATTAGAAGCCAACTTTATGAAAGCCTCTGGACGAGTCTTTCAAATGAAAGGAACCTACCAGCAAAGAAAAAACTTATAGACTATAGCAATATTGGTTTAGGTAGGAAATGGTAGATCTCCCGGTTGTCAATTGAAAATCCAATGTATTACTTGAATGAAATGAGCATATGACTAAAATCATAGTTCATTTTTTTGTCTTGGAAAAGGAAAGGGGAAAAGGAGAATGATTGACGTTAAAAAGGTGGCATTTACCTATCGTGGTGCTGCTGAGAAAACCATAAAAGGTATCGACTTTGAAATCAAGAAAGGAGAAATTTTCGGATTTTTAGGGCCCAGTGGTGCCGGTAAAAGTACCACCCAGAAAATACTGATAGGACTATTGAAGGATTACCAAGGGAAAGTATCCATTATGGGAAAGGAAATCAAGGATTGGAATCGAGATTATTATGAGCATGTGGGGATTGGCTTCGAACTACCCAATTTGTATCAAAAACTGACTGCGTTGGAAAATCTTAACCTGATAGCTTCCTTTTATTCAGGAAAAACAGAAGAACCGATAAAATTGTTAAAAATGGTGGGTCTGGAAGAAAATGCGCGAATGAAAGTATCGCAGTTTTCCAAAGGGATGAAGATGCGGCTAAATTTTGCTAGGGCTTTTATCAATCATCCCCAGCTGATTTTTCTGGATGAACCCACTTCCGGTTTAGATCCGACAAATGCGAAACGACTCAAAGATTTGATACAGGAGAAAAAGCAGGAAGGAAAAACAATTTTCTTGACTACCCATAATATGTCCGTGGCGGATGAGCTGTGTGATCGAGTGGCCTTCATCGTTGATGGAGAGATAAAATTGATTGACTCTCCAAAAGAACTAAAAGTTCGCTATGGTAAGCGATCCTTGCGGGTTGAATATGATCATAAGCATAAAAGGGAACAGAGGGATTTTTCCTTGGAGAAAATAGGCTATAATCAAGAATTTATTCATTTGCTGCAGCAAGAAGAGATTAAAACCATTCATACCATGGAAGCAACCTTGGAGGATATCTTCATCAGCGTAACGGGGAGGGGTTTGGCATGAAGCGATTTTTCGGAGCATTGAGAAACGATATATTGCTTCAGATAAAATACGGTTTCTATACGGTTTACACCATTGTAACACTGGTATATGTACTGCTGTTGAGAAGTATCCCGAGTTCTAGTTTGGACGTGATAACGCCTTTTATCATTTTTTCTGATCCGGCCTTTTTGGGCTTTTACTTCATCGGAGGCCTGATTCTTTTAGAAAAAGGCGAGAATACCTTGGAATACCTTATATCAACACCTTTACGCGAAAAGGAGTATTTACTGGCAAAGATGGTATCCTTAACACTGCTGGCGGTCCTTGCAAGCCTGGTGATTGCCTCCTTCGGATACACAAACCCCTTTAATCTGTTACTCATGATAACAGGTCTTGTGCTTACATCTTTTTTATATATCCTGGTTGGTTTTGTAGCAGTGGCACGTTTTAAAACCGTTAACGAATATATTTTAACATCCATTGTATATATGTTTGCTTTGAATCTGCCTATTTTGGGTTATTTTAGACTGATCCAGACACCGTGGTTTTATCTGTTTCCTTCACAGGCCTCGCTCCTTCTGATTAGAGGAGCTTTCCAGCCGGTAGAGGTTTGGGAAATCATCTATGGTGTCATTTATTTAATTTGCTGGAATATTTTTATGTTCAAATGGGCTTATCGATCTTTCTATCGATTTATTGTCCTAAGAGAGGGGATGGAATAAATGAGGAAAATCATTGCCCTGATGATCAGTGATTTTAAAAGCATCATTCGTGAACCCATGCTGGGCTACATGCTGGCAGGGCCAATTATTTATACATTGATCATACGCTTTTCGATCCCTATTTTGCAGGTAAAGCTTTCAGACCATATATATCTTCCTGACTACAACGGTTGGATTGTAGGCTTTTTTGCCTTAATGACACCTCTGTTGATGGGGATGGTTGTCGGATTTATGCTGCTGGATGAGCGGGATGAACATGTTTTGATGACGTTGATCGTCACACCCTTGGGGAAAAGTGGATATTTAAGCTATCGGTTGGGGATACCCGTTTTGATTAGTTTGCTATATAGCATGATATTGCTGCCTGCTTTAGGGTTGATGGAAATTAGCTTTGTCCAACTTTTCCTATTGGCTGTTGTCGTGGCATTGGAGGCTCCGTTGGTTGCGTTATTTTTAGCCAATTGGGCAGGGAATAAAGTAGAAGGCTTGGCTTTATCCAAAGGGCTGGGGCTGCTGCTTATGGCACCTATGGTAAGTCTTTTTATAAAAAACAAATGGAGCCTGCTGGCAGGGATCATCCCCTTCTATTGGCCTGTTCAGGCAATTGTCAAGATGAATGAGGGGATGGGAACCTTTTTGATCTATCTAGGGATTGGTTTTATGATTCATCTTATATACTTTTCATTATTTCTAAGACGTTTTCAGGTAAGAATTTTCTGATCAGGAAATACAAAATTCGTCATTTCCCGGGAAATATTGTCATATCCTATAGAAAATTTACTATTTTATTGATATCATTTGAGATAACCTGTAGGATTTTTTGAGAGGATGAAAAAGATGAAAGTGAGAGTATCGGCTGTGCAGTATCGGCTGCACACAATCCAGTCATTCGAAGAGTTTAAAGATCAAGTAGAGCACTATATAAAAACAGCCAGGGAATTTGATGCAGATTTTATTTTGTTTCCTGAATTTTTAACAACACAGTTGATGTCTATGGGCAGTAGGGAAAATCCTATAAGCATTAGGGAACTTCCGCGGTTTACAGAAGCATATCACTCCCTGTTTTCCGCTATGGCGAAAGAATATAAGCTGCATATTATTGGTGGGACCCATATTGTTGAGAAAAAGGGTAGGTTGTACAATACAGCTCATTTATTCTATCCTGACGGTGGGATTGCCGAACAAGCAAAGCTTCACCTGACGCCAACGGAAGTCAAGGAATGGGGACTGACACCGGGAGAAAAGCTGCATGTTTTTGATACAGCTTTTGGACGGGTGGCGGTGCTGATTTGCTATGATATAGAATTCCCTGAGATTGTCCGGATGGCAAAGGCCAAGGGAGCAGACATGATTTTTTGCCCATCTTGTACAGACGACAGCCATGGATTCTATCGTGTCCGTTATACCTGTCATGCCAGAGCCATTGAAAATCAGGTGTATATTGTGACCACAGGGACTACCGGGACATTACCGACCGTAGACTTCATGAGAGCCAACTATGGGCAGGCAGCAGTGATAACACCCAATGATATACCTTTTCCACAAAAGGGAATTTTGATGGAAGGTATTATCAATGATGATATGGTGATTACTACGGACTTGGATTTGGATTTGCTGTATAAGGTGAGGGAAAAGGGCTCTGTGACCACATGGCGGGATCGACGGATTGATTTATATCCTGACTGGACAGAGGAATTTAATGCGTTGTGCTAGTTAATTTAGTAATATGAAGAGGGATGGGACTATGTACTATAAAGAGTTTTATTTAGTTCAGGATAAGAAAAACACCAAGGCCATTATTCGGAATTATCATGAAGAAGATTTTGAGCAGTTAATTGATATTCAGAGGGAAAGCTTTCCCCCGCCATTTCCTTCAGAATTATGGTGGAATCAAGAACAATTGATGAACCACATTTCACTTTTCCCGGAAGGGGCACTATGTGTGGAAATAGAGGGAGAACTGGTGGGGTCCATGACCGGTTTGATGGTAAACTTTGATCCAGAACATCCTTTCCACACCTGGGAGGAAATAACGGACAGAGGATATATTCGAAATCATGACCCAAAAGGGAACACATTATATGTGGTGGATATTTGTATAAGGCCTGGATATCGAAAACTGGACCTTGGCAAAAGATTAATGCACGCCATGTATGAAGTGGTTATCCATAAAGGTCTTGACCGGCTGCTGGGGGGTGGCAGAATGCCGGGATATTGCAAGGTGGCATCCCAAATGACAGCGGAGCAGTATTTGGAAGCGGTGGTGAAAGGAGAGTTAATGGACCCTGTCATTACCTTTTTACTGCGGTGTGGACGTATGCCGCTGCATGTGGTTGCCAACTATCTGGAAGATGAAGAGTCCTGCAACTACGGTGCGCTGATGGAATGGCGAAATCCTTTTAAAGTAGACACGGAAAAGAATAAGTGAGACATGTATTAAGATATCGGTTGAATACTGGGAATGGATAATGTATAATATTGGAAATGGTTAGGGTGGGGGGATGAAGGATGTACTTTAAGAAAATGGTGGGGAAGAAATGTTACCTATCACCTATTTGCGTCGATGATTATGTAAAGTATACGAAATGGACCAATGATATGGATGTGACAGCGGGTTTGATTTTATCTGCCAGTCAGTTGACCTTGGATAAAGAAAAGGAGATCCTCGAAAGACTGTCTAATACGGAGTTTAATTTTGCCATCATCGATCTTGAGAGGGAAGAACTCATCGGAAATATTGGTTTTCCAAGGATTGATCATGTCAATAAGGTTGCAGAGCTGGGCATATTTATCGGCAATAAAGATTACTGGGGAAAGGGATATGGCGTTGAAGCAATTCAACTGCTGCTGGATTTTGGATTCAGTATCTTAAACCTACATAATATTCATTTAAGGGTTTATTCTTATAACAAACCGGCTCTCAAATGTTATGTAAAAGCAGGCTTTAAGGAAGTGGGAAGGCTTAGAGAAACAAAGCAAATTGCCGGCGTTCGCTATGATGAAATATATATGGATATCCTGGCGAAAGAGTTCAATTCTATTTATATTAAAGATATCATTCAACAAAAAAATAGTTATTAATGAAAAAGTGATAGGGGGAGACTTCTGTCACTTTTCATATAGTTGAGAAATATGCACTTTCTTTCAGATGATTTATGAGAAAGGGCATAACAAAGATTTAACATAAATTTCGGCAACATTTAAAGTTAATATTAAAGGAAAGTCCTATGATAAAGAAGAATAAATAAAGTAAAGAAAAACTACAGGTTGGGTCATGAGAAGAATCATGGAGGTGTAGAGAATGAAGAGTATAACTTATGGAGAACTTAGTTTTCATGAAGTTTGCGAGAGAATCAAGGAATACACCGGTAAAGATTTAGATTCTGAGTATATTATTTCTGTAGGGACGGATTCCCAAAGCTTTGAAGGATTCACAAAAATGGTTTCTGTCATAACCCTTGTACGTAAATCAAAGGGCGGAATCTTCTTCTATGATATTAAGAAGATCAAAAGAATAAAAAATCTGCGGCAGAAAATATTTACGGAAACATCTTATAGTATAGAATTAGCATCCAAGGTGATGGCATTTATCCATCAAAATGATATTCATGCTTCTTTTGAGGTACATGTGGATATCGGAAACCAAGGAGACACGAAGGAGCTGATCAAGGAAATCGTAGGATGGGTAATGGCCTTGGGATTCAAATGCTGTATGAAACCGGATTCCTATGCTTCTTCAGGAATTGCCGATAAAATTACAAAACGGGGAAGTAAAGTGGGATAAAGATAGAATAGAGGGTTCCATATATCCATGGGATTCTCTTTTTTTGCGGATAGACTAATACAAAAAGATTATTTATGATAAAATATGATTAAAATAAAGGTTTGCAAGGAAAGGAACGTTATCATGGCAACAATAAAGGATATTGCACAAAAAGCAGGTGTCTCCCCGGCTACCGTATCGAGGGTGTTGAATTATGACCAGACGCTGTCTGTAACTGATGAAACGAGAAAGAAAATTTTTGAAGTTGCTGAGGACTTGGATTATAAAACAGTTCGTGAAAGAAATAAGGTACAGGATTCAAGAATGAAAATCGGCCTTATCCATTGGTACTCAGAAAAGGAAGAATTGGGTGATCCCTATTATCTATATATTCGCATGGGTGTCGAAAGAGAATGCTTCCAAAAAAATATCGATCTTTTAAAATTCTTTAAAGAGGATGGAAAGTATATTGAATTTGGTCCGGACAATGTTGACGGATTGATTGCTGTAGGAAAATTCAGCCATGATGATATTGAAAAATTCCTTCAATTTTCTCCAAACATTGTATTTGTTGATTCATCACCCGATGATAAAAAATTTGATTCGGTCATTCTGGATTTTAGAAAAGCAATGATTGAAGTGCTTGATTTCATCGTAGGTCTAGGACATAAAAAAATCGGATATATTGGAGGTCGGGAATATATCGGGACTTCGAGGGAGCTAATAGAAGATGAAAGAGAAGTAACCTTCATAAAGTATTTGCGGGAAAAAGGCCTTTTTGATGAGACTTATATGCATGTTGGCAGCTTCACTGCAAAAGACGGATATGAATTGATGAAAAAAGCAGTTTCATTAGAGAACCTGCCTACGGCTTTCTTTATTGCCAGTGATACAATGGCGACAGGGGCCTTGCGAGCCCTTTATGAATCGGAAATGCAAGTGCCAAAGGATATAAGCATTGTTGGATTTAATGATATTGCTACTTCTAAGTATCTGGTTCCTCCGCTGACCACGGTGAAGGTGCATACAGAGTTTATGGGAGAAACGGCAGTGGGGTTACTAATGGAGAGAATTCGAAATAATCGGGAAATATCCAAAAAAGTAGTTATCCCTTGTGAGCTGATTATACGGGACAGCTGCAAGTAAGAATAAGAAAGCATATGGACAGAAAGAAAAGATAGGAGGGAAAACCCTCCTATTCGTGTTTTTGTAGGATTTGACAGATTACTTCGCAGTTACATCATATGAAGCCCATAGATGATGAGCATGGTCACGTAAATAATCGGCAGTATTATTATATAGTTCTTATACAGATCTTTTAAATTTACTTCAAAGTATTCTAAAGTAAGGACTTGGCATAAATGCATTGGAGAAATATAGTAGAAAACAAACCCGGATGTATAAATAAACATGGCATAAAGAAGCTTTACATCATAGTTTGGTGCCAATGGCAGTATCATAGGGAACATAATGGCGATACTGGGCTGCGTGGAAGCCAGGGAGAAAGAAATGAATGCACAAGCGGCAAACATGATAATCTCCAAGGGTATTCCTTCATTAAGTAAGGCTCCCAGCTGCGTATAAATTTCCTGAAAATCATTCATGACATTTTTAAATATCATAACACCAATGACTGCAATAATCATGGGAGGCTTGATGCCCTTGATGATGGTCTTGATGATTCCCTGTTCCACATGGTATTGCGGATCCTTTTTCTCATCATACAAATGAATGAGAATGCTGCATAGGATACCGAAAAACAAGGATACATGGAAGGGCAGCTTTAGTAGTACAACCCCCAGGAGGCTGACGAGTATAGGAGATGAATACAGCAAGAATGCTCCAATGGCATCTAGGTATTCACGAGGCTGTATTTTTTCAAGGCGTGGTTCATGGCTGTGTCTTAAGTATAGTACATATCCTGCAATATACATAACCACGGCAATGGGAAATTGGAGCTTAACAAAATCCCAGACATTAAAATCTCCTATTTCAGCAGCTAAGAGGATCGTAGTCGATAGTGGAAAAATAAAATACAATGCATGGCGGAAAATGAGGTTGATGGCTGCCTTCTTGTCCTTTTCCAGGTGGAGTCTGTTTCCCAGACTTTCCACTACGGGACAGGACATCAAAGCCCCACCTGTAACCAGTAATGTACCGATGATGGCAGGAGCCATCAGTATCGTAAATTTCGCACTACGAAGTATTTTCTCCAAAGCAGTAATCATTCTGTCCATAATCAGATAGACTTCCATTAGATGGCCTAATATGGTGATTAATGCGATGGTTAAGGATAATGTAACGGTTGTCGGTTCCAGTAAACTACTGGCAAGTATTTTGAAAGTGTACAACAGTCCTCTACCGTTTAATAGAGCCAGTAAAACGGAACCAATAATTAATGAATAGCCGATGTTGACTTTCTTACTGACTAAGAAGAGTATGACAGCCATTGATAGGATGAGTGTGACTAGTATCATGATGATCTCCTTTAAGATTAAATAATAGATTTAATATAGTTATAACATAATCATCATAAAATGAAAACCGATATGAAGAGAATAATCACATTTTCCACAAAGAAACTCATTTATAGGCGAAACTGTGGACAACCGGATGAAATATGACTTGTTATCCACAAAAACATAGTAAAGACAGGAGACTCCTGTCTTTTAGTGAATATCGGTTTTCTCAAAATATAGGAAGGCTGCGGTAAGGGGAATAAGGAAAGTCAGGATTAGAGAAATCCACGAATGAATGATAGTGAATTTTGCCGGGCTTTCAACCAAATCAAAATGAGCAATCATAGCTGGTGCCGTCCAGGGAAAAACCAAGGAGTAGTCGGAATTGATGAGGATAATTCCAATGACACTGACTACAATGGTAAAACCGATGGTGGGAATATAGTTTTTAAAGAGAATGGTTATGAGTATGACTGAAGGTGTCAATAAAAACAACAATGTTCCTGAGAATAAATAGCCCTTGAGCCATTTTAACAGTACCCCTATGGTCAACCCTTCGAAGTGACCGAGGAAGCCTAGTAACAATGAAGTTACATAGGAAAAGAGCGACAGGCTGAGAATAACGCCTAGAATAATGATGAGCTTGCTGACGATTAAGCTTTTTCTTCCTACAGGTATGGTTAAGAGATTCTTTAATGTTTCTTCCTGATACTCTCGGTTGAAAATATATGTGGCCAACAGACCAAATAGCAGAGTACCAATCAGCAGCAGGGTAAACATGTCTGTTTGTTTGAAGTATTGATCAAAGGTCAGAATATTCTCCGGATTACGGGCTCTCATACTGATAAACATAAAAAACATCATGATAGGGACAACGGTAGCGCCAAGGAAGCTCACGAAGAACAGCTTTGAACGTTTCAATTTAAAAATCTCCGTATACAAAAGATTAATCAACGACCTCACCTCCAGTCAGGTTTAAGAAATAATCTTCAAGATTGTCTTCACTTAACGTTAGCTTTGCTACATCAATACCATTTTGCACAAAAAGACGATTGATTTGACTGATCTCTTCCAACCGGGTATATATTCGAAGGCTTCCTTCCTCATGGACTTCGTAATCAAAGATTTGCATATCCTTTTCCAGCAGCATGACGGCTTTCCCCTCATTCGTGACCTTTATTTCAATATACTTTCGATTTCTCTTTCTCAGATCATCTAAGGATATCTCCTCCAGAAGCTTGCCCTCATGGATGATACCGATGGTTGTGGCTATCTGCTGTACCTCGCTGAGAATATGACTGGACATAAATATGGTGATCTGTCTTTTTTCTGCCAAAACTTTGATTAACTTTCTGATTTCCTTGATTCCTGCGGGGTCCAGTCCGTTGGTAGGTTCATCTAAAATCAGCAGTTCTGGGGCATGGAGGATTGCCCTGGCAATACCCAGTCTTTGCTTCATCCCTAAAGAATAGTTCTTTACCAGCTTCTTTCTTTCATCCAGCAGCCCAACGGTCTCTAGAGATTCTTCAATGGCTTTGCTGTCATGGATGCCGATTAGCTTAGCATTAATTTTAAGATTTTCAAAAGCAGTTAACTCGGGATAAAATCCGGGCGTTTCAATTGTGGAACCAATTCGTCTGAGGATGCTGTGCCGGTCACTAAAAAAGTCCTTTCCAAATATCTCAATTTCCCCTCCGGTAGGCTTCACCAATCCTAAAAGCATTCGTATAGTGGTGGTTTTCCCAGCGCCGTTTCTTCCGAGGAAACCGTAGATTTCTCCTTTTCTTACGGTCAAATTCATTTCATCAACAGCCCGCTGCATACCGTACTGCTTAGACAGGTCGTAGGTTTGAATAACTGTATCCATCATCTTACCTCCTTTTCATAAGATCATGATACAGGATAGTCTTTACATCCACCTTAACCAAATCTTACAAATTTCTTAAATTAACTCGCACAACATATTAAATCATCTATTCATAGTTTTGGAATCGTAAAAGTAAAGCTTGTCTTTTCAAAGGGGACGCTTTCTACCCAGATCTGTCCCTTATGTCTTTCCAACAGCTTTTTCACAATGGCGAGGCCCAGGCCGCTGCCTGATTTACTGCTTCTCCTGGCTCGATCTGCGGTATACAGTCTGTTGAATATATAGGGAATATGCTGCGGATGTATGCCCGGTCCTTTATCCCAAATACTGACTTGATAGGCTTTAGGTGCAGACAGCAGTTCTATGCCTATCACTTTGCCATCCTTACCATGGGCAAGGCAGTTTCCTAAAAGATTGTTGATGATCCGCAGCAAACTCAGACGGTCTCCATAAACCCGGGCATTATCTTCCTGTATGTCTATCGTAAGTTCTATGCGTTGATTTTGTATTTCTGGCATAAAATCAATGATACATTCTCTTAAAACTTCGCTGAGATTGATGATTTCAGGGCTCATTGGAATATCATCAGCGTCCAGCTTGGCCATATAGAATATATTATCTACCTGATACTTCAAGCGGGCTGCTTTGATGTGGAGTATCTCCAAATATTCGTCCTGTTCCTCCTTGCTGTCGGCAATTCCATCCCTCAATGCATCAATATATCCGATAATAGAGGTAAGGGGCGTTCGTAAATCATGGGAGATATTGGACAAAAGTATTTTCCTGCTTTCTTCAGAGGTTTTATAATCGATTTCAACCTTTTGAAGAGTTCCAGCCAGTTTATTCAATAAACTGGCTAAATATGAAAGGTCTTGATTCCCTGTAATAAAAACCCTTGTATTTACGTTACCCTCCAGAATTTTTTCAATATCTTCCGTAATCTCTTGGACTGACTGCCTTGTTTTTCTTTCAGCCAGGGCATGTAAAACAAATAAAATGAAGATGATGAAAAGAAGCCCTTGTCCATAAGCGGGGGAGTAAACCCTGTGTGTCCATTCTAAGAGCAAAAGGAGTAGTGATATCCCCGAGCCGATGAGGGAGAAGAACAGGCGTTTATTCAAGGAAGTCTTCATACTTGTTCATCTCCTGAAAATTTATAGCCGATACCCCATACGGTTTGTATATAGGTTGGGTTATCAGGATCAGCTTCAATTTTTTTTCTCAACCTGCGTATATGTACCATAACAGTATTATCATCACTGAAATAATCATCACCCCATACCTGATGAAATATTTGAGGCTTTGTGAACACCTGTCCGGGATGGCTGACAAAAAGCTTTAATAATTCAAATTCCTTAGCAGTCAAACTAAGGGGATGTCCTTTCTTCAGAACGATATATTTTTGAAAATCAATCTGCAGATCGTGAAATCGAATCGTGCTTTCTTCCGTATGGTTTGCTGCATCTTTTAAAAGTACCATTTTCCTAAGATGTGCCTTGATGCGTGCGATTAATTCTTTAATACTAAAAGGCTTTGTAATATAATCATCCGCACCTATACTCAGTCCAAGGATCTTATCGATCTCATCATCCTTTGCGGTTAGCATAAAAATAGGCGCGGCTGTTTGATTTCTAAGAATTCTACACACTTCGATTCCATCTACTTTTGGCATCATAATATCAAGAATAATAAATTGATAATCCTTTTCTTTAAAGAAATGTAAGGCTTCTTCTCCGTCATTGGCACAGTCAACGGCAAAACCTTCCCGTTCAAGATACTTTTTTAAAAGGAGCTGAATTTCCTTTTCATCATCTGCTATCAAAAAACGAACATCGGACATATTTTCACCTTCTTAGATTTCCTGTATTTACCATGACATAAGTGTACTGGATTCATGGGCTTTTTTCAAGGGAATTCTAGATCAAACAGTTGTTGTAAATACTGACTGGGGATATAATGAAGGTAGATACATGGGGATTGGGGGTATTCTTTTGGGTGACAAACCTGCAAATTTACAAAAGAGAAGTCTCGTGGAAATTCATATGGCCGTTTTCCTTTTTGGATTGGCCGGATTATTTGGAAAGCTTGTTATGCTGCCGGCGATTATTATTGTCCTAGGCCGGGTATTTTTTGCCTCTTTATTTTTGATCAGCATCAGTATTCTACGTAAGCAGGATATCAAATTGCAGGAAAGCAGAGATTATTTTTATTTACTGATACAAGGGGTTATGCTTGTTGTTCATTGGTGGACCTTCTATCAATCCATCCAGGTATCTACGGTGGCCGTTGGGCTCCTTACCTTTTCCACATTCCCGGTATTTGTTGCTTTCTTAGAACCTGTGGTTTTTAAAGAAAAATTGAAGGTTAAGGATATCCTGCTGGCTGGGATTACATTCTTCGGGGTTTTATTTGTTGTACCTGAACTTGACGTAAGTAATAACATGACCCAAGGGGCCCTATGGGGAATTGCATCAGGTTTTACCTTTGCGATCCTATCTATCTTAAATAGAAAATACGTAAAAAAGTATTCCAGTATTCTCATTGCCTTGTATCAAGACGGTGTCGCCTTGATCGTTCTACTGCCTTTCTTATGGCTGCTTAAGCCGGTGATATCTTTACAAGACATACTTTTGCTGGGATTATTGGGAATTGTCTTTACCGGAGTATCCCATACCTTATTTATCAACAGCCTAACAAAAATAAAAGCTCGAACGGCAAGTATTATTGCCAGCCTTGAGCCTGTATATGGGATTATATTTGCATTTCTGCTTTTAGGAGAGATGCCAAAGGTTAAGATGGTATTTGGCGGATTGATTATTCTGGGGACAGCTTTTTATAGTACGGTTATGAAAGAAGAAGCATGATGATGAAAGAACTTTCAGTATATTAGCAAAAGGTTTAAAATTATCTACGGCGAATATGTGTGTATACCTATATTGCTTTTCTGGATCTGGAGGAAAAGAAATGTTTAACAGTATTTTTAGGAAACTCTTAGTTACCTACCTCATCATTATTATTACAATTATTGCAGGCATATCCTACATGATGTCCTCTTTTTACAGTGCCTATGTCTTCGGGGAAAAGGAACAAACACTGAGAACAGCGGGAACCAAAGTAGAGGACCTTATTAAAGACTTCTATCAAAAGAAAACAACGAAGTCTGAACTGGAGGCTTCCATCAATGCCATGGGGTATGTTACCGATTCTAGGATTTATGTATTAAAAATCGATGAAAAATCCTTGGCCGACCCTGAGAAGCTAGGCTTATCCGATGAATTGATGGAGGGATATTTGATCCAAGATATGAAAGAAATTCTCCAAGGGCGGGTGGTATTCCGAAAGAACCAGTATACCCAGGCTTTCGATACCGTCATGGTATTTTTGGGGATGCCGTTACAAATCCAATCAAAAACAGAGGGCGTTATTTTGATCTTCTCACCGGTCAGTCAGATTTCTGCCAATATTGCAAAGATCAATTTGCGCATATGGATGGGTGCAGCAGCTGCTGTTATCATAAGTGCTGCTGCTATTTATGCAAACTCCTCAAGAATTTCAAGACCTATTAAGGTCATGGATGTTGCTGCTAAGAAAATTGCTTCCGGTGAAGACACGGAGGATATACATATTCCATCTGAAGACGAAGTGGGACAGCTGGCGGAGACCTTTAACTACATGAAAAACAAGCTGACTGCCACGGAGAGAATGCGGCGTGAATTTATTGCCAATGTATCCCACGACCTTAAGACACCTTTAACATCCATCAAGGGATTTGCTGAAGGGTTATTGGACGGGGTCATTGAACCTAATGAGTATGAGAAGTATTTCAAAGTGATTTATGATGAAACGGACCGACTGATGAAGCTGACAAATGATTTGCTGCAGCTGTCCAAAATAGAATCCGGAAGTCTCAAGTTAATCAAAGAGCACGTTAAGATCAGGGATATGATGGAAGATATTATTTACAGCATCAGTGGAGAGTATCATGGAAAAGAAGTTTCCTTTGGTGTTCATTGTCTTTCGGATATCACTGTTTATGGAGATCGGGACAGACTCAAGCAGATTTTTATCAATGTTGTCCACAATGCCATCAAGTATTCCCGTGAGCGGGTTTCAATCGACATTTATGCCCGACAGATAGATGGGGGTGTAGAAATTCGAATTAAGGATAATGGCATTGGTATTGAGAGGGAACAGTTGGAAAAGATATTTGAAAAGTTTTATCGCATTGAAAAATCCAGGCATGCAGACTATGGCGGTACGGGCTTAGGTTTAAGCATTGTGAAAAACTTGGTTGAGCTCCATGGAGGAAAGATTTATGCTATCAGTGAAGTGAATAGAGGGACAGAAATCATTATTGAAATGCCCAGCTGATTTTCTCACAGTTTTTTTACATTTATTCCGATGAACTTTTACGCTTTTTTGATAATATCTAATGAACAACAATTTAGCGGAGTCATGGGGACGGTTCAAGCACCGTAGGGGTGGCTGCCTACAGCCACCCGGAAAAAACGATGGAACTGTCCCCGTAGCGAAGCGGTAATAATGTTGCGAAAGGAGCTGTCTATGAAGAGGATTATTGTTATGACACTAATGATACCCCTTGTGCTTGTAAATTTGACGGGCTGTGGCAAGGACAGTGTGTCTTCCGATACCAAGCAAGAAAAACAAATACTTGAAAAAAATACAGAGACAAATACCGTGCCTGGTGAAACGACGGAAGTGTTGGAGGAATTTATTCAAGATGAGATGGAGGTACAGGAACAGTCTCAGACACCAAATGACCAACCTACACAGACTACCTCTCACGTTGAACAAAACCCTGTACAGGAAAAGGAACAGAAAGAGAACACCGTTCAAGAGAAATCCGAAACTGAAAATTCGGAAGAGAATGATACGACACTTATCATCAAATCGGATACGGTGGTATCTAATAAAGAAAAAGAAGAAATCCTAAATGAAATTGACAAGCTGTTAGATGATATCGTGAAGAATATCGACGAATTGGAAGACGTAGAAGCGGAAGATATTGAAATCAATAATTAGAAGGAGGGATGGATATGAAAAAGCTAATTTCTATGATAACCATATTGTGCATACTTTCGGGCATTACGATGGTGTTTGCCGATGAATCATCGGATCCAGCCCGCAAAAATAGATTATTACAAAACAGTCAAGAAATACAATCAACAAGAGAAAACAAACAAGCTGCGGCGGATATTAGACCTTTAAAGGAGCAAATCAGAAAAAACAATGCTGAAATTCGGCGACTAAAAATCGCAGCCAAAGAAGCCTATGACAATGCAAAGCGAAACATCAGACGGTTGATGGGTCAAAAAGACACACTAAATCAGCAGCAATTGGAAAGTCTCAAGGAAGCCTTGGTTAGCTTGAAGGCCCATGATGGGCAGTTGAAGGAGTTCTTAGGAAACATCAAGGATATATCCATTGATCTTAGGACAGCAAGGGAAACCCGTGATATGCAGCGTATAGAAGCACAGCTGCAGCGTATCATCCAAGAACAGAATAAGCGAATTAAACAGCTAAAGCGGTTGGTTCATGAGCTGAATCGAATTGCAAAAATATAACAAAGGAGACCATGTGAAAGGAGCCGTGGAATGAGAAAACGGCTCCTTTCGCTATTCGACAGAAGGGACTTGTATATAGGAATAGGTATTTCCTGACCATTGCAGGAATTTTTCAAAGGCTTCATAGGACAGTGTAATCGTAGCGGTATTTACATTGGGATGAAAGCATACCAGGTCAATGTTAGCTATGTCTTGATCGATTAAAACTTCTACTTCCTTATTTTCATCATGAATCAATCCAAAGGGACTGACAGCTCCTGGTGTAAGACCTAGATATTTGAGCAGCCTCTCTTCGGATGCAAAGCTAAGACCAATACTATTGATTTGCTGGGACAGTTTCTTTAAGTCCAGTCTTTTTGATTCTTCAACAATGAGGAGATAGTGCTTGTCCCCTTTTCGGTTTCTGATAAAAAGATTCTTACAGTGACAGCCTCCCATATCCATATCCAATTGATGGACAGCCTCAATGGTATAAACCGCTGGGTGTTGGTAGCAGTCATAGGATATTCCTAATTCGTCCAGCAGGGTATAGATTCTTTGTTCCTGATCTTTGTTCATGTTGATCACTCCTCCTTGAATGCTTCATATCTATATTATAGAACGTATTGAGGACAGAATAAACACGCAGATATATAGGAGGGCATTGACAAGCCAATCATATTTTGAGAAAATTGCAGCAAGGATGACGCATCGGGGGATGGATATGTATGAAAAAATCGGAAGTAATATATCACGGATTGGTAGAACTGTACAATGACGAACGGGGCTGTGAAGGGGTATCGGCAGATGCGTTAAGCGATCATATTGGCATACACCGCTCCAATGTAAGCAGATATTTGAATCAGCTTCACGAAGAGCAGAAGGTGGAAAAAATACAGGGCAGACCTGTATTGTTCCGTCCTATTTCTGTTGAAAAACCGATTCCGGCACATAAGGGGACTACGGAAAATATTTTTGAACGATTGATTGGTGCAAAAGAAAGTTTGCATGTACAAATACAACAGTCAAAAGCTGCTGTGTTATATCCGCCCAATGGTCTGCATACTCTTTTATTGGGAGAGACCGGTGTAGGAAAAAGCATGTTTGCCGAACTAATGTATAGATTTTCTATGGAATCAAAGGTGCTGGAAACGGAGGCACCCTTTATTATCTTCAACTGCGCCGATTATGCAGATAATCCCCAATTGCTTTTGGGACAGCTGTTTGGCGTTAAAAAAGGAGCGTACACCGGTGCGGATAGAGATCGAGACGGGATTCTTAAAAAAGCTGACGGTGGGATTCTTTTTTTAGATGAAATACATCGCCTTTCCAGTGCTGGACAGGAAATGCTCTTTACCTATATCGATAAAGGATTTTTTCGAAGATTGGGAGATACAGATGAAGTGGTTCATGCCAATACTTTCATTATTGCTGCTACAACGGAAAACCCTCAGTCGTATCTTTTAAAGACTTTTACCAGAAGGATACCTATGGTCATTACGCTGCCTTCTCTAAAAGACAGGAGTATGGGGGAACGTCTTTATTTAGTGGAAGAATTCCTACGACAAGAGTCAAAACGGATTGGAAGAAGCATTTATGTTAACAGGAATTGTATCTTGTCCCTTGTGCTTTATGATTGTCCGAACAATATAGGTCAGCTGAAAAGCGATATTCAACTGACCTGTGCAAAGGCATTTCTTAATTATAAGTCTCAGAAGAAGGACTATATTTTGGTGACGGCATCGGATCTGCCCCAGAACGTAAAAATGGGCATGATGAGGATTAAGGAGAAAAGAAATGAGCTGGAAGGGCTCATTCATGTGAAAGGTGAAATCCTTCGCTACTGTTATGATGAGAAGAAAGATATTTTTCAGCAGCAGGACAGCGGCGAATTTTCTAGTAACTTTTATGACGCCATTGAACAGCAGATTGCATCCTTGCGGGAGCGGGGACTGCAGGAGCATGAAATCAATGAAATCGTGAATATTGATATTGAAAGCCACTTTAAAAAATTCATGGGGAGCATATTCCGGAAAACCAAGAAGGATGAAATACGAAAGGTGGTTGATGGAGAAGTATTGGATTTGACAGAAACCATATTGGCATTTGCTGCAGATCGATTGAACAAGGATTTTGAGGAAAAGATATGCTACGGATTGGCTCTCCACTTAAATGCTACGATACAGCGCCTGAAAAACGGAAATAAGATCTATAACCCCAGATTGAATATGATCCGGCTGCATTACCCGGATGAGTTTTTAACTGCCATGGAAGCAGCTAAGATCATCGAATCAAAATTGAGTGTAGAGCTTCCTTTGGATGAAATCGGTTATATTACGTTGTTTTTTAGCACGGATCATCTGGAAAATGATTATCTTGATGAAATCGGTAGAACGGGGGTTCTAGTCATCATGCACGGTGCATCGACTGCGTCCAGCATGGCGGAGGTAGCCAACCGATTGGTGGGGACCGATCATGTTGAGGCAATGGATATGCCTTTGGATATGCCTGCAGAGCAATTTTATCATCAGGTTAAGGAAAAAGTATCATCCATGGACAAGGGAAAAGGCGTCCTTATGATGGTAGATATGGGTTCTCTGGCCAATTTTGGCGATATGGTGTATGAAGATACGGGTATTAAGGTCATGACGGTGGAAATGGTCAGCACATTGATGGTCTTGGAAGCATGCCGAAAAGCCGTTATGAACCGAAGTATCCAAGAAATCTATGAAGCCTGTATCGATATTAATCTCTACTTGAGAAAGAAGGCCCAAGTAGAGGAGAAGGTAAAGAAAAATATTATTGTCACTGCATGCTTTACTGGGGAGGGGGCAGCAGAAGGGCTAAAGGAAATACTATATAAGAAGTTGGATCTAGATGAAGATTTGGAAATTATAGCATTGGATTTAATCAATCGAAGGGCTTTTATGGAGCAGCTTCAGTGGATTTCGGAAGAAAAGAAAATTCTGGCTGTTGTAGGTACCATTGATATTAATACGCCGGATATTCCCTTTATTACGGCTAAGGATGTTTTGGTGGGCAGCGGTATTGAAAAACTGCAGCAGATTATCGATACGGAAACGGTATACTATAAAATTGCTACATCATTGAAATACCATCTGAAAACAGTGGATTCTCATAAGGTTATTTTAACCGTTAAGACAATTATTGAGCAAATTCAGAAAGAACTTGGTATCGAACTGACGAAGGATGTGTTGGTGGGGATGTTGCTTCATATCTGTTTTATGATTGAAAAAACGAAACGGGGAGAACCTCTGGCCCAGTATAAGAATAAACAGCAGATTTTCGCAAAATACAGCCGAGAATTTGATGTGATTCAGCAAAACATGAAAGAAATAGAAGGGCAGTTTGATATACAAATCGGTGTAGATGAAATTTGCTATATTACAGAAACCATCGTTAAAAATCATCATAAGTGTGTGTAAAGTGTGTAAATGTATGATTAATTACACAGATAGTGTGCAATTGTGTTGCACACTGTTTTTTTATCTGAGAAGGAAAAGGTTTTTTTATAATCCAGTAAATCAAAGACTTGCAGAGGGCATAAAAAAGTTATTATGTATTTTAAAATTTTGGCACGAAATTTGTAATATATAATTTCGACACACATAAAGTGCCACGGCAGTGATCGTGAGATGAACAAATTTTAAGGAAAGGGGGAATGGAAATGAATATTCTATTATGTTGTTCTGCAGGTATGTCCACGAGTTTGCTTGTGCAGCAAATGGAAAAGGAAGCGGCTGCAAGGGGGATAGAAGGGAAAATCTGGGCGGTGCCGATTGAAGATGTAATAAGTCACGTAGATCAGGCAGATGTACTGCTGCTGGGACCGCAGGTAAGATACAAGCTGGCGGAGTTTAAACAGTTAGGCGAAGAAAAGGGGATACCGGTGGATGTCATCAATACCGTGGATTATGGTATGGTCAACGGCAAAAAAGTTTTAGAACATGCCATGAATTTGAAAAAGTAAGGGGGATTCCGCATGGATAAGGTTATTAAGTTCCTAGAAAAATATTTTGTTCCCGTAGCTGGTAAAATTGCCGGGCAGAAGCACTTGCAGTCAGTTAGGGACGGACTCATTCTGTCAACGCCATTAGTTATCTTTGGTTCATTGTTTTTGGTTATCGCATTCCTTCCGATTCCGGGTTATAGTGATTTTATGGCTGCTACCTTTGGTGATCAGTGGTTGGGAAAACTGCTGTACCCGCTCAATGCCTCCTTTAACCTGCTAGGTATGTTTGTAAGTATCGGGGTGGCCTATCGATTGGCGGAAAAGTACAAAGTCGATGCATTATCTGCAGCCGCTATATCTTTGGGTTCCTATATGATGCTTATACCATTCCAAGTTATGTTTACACCGGAAGGGACTTCTGAAGCAGTAGCAGTGGGTGGAGCGATTCCTTCTGCGTTAGTGGGAAGCCGAGGAATGTTTGTTGCTATTATCATTGCTATTTTAACAACTGAAATTTTTAGAAAAATCGTTCAAAAAGGGATTGTCATTAAAATGCCGGCAGGTGTTCCTCCGGCTGTTGCAAAATCTTTTGCAGCTTTGATACCGGCCTGTGCATGTGTAGGTACTGTGTGGATCATTCGTTTGGTATTTGAAGCTACTTCCTACGAAACACTATTCAATTTCATCAATACGGTATTGGCGGTACCTTTGACAAAGGCAGGTACGGGGCTTGTAGGAACAATCGTGGCTATCCTTGCGATCCATCTGCTGTGGGCATTTGGATTGCATGGTGCAACCATTGTAGACAGCGTGATGCTTCCTGTTTGGACACAATTGACAGACCAGAACAGATTGGCATTCCAAGCAGATCCAAATGGGATATTGCCCAATATTGTAACAAGACAGTTCCTGGATGTATTTATCCTAATAGGAGGTTCCGGTGCAACACTGGTATTGTGTATCCTGATGCTGCGTTTTGCAAAGAGTAAGCAGCTGAGACAGTTGGGACGACTGTCCATTGGTTCCGGTTTATTCAATATCAACGAACCGATCATCTTCGGTATGCCGATTGTAATGAATCCAATTATGATGATTCCGTTTATCCTGGGACCAGTTGTCGTAACCATTATATCGTACTTAGCTTTAAAAACCGGGATTGTGGCTAGACTTGCCGGTATTGCCATGCCGTGGACGTCACCAATTTTCGTAAGCGGCTTCTTGGCCTCCGGCGGAAAGATTTCGGTAGTAGCTTTACAGGCAGTCAACTTCTTGATCATGGCAGCCATCTATTATCCTTTCTTCCGTGTTTGGGATAAGAAGAAGTGTGAAGAAGAAGAAAAAGAAGATAAATTAAGCAAAGCTTCCTAAAGGTGGATAGACTGAAGGAGATTCGAAGAAAAAATCGAATCTCCTTTGGGTCATTTCTTTAGGAACGAATCAAAGTAAAGGATGTGAAGTGATGAACTATCAAGAAATTGTATTTCAGATTATTTTACATGGTGGAAATGCCAAAAGCTCGGCAATGGAAGCCATTGCCTTGGCCAAAAAAGGGGATATAGAAGGTGCGCGAGGATTATTGAAGGATGCAGGGCAAGAACTGAGCAAAGCCCATAAAATTCAGACACAGTTGATTCAGAACGAAGCCAAGGGTGAAAAAACAGAAGTCAGCTTGCTGCTTATTCATGCCCAGGATCATCTGATGAACGCAATCACCATTAAGGATATGGCATACGAATTCGTGGATTTATACACAGCCCTTGGATCAAGGGAAATCATGACGGCATAGTTTTCTATAAATAGATGAGGAGGATGAGCATGAGCTGTTGTATTGAAATTGTACTGAAAAATCAAACAGGGCTTCACGCAAGGCCGGCCAGCCTTTTTGTGAAGGAAGCATCAAAATATGCTTCTCAGGTCAAAGTCATTAAAGATCAGAAGGAATATAATGCAAAAAGCATGATGGGCATTTTAAGCATGGGGGCAGCGACAGGAGATCATTTAATGATCGTGGCTGAGGGAGAAGATGAAGAAAAAGCAATAGAAGGATTAAAAGAGTTGGTCTCCCGGAATTTTGGCGAATAGAGAGTAGATGAATATGAAATGAAATTTTCTATCACTGGAGAGATCGTAAATATCTTGATGGGTATAATCAAAAAATAGAGGGAAGATAAAAATGGTATCTGAATAAGATACCTTTTGTATTTTTCATGGAGTATTGTTTTACTGTGTCTACTATGGTAAGCTGATGACAAATAGGGATAAACAAATCATGGATGCTAAGAAAGGAGAAATGCATATGGAATTTAAAAGGTTTAGAAATAAATTTGTTGTACGCTTGGACAAAGGAGAAGAAATTGTGGCGTCTATAAAAAGACTCTGTAAGGAGAATAAGATTACGCTGGGATCCGTTTCAGGAATTGGCGCTGTGGATCATGCAGTGATTGGACTTTTTGAAACCGGCACGAAAACATACCACACCAAGAAACTGACGGGAGATATGGAGATTACTTGCCTTGCAGGAAATATTACGGAAATGGAGGGAGAAGTATATCTGCATTTCCATATTACATTAACAGACCATACATACCAGGCACTCGGTGGACATTTGACCTCTGCTGTGATTAGTGGAACAGCAGAGATTATCGTTGACGTCATAGAAGGAAGCGTAGATAGGGCGTTCTCTGAAGAGATTGGATTAAATCTCCTGAAATTTTAATGGTAAAATAAAAAGCTTTGACACATACTAGCCATGTATTCTAAAATCAGAAAGATGAAGGAAAGGATGGTGGCTGGTGGTGAGAGCGAAAAAGTCAATGGCTTGTTTACTGGTGGGCATCATTTTGTCAATCATACTGAATACAGCAGGTTGCGGTGCACAACAGTTTCTATTCAATAAAGCAGTAAAAGATTCAAAGGAATCAAGGTATGTAGTGGTTATGAAGCAGGACTTGTTATCCTTGATGATGGCCTATCCACAGCACATCGTCAAGGTAGAAAAAGGGAAAGATGGAAATGTGTACGCCATTTTAAATTCAGGCAGAAAAGTCTTGTATGATGATAAAAAGAAAAAAAGTTTTCAAGAAAAATTGAATAATCCGGATCTGCAAGATATGATGGAGCAAATTTATCCTCTTTCGGATATTGGCGGCTTGATGGCAGAAGATTTTGATCCTGGTAGAATTCGTGTATATCCTCTATTAAAGGAAGTCTATGGTGGTTCTAAGGAACAGGTTCAAGCAAATTTGGTGGGTGTTAAGACCGCCCATAAATCTTTACCTTTCAATAAGAGCAACGGAGCTTCTGCGGCTTTGAAGGGGGCAATGGATGAAGTGATATCCTTAACATCCCATAATCCCAGATTGAACGGTTATCTGTTCCCCTTAAGCGGTACATTTAATTATCGAGTGATCGCAGGAACCAATCAACTCAGCCCTCATTCCTTCGGGATTGCCATCGACTTGGCCAGGGACAATCGAGACTATTGGAGATGGACATCCAGGGAAGAAGGAGAAAAAAGACTCAAAAGCTATCCCGCAGAGATTGTCCAGACCTTTGAAAAATACGGCTTTATATGGGGTGGCAAATGGGGACATTTTGATATCCTCCATTTTGAGTACCGACCTGAGTTCATTTATAAAGCAAAATATTTTGGAGAAAATGCGGATCCTGAAAAATCATGGCATAAAGATATTGGTGATAAAGATGAAAATATCAGACGTTATATTGAATTGATCGATGAGGCATTGAAATAAATGAATATATTGAGTAGAACAGGGTTTTCCCTGTTATTTTTTTGCGCGGAACGACTGAAGGATATAAAGGAATCATGTAGAATAAACATATACAGATCATAAAAATCATATATATAAATTTGATGATAAAGTAAAGGTGATATGTATGCTGTTAAAAACAGAAAAATCTAAAGCCGTGGTTGATTTTTTAAGTCAAAACCTTCTAGTTAATTTAAATATGCTGGGGATTATGGAAAATGTACCGGAAGCAGAAATCTATGTGGATGATTTGGTACAGCCCAAGGGTGTTTTTATTAAGAAAGGCTATTTTCACTATATCTACACAGAAGAAGATGCATTTTTAGATGAGGTTTTGGATACCTTCTTTCGAGAAGGATTTTTTGGATTTTCGGGTGTAGATGACAGACTTGCTGAAAAAATCAAAAGCAGGTTTGATGTTACATGGGAGAATCCTTGCGTGCTATACTATATGCCGGAGGAAAACCTAAACACAGAATTAATCAAAAATCCTGTTCGAGCTGTTGATATAAAGGATGCAGAGACAGTAGATTCCTTTTATACCTATCGATCTCCCGGGAGCTTAAAGGCTATTAAGGAAGATATTATGGAGAGGCCATCCTCTGCAGTGTATGTGAATGGAGAAATAGCCTGTTGGGTATTGGTCCATGAAGATAATTCCATGGGCATCATGTATACGAAGGATGAGCATAGACGAAAGGGATATGCAGTGGATGTTACGATAGACCTTGCGGCAAAGATCATAGATGGTGGAAGAATACCTTTTTTGCAGATTGTAGAGGGTAATCAAATGTCTCCGGGATTGGCAAAGAAGTGCGGGTTTGAATTGTGTGGTCAGGTCTCTTGGTTTGGTTTTATGGCCGGAGTGCCCAAAGAGATTATTGAAGCGAATAATCAAAGTAAAGATAAATTACTGAATATCCTGCCTAAAGAAATCAAGGAAAAATTGTTTCCGGATAAAGTTGAATATAACGGTATGCATGCCGTTTTATACAGCTTTAAGACGGACATCGGGAATGCAGTTAATTTGACGATGAAAAAAGTAGAGAATGAAGAACAACGTCAGACCTGGTGTGATATAGTCTGCAGCATCTTTGAATTTGACAGCAGCCCACGGGAAGCGTTGGAGAAGTTTCTTTCAGGTATAAGATTAGATAATACTTCAGAGTTTGCACCATTTCTGGGCTGTTTGGATGAAAAACCGGTCTGCGCTGCAGCGACGTTGGCACTAGGTGATGATGTATCGGGTGTCTATTTCCTGGCAACACTGCCTGACCATCGAAAACAGGGAATTGCTTCAGCTATGATCTTGGAAATCATCAAAATGCTAAGGGAAGAGAGACGAGAACTGGTAGTGCTCCAATCACCAAAGGAATATGTCCATCTGTTTGGGGAACTGGGATTTAAGAAAAGTCATATAAAAAAGTAAACCTGCGGAAAGGCAGGTTTTTCTATGTCACAATATTTCTCATGGTAGAATACGCTTCGTATGCTTTATTGAGCATAATCTCTTCAATCAATAATGGATAAAGATGATGCTATTAGTGTGTTATTATTCGAGATGTATTGAGATGAAAAATATGTAATTTACTTGTAATTTGTATATGGGAAATATATGTTATAATTACAATTAATAGAAAAGTGTAATTTTATTCTATGTGAGGAGGTTATTTTGATGGATACTGAAAAGTTTATTAAAGATTGGGAGAAATATAGACAAAAGGGAAAATTAAGACATATATTAACTGTTGGGACAATGATGGGCACAGTATTGTTGCTTTTTTCTGTTGTTAAAGGAGTAATCAAAGGAAATTTCATAGATTCATTAATAAAATACGATATATATATATATTTAACATATTTGATTGGAGGCCTTGTAGGGGGAGGGATTGGCTCTCTTATTAGATGGAACATAAATGAGAAAAAGTATAATAGTTTAATAAGCAGAAAAAAATAAATCCAACAAATAAGGCAAAGAGTTTAGAGACTCTTTGCCTTATTTGCTGAATTTAGTAATTAGTAAGTTGAAACAACTGGATTTGCAGATTCATACCAACCCGTTCCTGAACCGCTCATATACATATATATAAACTCTTGCTTAATTACTACGCCATTTGCGTCATCTGCCTTTATTGTATTTAAATATCCTTCTATTTCAGCTGCTCTTGTATCTAACAAGTATGAAGCTATTCCTGTTTCAAGTACAGCTCCACTACTGATTAATGCGGCAGCAAAAGCCTTAGAAGCTTTGAAGGCTAATCCGCCTGCCACTCCCCAAATCACAGCTTCAACCATTACTTCAGTAATAGGGCTAGTTACTACGCTATACTCAGTTTCTAATGCAGACCTAGAAATCCTATACTCAATGACTTGTCTTTCTCCAATTTGTGGCATAAAATCCTCTCCTCTATATTTGTAAATTTTTTGTATTTATTTAGGTAAGACTCCTATGCTCTGGCCAGTTCGTTTTGTCTTACACTTATAAAGATGGAATGAGAAAGACGAATGTCCCGAATTATGAAAAGTTTTTCTGAAAAAATTTCTTGTTTGTTATCCACTTGGATGAGCTGGCTGTTTTAGACATCTTTTTTAGTAGATTTAATACATCATAATTTGATTTGAATCTGAATTTTTTTATACATTGCAGTAGTCTTAAGTTTAATTCTTGAAAGTAATCATCATGAAATTGTCCGTTCACAAAGCTGTATATATATATCTTCCGTCTAAACATTTGTAAGATTTCAAAGGCGGCATCGTGATCCCCTCGTAAAGCTCTGCCATGTAAGTCTTTTAATTGAGATTCATCATTCAATATATTTTACCTCCATTATTAATGTACATTACTTATTGTCTGTGTTATTTTTCTCACTTCTTAACCATTGCCTTAATGATTTTAATGCTTGACACTTAAGATTTCTAACTGTTTTATTCGGAATATCTAATTCTCTCGCTATTCCCGAAGGAGATTTTTGCTCAACAAATGTTTTGTAAATAATTAGCTTTTGTTTATCATTTAATCTGCTTACAGCCTTAATTAGGTGAGGATCAATAAGATGGTTTGCTAATGTTGTTGATTCTTCTTTACATATAATTTCTTCAACAAAATCTCCGGAGTTATCTGGAATACTATCGATTAATTCTATCGCTGATTCAGGTTCAGGACTATTTAAAAAACACGCTTCTCTATTTTGTAAAATCTTGTTTTTTCTATAAATCTCTTTTGCTGTAAGGGATATTGTTTTATTTACATAGCTGAGGAAGTAAACCTCGAAAAGATAGTCGTTAAACTTTTCATTTAATTGTTTCCGTGCCTCTTCATTGTTGTTATTCCTTGCTTCGTAACATAATTTCTCCATTTCTGGGTTTTGAAGAAATTGATGTAAAATCCTTTCCATTTTTAAGATAACCTCCCTCCGCTTGTACAATATGACAGAAGCATTTGTTTTGTTAAAGCTTGTACACGATGATTTTCACAGAAAATCATAAAATAAGCTCTAGTATTCTCATTTGACACAATTCCAAGAAGGGTAAGTATTTCGACATAGTAGATGATTTTTCCATAAATATGATAAAAGTTATGGTAAAATATCTTTAATCAATAGGATAGAAAGGAAATGATGATATGGAAATTTGCTGTGGCGAATATCTTTTCACGGACGATAAAAGCAAAATTCATTTAGAAGAGGTTTGTCATTTGCTGAGGCAGTCCCATTGGGCACAGGAGAGGCCAGTAGAAATCATAGGGAAATCCATTGAGGGCTCTCTTTGCTTTTCTGTCTTTCATCAGGATGTACAGATCGGTTTTGCAAGGGTTGTAACGGATTATGCGGTCTACAGTCTAATTTTGGACGTCATTATTGACAATGAATACAGGGGAAAAGGTCTAGGTAAGAAATTGGTTGATTTTATGATCGATCATCCTGATATTAAAGACACAAGTTTTGCCCTATGGACAAAATATGCAGAGGGACTATATGATAAGTGCGGTTTCCAGGAGGAGAGCGGATATATATATATGTTCAAAAGACCGGAGAGGGGAGTATAATATGGATTGCCCGTATTGTGGAAAAGGGCTTACGGAAGGATACATTTATGGCGGAAGCTATGGTGTGAATTATGCTTTTAAATGGCTGTCTGCATCTAAGGAACCAACCTTGGCTGCGTTGGAGCTTGAAGCAGAAACGATTGGTGAATACGGGCTGTTCACGCAGCCGAAAGTAAAGTGCCAGCGGTGTGACCATTGTAAAAAGATAATCATTGACCTGGGAGATAGCATAATTCGTGAGAATGAATGAGAAAAAGCTCATCCTCCGTGTATAATGGAGAATGAGCTTTTTATTCAGGCTATTTCAAAGCTTCTTCGATTCTTCTTAAGCCTTCCTTGATGTTTTCAAGAGATGTTGCATAGGAAAGTCTAACATAGTTGTCTGAGCCAAAGCCTGATCCAGGAATAACGGCTACCTGAGCTGTATCCAGTAGATAACCGGCCAAGTCCATAGAGCTGTTGATGGCATAGCCCTTTAATGTTTTTCCCATCAATTGTGAGATATTCACCATGACGTAGAAAGCGCCCTCTGGTTTTCTGCAGGAGATGCCAGGAATTGTATTGATCTTCTCAACCATATAGTTTCTTCTTTCAACAAAAGCTTCCACCATCTTCTGGATTGGTTCTTGATCACCTTTCAAGGCTTCAATACTTGCATATTGTGCAATGGTATTTGGATTTGAGGTGGCGTGGCTCTGAATATTATTGATAATATTTGCGATTTCCTTATTGGCAGCAAGGTATCCGATTCTCCAGCCGGTCATGGCATAGGCTTTGGACATTCCATTGATGACGATGGTCAAGTCTTTGATCTTATCACCAAAAGAAGCGATACTGATATGCTCTCCATCATAAACTAATTTCTCATAGATTTCATCAGATATTACATAAATATCATGCTTTTCTGCGATTTCAGCAATTTTCTTTAGCTCTGCTTCCGTGTAGACAGAGCCGGTAGGATTGTTAGGGCTGTTAAGGATGATTGCCTTTGTATTTTCATTGATAGCAGCCAGTAAGCTTTTCTCATCATATTTAAATCCGTTTTCCTCCGGAGTTTCAACCAAAATAGGAGTTGCATCCGCTAATTTTACCAATTCCGGATAGCTTACCCAGAATGGAACAGGAACGATTACTTCATCACCAGGGTTACAGATTGCCTGCAGCGCATTAAACAGAGAATGCTTTGCACCGTTTGAAACAACGATATTTTCAGGTGTATACGCTAGGTTATTCTCCTTTTTCAATTTTTCGCAGATAGCCTGCTTTAACTCAGGCAGACCTGATGAAGCCGTGTAGCCTGTCATACCTTTCTCCATGGCATCAAAAGCTGCTTTTCGGATATGAGCAGGTGTATTGAAGTCCGGTTCGCCTGCACCGAAGCTCATGACATCGATTCCGTCTGCTTTCATCTTTTTAGCCTTGGCTGTGATGGCTAATGTTACGGATGGAGAAATTTGCATGTTTTTTTGAGAAAGCTGTTTACTCATTTTTTGGCCTCCTTATATTCACATTGATCGGTTCTAATGTTTAACCCTAAGAATATCAAATTTTCTGACAATAGTCAATTTGTGCATAGAGAATTTACTGTCGGATACTTATACTGTATAAACCTTCTGCTCCTTGTCAACTAAGCTGCTGTCAATCTTATATTTTTGTGCTTGACGGTATTTGAAGTACTCCATAGCTACTGGAGGGAATAAAGCATAGGACAATACGTCTTCTTCTTGCTCATAGTATTCCTTCATTTCATTTTTGAAGTTCTCCAGCTGAGGTGCGATTAAGTCTGCTGGTCTGCACTGGATGGTTTCTTCTTCACCGATGATCTTTTTCTTGATTTCTTCTGAGATTTCTACGGTTGGTTTTCCATATTCTCCTTTAACATAAGCTTTGATCTCTTTCGGTACCATTTTATAGCGTTCGCCCAATACCACATTGAATACGGCCTGCGTTCCCACCATCTGACTTAGTGGTGTTACTAAAGGTGGATAACCAAGATCTTCTCTTACTTTAGGAACTTCCTTCAATACTTCCTCATATTTATCTACAGCGTTTTGCATTTTTAATTGAGAAACAAGATTGGATAACATACCGCCGGGCACCTGATATATCAGGGCATTTACGTCTACACCTAAGACTTTGGGATCTAATTGTCCGCTCTTTAGATACTTATCCCGTATAGGGCTGAAATGTTCTGCGATTTCATTTAATACGGTAAGATTTAGACCTGTGTCATACTGTGTGCCCTGTAAAGAGGCAACTAGCGGTTCTGTCGGTGGCTGGGATGTCCCAAGGGCCATTGGCGAAATAGCTGTATCAACCACATCAACACCGGCTTCAATGGCTTTCAGGTACGTCATGGATGCTACACCGCTGGTGTAGTGGGTGTGAAGCTGAATAGGAACCTTCACGGTACTCTTAAGTTTCGAAATTAATTCGTAGGCATAATATGGTGTTAAGATACCGGACATATCTTTAACGCATATGGAGTCGGCGCCCATATCTTCCATTTGTTTTGCAACAGTTAGATAATGCTCTGTATTGTGTACGGGACTGATGGTGTATGAAATCGCAGCTTGCGCATGCCCACCTTCCTTTTTTGTCGTTTTTATTGCTACCTCTAAGTTTCGGACATCGTTCAGTGCATCAAAGATTCTAAGGATATCAATTCCATTGTGAATAGATTTTTTTACGAATTCGCTTACCACATCATCTGCATAGTGCTTGTATCCAAGCAGGTTCTGTCCTCTAAGGAGCATTTGCAGCTTGGTATTTTTCACAGCTTTACGTATGATTCTTAAACGTTCCCATGGGTCTTCATTTAGGAATCGTAAACAGGAGTCGAAGGTAGCACCGCCCCACATTTCCAGGGAATGATACCCTACTTTATCTAATGTTTCTAGGATAGGAATCATTTCTTCCGTTTTCATTCTCGTTGCGATTAAGGATTGATGTGCATCACGTAGTACGGTTTCGGTTATTCTTACTTTTGACATAATATACCTCCTTTACTTTTCTAAAACACGTTTACCGGCAAATTCAATAGCTTTTCTTGAAATCACATCCAGCGCATCTACGTATGTACCTTTTAGATGGAATAAATCATAGGCTACGGAGAGTTCCGTACAGCCTAAAATACATACCTGACAACCTGCACTGTTCAGTGCGTTTACTGCTGTATAGAAGTGATCGATATTTACCTTTCTGTTCTCTTTAATACCGTAAATCAGATCTGTAACATATTGCTGGTGTTCTTCTGACGGCTGCAAAACTTGGATGCCTTTTTTTTGGAAAACATCTGCATATACACCGGTTTTGCAGGTGCCCACAGTTGCCAGCAGACCTACTTTTTCAATACCGGGATATTTCTCCAAAATGATATTGGCTGTTTCTTCGATCATGTGGAGAAACGGAATGTTGATTTGCTGCAGGATATCGTTATAGAAGTAATGGGCTGTGTTGCAGGGCATCACTAAAAAGTCTGCTCCCGCTGATTCCAGTTTTTTTGCCGAATCGATCAATTGTTCCCTTGGGTCTTCTCCTATTCCAACGAGATAGGAGGTTCTATCCGGAATGAAGGTGTTATTATCGATTAAAATACGAATATGTTCCTGATCACTACGGGCGTCCGTCAACGTAACAATCTTTTCAAATAGCTTAACCGTTGCCAAGGGACCCATGCCGCCAATGATGCCAAGTGTCTTCTCCATCAATTTTGCCTCCCGATAGGTCTATTCATATTTATACCCTTGTCTGTAGGAAATCTCACGGGCTCCATCAATAACAAGGGAAACCCAACTTTTTATATTTTCATCAGTGAATCTGCTTTTTGGACCGGCTAAACAGAGACATGTCCATACACTGCCTTCCTTATCGTAGATGGGTGCAGCGATACCAAATCCACCTACGGTGTTTTCCTCGTTGCTGGTTGCATAGCCTTGTTGGCGAATAAGCGCGTATTCTTCTAAGAGCTTTTCCTTGTCAATAATTGTATTATCCGTCTTCTTTTCAAGGGTGTGGTGCTTTAAATATTCTTGAATCAGCTTTGGATCATGGTAGGCAGCCAATACCTTACCCATAGATCCGGCATTAATCGGGTATTTTTTTCCCACTTTACCATGCAGGCGGATTTCGTGGGTACTTTCAAGTTTATATGCCAATATGGCGTCCATGCCCTCGCGAATACCTAAAGTAACGGTTTCCTGAGTAATCTCAACAATTTCTTTCATTACTGGCTTTGCCAGCTCCCAGATTCCTTTTTGCTCACTGTATACGATGCCAAGACGGTATAAAGCGGGGCCTAGAAAGTACTTTTTGGTGTTGCTGTTTTGAACAATAAAACCATCTTTGACCATCATGTTTAAAATCTTATAGATGCCGCTTTTTTCATAGCCCATTTCTCTTGCCAAATCTGTTAATCCCATTTCAAAAGGGTGCTCACCCAGTCGTTTTAAAACCCACAGCACTTTTTCGGTACTGTTCATAATCATACCTCCATGTTCACTTATAGGAAACGTTGTTTCCCTATAGTCATCTTTTAATTAAATTCTACTACTATTTTGACTAATTGTAAATATTTTTTAGTGCTTTGTTCTATTGTTTTTAAGCGGTCATATAAATATACTTTACGTTTCGGATCGTGACGTGAAAAAGAAATGAAAGATGCACAGATAGTATAAACTTTAAAGGAAGGATTCTGACTTTATCTATAGAAAAGTAATGGTAAGGGAATATATGAAAGAGAGGTGATACAAATCAGCGAACAGTAAAAGTGTGGTATCGACGAAAGGCTAGGATTTTTTTTGAATTTTTTCATGAAAAAATTAAGATTAATGGAACTTATTTCGCATATATGTGTCTAAAGATATAGGAAGGAGGCGAATATGATGAAAAAAGTGATTTGTATGCTGCTTACGTCAGCCTTGTTGATGGCAGGGTTTACTGTAAATTTTGCAGAAGAGCGTCCGGATATTAAAGTACAAGTAGATAATGAAAAACTTACTTTTGATGTAAATCCCATGCTGGAGGATGGTAGGGTGCTGGTGCCCCTTAGAGGTGTTTTTGAAAAGCTGGGTGCCGAAGTATCCTGGAATGAAAAGACCGCAACTGCTTTGATTAGGAATAAATACATGCGGATTGAAGTGCCTATAGGGACCCGTGAAGCCAAAATCTATCGGAACTTTGATTTTACAGGACTTCCGGAGACTATTCGGTTGGATGTACCGGCAAAGCTGGTGGATAACCGTACGTTTGTACCTGTCAGGTTTGTGGCAGAGAGCTTAGGTGCTACAGTAGAATGGGATCAGCAAAGCTATACGGTAAACATCCGTACAGATATCAATCCTGTTGAAACGGTTGTATCCTATGAAACGATTATGACACATTGGATTCAAGACATTGAAGAAATAAAAAATTGGGTAGAGTCGAATTATAAAAATGGGGGTATCTATTATAAAAAAGTAGATCATGAGATTTACATTCTTGTCAGCGGTGGGGAGAAACCCACGGGGGGCTATTCTGTAGAGGTAGACAATGTGACCATGATTACACCGGATACGGCCTACGTGGCAGCCCATGTCAACGCTCCCGGAAAAGGGGATATTGTAGCTCAGGTCATTACGTATCCTTATGTATTGATAAAAATAGAAGATGAAAATGTTAAAGATGTACAAGGGGATATAGATGTGGAATTATAGAATTCAATCTTCGTCTATAAACTATTTCCCAATCAAAGAATAGTGATTCATAGGGTTAGACGTTAGAAGTTAGATGTTAGACGCTTTATGTCTATCTTTTCAGTCTTTAAGGATTTAAAAGCTTATAAGATTGACCCTGGAACTTCTAACCTCTAACTTCTAACCAAATAGAAGTCTAATCCTCACAAATAAACAGGTTTAAATGAAAATAAAACTTTACGATTCCACATCTATAATAGAAAAGAATAAGAGAAGGTAGGATGCTAACATCCTACCTTTTCATCATTCACCAAATATTTCTTTTTTGATCCTGATGCCTGTTTCGGTTGTAGCGATGCCTCCCAGAGCTGTTTCCCGCAGTTCGTGGGGCAGTGCTTTTCCAACCTTGAACATGGCTTCTACGACTTCGTCAAAGGGGATAATACTTTGAACGCCTGCCAGGGCTAAATCTGCAGAAAGCATGGCATTGACCACGCCGGAAGCATTTCGTTTTGCACAAGGCGCTTCTACTAAGCCGGCAATCGGGTCGCAGATAAGTCCCATAATGTTTTTAAGAGATGCGGCCGCTGCATGGAGTGCCATATCCGGTGTTCCACCATACATTTCCACAATAGCTGCCGCTGCCATGGCCGCTGCGGCGCCGCATTCTGCCTGGCATCCTCCCTCTGCGCCGGATAAGGTAGCGTTCTTTGCAATGATTTCTCCTACGCCGGAGGCAGTAAACAATGCGTTAATTAACTGATCCTCGGATGCATCCAATTGTTCGCCCACTGTAAGGATGGCTGCAGGAATAATTCCAGACGCACCGGCTGTAGGTGCCGCGCAAATTCTTCCCATAGAAGCGTTTACTTCAGAGGTGGAAAATGCTCGGGCCATGGCTTTATTAATAACGTCTCCACAAACGGTTTTACCTGTTTTTCGATAGGCTTCCATCTTTTTAGCATCACCGCCGATAATGCCGCCTACGGATTTTACCTCATTGTCAATAGCATGCTGGGCAGAAGCTTTCATAACATCTAAGTTATTTTTCATTCTTTTTCGAACAGCTTCCTTTGTTGAATCTGAATAGATACATTCTTTCTCGATAACAACATCTGAAATTCTGGCATTTTTCTCAGATGTCAGTTTTAATAAATCTTTTCCACTATTGTACATCAGAACCCTCCTCTTTGATCGGGTTGATTGCTCGAACGGAAATAATGTTTTCTAATGCGGAGATCTTCTCTACATCATCAGGCTTTAAGATGCCGTCGGTTTCAATAATCATGGAAGCTTCTAAGCCTTTACTGGTACGACTTACTTTCATGGTAGCAATGTTGATACCGTGAAGGGCTAAAAGGGTCGTTACATTGCTGATAGCGCCTTTTTTGTCGTAATGGCGAATGAACATGGTGGCGTATTCGCCTGTGAAGGCAACCTCGTAGCCATCAATATTTGTAATGACAATATTGCCGCCGCCAATGGAGGAGCCGATGATCTCTGCCTGCTGTCCATCGTTTTTATGAAAAACGATTTTTACAGTATTAGGGTGGACATAACCTAAATCTGCTTCTGAAAATTTGATGGTGATGCCCATATCCTCAGCGATTTGCAATGCATTCCTCAGCTTTTCATCGTGGGGTTCCATTCCAAGAATCCCTGCAACCAAGGCACGATCTGTGCCATGTCCTTTATAGGTTTTAGCAAAGGAACCATGAAGATGAAAGGTTACGCTGTGAAAATCCGTGCCTGCAATGTATCGAGCTACCTTCCCCAGCCTAGCTGCTCCTGCAGTATGGGAGCTGGAAGGTCCGATCATAACGGGGCCTAAAATATCAAATACACTATAGTTTTTCATAAAGATCTTCCCCTTAATCAAAATTTATCATTAGCATTATAACGAGCTGATTTTACCAGCAAAATGAAGTCTACATTCATGATATAGTTTATCCTTTTTGATAAAAGAAATCAATCACTACCAACTAAGATGCACAAATTGGATAATGGTTAATCATTACGAGAGATATTTTTCTTAAAAAAGGAAATAAAAGAGATGATATCGAATGTATCATGTAGGTGTAAATGCAGATACAAAATTTTATAATATATAGAAAAAGGAGTTAAGATATGTATCCAATCAAGTTCGAGCCTATTTATTTTGAAAAGATATGGGGTGGAAGGGGATTTGGGCCATTTCGGAAGGATCTACCCCAAGGAAATATTGGAGAAAGCTGGGATGTGGCGTGTCATCCTAACGGAACCAGTATGATAGCCAATGGCGCGTTTAAGGGATTGGCACTGGATGAAGTGATCAAACAAGAAGGAAATAGAATCCTAGGCACCCGATTTGATGCACGAAGCTTTCCCTTGCTTGTTAAGCTGATTAATGCCATGGATACCCTTTCGATTCAAGTCCATCCAGATGATGCGTATGCCCAAGAGCATGAAGGGGAAATGGGGAAGACAGAGGCTTGGTATATCATAGAGGCGGAAGAAGGCGCTGTCCTTGTGGTAGGAACGAAAGACTGCACAAAAGAGCAGTTTGCCCAAGCTATACAACAGGGGAATTTAGAGTCCTATCTGAATGTGATACCTGTTAAAAAGGGTGATTTCTTCTTTATTCAAAGCGGTCTTGTCCATGCCATCGGTAAAGGGATCGTCATTGCAGAGATACAACAGAACAGTGACACTACCTATCGTGTATATGATTACAACAGGGGCAGAGAACTGCAGATCGAAAAGGCACTGGATGTCATTGATTTTCATTTGATGGGAAAGAAAAGTGTTGATCGGTTCGTTGAGGAAAATAGCCAATATAGAAAAACTGTGAAATGCACATGTGATAAATTCATTATTGAACAATATGATGTTTACACCTCTTGTTCAGAAGTCAGCGAACAGGAGAGGTTCTCCATCTTTACCTGTACAGAAGGGGAGGGGGAAATCAGGTATAAAGAAGGCACAGAAATGATTCGTATGGGAGATAGCTTATTAATCCCTGCCACTTTAGGATCATATACATTGGTTGGTGAAATGAAACTATTAAAAACATATATCCCTCTATAGCAAAATACTACAAAAAACGACAGAAGTAGTGTATAATGGAATTAACGAAATATTTCGAAAAAATCAAGATGCGTTTGTAGTGATAACACTGCAAAATAGGATAAGCGAAGATCAACAAATTGCTAGATGAAAAAACTCCGAAAAAATGAATTATCTCCGACATATGTACTCTGGGTTAGATATCACTAGATATGCAAAGAAGTATTTAGGAGGTGAGCTAGGATGGAAGTTTTCGTCGCAAGGCAGCCGATTTTCAATAAAGATAAGGAAGTTGTGGCCTATGAACTTCTGTATCGTGATGGGAATAGGAATTTTTTCGACAACAGCGTAAGTTCGAGTATTGCCACATCCATATTACTGGTAAACAGTTATTTCTCTATTGGAATCTCGAATCTGGTTGGCCAAAGCAAAGCGTTCGTAAATTTTGATAAGGAGCTTATCCATCGAGATATTCCTATGATCTTCAATAAAGATATTATTGCAATTGAACTCATAGAAAATATTGTGGTAGATCAGGCTTTCTTAGAGAAGATTAAAGAAATGAAAGCTGCAGGATATACCATTGTTTTAGATGATTTTGTTTATGATTATCCGTATAAAGAGCTGGTAGAACTATGTGATATCATTAAGGTAGATATGCTGTTAAATGATAGGGAAAATATCAAAACAATCATTGATACATGGAATGATGGAAAAAAAACATTCCTTGCGGAAAAGGTAGAAAACGATGAGGTTTTTCGATGGGCTTTGGAAATGGGTTTTCAACTGTTTCAAGGGTATTTCTTCAGCAAGCCGGTTATTATGAGACGAAAGAAATTTAAGGAGAATAGTACAAAGTACATACAGATTCTTCAAGAACTTAATTGTGAAGAGCCATCCTTTGATCGAATTGCGAATGTTATAGAATATGATGTTGGTTTAACGTATAAGTTGTTAAGATTAGTCAATTCGAAATTTACCCTTATTAAAGAAGTACATTCTATCAAACATGCCCTGGCCATTTTGGGATTAAAAGAAATTGAGAGATGGATATCTCTGATCATGGTTCAGGAAATGGGAAACGACAAGCCCAGTGAACTGGTAAGGATTGCTCTTTTGCGTTCGAAGCTTGGTGAACTATTAGCTTTGCATTCAAGTTTCAGAGATAGAAAATATGAAGTCATGTTGATGGGATTAATGTCTATTGTAGATGCTATATTAGAAACGCCGATGGAAGAGGTCTTAAAGGAACTGCCGCTGTCAGAAGACATTAAGAATACAATGCTCGGCAGAAATAGTGTGTTCTTTGATTTGTACCAGCTGATGCTGCTATATGAGAGAGGGTTATGGGAAGACGTTGGACGGTATGCACAGAAGTTGGATGTTGATGATAAGATCCTTCCCGAATTATATTTTGATGCGATTAAATGGGCTGATGAGCTTATGGCGTATATGGACTACATACACTGATGCGTATAAGGAACTGTGTGAAAAAAGGACACAGTTCCTTTTTGTCATTAAGAAAGTAGTTTGTACAGAACTTCTGTGGATAACATAATTGTAGGGACGAACAGTGTTCGCCCGCTTTGCTCTCACAGTTCTAGTGATAGTCTGGACATGAATTGGGTATATTATCAAAATGAAAACATACAAAAAGGAGATCGCAGCATGGAGACAAAACGATTACCCTCAATAGATTTGGAAGTGCCGTTGCATTTAGAAACAGCTACCTTTGGACTAGGATGATTTTGGGGTCCGGATGCCCGGTTCGGGCTGTTAAAAGGCGTATATCATACCCGTGTGGGATATGCGGGAGGAACCAAGGAGAATCCCACTTATCATCAATTGGGAGACCATACGGAAATGGTCCAAATAGACTATGATCCTGGACAGGTTACCTACGGGGATCTATTGAAAATATTTTGGGAGGAGCATGAGCCGGAATGCAAGGCGTGGTCTCGACAGTACATGTCCATGATTCTTTATCACAATGAAGAGCAAAGAATGGCTGTCTTAGAGGCGAAAGAAAGAGAAGAAAACAAAAAGAAGGTCGTGTTTTATACGGAGATCAATCCCTACCATACATTTTATCTGGCGGAGGGGTATCATCAGAAATATTATCTCCAATTAGTACCGGAAATTGAAAAGGAATTTAGGCAGATGTACCCTCATATCAAGGACTTTGTTAATTCAACGGCTGCAGCAAAAATTAATGGCTATATCAAGGGATACGGCAGCATAATAGAGCTGGAGGAAGAGACAGAAAGATTTGGTTTGTCAGAAAGGGCGAATAAAAGGTTGGTAGAAATTGTCCAAGGATATGGAAAATAATAGAATAGACACCATTACAACGGTTATATAAAGGCCGGATGTAATGGTGTCTTTTATGTTGAAAGGGGAAGATAGATCGTAATCTTTGTACCCTTTTGGACAGCACTGTGAACGTCTATGGTACCCTGATGCCGGTCAATCACCCATTTGGCAATCGTTAGACCCAGGCCATGGCCTCCGCTCTCCTTGGTTCTGGATTTGTCGGAGCGATAAAATCGATCAAAGATGTAAGGGATGTCTTCCTCAGGGATGCCAATACCTGTATCCTCTATGATAACAGCGACTTTGTTTTTCTGAGAAAAGGCTGCAATACGGATACTGCCGCCAGGAGGTGTATATTTAACACTGTTGTCGATAAAAACCCGTAAGGCCTGTTTGATGAGCCTTTTATCAGCATAGAGTTCTACGGGTTCTGTGTTTTCACTGATGATCTCATGATTTGTATCAATGAGCTTTGTTTCTCTCACAACTTCTTCGATCAACTGGTTAAAGGAAAACTTTTCTTTCTCAATTCTTTGTAGATTTTTATCACTTCGGGCAAGAAATAATAATTTCTCGACCAGATCCTTCATGTTCTGCGATTCGCTGCGGATAGCACCGATAGACTCTTCCAAAACCTTTCTGTCGTCTTTGCCCCATCGATCCAGTAGGTTTGCATAGCCCTGTATGACGGATATGGGTGTTCTCAACTCGTGGGAAGCATCTGAAACAAATTGGTTCTGTCGATCATAGGCATCTTGTATTCTATCCAGCATCTCATTGAAGGTTTCCGCTAAATCCTTTAGCTCATCATGGGAACCGCTTATATCCAGTCGGGTATCCAAATCTTGAATCGATATGGCTTTAACAGTATCTGTCATTTTTTCAATGGGACTAAGCATCCTTCTGCTTATTTTTGAGCCAAACAGAATGATAATGATGATACCGATTCCATTCACTGCCAAGAACACAACAGATAGGATTAGCGTATATAGATTTTCTTTTTCAAGACTCCTAGATAATTGAATATAATAGGGTTGGTCCTGTATCGTTACCCGCTGATTCATAACAACTGTTTGCTGATTATCAATTTCTGCTGTTTCATCCGTCTTCAAAAAAGGTATTTTTTCATTCTCTTTATCTGTGGTGAATACGGTTTTTTTATCGTTGTTGAAAACCGTTATGATTAAGTCTTCCTGCTGGGAAAGGCTGTTGAACTTGTTTTCGAAGACGCGAGGGTTTTCCTTTAATAGATCTGATGCGATGGTCATGTTTTTAACCACAGTGGATTTGCTTTGCTGAATTAAATACAACCGAAATCCTAAGATGGCGCTGCTGCTGGTTAATAGAATGACCAAGGTCAACATAAAACCGTAAACAACCGTAATTTTAAAGGTGATGGAAAATCGGAACAATCTTTTGATGCGTTTCCTAGCATCTATAAAAACTGCCGCCAGGCCTTTGCCTATGAAGGGTAAGGAGCTAAATACTTTTCCAATAATATATAAAAACATCAACAAGGTCTTTTGAATGATCAAAATAAGCAATTTCATTTTATTCACCTCTAAAAAGGTATCCTACCCCCCTGATGGTATGAATGAACTTTTTATCATATTTATCGTCTATCTTGCTCCTGAGATAGCGGACGTAGACGTCTACAACATTGGTGTCTCCCATATAGTCGTAACCCCAAACGGTCTCAAGGATTTTGTCCCTGGAAAGAACAATATTTTGGTTTTCCATAAGGTATTGCAATAAGTCATACTCTCGCTTGGTCAAATCTATAACTTCGTCCCCATATGAAGCCATATGCCGGTCAATGTCCAAGGTTAATCCATCGATGGAAAGTGTCTTGCTTTGAAGCGAGAGAGGGGTTTTCCTTTTTAATGCCACTCGAATACGTGCAAGAAGCTCCTCGATGGCAAAGGGCTTTGTTACATAATCATCAGCACCAATATCCAATCCCATGACCTTATCCATGGTTTGATCCTTAGCGGTCAGCATAATGATGGGGATGTCAGAGGATTGGCGGATGCGGCGGCACACTTCCATACCATTAAGACCCGGCAGCATAACGTCCAGTACTACCAGATCTACGTCTCTTTCCAGTGCTTTCTGTAGACCGGTACGTCCATCGTGGGCCTGTTCAACGGCATACCCTTCATACTGCAGCTCCAGTTCAAGAAAGCGGGCAATTTTCACTTCATCTTCTACGATAAGTATTTTGCGGGGAGTCATGGATTTTCCCTCCTGTATATCTACGTTATTGTTTAGATTATATCCTATCCTTTCCTATAAATAAATAACCTACATTTGCATGTAGGTTTATGGGATGGGAGCAGAAGCGTTAATCTTCTGCTTCCGCGTGGGCTTATTTCGTAATATCTACCTTCTGCTCATCTGTGGTATTTAACTTGTCAGTCATTGAATTTACCGCTGTAGATACCTTGTCAAAGATTTTATTTACGTTGACATCTTCGCCGTTTTCTTTTTCTATTTTGATTTTATGGTTTGTAATCAGTGCAGCCGGGATTCCGAAGACAACCACCGGCGTTGCAATAACACCGATAACCACGGTTGTTGTTACTGAAAGATTAACAACGTCTGCTTGATTCTTTTGAATAATAAATCTGGTCTTATTACCTTTTCTTACGATTTCTTTTACCTTTGCAATGAATTTGCCTTCGCACTCCTTCTTTTTCTGCTTAAATTTCAGTTTGTTTTCCTTTTCGAGATACACCAGTGCATCCACGATTTGATAGTTGCATGATTCTAAAGCATCCTTTGCATCCTGATAACTTACATTTGCCCTTTCTCTTAATAAATCAATTTGTTGTAGTGTTGCTGACATCTCTAATCCCTCCTAAATTATTTACACATGGATTCACCGATTTTACAATATTGTATGGTTCCGGTGAATATCTGTTGTATTGTTTATGGCTTTATTATATAGGGGAAGTATTAGAGTATCCTTAATGTAAGATTAGAATTAGATTAGAATTGTTAAATTATGCTATGCTATTTCCGTTGACAAAAAAATTCTATGGCATATAATAATAGTGTATCAAGCAATAAAGGAGAAAATTTATGTTTGAGGTTGTTCTTAACTAACGAATTGTATAGTGTTTCCGAGGGTACAGAGAAAAAACCTTCCTTTTGGGATAGGTCTATTTTGTCTTGTCTTTTAGGAAATCTTAGTTAAGAACACCGGCGAATCCAATGTTATTCAATAGTTCCATCGTATACCTGCCGTGCTTCTTTGCACGGTTTTTTGTATATGAGGGATGAAACGTTGATTAGATTTTCAACGTTCCTTGTTTGTTCATATCATTGCAACCATATGATATTGAAAAGCCGCAAATGGACAGGTGTTCATTTGCGGCTTTTTGTTTTTGGTGCGTCCAGCGAAGCTGGACTACACTAGCGGGTGAAAGTCCCGTCCCAGTAATCGCCAGTGAGCTGGGTAGCCAATCTCGGTGCGTTGCAGTAATGCAGGGTGCTAAGCGAGAA
>JBMOKU010000072.1:0-30091 GCA_049324315.1 Bacillota bacterium | reverse complement strand
CGAACATGCTGTGGAAGGGTCTTTAAATATTCAGAATTAGGATTGGTTATCTTCTCAGTTGTTTGTGTGGTACCATTATGTAGGATCATATCCGGGGTATATACCAGTACATATCCCGCTCCTTTTATTACTGCATAGCTCATGCTTTACACCTCCATAAACTTTACGCTTTTATGCTGCAAGTCTTTTCCCGCAGCTCGCAGCTACAGACTATCATTAGTCTACGAAACTATTTTATTTCATTCATTTACTTTCAATAACAGGTATACGCTCATAAAGTAGTATATCATCTTTGCGAAACGACGAGGGCGCCGTTCCCTACAAAAGAAAACAATTTATTGAAAGATTCATGAATTAGAAAAAGTCAGAATATAATTGGAACAAATGGGTGGTGCGATCACCACCCATTCATTGAATTATTAGTCTAAGCAGCTGCCAGCTGCGTCTACAGCTGGCTGATTCAATTAATTTTCAAATACAGTTTGTCCGTCAACCTCTGTTTCAAGAGCTTTTAATGCTTTTTCAACAAGCTTTCTTCTTAATTTCTTTTCCTCTGCCGGATCCAAAGAAGGATTTCCAAGCGGATGAGGAATTGCTACAGCAGGTACAATTCTGTTTGCACCAACTGTTAATGAAATCGGAACAACTGTACAAATGTGTACGACAGGAATACCTGCTCTTTCAATTTCTTTTACCATCGTTGCACCGCAACGTGTACAAGTACCTCAGGTGGAGGTTAGGATAACAGCAGTAACACCGTCAGCTACTAATTCTTGTGCAAACGCTGCAGCAAAACCTTTAGAGTTACCAACGGAAGTACCATTTCCAACTGTTGTATAGAAATATCTGTGTAATTCGCCGATTACACCTTCTTTTTCTAGATCTCTCAATACATCGACTGGTAAAACTCTATCAGCATCGGCATTAGCATAAACAGGGTCATATCCACCATGTGCTGTTTCATGGGTTGCTTCAGTCAAGTCTGAAAAATCAGCTATGTCATATTTTCCAAATTTCGATGCACTGGAAGATTCGATATGATCAGGATTACCCTTTGGCACGATACCACCGGATGTAACCAATGCAATCTTAGCTTTTGACATTTCTTTTACTGCCGGATTAGGCGTAACGTTATCAAAATCAGGCATTGGATATTCTGTAACGAATTCTTCACCTTTTAGTTTCTTAATTAACATATCAACCGCTCTTTTGGAACCTCTTTCTTCTAAGAAGATATTCTTTCTTATACCTCTTGGAATATAACCATCCACATTTGGAGCGCCGATCGCTTCACCTTTTGCTAATTTAAGAGCAAGTTTTGCCAATGCTGGTGCAGCAGTTCTCATAGCAGCAGCTGAATTTCCTGTTTCTACGATATATAAATCTTTTTTGTACATATCCGCACCAGGGTTCTCAATATACATTGCTGTAGCAACAGGAATGTTGAGTGCTTCTTTCACAATCTTAGAAATAGTTCCGCAAGCTACGCCATATCTACCTGCATTGAACGCCGGTCCTGCGATAAATAAGTCTGGGTTGTGTTGCTTAACCATGTCAAGAATTTGTGTTTTTGCTTCTTCTACGTTCTCATTGAAATAAGAGTCGCCGCATATTACTGTTGCTACAATCTCTGCTTCACCACCGAATGCAGCATTTAAGGCAGCTCCAGGTCCTACAACACCTTCCCTGATTTCAGGTTTGATATCCGCTTTCTCCTCGCCACCGATTCCCGCGAAGAACTGGTTTATATAATGAACAACTCTAATCTTGCTCATACTTTCCCCCCTCTCTTATTTTTGCACTGGGAAATTTTATGTTTTATTAATATTTACAGAATTGTTCTCTGATAGATGTCATCTCTGCAATGATAGAATCTACATCAAGTACCATTTCCATCATACCGATTTGATCATCATATACGCCTGGGTCTACTGCTTCTTTGAATTCTGGCTCTACAGCATGATATACTCTGAGTCCCAACTGGACTCCTGCCAATGAACCTGCATAAGTAGGGTCTCCGTTTGTAACAGTTTCAGCAGCTAAGCCTGCAGCTTCTGCTTCTGCTGCTCCTAAAAGTACAACAACATTTTCTGCGCCATACTTCTCTGTCATATTTTTAACCCTATTTTGATTTTCCAGGTCCATTGCTCCTGCAGCTGTTCAGACAAAGCATTCGGTTGCAGAAAACACTACTTCTGCTCCTGTGCCTTTCAGACATTCTTCCATAGCAGGCCCTGGTATACCATCTCTGTCACCGATGATGATGACTTTTTTTCCATCAAACATACTCATGGTTACCATCCTCTCTGATTTATATTATTTACAGGTGTATTATTCTTTATTAGAATCCTGTTGCTGACATCTTGTTAAAACCAAGTTCGTTTGTAGCACCGGTAATTACTTGGATTTCAGCTTCAATACTTCCGTCTGGTCTTAAGCTTCCATCAAAACCGCCGGCAATCTTATCTGTGTAATCAAGCATACCGATAACTCGCTTCATAGGTGGTAGAACAATCACTTCGTTTGCATTTCCACCTGTTACAACCGCATCTGCTTTTGGATCAGCATCTGCAAGAGATTGAGATGCACCATCTCTACCCGCATATTCATCGGTAACGATAACAGTTTTAACGCCTTCAGTTTCAATCTTCTTGCAGTTCATGATTAAGTCAGTATCTGGATTACCAAAGCCTTCTTGTGATATAAGGGCTCCATCTAAGCCAAGATATCTGCATAATTTAGCCGTCCAGTTTGATGATCTTTCTTTATCTGCAAGATAAACGTTTTCATTGGTAATGATAACGCCCACAAAGTTGATTTCTTTGCCGTGTTTTGCAAATAGATCTTGAATAATTGGGTTATTTTGGTGATGGTAGGTTGTATTCTTGTCGCAAGCAGAAACGCAGTTACCACTAAGAATTGCTCCATCCATCACTTCTGTTGGGTAAAGGATTGTAGGTACAATTTTCTTTGCATCTACCCCATAGACATAGGTGTCATGCAATAAACCTTGTGTTTGAAGCATATATACATATCCGATCTTAGGAAGGTTCGGATACTCTGCGATGCTTTCTAACAATGGTTTTGTTTCATATACATCAACTTCATCTGGTTGAACATTAAGTCCTGCTTTACCGATAAAGGCAGCAGCCTTTAGTCCTGCCATTCTGGCTGCGGCTTCATACTCATGCTGCTTTAAGCCATCTACTGGTTCAATGACTAAGCATACATTGTAGGTTTTTGAGAATGGTGTGTACTCGGCTCCTGGTCCAGTCATATCAATGATACCTTCTTGGAAGCCTACGATCTTTCCGCATGTAACAACAGCGGCTCCACTTAATACATGTGTGCGTCCTGTACCCACAGTCGTAACCTTATTGATTACTCCAGGGAAAATTCCACCTTGGCCATCTACCTTTACCCTCGGTTCGATAACGTCTTTTACAGGTGTAATTCTTGTTTCTTCTCCTGGCTTAGCCAATTCAACCTTTACACTTTTGATGTGTTCATCTTCCATGATAAGGTTAACAATTTCCTGCTCATTTACATACAGTGTTCCATTTGCTACTTTCGTTGTGTCACCAAATTGGACATCTGTAATCTTGATTTTTCCTAATTCTAGGCGCACAAAATTCACCTCCCTTTATATTCATAACCCTCAACCGGCGGACTGAGCCGCCAGCGTGGATTAGGGTTAACCAACATGTTTAACAAGCATTGCCTCGATATTGGCTTTTGTCGCGTCATCCTTTGTCACTTCATCGATTTTCTGTCCATCTTTGTAAAGTGAAATTGTTGGAAGACCAAGTACTTTTTGTGAAATCGCAAGTCTTCTGGCTTGTGTTGTGTTTAGCTTTGCAAATTTTACTTTGTCTTCATATTTTGCTGCCAACTCTTCAACATCTGGCATTAAAGCCTTGCATGGCTCACAACCATCACTCCAATAGTCTACAAGCACAAAACCTTCAGCTTCTAAAACTTCTTGTTGAAAAGTATCTTTATCTACTGCTAACATATCTCTTCACCTCCTTATTCTTCAAATTGGTTCTCAATATACTTTTCTGCCTGAACTGCTGCAATAGCACCATCGGCTACAGCAGTCACCACTTGTCTTAAGGATTTTACGCGGATATCCCCTGCGGCAAAAACACCAGGTACATTTGTATTCATGTTATCGTCCGCAATAAGGTATCCGGCTTTATCCATTTCAACCTTGCCTTTATATAACTCGCTTAATGGTTGGAAACCAATAAACGGGAATATACCAAATGTACCATCATTTTCATCTGCAAAATATTCATTGGTTTCTCCAGTAACAAGGTTCTTGAATACTACGGACTCAACAACACCGTCACCTTTTATTTCTTCTATCGTTGTATTCCACATAAACGCCATTTTAGGGTTTTTGAATGCTTTTTCTTGAATAGATTTTGCAGCTCTTAGCTCATCTCTCCTATGTACAATGGTTACCTTTCTAGCGAATTTTGTTAGATACATAGCTTCTTCAACAGCAGAATCTCCCCCACCGATTACGAAAACTTCAAGATCCGTGAAAAAGTCTGCATCACATGTTGCACAATAGGATACGCCTTTTCCTGTTAATTCTGCTTCTCCAGGGCATCCAATCTTCTTAGGTGTTGCACCATTGGCAATGATCACTGTTTTCGCTTGGTATGTTTCTTTTTCACCTTTTACAATCTTAATTTTTCCACTAAAGTCAACTTCCACCACATTATCTTTTTTTCTTTCTGCACCAAATTCTTCAACCTGCTCAACCATCCTGGCGATTAAGCTTGGTCCAGTGGCATGAGGTATGGAACCTGGATAGTTTGCTACTTCATTTGTCGTTACGATTTGTCCTCCAACCTTGTCCTTCTCTAAAACCAAAGTCTTCATTTTTGCCCTTGCTGCATACAGACCTGCTGCCAAACCGGCAGGACCTGCACCTATTATGACTACATCATACAAGTTCTCCATAGCTTTTCCTCCTTATATTCTTAAAATTAAAATTGTTCCATACTATCTATAGCACCTTTAATTAAATAAAAGTCGATCAATTGAAAATCATTTCTGATTTTTTCTGTCCAAATGGGTGTTTTTCTACTTGCAATAAACTTTTTTGCTGTATCAATGCTACCTTCAATCATCATAAGGGATTCCATATCCAATTCCGTTGAACCCCGTTGTATGACAACGGATTTATATGGCGTTTCATTGGGTTTCACACTGCCTGACAGAGGATGGGTAAGAAGTTTATATCCATGATGAATCCTGTCTCTCGCTTCAGAAAGTACATTTACATAAGAAAACTCCTGCCTATAAATTATACCCATTTTTCCTGAAAAAGTCTCATTTACCATAGGATTATTTGTTATCAGTATCTTTTTCAAAGCATTCACCCCAACTAGATTATATAGGAAAACGTTTTTTGTCCATGTTAATAAAAAGCAATCCATTAATTAGAATGCACAGTTCATGAAAAAAATAAAACAGAGAAGCATAGCAAAGAGACGTTGCCATTACTTCTCTGTTTTAGACCTGAGAGATTCTTCTTAACGAATTGCCCCTTCGGTGCTTCTGTTTCGAAGCTTTCCAGAGTTCTGTCAAAATACGGTCCTTTTGCCTGAGAATTTCACCATAGATCGGCAGATTCATATGGTTTGTTCCTTCGGCGGTCAAATTGACTCTCTTCCGCATTTATCAGCCAGACATGATTTATGAAATTAATTGCATGTTTCCAAATTATTGATAATTTCTATCTAGCTTTATTATAGTATAAATTCTTCTAATACTGCAATGCTTTTTTAAGGAAATCTATCAATTTTTGATACTTTTTTAACGGTTTATCCTTTTAAATAAAACAGTGCTAATAAACCCGGTCCTGTATATGTGCCAATTGTGCCGCCAATTTCTGACATGACGAGATCTACCGGTTCAAATTCTCTAATAATTTCTTCCTTCAGCTTTTCAAGACCTTCTATATTAGCGCCATGGGCGATGCCTACCCGCTCACAGCCTTTTTTCATACCTCTTTCCTTCGCCAGTTCAATCATTCTTGGTATGACCTTTCTGCTGCCTCTTACCTTGTCTAGGCTGTCCACTTTCCCTTCAACAATTGTAAGAATAGGCTTGACGTTGAGTATTGTCCCCATCATCGCTTTGCTTGCACTAAGTCTTCCTCCTTTTTGAAGAAATTCTAAAGTATCTACAGAAAAGATGTGATCCGTTCTCTCCTTCATATCTTGTAGTCTGGTCAGAATCTCATCTTTAGAGTATCCCTGCTTCGCCATCTTTCCAGCTTCAACAACCATCATACCGCACCCATAGGATAATGCAAGAGTATCAAACACTTCAACTCCTGGGATATCAAGTTGTGTTTTGGCCATGACAGCTGATTGATGGGTACCGCTAACACCTGACGAACCATTTATGACAAGTACATCGTAGCCCAAATCAGCATACCGCTGGATTTCTGATTGAAACTTCATTGGTGGCACTTGAGACGTGGTTGGTAATTTAGGCGCTGCCTTTAATTTTCCAAAAAAAGCCTCAGCCTTTAAATCTACACCGTCTTTGTACTCCTCTTCTCCAAAGCGTATCGTTAATGGAAGTACAGTTATACCGTATTCCTTTTGAAGTTCAATGGGTATATCACTCATACTATCGGCAATGATTTTAATTGGTTTCAACTAGATCTCCTCCACTTATTACAGTCTTACTTATTTTCATGAAGAAAATAAATGGCTATGGCGCCGGGCCCTGCATGAGTCCCCACTACACAACCTGTTTCTGATACGATGATTTCTTTTACTTGAAAATTTTCTCGAATCGAAGTAATAAATTCATGGACATATTCTTCATCATTGGAATGGTTAATGCCTATAGTCTGATTCGAAAGGTCAATTTTTTGTTCCTTTATCCAATCAATTACCCATTTGATTGCCTTTTTTCTCCCTCTCACCTTGTCTTCCAGTACTAGCTTTCCATCTTTCAATTTCAAAATAGGCTTGATATTAAGTAATTTCCCCATAAATGCACTGCTGGCACTGAGCCTTCCACCTTTATATAAATGCTCTAGTGTATCAACGACAAACTTGTACTCCATGTTGTCTCTCATATATAGGATCTTATCAACAATTTGTTCCTTCGTGTGATTTGCTTGTACCATTCGAGCAGCTTCAATAACCAGCAGCCCATATCCTAAAGTCACCCCTTGGGAATCAACAACCTCAATATCACGGTCAATAAGCATCTCCTTCGCAGTTACAGCTGAATTATATGTCCCACTTAGGGCTGAAGACATTAAAATGGCAATAACGGTACTGCCATCTTTTGTTAAACTATCGAAAGTCTCTAGAAAAGCAGCCGGAGCAACCTGCGAGGTAGTAGGCAATATATTCTCAGTTTTAATCATTTGAAAAAATGCAGAGGAAGATAGCTCTACATCATCCTTGTATGATTTGTCTCGGAAATTTACGGTTAAAGGAAGCACAGTTATATCTAAGTCCCTTACCAACTGGGGTGGTATATCTGATACACTGTCTGTAACGATTTTTATCATGATTGATCACCTCAAGTATACTTGTGCTACCTATATTGTATTACCATTATCATGGATTTACAACCAAATTTTCCAATTAGAGCTGGATGCTGGATAGTTATACTATATCTTTTATTATGGCACAACAATACACTCGTTTAATCAAGAACAAAAGAAAAGACTCCATATAGGAGTCTACGAAATTATTTACTATGTGCATCTAATACAGAGAAGGCGATTTTTGTAGAATGATCACCGATTCTTTCTAAGTTGCTGATGATATCAAGGAAGATAACACCAGAGCTTGGTACACACAATTGTTTATTTAATCTGGAAATATGACTGGCTCGAAGGGATTTTTCTATATGATCAATCTCCCCTTCTCTTTCAACAACTCTTCTTGCCGTATTAACATCTCCTGTTTTTAACGCAGATATTGCTTGCCCATAAGACTTTAATACCCTGTCATGCATCATTTCCAGTTCCTTAATAGCTCCCTCGCTGAAGTCTAAGCGATGCTCAACTCTATATAAAGCCAATTCAGCTAAATTCTCCGCATGATCTCCAACTCGCTCAATATCATTGATGGTATTAAACAGTTCATTAACAATTTCATGCTGCTGGCCGGACAAAGGTGTATTGGACAGCTTCACTAAGTAGGATGCAATCTCTCTCTCCAGGGTATTGATAGAAGTCTCTAATGTAAAGGTTTCGTTTGCGATCTTTTCATCCGCTTTGAAGAACGCTTCCATAGATTTCTTATAGGATTCCTCTGCCAGTTCACCCATATGAATAATTTCCTTAATTGTTTGTCCCAATGCAATGGAAGGTGTTTCTAAGATTCTATCATCAAGGTATTTGATTCCAACAGCTTTTTCTTCTCCCTCTGTTTCCGGTATAACCTTTCTTGCAATGAAAACCAATACACCGGCAAAAGGCAGCTGGATAAACATATTTGTTACATTAAATAATGTATGGGCATTGGCGATTTGCCTTGCCGCATCATCCGGAGTCCAGGATTTTACTAGATATAAAACGGGACCTTTCAGTAAGAATACAAATATAAGGGTACCCATTAAATTAAATAAAAAATGAATAAATGCAGCTCTTTTTGCAGTTTTGTTGGCACCGATACTTGATAGAAGCGCCGTAACACATGTACCTATATTATCACCAAACAGAATTGGTAATGCAGCTTCGATTGGCAGTAATCCTTGGCTCGCCAGGGCAATTAGGAGTCCGATTGAAGCACTGCTGCTTTGAACAATTGCAGTTACACCAAAACCGGCTAGTATTCCAAGTAAGTTATCCATCAAGGTATTTTGTCCAAAACTCATTAGAAGGGATCTAAAGCCTTCATATTCACGCAAAGGCTTCATTGAATGGCTCATGGTCTCCATTCCCAGGAATAATATACCTAGACCAATAAATATCTCTGCGATCGTCTTCGTTCTTTTGTTTGAAGTAAAAAGCCAGATTGCAACTCCGAGTCCAACGGCTAAAGGAGCATAGTCCTCCAATTTAAAGGATACAATTTGTGCTGTGACCGTAGTTCCTATATTGGCACCCATAATGACGCCAACTGCCTGTGTTAGTTTCATGATTCCTGCATTAACAAACCCAACCACCATAACCGTTGTGGCACTACTGCTCTGAATAATTGCCGTTACAACTGTACCGACAAGTACACCCATCACCCGGTTATTCGTTAATACCTCAATTAGCTTTTTTAGTTTTTCTCCGGCAGCCTTTTCCAGACCTTCTCCCATAATACGCATACCGTACAGGAAAAGCCCCAGACCTCCGATTAAACCAATTGCAATTTCCATTATTCATCCTCCCATTTTATAATGAATTCGCCCGTGTCGAATCGAAATAACAACTCGACCTTGTATATCATACGACATTTTTTTGCACTTTTTGTTAAGTTTATGTTAATTTATTTTGATTTCTGTTAACTTTTTGATTTTCTTGTTAACTTTGTATATATATTTCTTATCTCTTAATCTTCATTGTCGTCTCGAACACTGCATTAGCAATATTTTCCGCATGATCTCCGATTCTTTCCAGGTTACTGATAATATCTAGAAATACAATTCCAGATTGTGGTGAACACTGCTGATTGTTTAAGCGTTCAATATGGCTTGCCCGCAGCTGTTTTTCAATGGAATCAATTTCACCTTCCCTTTCCAGCACCTTTTTCGCGGCACTAATATTACCGCTTTTCATTGCGTAGAGAGCTTGTTCATAGGAAACAATAACTTTTTTCATCATCTCCTCTAATTCGACAATTGCGTATTGAGAAAAATGCAGTCCATTATCGATAGCATCCGCAGCCAGTTCAGCGATATTTTCACTATGATCACCAACTCTTTCAATATCATTGATGGTGTGAAAAAGACCATTGACAATTTCACGATGCTCATTTGACAACGTGGTATTTGACAATTTCACTAAATAATTGGTGATCTCTTGCTCCATGCGATTGATAATTTTTTCATATCGAAACACATCTTCTATTTTTTTCTCATCTTTTTTGAAAAATGCTTCCATAGACCGTTTGAAATTATCTAGGGTAATTTGCCCCATGTTTAATGTTTCCTTAATTACTTGTGAAACGGCAATAGAAGGCGTTCCTAAAATTCTATTATCCAAGTATTTTACGCCTAGAGTTTCAGAGCCTTCATCTTCTTTTATGGGAATGATCTTATTTGCTAGTTTTACTAGTAAGGTTGCAAAAGGAAGGAGCAATAATGTATTTACCAAATTAAAAAAAGTATGGGCATTTGCCAGCTGCCTGGCTGCATTATCTGGATCTAGGGTTTTCACAAGATAAATTGTAATATAATTAAAACACACAATAAAAATGATTGTACCAATGACATTGAAGAGCAGATGGATGATTGCTGCTCTTTTGGCTGTCCTATTAGCACCTATACTGGAAATTAAAGCTGTTACACAAGTTCCTATATTCGTTCCAAATACGATAGGAAGTGAAGCTTCAATAGGAAGCAGGCCTTCACTGGCCAATGCAATCAGTATACCCGTTGTAGCGCTGCTGCTCTGCACAATGGCTGTAAACAGAAATCCCGTCAGTATTGCAAATATCGAATCTTTAAAATCACCTGTCCCAAAACGGAGCAACATCTTGATGAATCCTTCATAATTTCTCAGGGGCTTTACAGCCTCCTTCATGAAATCCATGCCTATAAACAGTATGCCAAAGCCAATAAATATTTCTGCAAAATTCCTTGTCTTTCGGTTATTTGAAAAAATTCTAACCGCAACGGCAATACCAACAATAATCGGCGCGATTTCATTTAAATCCAGCGAAGCAATCTGAGCCGTTACGGTTGTACCAATATTCGCTCCCATTATTACTCCTGTTGCTTGAATCAAGTTCATGATCCCTGCGTTAACAAACCCAACAACCATGACTGTCGTAGCACTGCTGCTTTGTATGATCATTGTCACAAATGCGCCAACACCTACAGCCATAATTCGATTATTGGTCAGTACTTCAATAATTCTTTTCATTTTTTCTCCGGCCGACTTCTCTAAACCGTCACCCATAACCGTCATTCCGTAAAGAAATAGGCCAAGGCCCCCCATTATCTGGAATACCATTTCCATACGCTGTCCCCCATATCCTTCATTTAGAATAGTCACGATACCGCAGCAATACACCCCTATTATCCTTTGTTTTATAAATGATTCTAAATAATATATAATCACTTTCATTTAAAAATAGTACATGCTGCGTAAAATTATCTCCTCAATAATGATACACCATTTTTCCTTTTATTGTTAAGCATTTGTTAAATTTATTGATTTTTTGTTAACCGGTTCACTTATCTAAAAAAATCCAATAAAAAAGAGAGTATTTCACTCTCTATAGCAGGCCCTTAAATCCTGTTTGCCTTAAGGTTTCATATAATATGATGTTCACCGTATTTGATAAATTCAGGGATCTTGCCTTTTCATTGGCAAGCATGGGTACTTTGATACATCGCTCCATATTATTAAGAATAATTTCGTTTGGCAGCCCAGCTGTCTCTTTTCCGAAAACAATAAAATCTTCATCTTCATATTCTATTTCTGAATAATACTTCTTTGCCTTTGTCGTTGCGAAGAAAAATCTATTGCCTTGATAACGTTCAAAAAGCTGCTGTATATTATCATAAATATGTAAATCTACCAGTTCCCAGTAGTCCAATCCTGCACGCTTAAGATGTTTATCATCTATAGAAAAACCTAGGGGCCTAATTAGATGCAGTCTACTTCCCGTAGCCCCGCATGTCCGTGCAACATTTCCTGTGTTAGGCGGTATCTCCGGTTCAAAGAGTACCACATTCATTGCCATAATGACCTACTCCTTTACTACAATGTCTATTTCAATAACTCCTTGGTCTGTTTTTAGTGGTATTGAAACGGGTTTCATATTAGTTGTGGATACGGTTATTTTTTCTCCCACAAGCAAGGTAGGTGGTGTTATATCAATCGTAATCCCTTGATTGTACAGCAGGGTAGCGGCATTTCCTAAAATCATATTGCCCAGTTCAGAAATAGCACTTTTAGCCATATCATCCAGTACTGCAACCGGCATACCACACATCATGTTTGATGCTATCTGTTTTGCCACAGACTCGTCCATACCTAAAACAACTTGCCCTCTCATGCCTCCGGTTAAACCGATAAGTATAGCTATATTGGGAGAAGGGAAAGACGATTCTTTTACAGTAATCTGTCCAATTTCACTAGATATGCTTGCCATTTGCTGAAGAATTTCCCTACTAGCCTTGATAAATGGATTTATTAATTCTGCCTTCATTGCCATTCCTCCTTGCAAGATAAAAATCAAACAGTTTATCACTTTAATTGAAGCTATTATACTACAACAATGTTAAACAATCATTAAATCCATCGAATTTTTCCTCATCTTCACCTAATAATAGTAACTATTTCATATATTCATTATTCTTCAGGAATACTGGTTTTCCTTCAAGAGATATTACAAAATTTACGTTTTGTCATTATTTTTTAGTATTTTGACAGTATATGACTGTTTATCTGTTCCTAATGTTATTGTTTATGATGTGGAATCAATAAAGGCTATTTGGTAAATAGCCTTTATTGATTTCCATGTATGCTTTTTATTTTGTTTTTATCTAGAACAATCTCATAATCAAAAGCAGATCTAGTAAACAACGTTTCAGCTTCCTCCAGTAACAAACCCTTTAACGCCATTTTCTCAGGTTCAGCAACGCCATAGCCTTGATTATACAGCTGGTATAAATAGCTTACGGCTTGAGGTAAAAATCCCATCAATCTTGCAGCAATAGTATCCGTAGATACCGCATCTGTTCCCGCAATGATTAGACCTCCTGTGTCTACGGCTTTTCCCTCCGAAGGCCCTGTACCAATCATAGATTTGTCTGCACTTACGATCGTTAAATCTATGGGAATTTTCTTTGCCATGGCAGTAATGAAACCATGCAAATCATCGTGTATCCCCAGCTTTTTCTTGGGAAACCCATGGATCTCAGCAGGTGGCCAGCTTAATGCTATATTTTTTATACCAGCACTGATCGTTGCTTCTTCATGATGTTTTAGCTGTGTAAAGGATACCAGTACATCCATTTCTTCAATCAGCTTGTTGATTTTTGTCTTGGCTGGTTTATGATGTTCTAAATCAACGTCTACGTAGGGGCCATAATTTAGATCGACAAATTCTACGTTTTCTTCTTGAATAACCTTATCATATCCCACAGTCTCCATCACCTTTGATGTAGGATCACCACCGGATCCTGTGGCTATATACAATTTTTTAGGATTTCTTGCTTTAACATACTGAATAAGTCGCTGCAGCGTTTGGGGTCCAACCACGGTTCCTGTATGGGGCGCTTTGGCCTTTACCCAATTGGGCGTGATAACAACCACATCTCCAGGCTTAATAATTTTATCCATAGGCAGTAAATCTAAAGCCTTTATTAAAGAATTCTGCTCCTTGCTGTCCTTCATAATGGCAACAATAGGTTCCTTCACTCTTCTATCTGTTCGCATATACTCACCTCGTTCATAAATGTTTCGTCTTGCTTAGTATCTGAAAAATATGGGTGAAGTATGCGACACTGTTCATTACCATTTAACAATTCTGTCAAGAAGCCATGGTCTGTGAATCTTAACAGCTTTTTTAGGACATAGCTCTTGGCAGCAAAAACATCGGATACAATTTTGTAAATTTACCTCAGGTTTGTGGTCAACCATATCAATAACTTTTGGAGGACAATTCTCTGCACAATCGCCGCAGCCTATACATATTTCATGACTAAATACAGGCTTAGGCTGCAATAATCTGTCCGAAAAGTATCTCACAAAGCCAGGTACTCTTCCACCGGCAAAATGTACACTTCTTGTTTTCGGAATGATAAAGTCTTTCACGATAAAACCCTCTAGTTTATCACCTACAATCTCAATATCCTCAAGGCTGCCTCTACATATCCCCCGTTCCACACAGCACTGGATGGTTGGGACTTTTGTTGGTTCCAAATTTATAATGGAGGATGCCACCACATCCAAATGATAAGGACTGGCAGAGGCAACCACAACGCCAACTTTCCTAGGTGTTCCTGCCGATGGGCCATCTCCTTCCATCCCCACGATTCCATCCATAAAAGAAAGCACCGGCTGGGCAAATAGGCATATGTCCACCAGGGCGTTTGCAAAATCTTGAATATTGGGCATTTTGAAGTGATACTCAGCCTTGAGTATCCCAGGTATAATACCAAACATATTTTTTACAGCCCCTGTAAACGTGGCCATACCATGGGTTTTTAATTTTGATACGGATATAACTTTATCAACACCCTTCAACATCTCTGCAACTGTCAAGGTTCTTAAGATTTTCCCTTTTTCGTTTTTTACTTCCATCATATTTGTATTGTAGTTTAAAACTGCACCAGTCTCATTGGCTACATTTTCAATACCGCACACACGATAGACGCCCCTTAATGCCTTTTCATTAAAGGGACCTCCAGGGCTATCTCCAATATATACTTCCGCACCATGGCCGATTAATATTTCGGCCAACGCTTTAACAAATTCAGGATGGGTGGTCGTTGCCTCTTCCGGTCGCTTTTTCATCAGCAGATTCATCTTTAATAGGACCTTATCACCCCGTTGAATATATGACTCTATCCCACCGAGATTTTTAAAGCTTTCTGCTATTGCATGTTTTACATCTTCATAAACATAGTCTTCGCAGCGAACCAATGATACCTTTTCCATACCAACACCTTCTATTCTGAGATAATTTTGCTGACAATCAAATATCGTTTCCATCGAAGTCTAGATTTTTCTGCTGGATACGCTTTTGGATATATCGTTCGAATTGAACTTTGATAATAGCCATAATAGGCACTGCTAAAAACATCCCCCATACACCTGCAGCTCCACCGCCGACAATGATTGCTAAAATGATCCATATGGGGCTCAAACCTACCATGTCACCAAGTATCTTAGGTCCCAAATACATACCATCAAACTGCTGCAGCAAAAAGATAAAGACTAGAACCCATAGTGCTTGGATGGGACTACTGAATAAGGTAATCAGAACACAGGGAATCATTCCGATAAAAGGGCCAAAGTAAGGAATCATATTTGTAACACCCACAATTAAGCTCAGTAGTAAAGGATAAGGTATCTTCATGATCAAGAGTCCCAAATAGCAGATAAGTCCGATAATCAAAGAATCTATCATCTTACCGATAATGAATTGAGAAAACATCATATCTGCTTCTTTTCCAAATTGAATCAATTGATCTGCTTTTTCATTACTAAATAACCCATATAATATGATTTTCAGTTTTCGCAAAATAACTTCTTTGTCTTTAAGAAGATATATGGAAATAATCAATCCAATAACAAATTTGAAGAATGAGGATGTAAAATGTATGGCTCCTAAAACAACTGTATTTAATGTCTTGTCCAGAAACATGCTGACCTGTTTTAGAACGGTATTAATGTTTTCCTCCACATAGGACGTAACTTCATATCTTTCCAATAGTTCAAGTTTCACAATAATGGTATTAACCCACTCCTGCGTTGTGTCTACATAGCTGGGCATGTTTTTTAGCAAGTCACCAATACTATTCATAATTCTGGGCGAGATTAAAGTAATAGCGATGGTAATCATTCCTATTACAAGAACATAAACCACCATAATGCTCCAAGTCCGTCGCATACCAGCATGCTTCTCTAGTCTGACCATCATGGGATTCAGCAAATATGCAATAAAAAACGCCCAAAAAAATGGATTTAAAAGTGACAGAAAACCATTAATTTTTTCAAAAACGATTTCTGCGTTGTCTACAAGTTTAAAAAGTACAAAAGCTATGAATAAAACAAAAATGATCTGTAAAAGCTTCTTATGTTTATCCATAAATGTCCTCCTGACACGTTTATTATCATTATAGCATACCGGGCTAACAAAATTCGTCCACAATGGTAAAACCCACCTGTATTTTTAGGTGGGTTACTTGATTACTTTCCGCAACACTTCTTATACTTTTTCCCACTGCCACAAGAACAGGGATCATTCCTTCCAAGAATTTCTTCCTTCACTACTGTTTTGGATCGTTTTTGCGTTTTTTCAATTTCTTTTCTTCTTTCAGCATCTAAAATCGTATCCCATTGAGGTAAAGTATACAAATAATCTGCCTTGGCTTCCAGCATATTATAGTAAAGCTTTTCCAAATCAATATCTAATTCGATGGAAGCATCCTCCATCAACCCTTCTAAATCTAGAGAATGATTTAAGCTGTCATTGATTCCATCTAAAAATCCCATGAAAAATACTGTCGTTGTGCCAAATGCTTCAGCCAACCCTTGAACAGTTCCTGTTACTTTTTCATAAGGCTTATCTAGAATCTGCTCATAAATTGACTTCTCTACCCCACAAAATTCCTTCCAGAACTGTATTTCTTCTTCTTGACTTTTCTTTTCAAAGGCTAATTCTCTCCATGAAGTGTACAAACTCATTTTCGTTTCTCCTTCTTCTATGTTTATTTATCTACTGTATATTGTACACGATTTTTTGTTGAGGGCAACAAAATTTTACAGGATTTTTTTCAAAGCATCATAGCTGGCACGAATGGTTACTTCAATATCATGATGGCTGTGAGCTGCCGAGACAAAGGCGGCTTCAAATTGTGAAGGTGCCATATAAATCCCTTGCTTTAACATTTCCTCAAAATACACTGCAAACTTTTTTGTATCGCTGGTCAGTGCAGACTGATAATCCCAAACAGGTTGATCAGTAAAAAACATGCACAGCATGGATCCAACACGATTAAATGCAGCTTGGATACCCAACCGCTTTGCATTTTCACGGAAACCTTCCTCCAACTGCTTTGACTTTTCTTCCAGATCATTATATATTTGAGGATTATCTCTTAAGTGCTTTAATGTAACCAATCCAGCCGTCATGGCCAAAGGATTTCCGGACAATGTACCGGCTTGATAAATAGGTCCAGCCGGGGACATTTTTTCCATAATGTCTCTTCTGCCACCATAGGCACCTACTGGCAGGCCGCCCCCAATGATTTTTCCAAAGCATGTCAGATCAGGTTCGATGTCATAGATGCTTTGCGCACAATGGAAAGACACCCTAAAGCCTGTCATAACTTCATCGAAAATCAGCAGTGCACCGTATTCCTCAGTGACACTTCTCAGATAATCTAAAAATTCTTGCGCAGCTGGTACAACTCCCATATTCCCTGCTATTGGTTCAATAATGACGGCTGCAATATCTTGTCCATATTGCTCAAAAATCCGTTTCATTCCTTCAATATCATTATAAGCGGCCGTTATCGTATTCCGTGCAATATCTGCTGGGACACCGGGACTGTCCGGTACACCGTGGGTCAATGCACCGGAGCCTGCTTTGATTAGCAATCCGTCTGAGTGCCCATGATAGTTCCCTTCAAACTTTACGATAAGATTCCTGCCAGTATAACCTCTTGCCAATCTCAGTGCACTCATGGTAGCTTCTGTACCGGAATTAACCATACGTATCATTTCAACAGATGGTACTGCTTCACACACCAGTTTGGCCACTTCCGTTTCAATCTCGGTAGGCGCACCGTAACTGGTCCCTTGCTCCACTGCATTTTTTAAAGCTTCTACCACAACGGGATGAGCATGCCCTAAAATTAGAGGTCCCCATGAGCCTACATAATCAATGTACTCATTACCATCCACGTCAATGATTTTACTTCCTAATCCTTTTTTTATAAAAGGCGGATCTACAGCCACGGACCGAAAAGCTCGAACAGGACTGTTAACGCCACCAGGTATGTATTTTTTTGCTTCTTCAAAAAGCTGCTTAGACTTTTCTAATTTCATCCATTATTCCCCCTTTAACCACCTTACCGCATCTTTAGCAAAATACGTTAGAATCATATCAGCACCTGCCCGTTTGATCGATGTCAGCATCTCCAATACAATCCGCTTTTCATCTATTAAGCCTTTTTCCGCAGCCGCCTTGATCATGGCATATTCACCACTGACATTATAAGCCGCTATAGGCACATTAAACGTGTCCTTTACCCTTCGAATAATATCCAAATAAGCCAAAGCAGGCTTAACCATAACAATATCTGCACCCTCTGCTAAATCCAGTTCCACTTCCCGTAATGCCTCATCACTATTTCCCGGGTCCATCTGATAGGTTTTTCTGTCCCCGAATTGTGGGGTAGAATTGGCTGCCGCTCGGAAGGGTCCATAAAATGCAGACGCATATTTTGCACTATATGCCATGATGGGTATATGCTGATAACCTTTGCTGTCTAGAAGGCTTCTAATAGCCGCTACTCTTCCATCCATCATATCGGATGGTGCCACCATATCCGCTCCGGCCATTACATGGGATAATGCTATTTTGGCCATATACTCTACCGAAATATCGTTGTGTACCTGACCATCAGAAAGGATACCGCAGTGACCATGATCTGTATACTGACACATACAGATGTCCGTTATCACAAGAATCTCCTTATTCACCTTCTTTATTTCCCTTATCGCTTGCTGCACAACCCCATCCTCGTCATATGCGCCGCTTCCCTGGGCATCTTTATGCTCCGGAAGGCCAAAGAGAATTACTGCCTTGATTCCTAAAGAAACCAATTCACCAATTTCTTCTTTCAATCTGTCCGGAGAATAGTGATAATTATTGGGTAAACTTGATATTTCCCTTTTAATATTCGTCCCTTCAACGACAAAAAGAGGAAAGATAAAGTCATTTTCTGTTAGAACTGTCTCTCTAACTAGCCCTCGAATTGCTTCACTACTTCTTAACCGTCTTGGTCGATTGATTAACGTCATCCTCATCCCTCACTTATCCCTTTAATTTTGATAATAAGCTTGTATAGCCGTTACCAAGCCGTCAATAGTGTACTCCTCAGCTTGTATGGTAATGGTCAATCCCAGTTCTAATGCAGTGGATTCCGTAATAGGTCCAATAGCAGCCAATTTTATGTCTTTTAGCAGTTCTACATTTTCACCACCAAGAATCTGTATAAAATTTCTTACCGTCGATGAACTGGTGAAGGTAATCATATCTAGATTCCCTTCCTTAAGAAGCGTTGTTAGTCTTTCACGATCCTGTTCAGGTACTACCGTTCGATATACATGGACATTATCCACCTGGGCACCCATTTTTATTAATTCGTCGATGAGCAATTCCCTCGCAATATCAGCCCTGGGCAGCAGAACCTTGTCTCCTGACCTAATCTTTCCTTTTAGTCCTTCAACAATTCCCTCTGCACGAAACTCTTCAGGTACATACTCAACAGTGAACCCCATGTCCTCTAAGTTTTTTGCAGTCGTCGGACCTATGGCGCAAAGTTTTGCCTTATACAGCAGACGAATATCAAAGTCTAATTTTTTCATTCTATCAAAAAATGCATGAACACCGTTGACGCTGGTAAAAACCACCCAATCATATTTTTCAATTTCTCCAATGGCTTTATCAATCTCATCGAAGGTATCGGGGTTTTCAATTTTTATGGTTGCAAATTCGATGGCTTCTCCACCTAATTCTTCGATTCTTCTCGATAAATAACTGGCCTGCTGCCTTGTTCTTGTAACCAAGATCTTTTTACCGAATAACGGCCTCTTTTCCAACCAATGCAGTTGATCAGAAAGTTCCACCACTTCTCCCACAATAATAATCGCAGGATTTTCGATCTGATGCTCTTTAACCAGCGCGGCAATATTCCCAAGATTTCCTTTTACCATTTTCTGATGAGCCGTGGTGCCTCTCATAATGACAGCTGCCGGTCTATCTACTGACTGCCTGTACTTCGTGAGATTGCTGCATATTTTATCGATATTATTTACGCCCATTAGAAATATCAATGTCCCTTCAACCTTTGCCAATGCTTCATAATTGATGGATTGGTCTTCTTTGAGAGGATCTTCGTGTCCGGTAATCACATGAAAGGAAGAGCTTACATTCCGATGGGTTACCGGAATTCCTGCATAGGCCGGTACAGATACAGCCGAAGTAACTCCGGGTACAATCTCATATTCTATTCCATGCTCCATAAGCTCAAGGGCTTCCTCGCCCCCTCGGCCAAATACGAAGGGATCTCCACCTTTTAACCGGGCTACGACTTTACCTTCCTTAGCTTTGCTGACAAGAAGCTGATTGATTTCCTCCTGTTTATAAGCATGACAATCAGGTGCTTTGCCTACGAAAATCCTTTCGGCATCTTCTCTTGCAAATTCCAATAGCTTTTCTCCGGCTAATCGGTCATACAAAATCACATCAGCCGTTTGGATACACTCCAATCCTTTCAAGGTAATCAGCTTGTAATCCCCCGGTCCTGCACCAATCAAAAATACTTTCCCATATTCCATTATTTCTCCACCTCGGCTTCCGCTAGTATCTCCAGTCCACCTTTTTCTAAGCTTTCCTTTGCCATATCAATACCCAATTGTATATAAGCACCTCTATGACTCTCTTTTTCCAGTCGTATGATTTTTTTTCCATCAGGTGATGCAACAACCGTCATCATTTTCAGTTTTTCCTCTTTTATCCAGGCATATGCACCAATAGGTACATGACATCCTCCCTTGAGTTCTCTCATGAAGCTTCTCTCTGCTTCTACTGCAGTGAAAACATTGTCATCATTCAATCTGAAAACAACCTCATGCATCCAGTTATCATTCTTTCTTATTTGTATACCTAAAGCACCTTGCCCTACTGCCGGTGTGCATATATCCGATGAAAGGTATTCTGTAATCTTATCCTGCCATCCCATACGTAGGATACCGGCAGCTGCTAAAATAACACCGTCTAGGTTCAACGTTTCAATTTTGTCAATTCTTGTGGCGATATTTCCCCTGATCGGTTCAATCTTTAGGTCTGGACGATAAGCCAGCAGCTGTGCTGCCCTTCTAAGACTGCTGGTTCCTATTTTCACACCATAGGGGAGTTCTACTAGTTTTTTATTCTCTTTAGAAATCAAGACATCCGTTACATTTTCTCTTTCCGTTATGGCTCCAATGATCAGATCCTCTGTCATCTCCGTTGGAACATCCTTCATGCTGTGAACAGCCATATCAATTTCGTTTTGTAATAAGGCCGTTTCAATTTCCTTTACGAAGAGACCTTTTCCACCAATCTTATTCAGGGTCTTATCAAGTATTTTATCTCCTATCGTTTTAATCTCGACGACTTCAAATAAAATTTCCGGAAATATGTTCTTAAGTTGTTGGATAACCCAGTTCGTTTGCGTCAGTGCCAAAGCACTGGCCCTGGAACCTACACGAATCATTTTTTTTGACATAATTTTTTCCCCTCATCCGCTATGCCACGGGGACGGTTCCATCGTTTTCCCTTCTAGAAGTAACGGACGCGCAATGCGCGCCCCTACAGGAAACCCTCGAATCGCCCTCATAGCTCCGCTATTCTCGATTCATATCATTCATTGTTTCCCTGTACAGGTCAAATATTGCCTGCTTAAGGTCAGAGATTACACCTTGCTGATATTTTTGTAAAAGATCACTGTAGATGATTCTTTCAAATACTTTTTTTCTCTTCTTAGGATCCGTTACCTCCGTTATGACAGCTTTTCTGATTTCACCTAATATATCTACATACAATCCATAGACTTCATCATAGGTGTTCTCCAATTCTTCCCGAATTTTTCTTGAAAGTAAGGGACTCTTTCCGTTTGTAGATATAGCCAGTGTAAGCTCTCCCCTTGTCACCACAGCCGGTACAATAAAATCACATTGGTCCGGTTGATCCGCCACATTCATCAATATCCCCAAAGCAGCGCCTTCCTGAGTACATAACCGGCTGATTTCCGGACGGTCAACAGCTACAAAAACATACGCACTGTCACTCAAATCTCCATGACGATATTCCCTTTCTTCTACAGCAATACAGCCGCTCTCTTTCCATTTTTTGAGCTCTTCCGTTAATGAAGGGCTTATGACCTTTATACGGGCACCATATTCTAATAGGTTGGATACCTTCCTTTCGGCCACCTTTCCGCCGCCTACGATTGTACATTGTTTATTGTACAAATCGACCATGATCGGATAATATTTCCGCATAAACTTCACTCACTTTATCAATAAGTTCTCCAATATTCTCATAAACATTAACATAATCAATCTGTGGACGCTCAATCATTATGACTCGCGTGTTGGTTAAGGCCGCCGCCATCAGTTTTTCTTTCGTGCCTCCCACATCTCCACTGTCCTTCGTCACCAAGTACCTGATATTATACATTTTAATCATTTCAACATTCATTGCCTGAGAAAAAGGCCCCTGCATGGCGATGATATTCGATGGTTTAATTCCAAGCCCTTCACATTTTTCTACCATCTGGCTGGTGGGAAGTATTCTGGGGAAAATACGTTCTCTGCTGATTTTTCCGGTAAATACACCTAATGTTTTACTCCCTGTTGCCAACAGAATATTTCCATCCGTACCCGCTAGATAATCGGCAGCCATTTCATAAGTGGGAAATCTCATAACACTTTCTTCTTCAGCGACTACACTATCCTGTCGATGATATCGAAAATAAACAATACCTAAAGCCTGACATGCTTTCATGGCATTTTGTGATACTTCCGCGGCATAAGGGTGTGTTACATCCACCAGTACTTTAACCTGTCTCTCATGAAACAGTTGCCGCATCTCTTCCTCTGAAAGTTTTTTGCTTAAAACTGTACAGTGCTCCGATGGAGGAATCAAACTCCCTCCATAAGCAGTGGCCGTCGACACCATTACCGGAAGCTTTTTTTCAACCAATCCTGATACAATTTCTCTTCCCTCCAAGGTACCGCTTAAAATCATAATCATAGCCGATATCCCCTGGGTGTGATCATCTTTCCATTCTTTACGTAGGTATTCCCATTGCCTATGATAACCACTGTCAACATGTCTATCTCATGCGCTAGCATATGTTCTATGTCCGTAATAATCCATTCTTCGCCTTTCCGTTTCGCATTTTTCACAATACCTACCGGCGTTTCTTTCTTTTTATATTTTAATAGTATTTCTCTTGCTTCTTCAATTTGATGCACTCTTTCCATACTCTTCGGATTGTATAAAGCAATCACAAAATCACCCTCAGCAGCACATGCTATTCTTTTTCTGATCAATTCCCAGTCTGTCAGCAGATCGCTTAGTGAAATCACAGCAAAATCATGCATCATGGGTGCTCCCAAAGCCGCCGATGCCGCACTGGCAGCAGTTATACCCGGAACGATTTCTACTTCAACAGAGACTGCTCTTTCATGAACCAATTCCAGCATGATGCCAGCCATGCCATAAACCCCTGCATCCCCACTACTGATGATGGATACAGTTTTTCCTTCCAAAGCTTTATCTATCGTTAGATTGCATCGTTCAACTTCTTTTCTCATGCCAGAATCAATCACTTCTTTGTCTTCCAGCAGATCCTCAATCAACCGCACATAGGTCTTATATCCGATCACCACTTGTGATTCCTGAATAGCCTCTACCGCTCGAAAACTCATATGCTCTCTGTTACCAGGCCCTATCCCTACAACAAACACCTTTCCATTCTTCTGCATCTTTTTCCTCCTATCTACTCTTCTATAAAATGCTTTTGTGTCGTTTTTATTTGTTTTTTGCAACTATATTTATTCAATCCAAAAAGTTCGCTGGCAATTTTCCCGTACAAATCTCCCTGTCTATCTTCTCCAGCTCGTTTTAGGTTTAAAATCGGTTTCTTAATCATCTTTTTAACAACACTTTTCATAACAACTGAAATCAATTCTTTATCTTTTTCAGATGCTGAATCCAGCCTTCTAATCAAGCTGTCCAGTTCATTTTCGAAAATTTCTTCCCCCAGCTTAATGATGCCTTCTATGGCAGGGAATACAGGAAGGCAATTGTACCAGTTTTCAAACTTAATGCACTCTTCAATGATAATCCGCTCTGCATCCTTGGCAGCCTCAAGTCTTGATTCCATATTCTCTTCTGATACCTTTTTCAATGTGTCCAATTCATATAGGGAGACTCCCTCAATTTGCCCAATCTCCGGCTCCACATCTCTTGGCAGGGCTATATCAATAATACAGAGAGGCTTCTTCCTATCAATATACTTCTCCAGCTCATCTTTTCTTAAAACAAAGTGGGGTGCACTGGTTGAAGTTATAACGATATCTACCTGAGGAACCATACGATATCTGTCATGAAAGTCAATGACACCTACATTGGCATATCTTTTTGATAGATCAATGGCATGACCAACAGTCCGATTGGTTACATGAATTTCCTCCACGCCGCGGCTTATAAGGTTTTCAATGGCTATTCTGCTCATTTTTCCAACACCGATAACCAATACACGTTTATTCCGTAAATCTCCGAAAAGATTTTCAATGAACTTGACTGCAATGGAACTAATAGATAAAGGATTTTGAGAAATCGCTGTCTCTCTTTTGATTTTTTTCGCCGTTGTCACCGCTTCCCGATAAAGCTTGTTTAAAACATTTCCTGTCCATCCCTGTTCCTGTGCTTCTACATGGGCATTTCTTACCTGTCCAAGGATTTGATCCTCCCCAAGAACCAATGAATCCAAACCTGATGCCAAGCAAAAAACGTGCTTTACAGCATCATCAGATACGAGACTAAAAAAATGCTGTTCCAACGCTTCCTGAGAAATCTGGAAGAAATCACAGTAGAATTTCTTTAAAGTACTTATCCCCTGTTCCATATCACTCACGACAGCTGTAATCTCGCTTCGATTACAGGTAGAAAGAATAACGACTTCTTTTATATAATGATTTCTCGCTAATTGTTCATAGGCCTTTGGCAAGTCACTTTTTTTAAATGCCACTTTTTCTCTGATTTCAACAGACGAATTTTTATAATTAATACCCACGACAATAATTTCCATTGATTACTCACCTTCTCTGACGACAGCTATGGTAATTCCATGATAGGACTGCTTGGACTGAATCACCACACCTTGCTTGCTGCTTAACAAAGCAGCCGGCTCACATACAGCACCTACCCCAACCGTTCTTCTAACAAATTCTGAAGTTTCAAATTTTTCTTCTATTTTTTTGATTTCATCCGTATCCACAATGATCACTGGTACTCCTAGTTCTTTAGCTGCTTGTTGAATACCTATTTCCTCTTTTTTTACGTCAATCGTTGCAATATGTTTTACAGCTTTCTCGGACAAGTTTAACTTGGATAAGGTATCTTGAATAGCCCATAGGATTTCTTCCTTCGTTTTCCCTTTTTTACACCCCAGGCCGATAACGATCTCCCTGGGTCTTAGTAAAACGGTATCTTGCTTTTCCAGGGCCATTCTTTTTTCACTGGTTACTTTTATCAGTCCTTTTATATTCATGGTATTCCTTGCTTCTTCACGGATAGGTATAATATTGTAAGGTAGATCAATATTCACCGGCTTTGAAGAAATAATCCCCACCATTTCACCATTTACAATATGGGCTGATACCTTGGTTGCTTCAGGATAATTCTCAATTTGACAATGAAGCATGGATGCCAATGTGTCCACCGCCATTGTCATATTCACATCAGAAGCAGTGGTAATAACAGGGTTGGAGCCTAAATAATCAGCGGTCCTGACAGCCAGCTCGTTGGCCCCTCCCATATGCCCCGATAGGAGACTGATAACATTCTTTCCCTTTTCATCTAATACAATGATACCTGGGTCCGTTTTTTTATCCTTAAGATAGGGTGCTATGGACCGTACAACAATGCCCGTGGCCATGATAAAAACCAAGTATTTATGGCAATCAAATATTTCTCCAATGAAGTTTTGAAAAGGCTGATTGATTTTCTTAACCCGCTCATCCTCCGAGTCGAATTTTTCATGGATATATAAAACGGCATCCCCATAAAAATCCAGGAGCTTACTGCCTAAGCCTAATGCCCCCTTTGTCAGGGTAACAATGCCATAACTCATTCTTTAGCACTCCTAAATTCATGACTGAAACTTTTATCATATAATTTTGACCGCTCGTACTTGTCTCCCAGAAAGTCACCGACCAATATCTGCGCTGTTTTTGTAATTTCAGCCCTTTTTACTTTTTCTGCGATATCTTCCAGCGTACCTATGACTATTTTTTCATCTTCCCAAGTGGCCCTCTGTACAACTGCAATCGGTGTCGTCATGGGATAGTGTACAGAAAGCCGTTGAACAACATCCTCCATCATGTGCACCGATAAGAATATACACATGGATGCACGGTGCTGGGCTAAGCTTTCCAATTTTTCTTTTTCCGGTACTTCTGTTCTTCCTTCTAGTCTTGTCAAAATAACGGTCTGTGAAACACCGGGCAGAGTAAATTCTTTTTGAATAGATGCCGCTGCTCCAACAAATGAACTGACTCCAGGAATAACCTCATAAGAGATTCCCTTTTCATCCAAAATGTCCATTTGCTCACGAATGGCACCATATATGCTGGGATCTCCGGTATGTACTCTTGCAACCAGCTTATTTTCTGAGACACCCTTCTCCATAACCTCAATCACTTCTTCTAAAGTCATCACTGCACTATTGTAAACTACAGCATCCTCCCTGCGACAATCGATAATGGCTTTATTGACCAATGATCCTGCATAGATGATAATATCTGCTTCTTTTACAATTTTTTGTCCCTTAACCGTGATTAATTCCGGATCACCTGGGCCAGCTCCAATAAAATATATCATTGATTTGTCCTCCCTCGTTTCACAATGAGCATTGATAAATAGTCAATTTTTTCATCTCTTTGCTTCTTTACATCATATTCGATTTTTTCATCTTCATGTCCACACTTGGAAATAAGTACTGCATTCTCTGCCAAGTCATGTCTTTCTAAGGTATCCACCACATGTGGAAAATCCTTGGATGGTTTCATGAGTACAAAATTATCCCCTGACGCCAGCAGCTGATCAATATTGTCACTATCGTAAGCCGCAGGAATAATACATAGGTTTTCATCTCCCTCTGTTAGGGGAATACCCAGCTTTGATGCAGCTGCACAAAATGAAGGTATACCTGGAATTGTCTCTGTTTCGAAACCTTGGTTTTGAATATCTCTCAACAAATAAATATATGTACTATAGATCATAGGGTCACCTAAGGTAATAAACCCCACACTTTTTCCCGAATGAAGAAAATCAACGATCTCCATTCTATTCTGTATCCAGCTTTTTTCCAAAGCATCACGATCATATGTCATAGGAAATATCTGCAATCTTACTTTACTGTGGTCTTGAATATGTCCCTGCACAATCTGAAATGCCGTACTACCCTTCCCATGTTTTGTTTCAGGTGCAATAACGATATCTACCTTATTTAGTATCTCTACAGCCTTCACTGTAACTAATCCAGGGTCTCCGGGTCCTATGCCGATTCCATAAAATTTACCTTTCATGTTTTGCCTCCTATACCTTTACACCTGAAATAATATAGATAGGATTTAATGCTTCCATCATTGTATAACGGCCAACATTTCTTCCTTTTGATACACTGAGAGACACCACATCAATATCCGAAAAGCCTGAATTCCTTAGATATTGTATGGATTCGTACAATGTTTCAATGGTGATACTGTTAATCACCAAAATGCCTTCCTTTGTCAATTTCTGATAACATAAGCCGATAAGCTCTTCCAGTTCACCGCCGCTGCCTCCGATAATACATCGATCCATGCTTTCAATTTGACGCAAACAAGCGGATCCATTACCATGCTGTATATCCATTGCTGCGCCAAAATAGACACTATTCTTCCTGATAAGCTCGACACCTTCCTGGTTTCTTTCAATGGCAATTACCTTGCCCTTGTCGCAGATTAACGCAGCTTCAATAGATATAGAGCCCGTTCCTGCTCCAATATCAACAACAACGGAGTCTTCCTTTAACCTCAGCTTTGATATGGTCACGGCTCGTATTTCTTCTTTTGTCATAGGAACCTTGCCGCGTAAAAAGTACGCATCGGGTATCCCCGGTGTCTTAAACTTCCATTTTTCTGTCATCTTTCATAATCACCACCACTGACATTTCAAAATTCTCATGCTCTACAATTTCTTCTGGCTTACCGAAAACGATTCTTTCACTTTCATAGGACAAATTTTCACCCACTACCAAAACAATGTCCTTCATATGATTTTCAAGGAGTATGGATGCAATTTTGCTTGGGGTATATTTATGGTCAGTTAATACGATCACCTTTTCATTCTCCTTGATCGCTTGAACGAGATTAAACTCTCGACCGTGGAGACTCCCCACATAAGCATCCTGCCAAGTCTCTCCGATCCTTGCTAATAAGTACTGAAAGGAGCTGATACCGGGATATACTTCCAATTCGTTGGTTTTAAAATGTTTTTTCAAGTAGGTAAGCATGCTGTAAAATCCCGTGTCTCCTGAAAGCAGAAACCCAATTTTTTTGTGCTCCCTATTTTCCATGACATAATCTAAAATGGCCGGCAAATCCGCTTTAATGGGAATCATCTCTTTTCCCAGCTCTTGAAAGTACTGAAGATGCCTTTCTCCTCCGATCAACACATCACACTGTCCTATAACATCAACCGTTACTGGCGGAATATACGCTTTGCTCCCCGGCCCCATTCCTAATACGAAGACTTTATTCATCTTTGAATTCCTCCAAAAAGGTTCTGCCTTTTTCCCCCAGGCCTAATATTTTCTGATCCATGGAAAACATAATAACGCCGACTTCCAGCTGTCCATATACATGTTCTTCACATTTTGTCTCTGCTTTATTACATAAATAGCTATATACTTCTTCCATATTGCTTCTTTCGATGAGTTCCAATACTGCTTCTGCGGTAACACAGTCAAATACCGATTGAATCAAAGCTTGGTTGGCGCCTAATAAAGCAAGATTGGCGGCTAAGATTTCAATTCTTCCATCAGCTACTTTGCTGTGGGTATGAAAAATTCCCCCCGCTAATTTTACAAACTTTCCAATATGTCCAATCATCAGAACTTTTTTTATACCATATTCCACACATTTTTCAAGCATAAATCCAATGAAATTGCTGGTTTTTATCACATAATCCCCGTGAAGGCCATAATGCTTAACAGCTATATCTCTTCCATAATTGCCTGGCACAAGGATCAACTTATCTATTCCTTGCTGTGCAGCCATGCTGATTTCCAAAGCCAATGAATCCTTAAAAGCCTCCTCTGACATAGGCTCTACGATCCCTGAAGTCCCTAAAATGGAGATTCCTCCTACTATACCCAGTCTTGGGTTGAACGTCTTTTTGGCAATACGCTCACCTTCTGGAACCACAATGGTTACTATAGCTCCTTTCCCAGGAGGTAATACTTCGGCAACTTCTTTCTGAATCATCATCTGCGGAACCGGATTGATCGCCGGATGATTAGGCGGGACTGCCAGTCCGGGCTTTGTCACCATTCCGACACCTGGTCCACCCGTCACATGAATCATAGAGTCATTGGTGATTTCAACCCTTGCGCCAATCAATATACCGTCAGTGGTATCCGGATCGTCACCGGCATCTTTTTTTACATAGCATGCAGCATAGCTTTCTGTCATTTCGTATTCTTCAACGTTGATCGTCAGTACCCAACCCTTTGGTGTATCGATGGTTACCGATTCTACAGGCTCTTTCTTTAATGCCATGACTGCTGCTGCCTTCGCCGCTGCCGCTGCACATGATCCTGTAGTATATCCATATCTCATTTTTTTTCCGTTTTTCACAATATATCTGTCTAACATTTTACGCTCCCATTCAAATACGCATTTAAAGTGGTATTTCGTTTTTTGGGACGGCACGGAGATAGGCCACTGAAAAAGTATTTCATCGTCCAGGGCACCACATGGGGACAAGGCCCCAGTCCGGCAAAGAACACGCCGGACAGCGTACCAGTCCGAGACCACTGAAAAAGTAGCCTTTTAAAATCCATTTCTCCTAGCATAATACTACTTCTTTGCTAATATTAATTTTGATAACAAAAAAGTACAATTTAATAGTAAGTTTTGAGGATAGTA
>JBMOKU010000071.1:0-30911 GCA_049324315.1 Bacillota bacterium | reverse complement strand
TGCTAACAGCTATAAAGAAATTTCAAACCTATGTTAATGCGCATAAAGCAGAGGTTAAACAACGGGTATATGGTAGATATTACTACAAATAATAATTATTTAGTTTTACAATTCCAGATCTATATAGATGTCCAAGTTTAAAGCGTGATTTATTTACTAGTTTTTACTTCGGTTCTAGGAAAGATCCAAATACGAGGTTAGTCGTTAGCGGTTAGCCGTACTCTAGGCATGCTTTCGGGTGAGAAAATGTAAATAAATAAACATACAAGAATTATTAAAACTTCTGACAAGGGTGTCTTATTAGGGAAGAACTAGTTATATAGAATAATTAGCAAGTGCAATTTTTATGCATTTATCTTTCGTTTTAACCTTGAAAAAGTTTTTAAGTCCTCAGTATATCAAAGTTCAGAAGGGATATAGTTTTTTGGAAAAGGTATAAATGCAAAATTGGATAATTTAACTTTCAGAAAAATATAAATTTACTATTGACTTTTCAAAAGGCGCACTAGTATAATTGTATACATAAATACAAAATCCAGGATACAGTAGCCTATTTTTAAAGTTCTTACATAGGGTAATAAATCCATGGATATTAAGGAGGTTGTTTGTGTGGGAAAGAGTTTGGCTTATAAGATCTTAGAAAGTCATTTAATTAGTGGCAATCTAAAGACTGGTGAGGAAATTGGAATCAAAATCGATCAGACCTTGACTCAGGATTCTACGGGGACCATGGTGTATCTTCAACTGGAATCCATGGGTATTGACAGTATTCAGACGGACCTGTCAGTAGCTTATATTGATCATAACACGCTGCAAACAGGATTCGAAAATGCAGATGACCATTTATTTATTCAGACAGCAGCAGCAAAATACGGCATCGTTTTTTCAAAGCCAGGGAATGGAATTTGTCATCAACTTCATCTAGAGAATTATGGGAAGCCTGGAGGTACATTGTTGGGCTCTGACAGTCATACACCTACCTGTGGCGGGTTGGGCATGATAAGTATTGGTGCCGGTGGTTTGGATGTAGCTGTAGCCATGGCGAAGGGAATTTATTACTTAAAGGTTCCAAAGGTATTGAATGTACGACTAACAGGAGAACTGAAGCCTTGGGTCTCTGCAAAGGACGTTATTTTATATGTACTGCAGAAGCTAACGGTTAAGGGTGGCGTAGGGAAAATCGTGGAATATACGGGAGATGGTGTAAAAAATCTTTCAGTTACGGATAGAGCCACCATTACCAACATGGGTGCCGAGTTGGGCGCAACCACATCTCTTTTCCCAAGCGATGAGGAGACAAGAAAATATTTAGCCTCCCAAGGACGAGAAGGTGACTGGGTGGCCTTAGCTGGCGACGAAAATGCAATATACGACGAGGTGCTGGAAGTAGACTTATCAGCATTAGTGCCTTTGGCTGCAAAACCCCACAGTCCTGATAACGTAGATACGGTGGAAAATATAGGCGCTATTAAAGTAGATCAAGTGGCCATCGGAAGCTGTACCAATTCTTCCTATACGGATCTAATGAAAGTAGCTGCTATCTTAAAAGGGAAAAAAGTACATCCTGATGTGAGTCTTGTCATATCACCGGGATCCAGTAAAATACTAGCAATGATGGCGGAGAACGGAGCCTTGGCTGATTTGATTAAAGCAGGAGCCAGAATTTTAGAATCTTCCTGCGGTCCATGTATCGGAATGGGTCAGTCACCGAAATCCGGTGGTGTATCCTTACGAACCTTTAACCGTAACTTTAAAGGCAGAAGCGGTACAGCTGATGCCCAAGTGTACTTGGTGAGTCCTGAAACAGCAGCGGTATCAGCCATAACAGGCTGCTTGACAGATGGCAGAACTTCTGGTGTATATCCTGTCATCGATGTACCGGATGTCTTTAGACAAAGCGACAATTATGTAGTCTACCCTCCTGAGAACAGAAAAGCTGTGGAGGTTAAGATGGGGCCAAATATCAAGCCATTCCCTATCAATAAGGCACTAACAGAGAAAATGGAAGGCAAGGTTGTGCTAAAGACGGGAGATAATATTACGACAGATGATATCATGCCATCCAATGCCAGCCTGCTGCCATATCGATCTAATATACCTTATTTGGCAGAGTATTGTTTCCACCTCATTGATAAAGACTTCTGGAAGAGAAGCAAAGAGATCGGCGGGGGATTTATTGTAGGTGGGGAGAATTACGGACAGGGTTCCAGCAGGGAACATGCGGCCTTAGTGCCTTTGTATCTGGGGATCAAAGCTATCGTGGCAAAGTCCTTTGCTAGGATTCATCGTGCCAACCTGATCAACAGCGGCATCCTGCCTCTGGAATTTGTAAATAAAGAGGATTATGACACTATTGATCTAATGGATGAATTGGTTATGGAAAACATAGAAGGTGCCATGAGCAAGGGAGAGGAAATCAAACTGTACAATAAAACCAAGGATACTAGTTATTCATTGAAGTTCACTGGATCTCAACGGGATGTGGATATTTTAATAAAAGGCGGTTACTTAAACTTTGCAAAGGAAGCTTAGGGGGTGTAGATCATGGTAAAGGTAACATTGATACCGGGAGACGGTATCGGGCCGGAAGTGGCCTTCGCAGCGAAAAAAGTACTGGACAGTACAGGTGTGAAAATCGATTGGGAAATTGTAAACGGAGGAGAGGAAGCCTATAAGGAAACAGGAAGCTACCTTCCCGAAGCGTTGATGGAAAGTATTGAGAAAAATAAGATTGTCATCAAAGGACCTATTACCACACCGGTAGGCAAGGGTTTTAAAAGTATTAATGTAACCTTGAGACAAAAATATGATTTATATGCCAATGTAAGACCCATAAAGAATCTGCCGGGAGTTCAGACGCCTTTTCAAAATGTGGACCTGGTGGTATTCAGGGAAAATACAGAGGATTTATATGCAGGCATCGAGCATGAACTGGCACCGGGTGTAACGGAATCCATCAAGGTGATTACGGAAAAAGCTTCTACCAGAATTGCGGAGTTCGCCTTCCAATATGCCAGAGAAAATGGCAGAAAAAAGGTAACAGCAGTTCATAAGGCAAACATCATGAAAAAAACAGATGGATTATTTATCCGATGTGCACAGAAAGTAGCGGAGAAATATCCAGATATCCACTATGAAGAGGTAATTGTGGATAACATGTGCATGCAGTTGGTCATGTATCCACAGAAATATGACGTACTTTTACTGCCAAATCTATATGGCGATATTGTTTCTGACCTGGGAGCCGGACTGGTTGGCGGGCTTGGCCTAGTGCCAGGAGCCAATATCGGCGAAACGATGGCCTTATTTGAAGCCGTCCACGGCAGCGCACCGGATATCGCAGGAAAAAATATGGCAAACCCTATAGCCTGTATTCTGTCGGGAGCCATGCTGTTGACCCACATCAAGGAGTATAAGGCAGCAGATGCGGTAAAGAAAGCTATTGAAGAAGTACTAGAGGAAGGAAAGGTACTGACCAGAGATCTGGGAGGAACGGCATCCACAGATGAAATTACGGAAGCGATTTGTGAAAAATTGCAGAAGTATCTATAAGAAATAAAAACACCTGAGTTGAGTGATGAGGTTACTGTAAACCCCCTTGTTAATGATTTTGAAAAGTTCAAAGTCGTTAATTCAAGGGGGTTTGTGTTTTTATAAACATGAGCCATTTAACCTCTCGAACAGTTATATCTAACTATTCAAGTTTAGTTAGATATATTTACTTTTTCTATATAAAAGCCTTTGAAATTAGTATTTTTATAGCTTAATAGCCCGTAATTATCCTCCAAGAAGACGGCGTATTCATGTGGTTTTGCAAGAAGCTCTTTTATTTCACCATTTTCCAGCTGAAAGGTAAGTACATATAATGCATAGATGCCGCCTGCTCTACTATGAGCTTTCATCAATATTTTTTTCGATATTAGTGTTGCAGGAACGGTTTCGATGGGTGCCTTGATTAGATTATAAAGCATTCGGAGAAAAATCAAAATTATGCATAGTTGACAGATAATTAGGAAAATAGCTACATAGGTTTTTGTATTTGTCCAGTCGATATAATTCATCCAATCACCTTGTGTGATAGTAATATCAATGTTTATATTCATTCCTTATAGGCCTCTATTTGTTTTACAAAAACTAATTTTGGAAATAATCTGTGATATTTATATATTATAACATATTTGTTACCCTTTTTTATGTTGTTATAAATTTTCTCTGAACAAATCATAGGTTGGTTTTTAACATTTATCTGAAAAAAAAAACTAGTATTCTTAGGAATTTTTTCAATCTCTGTAATATATGCAGAATGTATGATCCCTATATAATAGATTCCAAATAATATAGTAATAACAATAATAATCCTTAATACCCATTTTTCCTTAATATTTCTTTTTACCATAGACCATTCACCCCACTTTTACCTTGCGTTTTTATGGAGATATTCTACTATATACAAAGAAACCAAATCGACACCCGATACTAGTGTCGATTTGGTTATTCGAATAATTATTTATTTAATGCTTAAAAAAGAGAGCCAATTAATAAAAATTGGCGCGTGACTACACAATTTGTTCTTACCTTTGTTTCTCAATATAGCTACCATGAAATGAATAATAGCACTAGTGCAAATAATAGATACATATATGAAGATTTATTGACTTTTTTTTCTTTATTCCACAATATTAGAAAAGCGCTAATATTCATTAAAGCAGCAATGCTGCTTATTGTATTTATGGGGAAACTAGCAGGATCAGAAAAAGTTATTGTATTTGAAACTAAAATCTTAATAACATGTGAAATAATTATCCCTAGGCCAATGACAATAATCAAACGTATGCCTTTTACTTGCCACTGATAACGAACCAAAAAAAATACAGTGAAAAGCAATAATAAAATCGAAGTAACTATTATCATGTAGATTACCAACTCGTACTATATACGACAGTGTTATCTCCAATTGGGCTTGTGAAATCACTGTTCCGATAATATTGGAAATTATTTTTCCAGTAGCCAGGTAAAGACTTATGTTGATATTTTTTGTTTTCATAATATACGTAAGGTAAAGCTCGACTAATAATTTCATTGGCGACAATTGAAAAGATCAATCCACCAGTCCAGCCAGTTATTCCGCAGGCGGCAATTAAAACAGCGATGACTACGGCTCTTCCCCCATTGATCGCTGCTTCACTAAGCGCTACATTATTTCTGTACTTGCCAAGGTACTTTGTATAATCAGAACTTTTACCATAAAAAGGAGTTGAAGACCATGAAGTACCAGATGCTATACTGTAAGTTGAATCGGTTGAAATTTTTTTGCTGTTCTCATCGGCGCTTTCAACATGAGCGATTACTTCACCGTCTAGGCTTATTTCCCCAGTAGACTTATTGAGTACTACAGTTGAATCGGTTTTATTTTTAGAGGACAATGTGACGATTCTTTTATCTTCATTATCTGTGATTTTGTAAGATGCTTTTTCGCCATCAATTGAATAGGTGTAATCTTGACTTTTAATACCGTCATTGTTTGTTTCGGCACTCGCAAAACAAGTTGTGAATAGTGTCGCAACGACTAAAAAAATAGATAGTTTTCTTTTCATATTAACCTCCTTGGGGTTTTTAAAATTTTTCTAGAATAAAAATCAAAGCAAGTGTACGAAGTAAAAAATTAACGTTGGAGTATCTCTTTTATTTGGAAAGCTCACATTTTACTTGTTAGGTGGACGTGGATATTTCATCAAATCACTCCTTTTTTCCATACTCATAGTATATTGAGCAAGTTATTTAAAACCTAAGTTCCCGCAAAGTGTAACGATGTAAAATTCAAAATCCAGAAAAATCAATGGTTTGACGATTTACGGTATTAGATATCATCGTTACACATTGCTATTTATAACGAGAGCAGAAACTCGGTGTTTTCAATGGGTTTGAGGATTCCTTGTTATACATTTCGGGAACTCAGGTTAAAACCTAAAATACTACATATCTTTATATCTTTGTTTAGTGATCATTCATAAATAAAGACTGCCGAGTTTCCATTTTGTTGCAAAAAAATAGAAATTTTTTGCAACTTTTTTGGTCTTGGGGGGTCTTAGTTTATACAAAATAAAAAGGGGGCTTTAGAAAATGAAAAAAATTGTATCAATTTTGGTAAGTTTTATCCTTTGTATATCACTAACGGGGGTGGCGAGTGCGAAAAGTAATGATGTAGAATCCTTTAAGAAAGGGGATACTACCATTTACAAATTGATGGAATCGCTACAATATCTGAGTGATTGGGGAGGTGAAATTAATTATAGAGGAAGCGGTGTGTTTCTGGTTAAAGGATATACAGAGAGTAGAAATGAAGCAGATAAAATTTATGTAAATGTAGCTTTACAGCAGTATAATTCTTCTACAAAAAAATGGGTGACTATCTATAGCTTTGATAAGAGCTTGGGTGGCACAGATTATGTTAGTACAAGCAAAGTGTATGGGGTATCTACAGGATATAAGTATAGAGTTTACTCAGTTCATAAGGTTACTAATGGCTCCAAAATAGAAACACAAACAGCTTATTCCGAAATCATTAGTGCAAATTAAAACTATTTATCCCAAAACATAAAAATATGATGAAAACCCGTGCTGTAATCTAATATGCAGTACGGGTTTATCTGCACTCGGAGAAGAGGATTTACTTTATTGTTTTTATCATTTCTATCATTTCTTCCTTGGAGATATCATATTTTACATCTAATGAAAAACTTATACCTTGGGATGACCATAGAGTTTTTCCTTTTATCTGACCGATTTTTATAAAAAGACATTCAATATTATTCAAAACAAAAGTTTCGACTGTACTATCTTTTGGTATGCCGATAGCCCTTTTAGATTCAATCCCCTCTAAAAATTGACTTAGCCGTATTTTTCCCTTCTCGTTTATATAGTTCAATTCAACGATATAAATATCCTCTCCTGGTGCAGTGATCACGGCGTTTTCCAGGGTAAAGGGCAGTTCTTTAAAATGAAAATTTACAAACTCTCTTGCATCTTCGATGGACATGATCATGGTGTTATCCGTATCGTCAACTCCCGGATTCGTTTGTTCCTGATTCATAGAAGAACTGCTGCGAATCACTGTCTTTTCTTCATGTTGTTCTATGGTGCTTGTTGTTGTATTCGTTCTTCTAGCGATGATTGAGTGGTCGGTAATAACGCTAATCAAGCCTAAGCAGATAATCGTACTTGCTGCGATAGCAGCGACTTTTTTATAGGTTTTCTTCTTGCTTGTTTTCCTATGGTTTAAGGTATGTTGAAGCTTATGCCATTCCATTTCAATTTCTTCATCGGAAATATCTATTTGCTCCATGTCTTCATGTATCAGATTTTCAATGAGTATGTCGATGTTGTCTTTTGGTCTAGTTTCCATGGATATCACCTTCTTTTTTTAACAAATTAGATATTTTGGATTTAGCACGATGGATATTGGCTTTGACGGTGCCGAGTTTTAAAGATAGCTGGCTTGAAATCATTTCATAGGATAACTGATGATAATATCTGAGTACAAGTATTTCTTTTGAAGCAGGGTCAATTTCATCTAATAGATTTCTCACTTTATTGATGACTTCTTTTTTCCATATTTGCTCTATTACGATATCTTCAGCGCTGCTAGTGAAAGGATATAAAGTTTCAACATCTTCTACAATATTTATTCTACTATATTTTTCGATATAATCTTTAGACAAATTAGCAGCAATAGTGCAGATCCATGCTTTAAATTTATCCATATCTTTTAAAGTATGAAGTCTTTGAAAGGATCTGAGATAAGCTTCGTGGGTTATTTCTTTAGCTGTTTCTTTATCTTTGACGATATAGTATGCCGTCCTAAACACATCTTTATAATAGGTTTTATATAAAAGATATTGAAGCCCTTCTTTTTGACTGGCTTCTTCTTCTAAGATGAGCTCCTTCATTTTCTTTCCCCCTGTGATGATTAAATGGTCTACTAATCTATTAATAACGCATTTTGGTTAAAAAATTTGTAAAAACTTGTCGTAAGAGATAAATTTTATGGGTGTGATGTCAGACTCAATTTAAATATGAAAAACCACCCTGCTTGGGTGGTTTTCATCATGTTCTGTAAGATCCGTTTATTTTGATGTAGTCATAGCTTAGATCGCATCCCCAGGCTGTTGCGTGGCAGTCTCCATCTTTCATATCGATGTAGATATTGACATATTTCTGGTCTAAGATGTCTTTCGCCAATTCCTCGCTAAAAGGGATACCGGCTCCGTCTTTTACCAGTTGAACGGTACCTATTTCATTCTTGAAGAAGATGTCGATCTTATCCGGTGTAAAGTTGCCTTGGGAGTAGCCTAGTGCACACATGATTCTTCCCCAATTGGCATCGCTGCCAAAGAAGGCGGATTTTACCAGATTAGAGGAGATCACAGATTTTGCACATTTCTTTGCATCCTCGTGGGTTCTTGCATTATATAGGGTTATCTCAATAAGCTTTGTAGCCCCTTCTCCATCCTGAGCAATCAATTTTGCCAGGGTCTGATTTACATAATCAAGGGCCTTTTTAAAGGTATCGTAGTCTTCGTTCATCTCATCAATGATTTTATTTCCTGCCGTACCATTGGCTAACGTAATGACCATATCATTGGTGCTGGTATCTCCATCAATGGAAACCATATTGTAGGTATCATCGACGCTTTCTTTAAGAGCTTTGGTTAGCAGAGCTTTTGAAATATTGACATTTGAAACAACATAGCCTAACATGGTACCCATATTTGGGTGAATCATACCGGAGCCTTTGGCAATACCGGCTATGATAACAGGTTTGTCATCTATGGTTATCTCTACAGCAATTTTCTTAGAGAAAGAGTCTGTTGTCATAATAGCTTCAGCAGTAGCGTTCCAACCGTCGGTTGATAATAATCCGCAAGCTGCTTTAATGCCAGGGATTACAACATTCATGGGCATAGGTACACCAATGATGCCTGTGGACCCTACCATGACTTCCTCTTGTTTTAAGCCTAAGTTGTCAGCCACAGCTTTTGCCATGGCCTTGGCGTTTTCAATGCCCTCTTGACCCGTACAGGCATTGGCATTACCGCTGTTCACCACGATAGCCTGGGTGTTTTGATTCTGGATGGTTTCCATATTTAATAAAAGAGGTGCGGCTTTTACTGTATTTCTCGTAAAGGTAGCCGCTGCGACAGCGGGCTTTTCACTGTATATAATACATAAATCCTTATTTCCGTTCTTTTTGATACCGCTGTGTATACCGATTGATTTAAAACCGGATACTTTAATGGGTGTGTTGCTATCCAATATTTTCATCATAATCATCCTTTCATATCCATTCTATAATAACATTTTAATGTTCTTTATTTTAATATTCTTTGCCCTAAAGTATGACATATATACGGCTAACGGCCAACCGCTAACTTTTCATCACGGTACCATGGCCAGTAACTCCAAGCCCTCTGTCTCATCTATCCCAAACAACAGGTTCATATTTTGCAGCGCTTGACCGGCAGCCCCTTTGATCAGGTTATCGATGGCAGAAACCACAATCACCCTGCCTGTTCTTGGATCAGCCTTCAATCCGATATGGCAAAAGTTTGTACCCTTTACGTAACGAGTCTCTGGCACGCTTTGTACGACTTTCACAAAAAACTCGTCGTGATAAAAGTCTTGATAAACCTTATATAACGCTTCCGTATCCATACTTTCCTTTACATTGGCATAGCAGGTTGCTAAAATTCCTCTGTTCATAGGCGTCAAATGTGGGGTGAAGGAGAGGGTAATATCCTGTTTGCCTATAAGGGAAAGCTCCTGTTCAATTTCAGGGGTGTGTCGATGACTCGCTATACCGTATGCCTTGATGGATTCATTACATTCTGTATAAAGTGTTGCCAGGTTCAATGATCTGCCTGCACCTGAGACGCCGGACTTTGCATCAATAATGATGGAAGTCGGGTCAATCAGACTTTCTTTTAATAGTGGTACCAGGGCTAAAATACTGGCAGTGGGATAGCAGCCTGGATTGGCAATGAGGTCTGCTTTTTTGATGGCATCTCTGTGGAGTTCCGGTAAACCATAAACAGCACTGTCTAATAAATCCGCAGCTGTGTGTTCCACGTTATACCACTGTTGATAGATATCAGCATGCTTTATGCGGAAATCTGCTCCCAAATCAATGACTTTAACCCCTAAAGCCAGGGCCTTTGCTGTTATATCAAAGGCTTTTCCGTGGGGGAGGGCAATAAATAGGGCATCGATCTCGGGTAGTAGTTCTTCTGCGGAATGAATATCTATGCAATTGTTGTGAATAAAATCTACATATTGAGGATAAACCTCAGAGAATGACATGTCTGTATTATTATGAGAAGATAAAAAGACAATGTGGACCTGCCTGTGTCTATTTAAAAGCCAAACCAATTGTTGGCCTGCATAACCTGTAGAACCAATCACACCTACTTTAATCATATAACCACCTCGTTCATGCGTAATGTTAAAAATAATTATACAAAAATATAAATAAACATACAAGAAAAATCCAAAAATATTTTGAAAAAATATTGAATAAATATAAAACAACAAGTATAATTATTAATTATATATCAAACATGTAAAGGTAGGGGAAGCGAATGTGTGGGGAAAAAACAGCCGTTCTTATAGAGGCGCTGCCATATATTAAGAAGTTTCGCGGAAAAACCTTCGTTATTAAATACGGAGGAAGTATTATGAAAAGTGAAGAGGCAAGAAACGCCTTTATTGAAGATGTGGTGTTGTTGAAGTTGGTGGGCATCAATATTGTCATTGTCCACGGCGGCGGACCCAATATATCAGACTTGTTGTCCAAACTCAATATCGAAACAGAATTTGTCAAAGGGTTAAGGATTACAGACAAAAAAACCATGGAAGCTGTAGAGATGATCCTATCGGGACAGGTGAACAAGGAAATCACCGGCTGCCTATGCCAACATGGTATCAGTGCTTTAGGGATCAGCGGAAGAGATAGCAATTTAATTGAGGCAAAGAAAAAGTATTTATATGACGGAGATGAGATGATCGATATCGGCTATGTGGGTGAAGTGGTTTCCGTTAACAGTAAATTGTTAGAAGATCTCTTGGAAAAAGGATACCTGCCGGTTATTTCTCCGGTAGGCTGTGACCAGGAGGGAAATATCTATAACATCAATGCGGATTATGTGGCGGCTGCCGTTAGTGCTAGTCTGCAGGCAGAAAAGCTGATTCTTTTATCCGATGTAAAGGGTTTGTATAAGGATATCAATGAACCGTCTACCTTTATATCCAGCATAACCGTTAAAGAAATTGTGGAAAGTATTCGTACAGGAATGATCAATGGAGGCATGATTCCCAAAATGGAGTGCTGTATGGAGGCTCTAGAGAAGGGGACGAAAAATATACATTTAATTGATGGACGGAAAGAGCACAGCTTATTGTTAGAGATTTTTACAGATAGTGGAATCGGAACTATGGTGATAGGGGGATAAATGATGAGTAAAGAAAATCTTATGAATACCTACGGAAGATTTGATGTTGTTTTTGAAAAAGGTTTAGGAACAAAGGTTTATGATGTTAATGGAAAAGAGTATTTGGATTTTGTGTCCGGCGTGGCGGTGAATTGTTTGGGGCATAGTCATCCGATTATTGCAAAGACTTTGGCTGAACAAAGTCAGCAGTTGATCCATGTGTCCAATCTATATTGGAATACAAAGCAGCTGGCTTTAGCCAAAAAGCTGGCGGATCATACGGATCATCAAAGAGTGTTCTTCTGCAACAGCGGTACAGAAGCGGTGGAAACAGCCCTAAAGCTGGCAAGAAAATACGGAAAGACCAATGGCCACGAAAACAAGACAGAAATACTGTACATGGATAACTCTTTTCATGGAAGAAGCATGGGTGCTCTTGCCGTTACGGGACAACAAAAATACCAAAAAGCCTTTATGCCTCTCATGAAGGGTGTAACCTCCGTTAAATTTAACGATATTGAAGATTTAAAAAGCAAGATGAATGAAAATGTCTGTGGTATCATTCTGGAGCCTGTGCAAGGAGAAGGGGGAATTGTCCCTGTAGAAAAGAGCTTTTTACAAGAAGTAAGAGCACTGTGTGATGCCTATGATGCCCTCTTACTGTTTGATGAAGTCCAGTGTGGTATTGGAAGAACCGGGGAGCTTTTTGCCTATCAGAATTTCGGCGTTATTCCGGATGTGATCAGTATGGCAAAAGGGCTAGGAGGCGGTTTCCCTATTGGGGCGACTCTGGCCACAGAAAAAGCAGCGTCAGCCTATGCACCGGGAGATCACGGTTGTACCTTCGGCGGCAATCCTTTGGCTTGTGCAGTAGGTTTAGCAGTATTGGAAGAATTGATCGATGGCGGTGTTATCAAAGGTGTAACGGAGACGGGGCAGTATTTGACTGGAAAAATAGAAGAATTGAAAAATAAATACGAAGGCATCGAGGGTGTTCAAGGCATGGGATTGATGCTGGGTATCAAGTTATCCATTGAAACGAAGAAAGTGGTGAACAAAGCCTTTGAAAAAGGACTGTTGTTAGTAGGCGCTGGAGAAAACGTGGTAAGAATTTTACCGCCATTAAATGTAACAAAAGAAGAAATTGATCAAGCGATCGCTATTTTAGGTGAGGTTTTTCAAGAAATATAAGTACTGAGTGAGAAAACCAAGCTGCTATCCATAAAAACGGGTGGTGGCTTGTTTTTTATTTTTGGCTTTATTGCGGAGAAAACAGAGAGGTAGAGAATAAAACAATCTATTTATCTCTTGGATAGAGGGGGGGAAAATAGAAAAGGAAGGGATTATTGGAAAAATGTAGAATGAATAATGATGATAGGCTTTTAAATTGGGATAAATATGTCCTTTCATATTATTCGTAAGCTATTAAGTAAAGAGGTGGCAAGCTTTACAGCGAAAAGGATGGAATATGATATAAGTATTTAAGGAACGGACATTTATAGGAGTGAGTGTATGAGAAAAAAATGGATTGCCATGATTGGCAGCCCCAGAAAGGGCAAAAATACGGAATTACTAACAGATTATGTTATCGAAGGATTAAAGGAGAAAAATATTGAGGTAGAAAAATACTTTTTAAACAGCAGTAATATTTCAACCTGTTCAGGATGCGAGTATTGCATAAAAACAGGTGCTTGTAATATTCAGGATGATGTAACAAAAATTATAGAGCATATGAAAGTGGCAGACGGATATATTTTCGCTTCACCCTCATACAATTACAATATGACAGCGCAGATGAAAGCCTTGCTAGACAGGACATTCTGTCTAAATGATTATAGCGAAAACATGTGGAAAAGCCGCCTTTCGCCAGGGAAAAAAGCAATTGTTGTCGGTGTCTGTGCCGGTAAGACTGAGGAATGTATGGGTTATGCCGTAACCGGAATAGTGAAGGCCCTTTCTGAGCTTGACGTGAAAATCGTGGATGTGATTGCGTATTATAATACGAAGCATATGCCTGTTGCTGATAATGATAAAATTAGAGATAGTATAGTTGAACAAATCCGCGGCAATAAGGAGTTGGATTAAATTCTAGAATCGGAGCAGCGGTCTTGTTATGAAGGGACGTTGTTTTATGTTGAATAAACTTTTTGGTAAAGGAAGTTTGTTAAGCTTACTTAATATTATCGTGGAATAACAGCATTACTTAAAAATTCATATAAATAAGTATTGACAAATAAATATACAGCATGATATGATACAGTGAAACTAAATAGTACCTTTAAATTGGTCCAGAGAGGCTGAAAAGGATGTTGTGAAGGATATATTGCCATAGGTATATCTATCTTTGTCGTATACAAACCGACCTGCCGTCTCTGACTGCAGGTTTTTTTATGTTAGAAGCATAAAACGGAATAAATATACAGAAATAATGAATAAAAATAACGAGGTATAGTGAAATACTGTTTGTGGGAAAAAGCATAATTATTAAGCATATACATATACATGGCTTTCCATGATAGTGCCATGTTTTCACAAATGTTACATGTTATAAATCTTCGTAGTACAAGGAATAATAAACTAATAGCAGTAAAACTTTAAAAAAATATATAAGAAAAAACGCAAAATTTTTTAAAAAACTATTGAATAAATATTAGCTAGAGAGTATAATTATAAAAAAGCACACAAAATGAATGATTAAACATTATTAATATATAACAAGGAAGAGGGAGGAATAGCGATGACATACATGATGAGTGCAAAAGCGTTTGACGCAATGAATATGGAAGAGGTATCAAAATATTGTAAAGGTGGCTGCTTCCATGTAACACCTGCTATCAAAAAGGTTGCTATTATCAACCTAGGGATGACGAAGGAAGAACTAATGAATATTATTAATATGAACTGCAGTGTAAGTGTATTTGACGAAGATTTTAGCATCAATCAGCTTAAGGCTATGGAATGTGATGGGGTTTTCGTTACCAATGGAAAAATGGATGCCAATAAAATGGAGAACGTGGCAGATAAATTAAAGGGAATTGCAGGCAAGAAGAAATTGTTTGGCATGGGGTTAGGAAAAGATTTAATAAAAATGGCTGTTCAAGAGGATTCCTGGAATCAAGAAGGCGCTATACTTATTAATCAAAAAGCACAAGCTTATGGCTGCGATGTAGACGGAGAAAAGAATTTGAAGGAGCTGTTCAAATTCATATAGTTTAAACTACAGAAACAGAAAAGAATCGACTTTTCTGTTTCATTTTGTAAATAAGATAAATATGATGAATGAGGTGTAAAGAAAATGAAAGGGATCTTGTACTTAGAAGATGGAACGATATATAAGGGCAAAGGGTTTGGAAAAAAGGGAACATCCGTAGGGGAGTTAGTATTTAATACGTCGATAACAGGGTATCAGGAGATTTTAACAGATCCTTCCTATGCAGGACAGATTATTACCATGACGTATCCATTGATAGGAAATTATGGCGTCAATCCTGTGGAGTCTGAATCTTCTAAGATACATGCTCAGGGATTTGTGGTGAAATCCATCTCAAAAACTCCTTCCAATTATATGAGTGAAAAGACTATTGAAGAAATGCTGGAGGGTATGGGAATCGTAGGGGTCTGTGATGTAGATACTCGAAGTATTACAAAAAAGATTAGAAATGAAGGGGCACTAAAGTGTGTCATCTCCAACGAAGAACTGTCTATGGAAGAATTGGAAGCATATTTGAAGAAGGCTAAGACAAAAGATGACTGGATGAAGGATGTTAGTACCGAGAAGGTCTACCATATACCTGGAAACGGCTGCAAAGTAGCCTTGGTGGATTTTGGCGTCAAGGGAAATATTATCAATAATCTGAAGCATAGAGATTGTGATATCACTGTATTTCCACACAATGCAACCTTTGAACAAATCATGGAGATCAAGCCTCAAGGGGTTCTGCTGAGCAATGGCCCTGGAGATCCGAAAATGGCTACAGAAGCCATCGAAACCGTTAAGCAGCTGATGGGCAAGATTCCGATTTTCGGTATTTGTTTGGGTCATCAGATATTGGCTTTAGCTGTAGGGGGAGACACCTATAAGATGAAGTATGGTCATCGAGGTGGAAACCATGGGGTTTATGATATCGATCGAGACAGAGCCTATATTACCTCTCAAAACCATGGTTTTGCCGTAGACCCAAAGAGTGTGGAAGGAAAGGGTATGGTGATTACCCATACCAACTTAAATGATCAAACAGTAGAAGGTATGAAGCATAAGGAGCTGCCAGTGTACTCGGTGCAGTTCCACCCAGAAGGGGCTCCGGGTCCAACAGATTCTGCCTACTTATTTGAGAAGTTTTTAGCATATATGAAGGAGGATACACCATGCCTATAGATAAATCCTTAAAAAAAGTCATGATCATCGGGTCAGGTCCCATTATCATCGGTCAGGCCGCAGAATTTGATTATTCGGGAACCCAAGCCTGCAAGGCCATAAAAGAAGAGGGCATCCAAACGGTTCTTGTTAACAGCAACCCGGCAACCATTATGACAGATGCCAATGTAGCAGATAAAGTATATATCGAGCCGTTGAATGTAGAGAGCTTGGAAAAGATCATTGCCCAAGAGCAGCCTGATGGTATATTGGCAGGCTTCGGCGGTCAAACTGGACTGAATCTGGCCATGAAGCTGGAAGAAGAGGGTGTTCTTAAAAAATATGGCGTGAAGCTGTTAGGAACAGATAGTGATACCATCAAAAAGGCAGAGGACCGTGAAGCATTTAAAGAATTGATGCTGGAAATCGGAGAGCCGGTTCCCATGAGTATCATTGCCACGAATCTAGATGAATGTAAAAATTTTGTTCAAGAGTGTGGATATCCTGTCATCATTCGTCCTGCCTATACCTTGGGAGGAACAGGTGGCGGTATTGCCAGCAATGAGGATGAGCTGCTGACCATATGTGAAAGAGGGATTCAGAACAGTCCCATCGGCCAAATCCTGCTGGAGCAGAGCGTGGCTGGCTGGAAGGAAATCGAATATGAGGTAATCCGAGACGGAAAAGATAACTGCATCATTATTTGTAACATGGAGAACATGGACCCTGTGGGTGTTCACACGGGAGATAGTATCGTTGTTGCGCCGTCCCAAACTTTAAGAGATAAAGAATATCAGATGCTGAGACAATCATCCTTAAAGATCATAAGAAGTCTGAAGATTGAGGGTGGATGTAATATACAGTTTGCTTTAGATCCAAAAAGCAGCAATTATATTGTTATAGAGGTGAATCCTAGGGTAAGTCGTTCCAGTGCTTTGGCATCTAAGGCAGCGGGATATCCTATCGCAAAGATCAGTGCCAAGATCGCCATTGGATTTAGCCTGGATGAACTAAAAAACTATGTAACCAAAAACTCCAGTGCCTGCTTTGAACCTTCCCTAGACTATATTGTTGTCAAGTTCCCGAAATGGCCCTTTGATAAATTCCGCAGTGCCACAAGAACCCTAGGGACACAGATGAAGGCCACTGGAGAGGTTATGGCTATTAGTAGAACCTTTGAAAGTGCTTTACTGAAGTCAGTAACCTGTTTGGAAGGAAAATTTACGGGGCTTCGAATGTTTTCCTTGATGGAAATGACAAAGAATGAGTTGTTCCATAAAATAAATCTTTGTGACGATGAAAGAATCTTCGGGCTGGCAGAGGCCTTAAGAAGAGGTATAACTGTGGAGGAACTCCATGAGCTGACAAAGATAGATCCTTGGTTCTTACACGGCGTCAATCATATTGTATTAATGGAAAAGAAATTACAAAGCCAAGCAATGGATGAAAAGCTCCTTTACGAAGCAGAATCTATGGGCTTTACCGATAGAGAGATTATGGATCTTACAGGCGTAGCTAGGGAGGAACTCCAAGAATTTAGAAAGGCCCACGGTATCTATCCTGTCTTTAAGATGGTGGATACATGCAGCGGGGAATTTGATGCAGCCACGCCATACTACTATTCCTGCTATGAAGAAGAGGATGAAAATGTGATTTCTGACAACAAAAAGATTGTGGTGATAGGTTCCGGTCCTATCCGTATCGGACAAGGCATTGAGTTTGACTACTGCTGTGTCCATGGGGTATGGGCCATCAAGGAAGCTGGATATGAGTCTATCATTATCAATAACAACCCAGAGACTGTCAGCACGGATTTCGATACGGCAGACAAACTATATTTTGAATCCTTATATATTGATGATGTCATGAACGTGGTCAGAAGAGAACAGCCGGAAGGGGTAATCCTCCAGTTTGGAGGGCAAACCTCCGTCAATCTGGCACCAAAGCTCTCTGAAAGAGGGGTCAATATTTTAGGAACCTCCTATGAATCCATTGATCTTGCAGAGGATCGAGATAAATTTAGAGACTTCTTGCAAAAGCTAGAGATACCTACACCTACAGGTCGTGCAGTAACATCCATAAAAGAAGCTTTAGAGATTGTAGGAGATCTGGGATATCCTGTGGTTGTGAGACCATCCTATGTCATCGGCGGCCGAGGGATGCAGGTGGTTTATGATGAGGCAGCTTTAGAGAACTATATGATGGAGGCAGTGAATGTATCTACAAAATATCCGGTATTGATCGATAAATATGTGAAGGGTATAGAAATCGAGGTAGATGCCATTGCTGACGGTACTGATGTACTGATACCTGGGATCATGGAACATGTGGAAAAAACCGGTGTCCATTCCGGTGACAGTATTACCGTTTATCCTTATGTAACCTTGAATCAAGACACGATTGATACATTAGTCAAGTACACGGAAAAAATTACAAAAGGGTTAAATGTGGTGGGATTGGTCAATATCCAGTACGTATTTGACGGGAAAGATGTCTATGTCATCGAAGTAAACCCAAGGGCTTCTAGAACTGTACCGATTTTAAGCAAAATCACAGGGGTGCCTATGGTGAAGCTGGCGGTAGATGCCATGCTGGGTAAGAAGCTGAAGGATTCTTCTTTCGGTGTAGGACTCATGAAGAATAAAGACTTCTATGCGGTGAAAGTCCCTGTATTCTCAGGAGAAAAGTTGACCGACGTAGATATGTACCTGGGTCCAGAGATGAAATCAACAGGAGAAGTTCTGGGAATGGATGCAGACCTGAATAAGGCAATTTATAAAGGCTTTAGTGCTTCTGGCATCAAAATCCCTACGGAGGGTGGCATCTATGTATCCTTGAAGGAAGTAGACAAGGAAGAAGGATTGGAGATCATAAAGTCCTACAAAGCATTAGGGTTTAAGTTGTATGCTTCTAACGGAACGGGAGAATTCCTCAACAATAATAATGTTTCCTGTGAAACAATTCCGCTGGATGAAGTCCATACCTTGATTTCTAAGGGGATTATCAATATGATGATCAATACACCTACCCGAGGAAACAATCAAGGAAGTAAAGGGTTTAAAATCAGAAGAAAGGCTATAGAGCACAGAATCCCGGTCTTTACCTCCATTGATACGGCGAGGGTGTTCAAAACGGCTGTAGAAATCAAAAAGAACAAAGAAGAGGTGTGCTTCAAGCCTCTTGATGAATATGTAAACCTATAGAATATTTTCTGCGTACAATGTTAATAATTATCCATATCCCTGTATACATTGACTTTTTCACACGTGTATAATAAACTAAAATTAACAGAGGTATTACAAGTTTTTAACGAGGTGATTTATGCACGATAATATGGAAGGATTTGGAGGATGTTATGGGAATGGATTTATTGAATGATGACAACGTAGCAGGCTTGTCCTTGACATCGAAAATATTTAAGGTACTTCGTGAAGATATTCTAAACGGGAAATACAGTGATGGAGAAAAGTTGGTAGAAGCAAAACTTGCAGATGAGTTGGGTGTAAGCCGTACACCTGTCCGGGAAGCCCTGAAGCAGTTGGAATTGGAAGGTTTTGTGGAAAACATCCCGAACAGAGGTGTTATTGTTAAGAGCATGTCTCTGCAAGATTTACAGGATATCTTTACCTTAAGGATTGCTATTGAAGGGATCGCAGCCCGTTGGGCAGCGGAGAGAATGACGGATGAAGATCTAAGCAGCTTGAAGGATATTTATGAGCTAATGGAATTTTATACCTTCAAAAAGGATGTTGAAAAGATTGCAGAGTTAAATACAAGATTCCATGAGACCATTTATAAATCAACTAAGAGTCGGTACATTGAGCAGGTTTTGAAGGATTTTCAGTACTATATGAAAAAAGTCAGAAGAAAATCACTCTCATCAGAAGGTCGTTTAGAGAGCACACTTGAAGAACATAAGGCAATCTTAGATGCTTTATTGAAACGTGATAAGGACGAAGCTGAAAAAATGTTGATTCATCATGTAAATAACTCAAAGAAAAATGCAGAAACAATATAGAGCTACTTCCATCAAGGAAGTAGTTTTTTCTTTGACAGCAAATAAGATACATTTCGAGATAAGAGAAGATATTAACCTGGAAACGATATCCAAATGTTGACAAAAATGTATATTCGTAATAAAATTTACACAAAACATAGTTCTTTTTTCCTATGTTAGTTCTTCGAATTTACCAAAATGAAATTTAATATTTTACTGCTTAAAAAAGGCAAACCTACCGAAAGATAGGGACGCAAAGCTACGAGTCTAAGGTGAAATCACTACGACAGTCGGGTTGCTAAGTTACGAAGGTATCTGTGTCGTTTTTTGCAACCATGACAATTAAGAATGTTATGGTTTTTTTGTTTTCAAAACGAGAGATCCATAATATATGGGAGAACGTTTACTATCAAAATGAAAGGGGTGATAGGGTGTTCTATTCTAATAAGGGTTATTATGATATAAACATACTTCAAAACATTTATATGTCTATGCAAGATGACATCAAACAAGAGATCATAGGCCACTCGCGAAGGGTAAGTATGCTGATAAAAATCTGGACAGCAAGTCTGAGGCTGGAACAGGAAAAAGTAGCTAAATTGGAGTTGTTGGCCCTTTATCATGATATTGGTAAATTTGCAGTGCCACAAGAGATTCTGCAAAAAAAGGAAAATTTGACATATGAAGAATGGTCGATGCTAAAGAATCATCCTGTCACAGGTTATTCTATAGCAAAGGGCACAAAGCATCTTAAATGTATTGCACTAGATATACTACATCATCATGAAAGATGGGATGGAGATGGCTATCCTCATCAATTGAAGGGGGAGACAATTCCCTATAATTCAAGGATGTTAGCAATTGCGGATGCTTACGATGTAATGTTTACGGGAAAGACGTATAAAAAGAGTACTTCCCACATGGAAGCCTTAAAAGAAATTGAAAGATGTGCAGGCTCTCAATTTGATCCAGTATTGGCAGAGAAATTCATTACCTTTTTTAACGAATGTAAGAAAAGCGATTATATTCCCTAATAATTGAGCCGATATAGACACCATAGAGTCAATGCGAAGCTATTTCCAGCATGGAAGCAGCTTTTTTCTTTGGTACATAGGTTGTAATAAATATGTTACATCCGCTATGCCACGGGGACAGTTCCTCGGGCACATAAAAAACACATGTGCCAGACGAACCGTCAGACTGTGCTATCTTACACAGAGTTGTAACAACTTTATTGCAACTTATATAGATAGAGAATGCTGTATATTATTACTAATATGTGAAAATTCTTTGGAACACATTGACTATAGAGGAGAGAAGTCATAAAATAAAGAATATATGTAAACGATTGACATAATTTTTTACAGGAGGGAGAACATATGGCAACCATCAAAGATGTAGCGGAAAAATCAGGGGTAACGGTGACAACAGTCTCCCGCGTTTTAAATAATAGAGGTTATATTAGTGAAAAAACGAGACAAAAGGTTTATAAAGCCATGGAGGATCTAAACTATCAGCCCAATGAAATTGCCCGTTCATTGTATCGAAGGAAATCAAATATTATAGGGTTGATTATACCCACGGTTTCCCATCCATTTTTCGGTGAATTGACCAATTATATAGAGTCTTATGCCTATAATCACGGATATAAGATATTATTATGCAATTCTCATCTTAATAGAAAAAAAGAAAAAGAATATGTGAACATGCTAAAGAGGCACCAAGTGGAAGGCATCATCATGGGAAGTCATACCTTAGAAGTAGATGAATACATTAATCTAAATCTGCCCATTGTTACCTTTGACCGATGTATATCGGATTCCATACCTTTCATTTCGTCGGATAACTTTGAGGGCGGCAGACTGGCCACAGATTTACTAATCAAGAAGGGGTGTAAAAAAATAGCCCATGTCTGTGGAAATTTAAATCTAAATCTACTGGCTAACAAAAGATATGAAGCATTTATCGTTGAAATATATAAAAACAGTATCGAGCATGTGATTATTCAAACAGATATTAATGTTTTTGATATTGATAAATATGAAGCACTAATTTTAAAGTTGTTCAAGGAGCATCCCGATATTGACGGTGTATTTGCCACCAGTGATCTATTGGCTCTACATACGGTTAAGACCTGCTATCAATTTGACAAAAGTGTACCGAAGGATGTAAAGGTGGTGGGTTATGATGATACCAAAATGGCATCCTTGACCATTCCCCAGCTTACAACCATAAAGCAGCCCATAGAAGAAATGAGCCGGTTGGCTGTAGAGCTAATCCATAAGCAAATAGAAGGTCAGGAAGTTCCGATGAAAAATATCCTGCCGGTTAGCCTTATAGAACGACAAACAACGTAGGTTTTGTAATAATCATAGTAAGCAGCTTTCTTATAACTGTCTGTCAAGACCATAGACTGTTATAAGGGAACTGCTTTTTTAAATAGCTCGTCTGGATAGCGCAATTGTAGGGGCGCGTGTTGTGATTGTTTTTCTGGAATATTGTTAATTGTAGCGAAGTCATGGGGACGGTTCGAGCGTTTCCGAAGCGTAGCGAAGGACCGAAGGGAAAACGATGGAACTGTCCCCGTGGCGTAGCGGGCGTAATGGCAGCATTTCCTGCGGACGCCCAATGGGCGCCCTACATTTTATTGTGTCAAGAAATAGTAAAAAAAAAAAATATGTCAACCGATTGACATAAATGACGAATCGATTATATAATGCTATTAATGATACCTACCAACAAGTTGACTGAACAGGGAATAGGAGTGTACAAAATGGCGATCAAAAACGAAATCATGCTTATTACTTATGCTGATAGCATGGGAAAAGACTTAAAAGAATTGAGAGATATACTAACAACACATTTTAAAGGTATTATAGGCGGTGTTCATATTCTCCCTTTCTTTCCGTCATCTGCAGACAGAGGCTTTGCCCCCCTTACTTATGAGGAGGTAGATGAAAGCCTTGGCTCATGGGAAGATATTGAAGCTTTAGGGGAAGATTTTTATTTGATGTTTGACTTTATGATCAATCATATATCCAGAAGCTCCAAGTATTACAAGGACTTCGAAAAGAACAAGGATCAATCACCCTATGCTGATCTATTTATTAGGTATAAGGATTTTTGGCCAAATGGAGAACCCAGCCAAGAAGAGATTAATCTTATCTATAAAAGAAAACCTAGAGCACCTTATGTTGATGTGGAATTTGAAGATGGGACAACAGAGAAAATATGGTGTACGTTTGACAGCGAGCAGGTGGATTTAAACGTTACTACAGCTGTCACAAGAGCCTTTATAAAGGATTCTTTAGAGTTTTTAGCTCAAAAATGCGGTGCTGTCATCAGATTGGATGCCTTTGCCTATGCTATTAAAAAGCTTGGAACAACTTGCTTTTTCGTAGAGCCAGAGGTATGGGAGCTTTTAGACTATGCACGATCTGTTCTAGAGCCTCAAGGGGTAGAAATACTGCCGGAGATTCATGAGCATTACTCGATTCAGATGAAGCTGGCAGAAAAGGATTATTGGGTATATGACTTTGCACTGCCTATGCTCCTCTTATATACACTTTACAGCGGTTCAAATAAGCGGTTAATCAACTGGCTTAGAAAATGTCCTAAGAAGCAGTTTACTACCCTTGATACCCATGACGGCATTGGTGTTGTAGATGTCAGAGACCTTCTTAGTGAAGAAGAGATCGATCAGACTAAGGAATATTTATTTTCAAAGGGAGCCAATGTAAAAAAGATCTATAACTCTACAGCCTATAATAATCTGGATATTTATCAAATCAATTGTACGTACTATTCTGCTTTAGGAAATAATGATGATGCCTATCTATTAGCAAGGGCGATACAATTTTTTGCTCCTGGAATTCCCCAGGTGTACTATGTAGGACTCCTGGCGGGTGAAAATGACATCGAACTTCTTGAGGCTACAAAGGTTGGAAGAAATATCAATCGTCATTATTACACCAAAGGAGAAATCGAGGAGAATCTCCAGAGACCCGTACTAAAAAAACTGTTTGATCTTATGCGGTTTAGGAATACGTATCCTGCTTTTGATGGGGCGTATGAGATACATGACACAGAGCAAGAACAGTTACTGATGATTTCTTGGAAGAAAGATACGTACGAAGCTGTATTGAAAGCAGATTTAAAAACCCATCAGTATACGATAACGTATTTTGATGTAGAAGCTGGGAAATATACTGAAATATAAATAATCTGCAGGTCTATATAGCATAAATAATATGTTGTGAGAATTATCAAAAAAATCTCTCATGCCATATGTCAAACGGTTGACATATGGCATGAGAACATACTATAATTTATTTAAGGTCATCATATGGTGAGGAAAAACGTTATCCAAATAAAAAAGAGTGGAGGGAAAAAAATGAAAAAAAGCAAGTTGATGTCTTTGTTTGTTGTACTGGCACTTATTATCTCTATGTTAGCAGGTTGTGGAGGTTCGAAGCAGGGGACTTCCAGTGAACAACCAGCTGATGGACAGCAAGAGGCAAAGGAAGTTAAAATCACGCTGTTAAATTCAAAAGCAGAAATTCAAGCACAATTAGAGGAAGCAGCCATTACATTTGCTCAAGAAAACCCTGGGATTACGCTAGAGGTTATTGCTTGTCCAGCTGGACAGTCTCCTTTTGAGAGAGTGTCATCCATGTACGCTTCAGGTAATGCACCAACCCTGGCTGTACTGGATGGTGGAGATTTGCCGAAGCTAAAAGAGAAATTTGGAGACCTTTCCGGGGAAAAATGGGTTGGGGATGCAGCAGAGAGAACCCTGAATGATGCAACCATCGATGGAAAACTGGTTGCCTTCCCCCTTACCGTTGAAGGCTATGGCTTCATCTATAATAAAGCTGTTTTAGACAAAGCGTTTGGTGGAAGCTTTGATCCAGCTTCTATCAAAACAACAAAGGATCTTGAAGAAGCATTCAAAAAGGTAGAAACCGCTGGTGCTGCACCGTTAGTCGTTTCTCCGATGGATTGGTCATTAGGAGCACATTACCTGGCTATCGCTTATGCCGATCAATCCAAAGATCCAGCAGAAGTAGCAAAATTCATACAAGATCTAAGAGCGGGAAGTGTTGATTTAGCAGGCAATGCAGTGTTTAATGGCTTAATAGATACTTTTGATGTTATGAAGAAGTATAACTTGGATAAAAATGATCCCCTATCAGGCACATATGAAAAAGGTCCGGAGGTTCTAGGAAAAGGAACGGTAGGATTCTGGTTTATGGGTAACTGGGCATGGCCAAATATCCAAAGCTTTGATACGGCCAATGGGGCATACGGTTTCCTACCTGTGCCGATTAGTAACAATGCAGATGATTATGGTAATGCAGGAATCGTTGCAGGTGTAACAAAGTTCGTTGGTTTAGATATAGAGCAAAACAGTCAAGAACAGCAGGATGCGGCAAAGAAATTCCTTAATTGGCTAGTATATGAAAAATCAGGTCAGGAAGTACTTGTAACAAAAGCAAACATTATTCCGGCATTTAATAATATAACATTAGAGCCGGCAGATCCACTAGGCAAGTCAATAAAGCAATATTTATCCAACGGACAAACACTTCAATTTATGGCAACCCTTCCTTCTGACCATTGGGCTAAGGTAGGTGCATCCATGCAAAAATATCTATCTGACCATACAGACCGTAAAGGATTATTCAATGAAATACAAGAATACTGGAAGAGTGTACAATAGTAAATTGGAGGCAATGGGTTAAGGGAATTTGATACATAGACAACGGATTGTACAGTGTACAATACAAGTCGTACAATCCGTTTCCTATGGTATCTTATCTATAGAAGGAGTATCGAAATGCAGAAAAGAAAACGATTATTTAATAATATAAAAACAAACTTGTTTTTTACAGGACCATCGACCGTTGTATTCTTTACAGTGATTATTCTTCCCTTTCTGTTTGGAATATACCTGACCTTTACCAATTGGGATGGCATATCCAAAGCTTATGCCTTCGTCGGTGCAGGGAATTACCGGGCAGTTTTTGCTGACAAGGCATTCTGGGATTCTATGTTTTTAACAATGAAATACGTATTTTTTAGTGTTGTTTTTATAAATGTGATTGCTTTCCTTTTGGCCTATGCCTTGACCAGCGGTGTTAAAGGGCAGACTTTTTTAAGGGCAGGTTTTTTTACGCCAAATCTTATTGGAGGAATCATTCTAGGTTTTCTTTGGCATTTTATTTTTAGTAATGTACTGGTGTATATAGGCAAGAATTTTAATATCGAACCATTGATGACTTCATGGCTGGGAACACCGGAAAAAGCTTTTTGGGCCCTGGTGATCGTTACCGTTTGGCAGTATTCCGGATATATGATGGTTATTTATATTGCAGGATTTATGAATGTACCCAAGGATGTTCTGGAGGCGGCCAGCATCGATGGTGCAAACGGCTTCGTAAGGTTAAGAAGCATCATACTTCCTTTGATGGTGCCATCCTTTGTTATTTGTGTGTTTTTGTCTTTACAGAGGGCCTTTATGGTATATGATGTAAATCTTTCCCTGACGGGAGGAGGGCCCTTCAATAGTACCCAATTAATTGCCATGCAGGTTTACAGAAAGGCATTTCTATCTCAACAGTATGGGATAGGACAGGCGGAAGCGTTTTTCCTATTCTTAATGGTTGCTATTGTAACGGTAACCCAGGTGTACTTTACGAAAAAGCTGGAGGTGGAGGCATAATGAGCAAAAAAATCAGTACCTTAAGCTTTGCAAAAATGGGGGCTCTATTTATTACATTTTTACTGTACGTTGCCCCATTTTTCCTTGTACTAATCAATTCATTTAAGACAACGCAAGAATTTATCTCCAATCCAATTGCATTACCCGGGGGATTAAATACGCTAAACTATATCAATGCGTTCAAAAGGATGCAATTTTCCAAAGCATTTATGAATTCCTTTATCGTAACCGTTTGCAGTGTCGTTCTTATCACACTTTTTTCTTCCATGATGGCCTATGCCATCGTAAGATTCAAGGGGAAGGTTAATCAGGTTTTGTTTATTATTATGGTTTCTTCAATGATTATACCTTTTCAAGCCATTATGATACCATTGGTGAAGATCTATGGTTCCATAGGGATGCTAAACAACAAATGGGCACTTATCTATATGTATATGGGCTTCGGAACTGCTTTGGCGGTATTTATATACCATGGATTTATTAAAAGTATCCCGTTGGAGTTAGAAGAGGCGGCTATGATTGATGGATGTACAAGGATTCAGGCATTTTTTAGAGTCGTGTTTCCTCTGCTAAAGCCCACAACCATGACAATCGTTATCTTAAATGTACTTTGGATTTGGAATGATTTCTTACTGCCAAGTCTCGTGTTAATGACACCTTCTGAAAGAACGCTGCCATTGTCAACCTATTATTTCTTTGGTACATACACGGTGGATTACGGACTTTTAATGGCAGGGTTGATGATGACAATTATCCCGGTAATCGTGGTATATATATTTACACAAAAGCATATCATTAAGGGTGTTATGCAAGGGTCGATTAAGTAAACAGAAGGGGAACAAAAAAAGGAAAGTATCTATGAAATAGTGAGAGCGTGGATGGGGGTGTTGGATTTGTCAACGGTATATACGATGGGAGAAGCACTCATCGATTTTATTCCCAATGAAAAAGGTATTGGATTGAAGGATGTTACTGCATTCTACAAAGCCCCGGGAGGTGCCCCTGCCAATGTGGCGTGTGCTGTGGCGAAGCTAGGGGGAAACAGTGCCTTTATAGGAAAACTAGGTACCGATGCCTTCGGCGATGCTTTAGTAGACACGTTGAGGGGCGTAGGTGTTGATACTAGATATATCATGAGAACCCATGAGGCCAACACGGCCTTGGCATTTGTAACATTAAAGGCAGATGGGAATAGGGATTTTATGTTTTATAGGAATCCCAGTGCAGATATGCTGCTATCAAAAGATGAGATCCGTAAGGAATGGTTTAAAGGGGAAGATATCCTTCATTTTGGTTCCGTAGATTTAATTGAAGCCCCTGTAAAGTATGCCCATATTGAAGCGATTTACGGTATCAAAGAAAAAGGCGGTATGGTCAGCTTTGATCCTAATGTTAGGCTGTTTTTATGGGACAGTAAGGATGCATGTAGAAAGACGATCCTGGATTTTGTTCCCATGAGTAATATTTTGAAAATCAGCGACGAAGAGCTAGAATTTATTACGGGCATTAGAGATGAAAAAGAAGCAGTACAATCCTTGTTTGTTGGAGATGTTGAAATTATTATCTACACGAAGGGGTCAAAAGGTGCAGAAATATATACAAAATCCTTCCATACATCTGTAGAAGGACTGGCGGTGAATGTCGTGGATACAACGGGGGCCGGAGATGCTTTCATTGGGGCCTTTTTATATAAAATGTCTGTGGAAGATATGCGTATTACCGATTTGACAAAGGAGAAGGCTAGAGAAATCCTTGTATTTGCCAACATCGTTGCTGCCATAACGACAACCAAAAAGGGTGCCATAGCATCATTGCCTGAAATGGAGGAGACGAAACAATTTATGAAAGTTAGGGGTAATAAAGAATAATTTGAAAAATTGAACGAATACATTGAAAATACTTGAAAATACGCAAAAATACTTAAAAAGACACAAATATCCGGTTGAGGAAATATTTGGAGTCTTTTTTTATGAATAATTTTTTTATTTTAGAGGATTGCGACATATTTCTGCAGAATAAGATGAAAAGTGACGATATATTTAGTGATTTATCATGTGGGCAAACGGTTTCAACAGAAGAAAACAATCATGAAGGGAGTTGAAGAAGTGAGAAGTTTAAAAAATAAGTTAATGATTATCATGGTATTATTTGTTCTCATTCCTTTTGTAGTATCAAACGTGTTAGGGTATATTTTCATCTCCTCTGACTATGAAAAACAAATTGAAGAAAATAATATGATGTTAGCCAGCGCCATGGAGAACAATATCCGATTGTTCATGGAAAAAGCCTACTATATCACAGATGAGCTGGCATCCAACAGCGATGTTGTGAGCTTTGAACCGGAACGACAAACAAAGGCGGTTGTAACGACCATAGGAAAGCATCCATATTTTGATTTGTTCTTCATTCAAGGGACTGATGGTATGCAGACTGCCAGATCTGCGGGGTCTCTAGGAGATAGATCCGGCAGATGGTGGTTTAAGCAAATTATGGAGGACAAGCAGCCCTTTGTCAGCAAGTCCTATTATTCTTTATCAGGAAATGTGCCTGTTACATCTGTAATCCTGCCGATCTATGATGATAGTAAAAATCTTGTAGGTGTTATGGGATCAGATATAAAGCTGAATACACTACAGGAAATGGTAGAGAAATTCAGTATGGGAGATAAGCAATACATATATGTTATAGATGGGGAGGGCGTTGTTGTTGCCCATCCGGATAAGACCCAGGTACAGGAAATCTATAACTATCAGACCCTGCAAAAGACTGTGTTGGTTAAGGATGCAGCCGGCAATGTGGTAAAAGATGAAAGCGGAAATCAAAAAACAGAACAGCAGGATATTCAAGTGCCAGATAAATTGAAGGAGGCTGTTGGAAAAGTATTAAGTGGTGAATCTGGCGTTACAGAATATACCGATAATAACGGCGATGTGGTTGTCAGTGCCTATCAGCCGATTTCTCTTCCCGGAAAATCAGACTCCTGGGCTGTTATCACCGTACAGAAAAAGGCCGATGCCATGGCTTTTGTTAGAAATGTACAGACTCGAAATATCGGGATTATTGTGGTACTTATGCTGGCTGTTCTGGCAGCAACCCATTTTGTTTCCAATGGCATTACAAGACCAATAAAAAATATTATGAAGCTGATGGAGCAGGCATCAAACGGAGATTTGACCGTCAACAGCAATTATCAATCCAAAAATGAGCTGGGACATCTTAGTGACAGCTTTAATAAGATGATCAAGGGAATGAAGGCTTTGATCGGTGAGATCCATGAAACGTCTCAATTGGTGTCAACCTCTGCTGAAATACTGGCCAGCACCACGGAGGAATCAGCAGCATCCATTGACGAAGTGGCAAGGACCATAGGGGAAGTAGCCCATGGAGCAAACGAACAAGCAAAAGAATCTGAAGTAGGCGTGATAGCTGCAGCAGAGCTTTCAAAAGAGATTGAAAAAGTCGTTGTTCAAATAGGAGAAAGCAAGCACTATTCTGATAATGTTTATAAAGCCAATCAAAAAGGCTTAGAGGCCATGCACGTTTTGGAAGAAAAAACGGCTGAAAGCAACAAGGTAGGCAAAGAAGTTGTAAAAGTTGTTAATCAATTGAGTGAAAAAGCAAACGCAATTGACAATATCGTAGAAGCGATCATGAGCATTTCAGAACAAACAAATCTATTGGCGCTGAATGCCGCCATAGAAGCAGCCAGAGCAGGAGAAGCAGGTAGAGGCTTTGCTGTTGTCGCTGAAGAAGTAAGGAAGCTGGCAGAGAGTTCCGGACAATCCAGTAATAATGTTAAGGAAATTATTACGACCATTCAGCGAGATGTACAGCTGGCACAAGAGGCTATGAAGGCTTCTGAGGTGATGATCGAAGCACAAAATGAAGCTGTAAATCATACAAGAGAGACCTTCACGCAGATTGCCAAGGGTATTGAAGTGATTGTCCAAAAAGTCAGTGATATTGCAGGCAGCATGGACACTATTACGAAGACCAGAGATAAAGTTATGTCGGTTATTGAAAATGTATCCGCTGTATCCGAAGAAACTGCTGCAGCTTCTCAGCAGGTTTCAGCAGCTACAGAGGAACAAACCAGTGCTTCTGAACAGTTGGGACAATTGGCTGATGAATTAAAGGATATGGCAAAGAAATTGGAGCAGACGATTAAGGTATTTAGACTAAAATAATGTGGATGAAGCCTAAGGTTATTTCCTTAGGCTTTCTTTTTGTGTAACGAAAACCCCCGGTTCTACCGGGGGTTCCAAAAAGCTTTAGCTATGAGTAGAAAAAACAACCTCCTTTTGCTAGAATAAAAAAGGTTCGCCAACCAATTAACAACAAAAGGAGGTATCC
>JBMOKU010000070.1:0-31728 GCA_049324315.1 Bacillota bacterium | reverse complement strand
CTGTTAAGGTATTCTGTATGGTCGAACGAACCATCATCATGGGTAATGACCTGCTTGGTTATGGTCGAAAGATCATAGCTGGGTAATAAGTTATCTATGGTGGTGCAAGGTAGATCATTACGTGCTCTATCTCATTTTTTGTTTTTTAGGAAAAATAATTCATCTTCGCCACATCTCTTTGCTTTTTTCCGTTGATAAGTCTTCGAAAATCATGTAGAATACCTTTAATGCTTTTCATCAAGGAGGTTTTATCATGTTTGCACAGTTTAGTGTGTTTCCATACGTATCTGTGTATTGTAGGAGACACTCTCTTTTTTAATACGTATTCCTATACATAAAAAGGAGAGATGATTTATGAAACAGTCTTTATTTTCCAATACACAGTTTGGTTATATTTATGCCATGTTATCTGCCATATTTTATGGCTGCTCCGGTTTGTTTATCAAAATGGCCTATGGAACAGGTCTGAGTGCTATTCAGTTATTGATTCTTCAAAATTTAATTGCCGTACCCACCATGTGGATTATTGCTGCAGTAAAATACAAAAGAAGCATTATTATCTCTAAACAACAGCTTTTCCGATTATTTGTTCTTGGCAGTGTATTCAGCAGTTCTGTCACCTTTTGCTACTATCAAGCCTTTGAATATTTGGATATATCCATTGCTACTATTTTGCTGTATACCTACCCTATTCTCATAGCTATCTATACATTCCTATTTGAAAAAGAGAAGCCAAATTGGGTGATTTCCTTGTCTTTAGCCTTTGTATTTATGGGATGTTTCCTTATTTTAGATGTGCTCCATGCGGATATGTCCATGCCATTCATCGGTATTCTTTATGGTTTTGGAAGCGCACTGGCCTATGCAGGATTAAATATCTATGTAGAAAAGAAGATTATCAACGAATTGCCCAGTTTTCTTTTGGTGACTTATTCTTCAACCTTTGCTTTAATGATATTTATGCTCTATGAGCCGCCAACCTTTGTTTTTAAGGGAAATATAGGTTTATACCACATTGGTATCGCAGCCCTCCTTGCTTATATAACACAAGTACCCCCTATGGCACTTCTATATAAGGCCCTCCAGCTTATTGGCGCTGTTAAGACTTCTATAGTCAGTAATATAGAAATTCCAACAGCTGCATTACTTGGATATTTCTTTTATCAAGAAACATTAACCATCAGCCAGCTATCCGGTATGCTTTTGGTGGTTGGCGGAATTTTGGTGATGAAAAATAGTGAATTCTTACTTCAAACGATTGCTACCACCCAGTCATTTCGACCAAAAAAAGAAGGCCAATAATTGACCTTCTTTTAATTTTTGACTATTTTTCTGTACGTAAGATAGGAATATAGAAACGTATATGCTAATAAGACAAATAGAGAAACCAACATCACAATAAAAGCCAATTCCTCTTTCATAAATATGGTTCCTACCGTAATCAACCCGGATATAACAAAAGCGTAGCCTCCTACTCTATGGGTTTGCTTCCACACCTGCTCATTGGCCAGTGTCCATGGTGTCTTGATCCCAAAAAAATAGTTAGGTCTGATCTGGCTCATATAGTTGCCCAATACAATAAACAATACCCCGATGCCAGCTCTTACAACGGCGCCTACATTTATATTATAGCCCATGGCTGCTGCCACCGTTATCCAGTGCATGAGAACCATAAATAATGCAATAACTTCTATGGAAATCGTATAGGCTTTACCATGCTTCTCATAAGAAGCTTTCTTAGGATCTATTTTGGGTAAATATTTAGCCAGCAGCATGATACCCAAAGGTAATAAGGCTGTTACAAAAACCCCTCCTTTACCCCCATAGCGATCCACCTCACCCTTCACGTTCCAATGTCTAGGAATGCTGTCCGGCAAGCTTGAATAAACGACTATTGTTGCAATGAAAGATAGTATCATCACGACCATTAACCATTTATTAATTTTCATCATTATTTCCCCTTTCTTGGAATTCAAAAAACCACTGCATAATATCCTGAAAAATCGTGGTGTTTAACGAATAGTAAATATTTTGCCCTTGTTTTTCGCTTATCACCAAATTTGCTTGTTTTAATAAGCTGAGATGATGACTGATAGACGGCTTGCTGATATGAAAGGCATCCGCAATTTCTCCTGCCGTCAAATCACGTTCTCGAAGCATCTTCAATATTTTCCTTCGTGTTGGGTCTGCCAATGCCTTGAAGATATCATTCACCTGACTGGCTCCTTTCTATTATTTATATATTTAGATAAATATCTAACTATCTAAATATAGTTTACGCCAATTTATCATCTTTTGCAACCCCGTAAATTTAGGAATTATTACCATTAAAATTTCAAAAGAACAAAAGCATTTCATTCTTGAAAAACAAAGGAAATACTTTTGTTCTTTCCCAGGGAACTATTAGTTCCCTGGAACGCTCAGCTGTGACCCTCCAAATATTGGATATAAAGGGGAGAGCCCCTTTAAAAATCCCCCATGTTTAGGAAATTGAAAAGCATAATTTCCTATGTGTTATAAAGAAAACTCACGGTACATACATAGCGTTTGGACCATGAGTTTTTTAATAAGCATTTTTTGCCATACAATCTTTTATTTTTCTCTAGATAAGAATATATATTGCCTCTTTAGTTACAAAGCTTCATTTATACTTTAAATTTATTTGTTTGTTCTTTAAGATTCAAAGAAATATTACGTATTTCTTCAATGCTTGCACCAATCTCTTCAAAGGTACAGACTTGTTCTTCCATACTTGCACCAATTTGCTGAGAAGCACTGGCATTGTTCTGCGTTTCCTGAGAAAGACTGTCCATTGCACCGGCCATGTCTTGTGCAATCCTAGATTGCTGCTCAGCGGATTGGGTCATACCTTCTATTTTCTGGAAGATATCTTCTATTGCCTCAAGTATTTTTTGGAACTGAACATTCGTAAAATTTACTTTTTCAACACTTATATTCACAATCTTTTGTTCTTCTTTAATAATGCCATCTGTTTTTGCTGTTTTATGTTGAATTTCTGATACGATTTGAGTGATCTTATCTGCTGAGTTTTTACTCTCTTCAGCCAGTTTTCTCACTTCCTCTGCTACCACTGCAAATCCTCTACCAGCATCCCCCGCCCTGGCCGCTTCAATAGCTGCATTTAATGCCAATAGATTTGTCTGTTCAGAAATACCTGTCATGATAGCAACGATTTGACTAATTTCCTCAGAGGACTGTTTTAATTCTTCAAGCACTCCCACCACATTGCTTGACGATTCTTTTAACTTCGCTATTGCTTCTACAACTTCATCTACTGCTTTAGTGCCATAGTTAGCCACATCTAAAACATTTTTCCCATATTCTGATGCCTTTTGAGACTCTTTAAAAATCGTATCTGCACGGCTGGCCATTTCTTCTATACTGGCACTCGTTTCTTCCACCACGCTGGCATTGTTCTGAACACTATCACCCACACTTTCTACCGTTGCAGCCATCTCCTCTATCCCTTGATTTGCCTCTTCCATTGCCTGTGCAATATTCTCTGAAGCCTCTGCTAAGGTATGGGTATTCATAACGATTATTGCTACCATATCTCTGATTTTTTCTACAAAAACATTAAACCATTTTGCAAATTCCCCTATTTCATCACTAGTGGCAACCTCCAATCTTTGCGTAAGATCGCCTTCCCCTTCGGCTATATCCTTGAGAACACCAATTGTTTTTTTCAACGGTTTGACAATCCCGCCTGCAATAGTGAAAATTATTGCAAGGATCAGTATTAAAGAAATAACACTTATTACCCCTGAAAAATTTCGAATTTTATTTGCTTCTTCTACTATTTTTTCTTCAGGAATAACAATGGAAATACTCCATGGTGTTTTTGTTTTTCCTATGGTAATAGGTACAAACACTCTATATACGTTATCCTGTAAAGTTTGAGAATAATCGTCAGCTGTGTAGGTTTGCCCATTTTTGATAGCCTCTAATGCTTTTTTCATAACGCCAGTATCTTCTACGTTTTGGCCAAGTTTCTCACTATTCGGATGAGCCACATAGGTGCCATTATTAGATATAAGAGATGCATGCCCCGTTTCGTAGGGTTTTATATCCATGATCATTTCCTGTAAAGCGCTTAAAGCTATGTCCACCCCCACTACTCCTAAAAACTGATTATCATTGATAATAGGAACAACCAAGCTTGTAAGCAGTACCTGATTACCCCCGACCTCATAAAAGTAAGGGTCTAGGATTACTTCACTCTTTGTGTTTTTAGCGATCAGATAATAATCTCCTGCTCCTTCTGTTTCATAATCAACAAGAGGCGTCAGCTCAATATTATTTCCATCTCGATACCAGTAAGGCACAAACCTTCCAGTAGCATCGTGTCCTTCTTGATTAGCATATTCCTCATCTTTTCCATCAAAGGCATTGGTTTCCCAGCAGGTCCATACACCTAGAAACTCTTGATTCTCCTTAAGAATCTTTTCTAACATACTATTCAGTATTTCTCGATTTACGTTTTCATGCTTCTTCATACCTTGAATAGCTTGTGCCATGGTTCGTGTTGCATCCATGGCTACTTGTATCTCAGACTTAACATAATCACCATAGTGTTTACCCATTTCCTCAGCCAAAACATTGGCACTGTTAACTGTCATCTCATGCGCCATTTTTGTGACGAGCGTTACTGTAGATGCTAGGGCTATAAATATGGCCAATCCTATGCTTACAAGTATTTTTGTCTGTAATTTCTTGAACTTCACGCTTCAAAAACCTCCTTTATCATCGTTATTTATATGAATTATAATCATAACATGCTTGCAATCCTTAAGTCCTTCCTTTCTGAAGTATCCACATATTCAAAACCAATACGAATAATCGGCTTTGTTATATTATGTGGTGGAATATATACCAACTCACCCAACGCTCCTGTATTTAGCAGTACCTTTGAGCCCGTAAAATACGGTGCCAGATTTGTTAAAAATGTGCGAATAATTTTGACATCAAAAATATGCATCCCCTCTGTCTCAAACATCTTAAAAGCTTCAAAAGGCGTTGCTCTCTTTTTATATACACGATCCGAAGTCATGGCATCATATACATCTGCAACAGCCACAATTTTTGAGTATTTATCTATCTCATCACCTTTAATCCCCATGGGATAGCCTGAATGATCTTCTCTTTCGTGATGCATTAAAACTGCTCTTTTTATGTCTTCAGAAAGCCCTGCAATTCCCTGTAAAATATCATATCCATAGATCGTATGTTTTTTAATTTCTTCAAATTCTTCAGGCTGCAGCCTTCCTTTTTTATTTAGTATTTCGTTGCAAACCTTTATTTTGCCAATGTCGTGGAGTAATGCCGCTTTAATGAGATCCTGTATTTCACATTTCGAAAGCTTAAGCCATTTTCCAATTAACATGGCGTAAAAGGCGACATTGATACTATGTCTATATGTATAATGATCCGTATTTTTTATATCGTTTAGACATTTTATCATGTGTTTGGTTTCCTTCATTTCCTGATACAACGAATCCGATATGTCTTGTATCCTTCTGTCATTCAAATTTTTTCCTGTCGCCAAATCATGAATGGTTTCTCTCAGTGCTGCAACGTTATTTTCATAGTTTTTTTTGAATTGATTAAACTTATCGTTATCAACACTGTTTCTCTTTTCGTTCTCAAATTCATAAACAAAAACATCCCGTACGCCTATATGTATCAACTTTTCTTTAATGTAACCGTTTATTGCCGTATTTGCTGCAACAATTGTTACACCATTTTTATTTATTACCTCCAGTGCCAATATATCGCCATATTTGCACTCAAAAATATCCTTGTGCCTTTTCATACAGTTGTCCCCCTCGTATTGTCTAGGACAAATTTCCAAAACGTTTGTCTTCCAATAATATCCAGTCCAAAATTGTTCTATTATGCGATGTAACAATTTATTTAAAATGTTACATTTATTAGGTTTAAAAATTGTTTTAATTTAAAGCTTATGTGGAATATTAATTAAAAATACTAGAAAAAACCTTTGAATAATTATGCAATATTTTATATAGTATTCTTGCAAATAGTTACATTACTAAATGTAAAATATTTACACGACTAGGAGGAGTATTATGACAGTAGAGCCAATTAGAAACAAAACAAAAATTAAGCAAATGTATCAATATTTGAATGGGAAAGATCCAAAATATGGTCTACTTTTCAAATTCGGACTTAATACTGGCTTAAGAATTAGCGATATCTTATCTATAAAAGTTAGTGATATTTTCAATGGTAATGGAGAGTTTCGTGATTACTTAGTTCTAAAAGAAAAGAAAACCGGAAAAGAAAAAAAAATCAAGATAAATAATGCACTTCGAAAGGTTCTTGAATCTTATTTGAAAAGTGAAAAACTTTCTCCTGCAAGCTATGTTTTTTCCAGCAGAAAGGGTGATCACATTGGAAGGATACAAGCCTATCGAGTTTTAAAAGAGGCTGCGACTCTGGTGGGAATTGAAAACTTTGGTACCCACAGTCTTCGTAAAACATGGGGATATTGGACTTATAAAATCTCCAAATACAACATTGGACTAATAATGGATACTTTCAATCACAGTTCCCAGAATATAACACTTCGCTATATAGGCGTTAATCAAGATCAAAAAGACGAGCTATATTCACTTGTCCAGTTTTAATTTAACTTAACGTAACTTTTAGCGAATAAATAGTAAAGTTTAGCCTTCATAAATTTTACAAATTCATGCAATCCTTGCAGGAAAATAGTATATTATGTCGAATTGTGTTTACGTAACATTTTAAATAAATTGTTGCATTTAGTTATAGGAAAATTTTAGAAATAATCAGTATTTTTTATTATAAGAATAGAACAAAACGAATGATGATGCCGCCTGTCCCAACTATGATATCCACAGAAGTTCTACGCAAGCTATTTCATAAAACATAAAAAAGTCTTCCCTTGAAAGATTTAAGGGAAAACTCAGACTATATGGATAAAAAAAGTAGAATTGAAGGAAGGGAAAGTTAGCAGAATCGACCCTGATAGCGGAATATTGCGCAAGAATGAAAAAGAGAAGTGCTTTGCATATTCATTTCATACAGCCTTTGACCGAAATGGCTTCATACTTGGTATAATCGCTACTCCTGCAAATCTTCATGATAGCACGATACCGACTCTTACAACGATGCCTACATTTATATTATGGCCCATGACTGCTGCCACCGTTATCCAATGCATGAGAACCATAAATAATGCAATAACTTCTATGGAAATCGTATAGGCTTTACAATGCTTCTCATAAGAAGCTTTCTTAGGATCTATCTTCGGTAAATATTTAGCCAGCAGCATAATACCCAAAGTTTTTGTTTTGTTCAACGGTAATTTCTTGAAATAATTTCTCTATTTCCCGGGAAATATTGGGTTTTTTAAAGAAATTTGTCACCTTTCCCAATAGTCCTTACCTCTGTGCTGAAGAGAATAGTCTATTAATATAAAAAATAATTGCCTTTAAGTCTCTTTGGAGAATTTATCTACTTCATAATGATCTTTCCTCAGAAAAGTAGAAAGTCTTGGAAAGTATTCTCCAAGACTTCACCTTCATTATTCAACTTCAAATTCGCAAGTCACAACGGATGTAATTTCTTTTTCTATAGAACTGGTATCATTAATACCATAATCCGATATCTCTTCTGAGTATAACGGTGTTATTTGAAATATACCAACAGAAGCAGATCTTAGTTTGCCTGCTTTATTGCCAGTTGTACCAAGCATTTTTTCTGCCCGTGCTTTCGCATCTTTTGTTGCTAATTCAATCATATCGATTTTTAAGTCTGCCAGTTTCGTATAAAAATACTGCGGCGAATATGATTGAAATTCTACTCCTTCATTAATGAGATCCGTAGCCTTTCGTGAAATATCCGTAATCTTCTCAATATCATTGGATCTGATTTCTACATTTTGATAGAGTCTATAACTTTCAATTTCATTGGTATAGGTCCCGTTTGGCAGTATTCTATTCATCGTATTGGTATTAATTGATGAAAATATGATATTCTCCTCACGAACACCTTTATCTGTTAGATATTTTTTGACTTTTTCAGAGCTTTCTTTTAAAGTTTTGTATGCTTCTGATAGATCCGATGATTGAGCGCCAAAAGATCCTGTCCAAACAACAAAATCTGAAGTAATTTGTTTTTTTGCGGAGCCTTTCACTGTTAAGGTATGGTTGGCACCCCTAACTTTTATGATCCCGTTTGTCACAATGATCGATGATACGATTAAGGCCATGGACAAAATGAACGATACAATGATCCATGTTATACTTCCTTTCTTTTGAATATTCATTTTGATTTCCCCCCTTCATGATTCAGTTTCTCTTTTCATGTGCATTAGGTTAAAAAATTCTTATTAAGTATTCTAAAATCTTATACGAACAGCCCTTCTGCTCATTATTTATCACTTTTAATGTAACATAGTTGTTTTAGTAAATAGTTACAGATAATTTACGGAAAAATTAAAAAACTCTTTCCCTTGGATAATGTCAAGAACTTTCTAAAGTTCCTTGCATATAATCATACACTTCATTTTCTATAGAGAATATACGTCGTGATGTCAACAAGTTGAAAAATTAAGAAAAAAAGAGTCTCTTTCTAAAATACCTTAGAAGAAACTCTTTTTGAAATGAATGGGGGGAACTCATGGTTAAACATTCTCTTTATCATGCTGTTTACAGTGTCACTTTATCTTGAACTGCTTGAAGCTGCCGGTACATACCTTTTACAGTGCAGCTTTACACATTCATTTAAAGTTTAAAGACTTGCATCGCTTCCTTCATTTCCAATGCCATTTCATCTAATATACTGGCCATTGAAGCAACTTCTTCAACAGATGCCGTCATTTCCTCAGAAGATGCTGCTATTTGCTGGGCGACATAGGAATTATCCTTTGATATATCTGCGATTGCTTTCGTTTTTTCTGCAATCTCATTTTTGTTTTCATCCAGATGATGGATCGATTGATTAACCACTTCAATTCTAGGTATGATCTCTGCTATATCATTCATGATCTCTTTAAAAGAACTTATGGTATGGGATACCGACGCCTCTTGAACCTTTAAGTTTGTGATTCCATTTTGTACTGTTTCCGTTACTGCAGCACTGTCATTCGTCACATTTACTAGCAGTTGATTAATTTTGTTTGCTGATGTCTTAGATTGCTCTGCCAGCTTCCTTATTTCCTCAGCAACAACCCCAAAGCCTCTACCGGACTCTCCTGCCCTAGCCGCTTCTATTGCAGCATTCAAAGCCAATAAATTGGTTTGATCTGAAACGTTATTGATCAGGTCTGTAATCTCTCCGATTTCCTTTATGTTATCATCCAGTAGCAGAACCTTGTTGTTTACTTCGTAGAAAAAGGCACTAATATTTCCCATTGAACAACTAAGCTCTTTAAGATTTTCATTTCCTTCAAGAATCATTGAATCTACATTGGTTGCGTTATTATGTATTTCTTGAATAGAAAAAATCGTTTTCTCCAATTCTTTACCAAATTGAGTAATAATTTGATTGATCATGTTCAATTCTTCAGCTTGGGAATTGGACCCCGCTGCCACTTCTTGAATAGAAACTGCCACGTCTACAGAAGCTGTAGACATCTGACTGGAAACAGATGACAATGAACTAGAGCTGTCCGTGATACCATCTGCGTTTCCTTTCACTCTTTCAATCATACCGGAAACCCTATTCAATGTTTCCGCCAATGCCTTCTTCATATGACTGAATTCATTATTTCCAGCTCCATCAATTTCAACAGAAAAATCGCCTGTAGAAACTTTTTGATAGATACCCATTACTTCAGTAAAGGACCTTTTGATCATAGCAATAATGATTAACGAAAATGTTAATAAGATCATCAATGCCATAGCTGAAACCTTATACAAATTTTTTCTGTTATTTTCAAAAACCATTTGACTATTCGTTCTTAAATTCTCAGCAATTTCTTTATTATCTTCTATAATAAGACTAATTTTGTTAAGAAAAGCACTTCCCGTGCTTTCGAGGGCTAGCTTTTCTTCCTCTGTGATCTCTTCTCCATTTTCCAATTTGCTTTTACTTTTTTCATAATGACTCATATATGCATTATAATTTTTCATCAATACATCAAGGAATACGGTGGATTGCTTACCGCTTGTCTCCTCTGATGACTGAATATATTCTTCCAATAAGGCTCTTGCTGTGCTGTCACTATTTTCAATGGTACTCACAATACTTTTTTGATAACCTATATCTATCATCTTCCTGGTTTCCAACCGAATGATCATAAAATGTTGTACAATTTCACTGGCCTTCTGTATCCGTACAACCGCATCATTATACATTTGTGATACATTGTCATTGATGATACTCACAGCAACGTATCCCATCCCTCCCACAACGGTTATAAAAGATATCCCCAGAATTAGAATGGCTATGATACCATAGGTTATTTTGACGTTTTTGAAAAATCGGCTCATACATGCACCCCTTTCTTCATCACATCTCTACATAAGATTTTATGCGCTTATTGAATATGTTCATAGCACATCATTAACCTGTTTTTGCTGCTGCTTGCTATCATCTGAACTTCTCTCTGGCTTTACGAGCATATACCAATCCCATAATGATTAAAGCACCACCAATGATTTGGATGCTTGTTATGGTTTCACCTAGAAGCAGCCATCCTACCAATACGGATACAAAGGGAGGAAGATTCGCATAGATGGATGTTTTCGTGGGTCCGACTTTCTGAATGCCTACATTCCAGAGGGCATAGGAGATTCCGATCACAAAAACTCCTGAGAAGAAAACCCCTCCCCAAGCAGTTCCTGAAAAAGCTCTCCAATCACACTGCAGTATTTGTTTGGATGTAATCATCAAAAAAAACAATGTTGTAAAAGTCATAGCGTAAGTCGTAACCTTAATGGTCGATACATCTTTAAAAAGAAATCGAAGCAAGATGGTATAGATACTCCAAAATATGGTGGCTACGACAATAAGCAGATTTCCCCATGTGGACTCCGCTCCCCCACCAGTAAGACTACCTGACCCCAAAACAACGAAAGCTACACCGGCAAAGGAAATAATAATGCCGATCCAGGTTTTCATACTGGCTTTTTCCAACTTTAAAACGCTTGCAAGAAAAGCGACACACCCCGGCGTAGAGGCAAGAATTATAGAAGTTGCTCCTGCTGTCGTTTTACCTACACCGTATATAAATGCAATTTGATTAATACCATTGGCCACAACCCCTGTTAACATCAACTGCCAAAATTGTTTCTTTGAAATCTTTATATCCTTCTCTTTCATGAGAAGAATCACCCAGCATACTGCTGCTCCTATGGTAAATCGTAGGGTATTAAATAATAGTGGCTCCATTTCCTTTAAAGAGACCTTCACAATTACATAATTTAAACCCCAAAAAATCACCACCGAAACCAACAGCATGTCAATGGTACTGAATCGCCCTCGGACATCCAAGTCCTCCATGAATAATCACCTGCTTGTCTGTTACAAAAAAATGTTATTACTCCATGTATGCTTGACGTCTTTCATAGTATCCTAATTTCTCTGATATTTTTCTAGCACCCTCCACAATCAAGCTGCTGAAATAGTCGGTATCTTCCGGAAATCTGAATCTGGGTCCCGATATGGCTACACATCCAATAACCTGCCTGCTGGCATCAAAAATTGGCGCAGCCACACAGCCTACCTCATAGTCTTTTTCCCCCACACTGACAGCATATCCTTTTTCTCTAATCTGCCTAAGTTCATTGATAAATTTATCAGGATCCACAACAGTATTTTCTGTCAGCGGCTTCAATTCTTTGATCATGTCCTGCCAAGTGTGTTCATCCAAATTGGCCAGTATGGATCTTCCAGTGGCACCAGCCCAAATAGGGAATCTTTCTCCGATTCTTACAGATCGTTTGATAGCCAATGGGCTTTCTACCTGATTAAAGCATACTCGATCCGTTTTATCCAACAGATAAAGATTAATCGTCTCCTTGGTAGCTTGACAGATTTCTTCCATAATAGGCTGGCTGATTTCTCGAAGGTCTAAGCTTTCCTTTGCAACCTGTCCCAAATAGTAAATATTATGTCCTAATTGGTATCGATTGGTTCTCTGATCCTTCTTGATAAAGCCTTCCATTTCCAAGGTAGATAATAAACGAGATGTGGTAGATTTCGCCAGATTGATTTTCTCTGTAATTTCTGTCAGTGTAAATTCCCGTTCATTCCAATTGAAACACATCAGTATTTGTAATGCTCTCTGTATGGATCTTACACTGTTTTCATTATTTTTTTCAGCCATGTCATTCCTCCTATGATTTACACTTAATTTTTCATTCAATATAGTATATAAACCAGCGTCTATAGATTTCATATCGCTATTTTTTATTATATCGAAGAAATGACTTTTATACTATTTCTTTTAACAAATCTTCTAGACCTACGTCTTTTAAAATCGTCTCTTCGCTCTCCAAGAAATATTCATTCTTTCCATTATTTTTTCAATCGTTTCTATTTGCGCGAATTGGTCATTTGGGGAACATATACGTATAAGGGAAACCAAAAAAATCCTGTCATAATAAAAAATAGTGTCTTTCTATCAAGCATCCTGTGTTCTCCCTTTACTATTTGAAAATATCCAAGAGTATCGTATCTTCTTGTTGCTATCCTTAAAGATGCTTTTTCATCTCTTTTCCGTACCCTTGGATATATTCATCCTATATCTTATACTTTATTTTTCATACGCACTGACATCTCATCTTACAGAGTTTATTTTTGGGTGACCCTCTCAACAATTTGATTTACGATTTTAGTCATGGTTTCTACTGGTGAATCCATACCGGTCCATACTTCAAAGGCCTTTGCCCCTTGATTGATCATCATCCCAATACCGTTTTGAGTTTTACAACCAACTTCTTCTGCCTCTATTAACAGCCTTGTTTTTAGTGGGTTATACGTACAGTCACAAACGATAATAGAAGGATTTAACCATTCTTTTTTTACAGGAGTTTGCTCAAGATAAGGATACATCCCTACACCTGATGCGTTGATTAAGACCTGACAATCTGCTACAGATGCTTTTAAGTCATCGTCATCTAAGATAGCAAGCTTTGCACAAGGAGCTACATCCTTGTTAATGTGATCTACCAAATCTTTGGCCACTTCATTATATTTATCTATAATAATGATCTGTCCTGCACCTTGATATGCCAAGGTAACCGCAATAGCCCTTGATGCTCCTCCTGCACCTAAGATTGTAAATTTTGTTCCTTTTGGGTCAACATTCATTTCCGCTCTTAGTGCTTCAACAAATCCTTCACCATCTGTATTATAACCAACCAATTTTCCATTCACATTTTTCACAGTATTTACAGAACCTATTTTTTGAGCCAATTCATTTACTTCATCCAGATATTCTAAGATTTTTACTTTGTTAGGCTTTGTTACATTAAAGCCTGCAAAATTCATATTTTTTATGCCCTTTACAACGTCCTCAAGTTTATCATTTTCAACTTCTATGGGAAAATAGTAGTAGTCTAAACCCAAACTACCAAAATTCTTATTGTGCATTTCCGGAGAAAAGCTCTGTTTTAGTGGATATCCCAAAAGGCCTACCAATTTCGTCTCTGTTGTTATCATAAAAAAACTTCCTTTCTTCATATATTCTTACTTTGTCATGATATCCCCATTATCTATTGGACACTTATCATTTGAATTTGTGGAAAGAAAAAGCCCGACCACGGGCTTTTTCCTTGAGTCTATACTAGTACCCCATCGCAGTTAAATCCTTAGATTCTTCCTGGTTAAATTTCCATATAGCTGCGTTGTCATCAATCGCAATACGTCCGGTATTGCTCAATCCTCCGCCTTGCTCTATGAAAATTTTCCTCAGGAATAAACCCAAGTTTTAGCTGCGACGGGGCACTCGCTTTCTGTTCCAAACATCTTTTACATTTAATGTTGTCTAATTGCGTTATCTCTATTTAGCTGCTTGAACAGCTGCAAGCAGACCATCAACCAAGTCGTCTCCTATTTTTCCGCGGATCATAGCATATTCACTTTCAGCTCTTTTAGCCATTTCAGCTTGTAATTCCGGAGAAATATTAACGATCTCTACACCGTTTTCATTCATGATTTTTACTCTGCCATCGATACGCTCATCAGCTTGTGCACGAGCATATTCTTTCGCTTCTTTCGCTGCGTCTGTGATTATTTGCTGATAATCAGCTGGTAAGCTGTTAAATTTGTCATTCCCCATGATAAGTGAAAGAATGTGTAGAACGTGGTTTGTATTGATTACATATTTTTGTTGTTCATAAATTTTGTTCGCTACGATAACTTCATAAGGGTTTTCTTGAGCATCAATTGTTCCCTGCTGTAAACCGATATATACTTCGCCCCAAGCCATAGGTGTAGGGTTAGCACCCACTGATTTCCAGTACTCTAAGTGATAAGGATTTTCCATTGTTCTGATTTTTATGCCTTTGAAATCATCAATGCTTTGAATCTTTTTATTAGAAGTCATTTGTCTAAAACCTTGGTCTGCATAACCTAATAACTTCAATCCTGCTTTCTCATAATATTCTCCGATTTTTCCTTCGAATTCACTATCCAACGCTTTTCTTGCCGTTTCTACATTAGGGAAAACACTAGCCATATCAAATACTGCAAGCTCAGGTATAAAGTTTACTTGAGGCGCGGTGGTTTGTACGACGAAGTCAACATTTCCTGCCTGTGTACTTTCTATAAGCTCTCTATCTCCACCTAATTGTCCATTAGCATATACCTGTACTTTCATATTTCCATTGGATTTTGCTTCTACTAGTTCACTAAATTTCTTAGCGAAAATAAATGTTACCGTATCCTCAGGACTATCTATCCCTAGGTTAAAAGAGAACTGCTGTGCTTCCTGTTGTGCATCTCCTCCAGTACTAGGTTCTGGTTGTTTCGTTCCTCCAGAACATGCTGCCAAAGCAAATACTAACATACATACGATCGCTAAACTGATGATCTTCTTAAATCTCTTCATTTTTTCCATCCTCCCTTTAATTTAAATAGTTTTTAAATAACAAGAGTTAGCATAGTTATTTATCACAATGTCCTATTCTTTTGCGCTAAACAGACTAAGCTACCTCTTGAAACTTCGAAGTAACAAATACCTGCTCTCAATATTCTACTACTCCACAAGTAATTTCCTGCCCTCTATCTTGTGAGCATTAAGCTTAGTTCTGGAACAAAAGTTATTACTATTAATGCTAGTAAGAACGCCACAATAAAAGGCAGTGCTTTCCTTGCAATCTGTGTTACCTCAATACCCGTCATTGAACTGGCAACGAACAGGTTGATACCGATCGGTGGTGTTACAAATCCTATAGCTAAGTTAACAACCATAATGATACCAAAGTGTACTGGATCAACACCTACAGCTGTCACAATCGGCAGTAATATTGGTGTTAGAATTAATATTGCTGGGCCGCCATCCATAACCATACCAACAAAGAGAAGCAATACGTTCATGACAATCAATACACCAATCTTACTGGAAACGACAGACGTAATCGCTGTCGCTGCAAGCTGAGGTGCCTGCATAAATGTTAAGATTCTGGCAAAAGCAAGGGCAGCAGATAAGATGAATAACAGTGGTGCATAGGTGTTAATACTCTCTCTTGCCATCGTTACTACATCTTTAAAGGTTGTTGACTTATAAATAAACAAACTAACAATCAAAGCATAAAACACAGAAAGTACAGCGGCCTCTGTAGGAGAAGCAATACCACTATAGATACTTCCCAAGATAATCACAGGAGCCATTAAAGCCCAGAAACTATCCTTGAATACCGTCACGAAACCTTGGCTCTTCAAAGCCTGGTAGTGTTCTTGCAGCTTTTCCTTATCTTCACCTTTTGTCTTGCAGTAATAATAAGCATAAACCATTAAGCAGCCGCCAATTAAGAATCCTGGCAATATCCCTGCAATAAACATTTTACCTACGGAAGCACCGGACGCCATCCCATAGAGGATAAAAGGAATACTTGGTGGAATAATGACCCCCAGTCCCCCGGCTACTGCAACTAACGCCGTAGCAAATACTTTATCATAGTTAAGGCTTACTAATAAAGGTATAGTCATAGATCCAACGGCTGCTGTGGTTGCAGGAGACGAACCTGAGATAGCTCCATAAAACAAACAGGTGATAACTACGGCACAGGGTAATCCTGCTGTCTTATTTCCTATGAAGTAGGAAAACATGTTGAAAAGTTTCTTAGATATCCCACCGTGGGCCATAATAATTCCTGAGAAAATGAACATCGGAATAGCTAGGATAGGAAAGCTGTCCACCCCTCCGATCATACTACGTATAACAAACTGAGGATTCGCTGGGAAAGACGGGTCAAAGAAGTTAGGCAATAATCCTACCACGCCTAATGTTACGGCAATAGGAACGGATATGGCCATAAAAACAACAAATAATAGAAATAATATACCTAATGACAATGCAATTCCCCCTTTCTGATTCTGCATATGATAGTCTTTACATGATTACAATTTTTAATCATCATGATAACTTTGGATTCTCTTCTTTATTCAATAGGTTTAGCGCTGCGGAAGGACATGATCTCCTCGATGAGACATTGGATAGTCCGTAAAATCGCTAAGAAAAATCCCACAACAGTAGATGACTGAACTATATACATCGGTACACCCATAGCAGGACTTCTTTGTCCACTAGCGATCGCGGCTTTCACCACGTCAATAGAATGTCTAAATACATAAATGAAAAACACCAACATGACTACTTTCACTGCAAAAGTAATGATTTTACGCGCTATAGATGTATCCGGTATCATGTTGGTAAATTGGTCTATCTTAATAGACAAACTTCGTTTAACACAGAAACCAAGACTTATAAATGTAGACCAGATAAACAGATACCGCGTAAGTTCCTCAGACCATACAAGAGAATTATTAAAGACATAACGCATCGTAATTTGAATTCCCATAATAACAGTCATAAGCGCTAAAAAAATCATGAGTATGCACTCTTCAAAATTTTTATCTAACCACTTCAATGCACGCATATCGTCACCTCCATTTATTTTTTTAAAACTAGATAAAAATATACTAACCTTGCTTATCAAGCCTGTCAAACAAGTTGTTTTATAAAGCCTTCTATTCTCATATCCCTGTACTACAGGAAAAAGTTTTCCTTTTTAGGAATAAATGATTTGGGGAAGATTTTGGTTATACTCCCCAAATCCACATTCATTCGCTTACTTTATAGAAACTATTTTGTTGCTACGTGCTTTGACTTAGCTGCTTCTCCGTACATTAATTTACCTTCAACAACATTTTCTTTTGGTGTGTAGATATCGTTGATATTCCAAATTCCATCCGTAGGAACTGGAATGTTTTCCATAGGAACATCTAGTAAATATGGTTCATTGGCTTCTAATGCTTCTTTGAATGCCGCTTTAAACTCTTCAGCAGATGTTATCCGCTTACTCTTAATTCCATAAGCTTTTGCAACTTCCGCCCATTCAGGGTTGTAAGCTGTTCCATCCGGTCTTTTGAAGATCGTACCAAATGAGTGATGGTAGTGGGCTGCCTCTAATCCTGCGATCGTACCAAAGGCACCATTATTCATGACTACCCATACAACAGGAATATTGTACTCTACTGCAGTTGCCATTACGGATGGATTTGCGCCAAAGCCACCATCTCCAACCAAAGTGATTACTTTCTTATCTGGAGCCGCCAATTTTGCTCCCAAGATCGCTGCCGGTCCAAAACCCATGGTTGCCAGACCACCTGGATGTAATATTGTTCCAGGCTGGGTAATTTCAAACTGCTGCCCTACTCCGTTTTTATTCCAACCCACATCTGTAGCGATAATTCCATCTTCAGGAAATACTTCTCTTACATCTTTAAGAATTCTTTGCGGTGTCATTGGGAATCTATTATCTTCCGAAATCTCTTTGTTGGATGCTTTAAATGCTACTCTGTATTCTGCGATTTCTTTTCTAAGCTCAGGTCTATCAATTCCCTCTGGCTTTAATTCCTTCGCTGCTTCTAATATCGCTTTTAAAGCTTGCTTAGGATCTGCTACCGCTCCGATAGCTACAGGATAGTTTCTTCCAATTTCAACAGGATCTAAGTCAATTTGGATAAGCTTTGTTTGTGGAATATTAAATGTTACACCAGCATACCAAGAACTGCTGTCAGCTTCAGCAAATCTTGTGCCTATGCCTAGGATTACATCAGCATTTACTGCTGTTCCGTTCACAAAGTTCGTTCCCCAGAAACCCGTCATTCCCACATGTAGAGGATGTTTATCCGATATAGCTCCTTGCCCCATAAGGGTTCTCGTAACAGGGATGTCTAAGAAGTCAACCAACGCTGTAAGCTCTTTTGAAGCTTCACAAGGAACAATTTGTCCCCCTGCATGGATTACCGGCCTCTCAGCCTCAATAAGCATTTTAGCTATTTCTACTGCTGTTTCTTTAGGTAAAGCCGGCTTTATTGTTTTAGGTGCATCATGGTAAGTTCTTTCAAATAGACACGTATCAAGTTCTCTTGAGAACATATCCATCGGTACTGAAATAAGGACTGGTCCCGGTCTTCCTGATTCAGCAAGTCTGAATGCCTTGTCAAGGATCTCAGGGAATAATTCAGGCTTATCTATTCTCCAAGCACGTTTTACGAATGGTCTATAGATTTCAAACTGGGAACCATCAGCATGCATGTTCACTTCTTGATGTGGATGCTTTCCATAGTAGAAACTAGGAACATCCCCAGCGATTACGACCATTGGAACTGAGTCTAAAGCTGCATTGGCCACACCTGTGGCAGCATTTGTAAGTCCTGGCCCTAAATGACAAAGTACTACACTGGCTTTTTTGGTTACCCTTGCATATGCATCAGCAGCATGGGCTGCAAGCTGTTCGTGTCTTACAGAAATAAACTTTAACTTAGAGTCTTTTAGAGGATCAAGCATTGCGATTACCGTATGGCCGCATAAACCAAACACATGCTCAATCCCTCTTCTCTCAAGATAATCTACCAATTGATGTGAAATTAACTTTTTCAACCTTCAAACTCCTTTCAGATCTCATGTTTAAATGAGATAACATTAACTTTTCAATATTGTTCCTTTTCTATACCTGTCGCATATAATAATGGTCACATCCATTTCTTGCGTTTTGACCAATTTTTTCTTTAAAAGTCGTTTGTTTAACATCATGATAGGAAAGGATGATATAGGTAGCGTTTTCCTTTAGAAGTAAACTTTTCCTCGATGTTCCTAAATTAATCATCTTGCATTTCATGTTATTCCACTCTGTGGAACTCAATTCTTTTCTTCGGAACTTATTTTCAGTTTAGCACGATTGTTTTTTACTGTCAATCTTATATTCATAATTTTCATAAAATTACAAACGCACTTATTTTTCTTAATTTACTTACCTTAATTGCCTATAAATTTATCTGCTTAGATTAGCTTCTAGATAATCTTTAGCAGTTTTCAGACAACGCCTTGCATGCTCTGCATAGCCAAATTCTCTAACTCTTTCAAGATTCGGCAGTTCAATGGAGTATGGCGTCTCAGGCATTTGGTTTAGAATGCTTGCTACGTTAATACCACCTTCACCAACATAGGAACGTGCTTCTCGAAGTATACGGGTCATCTCATCATTATCCGTAGGAATTTCCTCGGGTGCATCACAGAGATGTGCAAAGTGGAACCATTCCCGTGGTAATGCCTTCAAATCTTCAGCCTTGTCTCTCGAACGATGGAAATGATGAACATCAATCATAATACCTGCATTTTCTCGATTGACAGTATGAAGAACATCAACTGTTCCTGCAAGGTCAGACACGCTGGCAATAGGAACAAATTCTAAGTCCACTGTCAAACCAAATGGTTTCGCCAGATCACAAATTTCACCGAATTTTTCAATGTAGAAATTACGATCTTTCGTCCAAATACTGCTTAAAACATGCTTGCCACCTAATTCGGCAGCCACTTCCATTGCCGGAAGATATCTTTTTGGATCTACGCCATCATAGACACGGGCTAGTTCAATGTCAAGAAGTTTTATACCTGTATCTGCAAGGGCCCTTTTGGTTAGTTTCATCATTTCTCTATTTACTGCTAACTCATAGTTCGGCTCTCCTGGCAAACCCATATAAATAGGTCGCATGCTAACATAATCATAGCCAGTCATCGCAGCTATATAAATCATTTCAGGTGGTGGACATCCTAGTACTGTGAGATGGGCTAAAGAAAATTGTCTTTTCATTTTTTTCCCCCCTTTGAAGTCTATTAAAATAAAGGATTTGGGGGAAATCTTCCCTCCCCCCAAATTAAATCCTCATCTATTTACTATCTTTTTCTTACTTCTCCATTTCAGGGTCGTAAAACTCTCCGAACAATTCCTCATCGGAGGGTCTATCTTCTGGAATAGGCTTTGACACCCAAGTTACATTCATATAATGCTTAAGGTTAACATTCTCAGATACAATATTTCCGCCCCAAGTTCCACAACCTAAGCTGGAAGTCATAGGCATTCCGTTGTTGAATGCACCGGCATTGGCCTTAGATTGCGGCTGACGAACCATGATTCGGCTTACGGGTGCTTCTAATGCAAGTCGATGAATGTGGTCGTCATTAAAGGAATAAATACCGCATGAGTGACCTTTTCCTTTAACATTGTAGATTCCATGCATCATTTTAAGAGCATTATCAAAGCCTTTGTATTTGTATACAGCTAAAAGTGTCGTTAATTTTTCACTGGAGAAGAAATGTTCTTTACCAATACCATCACCATGTACAATGATAAATTTTCTATCTTCTGGAATGCTAAATCCGGCAATTTCAGCTAGCTTTTGCGGTGCAATCGCTACAGTATCTGATAATCTATGTCCTTCCTCATCCCACATAACTGCTTTTAATTTCGCTTTTTCTTCTTCATTTGCAAGATATCCGCCTTCTACCACAAGTTGCTCTACCATCTTGTCAAAAATACTTTCTTCTATAATAAGGTTCCCATCCGCTGAACATCCTGAACCATAGTCAGATGTCTTGCTAAGCATTGTGTTGCGGGCAGCTTCTTCTATATTGGCAGTCTCATCGATGATCATTGTAGAGTTTCCAGCACCAACACCATAGGCAGGCGTACCTGAACTATAGGCGGATTGTACCATGGCTGGTCCTCCTGTCGCTAAAACTAAATCTGCTTTCGCCATAAGAGCTTGTGTCATAGGGATATTTACATTTTGAAGACATTGGAAAATATCAGCCGGTGCACCTTCTCTTTCAAGGGCCTCTCTCATAAGTCTTACGGTTTCAAAAGTTGTCTTTTTAGAACGAGGGTGTGGTGAGAAGATAACAACATCTCTAGCTTTAATCGCATAAATAGCCGTTCCCGCTGGTGTCAGGTCTGGATTTGTGGTAGGAACAACGGATGCAATGATTCCAGCAGGCTTTGCGTATTTTGCAATGCCTTTTTCAGGAATCTCTTCGATGATGCCAACACTCTTTTGGCGTAGGGCATCTCTAAGTACACCTCGGATTTTGAAACGTTTGCTCTGTCTGCTAATCGGGTCCCCAAGACCGCTTTCTTCAATACCCATATCTACTAGCCTTAAGAACGTCTTTTTGTTTGCTACTGCCCAAGCTACAGCTTGACACAGACGGTCTACCCTTTCCTGATCATATGTCTCAATGATGGCAAGTGCCTTTTGTGCCCGTTCAAGGGCAGCTTCCAACTCCTGCTGTTGTTCCATGGTAAGTTCTTTAGCCATATTAAACGACCTCCTTAAATTTTAAAAATGAAAATTATTTAAATCCTACTGTTTCTCATTCCTTATGTGTATGAACAATATCACTGCATTTTCCCGCTTTTAAGATAAAACTTGATGTATCGTGGCCGATAAACTGCTGTACAGATCGTCCTATAGATAGGACAGCATCCAAATCATAGCCTGTTTCGATGCCCATCTCATGACACATGTGTATTACATCTTCTGTAGCGATATTTCCAGATGCGCCAGGGGCAAAAGGACATCCTCCCAAACCTGCAAAGCAGGCATCATAGCGTTCAATACCAGCCATCATACCGGCTACCACATTGGCAAGTCCCATACCTCTCGTGTTGTGGAAGTGTAAATTCCAAGTAACATCCGGGAATTGCTCCTTCACGCGCATGCTGTACTCATAAACCTGCTGGGGATTGGCCATGCCTGTCGTATCAGATAAAGACAATTCTGTAACCCCAATCTCACGGAAACAAGAAATAACGGATAGTACTTGTTCCAAAGAAACCTTTCCTTCAAAAGGACATCCAAAGGCCGTTGAAATTGCGCCAGACAGAGTCATACCATGAGTTGCTGCATATTCTGCACATTCGACAAAGCCTCGAACGGCCTCTTCCGGTGTTTTATTTAGATTACTGAGAGAATGAGCACGACTGGCTGATACTGTAAGCTTTGCTTTTTTTATTCCTGCTGCTTCTGCTCGTTCTAACCCACGGAGATTCATCACCAATGTCCGGTATTCAACATCATCCACTCGCTTTATTCTTTTAGCAACTTCATCTGTATCTGCCATTTGGGGTACTGCTTTGGGATGAACAAAGGATCCAATTTCAATGATTTTGGCTCCTGCTTCAATGGAACGTTCAATCAATTCGATCTTTTGTTCAAGTGTTAATAATTTCTTTTCATTTTGAAGCCCATCTCTCGGCCCAACTTCTGAAATAATAATGCTTTTGGGCCATTTTATATTGCTTTTCATTTCATTGCCTATCATACTTCTCCCTCCCTTCCTTATCATCGAAATTACGCATAGACATTCGTTCCTTGTTTTGCAACCGTTTTCTTTTCCTTCTATAAAATAATAGATGATTGGCTTTCATCTGTTCGAAATGAAGTGAATGTATTTCTCACGTTTATGTTGTTCCATTCTGTGGAACATAATGCCTATCTATGGAACTTGTTTTCATTTTAGCACTTTTGTTTTTTGAAGTCAATCTACGATTAGCAATTTTCCGTAAATTTTTTATGGAGAATATTACTATAATAATCACAGAATGAAAGCAAAATTAAAAGGATTAACTCCTGTACAATACAGGAATTAATCCTTACATTCAGTCTAGTATTTTTCTGTCTAACTTTTAGGAGTCAGTATAAATGGAATTCGTGATACACATCCGTGGAACGCAAAGGGAAAAAATGTTCTCTATATTGCATTGTGGAGTATTTCCAATGCGCTCTCCAATTTTTCAACAGAGATTTGACCTGGTGCAGACACTTGACCAACTGCACCGAATGTCATCGAAGATCCGAAAACTTCGCCGGCTATTCTGCTAATAACACCTTTTGACGACATGGACATGGTGATGATCGGCCGATCTGCAAAACCAGATACCATTTCATTGGTAGCACTTAACAGTACTAATACATCACCGACTGTTTGAGGCATAACTGCAATTTTAGGAATGTCAGCACCCATTTCCTGCATTTTCTTCAATCTTCTTAATAGCTCATCCTTTTCAGGTGTTTTGTGAAAATCATGATTTGATCCTACAACCAGCACATTAGCACGATGGATATTTTCAATATTCTCCCTGACAATTTCATCGCCAGAAAAAATTTCAACGTCTATAAACTCAACAAGACCACTATCCGCAACCATTCGATTTAACATCGTATATTCTTCCATTGAAATTTCTTTTTCTCCCCCTTCTTTCTTGGTTCTGAAGGTAAAGAGAATAGGTTTTTCAAGTAAAACGGTTCTTAACTCTTTCAGGGTTTCAATCACTTTTGAAATTTCAAAAACATCCTCATAAAAATCAACACGCCACTCCACAACGTCAATTGGTAGACCCTCAAAACTACGAGCTTTCTCTATGATCGCCTCTTTATCTTTTCCAACAATTGGGGCAATGATTTTGGGTCTTCCCTCTCCAATTCTTATTCCTTTTACTTCATAAATTTTTTTCATGACAACACTCCCCTCAAAGCAGTTATCTGCTTTTTTTGCTTTCCTTTTGGTATTTCTACAATTCTAGTAAATATTTTGATTCCTGTCAACCCAAATAGTAACAGTGCAGCACTATTACTGTACAACCTTTACAGCCGGGGGCAGCAGCATTGTTGACATAAGCGCACTTTAAATGGTAAAAATATAGTATGCTGTTCTAACTCCATCCATTAGAAAATGTTGTACTTGAGATAGATGCATCGCAAGTATTGATTGATTAGTAGTGTAAAGGAAGGATGAATTTACATGGAAACTACAAACATGATATGGCCTGATAAAGTGACAATTTGCGAGGTCGGTTTGCGTGACGGCTTGCAAAATGAGAAAAAACTTCTCAGCATAGAAGAAAAGCTGGAACTTCTAGATATGGTGATTGCATCAGGCATCAAAGTTATTGAAGTCGGCGCCTTCGTTCATCCCAAAGCAGTTCCACAAATGGCAGACACGGAGAAAGTCGTTCAGCGGATGAAAAGAGTAGATGGTGTAGAATACCGAGCTTTAGTACCTAACTTAAAAGGCTTGGAACGTGCTCATGCTGCCGGTTTGAACAAAGCAAAGCTGACAATATCGGTAAGCGAATCCCACTGCATTAACAACTTCAATCAAACCCCACTGGAAATGATGAAAGGTTTTGTCCCTTGTGTTGAGTATGCTGCTAAACGCAATATAAACTTGTCCGGTGCATTATCTTCCGCTTGGGGGTGTGCATTCGAAGGCAGGGTACCTGTACAACAAATAGAAGAAATCGTGCGGGAATACTTGAAACTCGGTATTACAGAATTATCTTTATCAGATGCTACTGGTATGGGCAATCCTCGGCAGGTATATGAAATGGGAAGCTATATGGTAAAGACCTTCCCCCAAGTAAAATGGATTTTGCACTTTCACAACACCCGTGATATGGCCTTAAGCAACATTGTTGCGGGTATTCAAGCCGGTATCACTACTTTCGACGGCGCTTTCGCCGGGTTAGGTGGGTGCCCTTACATCCCCGGTGCATCAGGTAACATCCCTACCGAAGACGTTGTCCACATGCTTCATGAAATGGATATTGATACCGGAGTCGATTTATCAAAAGCAATAGCCACGGCCCGCAGGGCTCAAGAGATGGTCGAGCACGAAGTTGCAAGTCATGTCTTAAAAGCTGGCCGCTGCGAGGATCTTACCAGCCAAAAGGCTCGGTATCAAAACAATAAATGATATTCCAGATTTGCTCCTAAAAATAACCCACCGTTCAAAAAACGGTGGGTTATTTTTAGATTTATTCTATGGCCGCTACTGCAGCTCTCAGTCCTAGCAAGTAGCTGTCAAGCCCGAATCCGCAGATTTGACCTTTCGCGATTTCAGCAAATACCGAATGATGTCTAAATTCTTCTCTTGCATGGATATTGGACATGTGAATTTCAACAATTGGTCCTGTGAATATAGCAAGGGCATCTCTTATTCCGTAGCTGTAATGCGTCCATGCGCCAGCGTTAATTACGATTGCATCGATCCCTTCAAGAAAAGCCTGATGGATTCTTTCACACATCTCACCTTCATGGTTTGTTTGGAAGCTTACTACTTCAACACCCAGTTCTTTTGCGAGCACTTGCATTTTTTCATCGATTTCAACAAGCGTAATTGTCCCGTATTGCTTTGGATCTCTTTTTCCAAACATGTTGTGGTTAACTCCGTGAAGCATTAAAACTTTTTTCATAATGAATCCTCCTTATATAATGTAAATAGGTAGAGGTTGTAACCTCTCCGAATCGTCTTAGAAACTTTAATCTCTTGGCTTAACGTCTAAAGCTTCGGCCACTGAATTACCCTTGGCTTGTATCAATTCGATGCAGAGTCCGTCCGGCAAAGCAAACCAATTTCGCCCTTGAGGCAATTCTGTTACGCCCCAAGTATAGGCCTCTTGTAGGGCTGCATCCAGATCCTCCGTCATGATGCCAAGATGAGCCATTCGACCTTCTGGTCCTTCAAAATTGGGATCAGAGATCAGCTGCATGCCTCCAATAGTCCATACCTGCTTTGAATCGTCTGTTTCTCCAATAGTACTGTAGACAGGCATCCCCAGGACTTCTTGGAAGAAGCGGATATGCCATTGAATATCTTTGACGCGAACCGCTGTATGCTCAACATAGGATTTTTTCTGGTAAGCCATTGTGGTTCTCCTTTCTTCAGTCATTGACAGAAATAGCTTATGCCTTAGAAGCGTAATGTTCCAGCCAGTATTCAATTCCCTTAACAGCAGACACCAAAGTCTTATTGACAGGGGTTGGAATATTGCATTTCTCTCCCCACCGAACAACAGAGCCATTGATATAATCAATTTCGGTTTTTGAACCCTTCTCTAAACTTTGCAGCATGGAAGTCTTGAATTCATCGGGTAATCCTTCTGCTGCTTTCAACCATATTTTCTCGGGATCCTCTTCTGATAGCGCAACACCATGTGCCTTTGCCACGGTGATTCCTTCAGATATGGCTCCAAAAGCACAATCTCTAATCTCTGGAATCTTGTACAACCCGCCGTAGGGCAGCTGGGTGATGCCAGCCAAAGCACCGGTAGCAACGTTGATCAATAGTTTATCCCATATCATTCCAACGATATTGTCACTCACAGTCGTTAATAGTCCTGCTCGATTGAATGCATCAGCTACCCGGGTAATCCTTTCCGTGGTTGAGCCATCCATCTCCCCAATATACGTATACTTGCCTTTGGTTCCAGCGATAATATGTCCTGGCCCAAGCAGTACACCGCCAACATAAGTTTTTCCACCAATCAAACGTTCCTTTCCAACAACTTCTGCCAAGGTTTCCTCATTACCTAAACCGTTTTGTAGAGACATGATCATCGTTTTGTCACCAATGATTGGGGCTGCCTTTTCGATGGCTTCCCTGGTATGAAAGGACTTTACCAAAACGATAATCAGATCTGCAGGTCCAATTCCTGAGCAGTCTGTTCTCCCTTGGACCTTCACGATTCTGTCCGTGGATCCTTCTCTGACCTTTAGCCCATGGTCATTCATAGCATTGATATGATCTACCCACTGATCTATCAAATATACCTCTGATCCAGCCTCTGTCAGTACGCTTCCGATGGAACTGCCCAATGCTCCAGAACCAAGTACACAAATCTTCATTTTCTTCACCCCTCCTCATAGTATCAACCCATATTCTTTTAACCGTTACTCACTTATAAAGAACATTTTTATACAATTGACAAAGCGAAGTCATGTATTTATCCCGAAATGGGAAAAAATTTTAAAATATGCTGCGCAACTACACATAATTCATTTTTTTGATTATAAACTTCTACTTTTGCATATGATTTTAGATTTTCTTCGTCTATTTCGGTAATTGTATATTTTGCTGTAACAGTGTCTCCAAAAAACACAGGTTTGATAAATCGCAGTCTATCATAGCCATAGGAAACACTAGGGATTTCTGCTTTTGCCTGCACCTGTATTAACGTTGAAGCCGTAGAACCAAGGGCAAAGGTAAGTACCCCATGGACGATTCGGGTTTTATATGGTGTTGTCTTCATAAATTCTTCGTTCATGTGCATTTGGCTGAAATCTCCTGTAATTCCTGCAAATAAGTATACGTCGGATTCACTAATGGTTTTGGTGTATGAAACCGTATCTCCAATCTCAAAAGGTACTTTGTTACTCATGCTGTTTTCCTCCTTAAATTTTAATGTATGATAAATTTAAATGTTATACGTTAGATGAATACCTCAGTATATTACAATCCGTTACGAAACAGCGAAACTATGGAACGGTTCAAGCACTGTAGAGGTGGCTGCCTACAGCTATCTGGAGGAAATGCTGGAATTGTTCCCGTGGCGAAACGGATGTATGGCAACCTACTGCTACTTTCCCCATTCTTTGCTAATACCCATCGTCTCAGGCAAGAACAATCGCTGATCCATCGTCTTTAGGTCATCGGCGATTTTAGGTTTAAAACCCATTTGATTCATGATGTCTTTTTCTAGGTCTATTCCAGGGGCAATTTCGCACAGTTCCAGCCCCACTGATGTGAGTCGGAATACAGCCCGTTCAGTAATGTAGATTACTTCTTGGCCCCGGCGCAGAGCATCTTTTCCATTGAAAGTTATCTCCGGTATCTGGGAGATCAGTTTCTTAAACTTTCCTTCCTGCTCAATTCGTACCTCGCCATTTTCCACTGCAGTTTTTAGGCCACCAGCAGTTAGTGTACCACTGAAAATAACCTTTTTACTGTTTTGACAGATATTAATGAATCCACCTGTGCCCATTATTTTGCCATTGAATTTATGCACATTGACATTTCCGGCTTGGTCCACCTCTGCAAAGCTTAGGAATGCAACGTCAAGTCCACCACCGTCATAGAAGTCAAACTGGGCTGGCATATCTAACACCGCCTGCATATTAACGCTGGCTCCAAAAAAGATTCCCTGGGCCGTAACTCCACCAATGGGACCAGTTTCTACAGTAAGTGTAAAGTCTTCGCTGATTCCTTCTTCCCTGGCGACCACGCCAACACCATCGGAGATACCTACACCTACGTTTCCTACATTACCGGGAGCCACTTCCAGAAGAGCCCGGCGAGCAATTACCTTTCGTTCGTTGAGCGGCAAAGGTACTACTTCTCCTGTTTCAAGAATATAGTCTCCGGAAAAGAAACGATTAACCTGCCCAGAATAAAGTTGTGGTTGATCCTCAACAACCACCAGTGCATCTACCAGGTAACCTGGAATCTTAATGGACTTAGGATGCAGCGAGCGTCTCTTTACCAGACGCTGAACCTGCGCAATAACGATTCCTCCATTATTATGGGCAGCTTGTGCCATTGCCAAAGCATCTAAATAGGTTATCTCATCTTCCATACTGATATGTCCTTCTGTGTCAGCCGTCGTACCCCGAATAATTGCAACATCGATAGGAACTACCGGATAGTACAGCCATTCCTTTCCATCGATCACCATTAGCCGAACAAATTCCTCTTTGGTTCTCTCATTCAATTTTCCTCCCTGCTGCCGCGGATCGATGAAAGTTCCTAGCCCAACATGGGAAATGATACCTGGATGGCCAGCTGCTGCAGTTCTTAGCAGCTGGCTCATAACTCCCTGAGGAAAGTTATAAGCTTCTATCTCATTTCTCTCAGCCATTTCAGCTAATCGAGGAGATTGCCCCCAATGGCCACCGAAAATTCTTCGGACTAAGCCTGGCTGTGCAAGAGGGGACATTCCCCGGTTATTGCGGTCTCCTAGACCTGTAGAGTGCCAAAAGGTCAAATCTCTAGGTTCGTTTGACTCCTTAAACCTATTTGCCAAGGCATTAATTACCTCTGTAGCTTCGAGAATCCCGCCTCCAGCACCGGAAAATGCCACCGTGGCCCCATTAGGAATCAGTTTAACGGCTTCCTCGGCTTTAAAAATCGAGGGCAAATCTCCTTTTCGTAAAGGTTTTACCATGCTATCACTCCTCATATAAAAATTTGACTTTCCTAAATATTGATCTAAACCTATTCTTAATTCTCTTGCAATAAAAATCTTTTTTTGTTTATATCGGATCGATCCGATTTTTAGTGAAACTCTCTATTCCTTTCTATCTACCGCCCTCAGGACACATTTTAATCCTCATTCGTTATTTTTTTCTTCTTGTACTTACCTAATTATCGGATCGATCCGATTTTGGTCGATAATCTTTATTTTTCCCGTCCATCCTAAAAGCATAGATTGACCCATATCTTATCTCCATCGACTTACATTTGTTTAACTTCTCGGATCGATCCGAATCGGTTTATGTTTTTAATTATAATTCTATCGGTTGATCGTTGTCAATAATTTTCAGACTATTTGCTTTAAAAAAATGCAATTCACCGCAAAATATACTTTCTTTATTGTTTAAACTGCTATTCTAGTGGTCTGTTAAGTCTAAAAGTATTGATGAATTCGCGAGGATTTTTCCGCAAGGCAAGGCGGAGGAGGTGCGCATATCGAGAATATGTAAACCGACGACAACGCAGCATTGCGGAAAAAGACCACGAAGGCATTTATGTTTTTAGGTTTAACAGACCACTAGTATTATCTTCTGCGTATTTGCCTTTATATCATAACCATCCAATGAGCAAACCCCTTGAAAACAGGTGTCTCCGTTGACAGCAACTCATTATTTATGATAAAATGAGATCAATTTTTACTGGGGTTTTTATCATAACTCCTTTTTCAATTCGTGGCTAAATTAGATTCATAATACCAGGAGGTCACACATGAAACAAGACAAACCAACCCATGTAACCTTATTACAGGTGGCAAAACACGCTGGCGTATCTCGCTCAACTGCTTCACTTGCTCTTCGTGGAGGCCCTTATGTTTCTTCAGCAACACGGGAAAAAGTTCTTGAATCGGTGCGCCAATTGGGCTATGTTTATGATCGTGGTGCCGCAAGTTTACGTTCTAAATCTTCTTCAACCGTTGGATTGATCTTTCCCGATTTAGACAATCCATTCTATACTGCATTACTCATAGGAATCAATCAGGAACTGAACAAATATAATAAGACTGTCCTTTTAGGTACTACTTTTGAGTCATGCGCCACACAAGATCAGCTTATTTCTACGATGCTGGAATATAGAGTTGGTGGCATCATCTTATTCGCAGTTCCAGGCAGCTCTAAAGAACTCATTGCCCGGATTAAGCATTTAGGTATTCCTGTGGTTTTAATCAATAGAAATTTACCGGAACGCTCTTTCGATTACATTGGAATAGATAATATAATGGCAGGGCAAGTCGCCACTGAATATCTTATCAAAAAAGGTCATAAACGAATAGCCTTTCTCGGCGGTTTTTCTCAACTTTCTTCCTGGCAAGAACGTAAACTAGGGTATGAAAATGCGCTTCGCCAAGCAGGCTTAGATATTGACAACGCTTTGATAATTGAGGGCCCGGCTACACGTGAAAGTGGGTATGAACTAATGGATAAAATTCTCGATCTAAAAAATATTCCTACTGCAGCCTTTTGTTTTAATGACATTATTGCTATTGGCGCCATGATAAAGCTTAAAGAAAGAGGCTTCGTTCCAGGCCAGGACATGGCAATCATAGGAAATGATGATATTCCTGAGGCCTCCATCTTCACCCCCAAACTTACGACAGTTTCCTCATTTCCACAGCTTAGGGGAGCCCGAGCAGCTAGCCTTTTGTACAAGCGTATGGAGGGTCTTACCACTGAGCCGCAGTCTATTATCGTACAGCCCGAACTCATTATACGAGAATCATGTTCATGCAAAGCTGATATTCTCCCATCCACTAATCAGCAAAGTAACTGATTGATAGTTTTGCCCATTTTCATAGATAAAGTCAAGTAGGAGAGCTGCCCTTAGGCACTCTCTATTTTGTTTCTATACACCATAGTTTCCTTTTATTTTTGCTAATCTCAGTATGGCTAAATTTCTTAATGATAAAAATCAAAACTACCCGCTCAGCGGGTAGTTTGCTCAGCCCTATAAGGGCATGTTACACGCTTGAGCCTTAAGGCTCATTGAACTAGTCCGCCAACCGCTTTAATTTACGGGCTGCTGCTAAAGCAGCTCTTTATTTTCTCTTGCCCTTTTCTACTGGCTCACCCGTAAACGGGTCTACATATTCTTGTAGACTTATTTGGTCGTTGGCTATA
>JBMOKU010000069.1:0-32126 GCA_049324315.1 Bacillota bacterium | reverse complement strand
GGGTTGCTGAAACTAGCTGCATGACACAAAGCTGTAGGAAGAAGAATGTCGGAAAGCCGTGTGCGGGAGAATCGCATGCACGGTTTGATGAGGGGCGAATGAAAATTTTTCATTCGCCTACTCTATAAAAATAATAGAATATTTGTACCCTCTTTAGAATAACTATTAAATATATGATTGGGAAGGAGGGTGCCTATGAATCGGAAAGTTAGCCTAAACGTAAAAGGCATGAATTGGAAGGCTGTTGGCATCATTATTGTCGTTATTATGATTTTGATTACTGGGGTGTACGGAGTCAGACATTTTATGAGAGATGACAATAGCATTACTTTTGAGGCGTTGAGTGAAGATGTGATTCCACAAAAACTTAAGGAAGTTTTACCGAGGTATAAAGCATTAGAAAGAGCACTGGCTTGCAAAGTAGAAAACGAAATCTATGTGGTAGTAACAAGGGGAGAAAAACCTACAGGTGGATATACTGTTGAGATAGATGGCATAGAGAAGGTTAAAGAAGATGATAAGACAAAGCTTGTAGTCTATGCTGCTTTTACCGATCCTAAGCCTGGAGACGTGGTGACACAAGCTGTAACATATCCCTACGTCGTTGTTAAAACAGATATGGATATGCTACCAGATAAAATTGAATTGAAAGTTAAATATAATGAATAAAAGCCTGTATCAACTGATACAGGCTTTTTCCATGAATTACATAGAAGAAAAAGTCGAAAAGTGTCGAAATAAATAGTAAGCGCTGCAAAGAGTTGAAATCGTAAAGTTTCATTTTCCTTAAACCTGTTTATTAGCAAGGGTTAGACTTCTATTTGGTTAAAAGTTAGAGGTTAGAAGTTCCGGGGTCGATCTTATAAGCTTTTACATCCTTTAAGACGCAAAAGATAGACATAAAGCCTCTAACATCTAACGTCTGACTTCTAACCCTATGAACCACATTATTCTTTGATTAGAAAATGACTTGCAAATGAAGATTAAATTTTATAATTCCAGATCTATATTAGATAAAGAGAGGGGCATACGAATGATGAGTTGGAAAAGAATGCTGCTTACCGGAGCATTATCCGCAGCAATATTTAGTGGAAGTGTAGGAATTGGATATGGACAAGGAATAAGTTATACAGTACAATCCGGTGATACTTTTTGGATTATTAGTCAGAAATATAATGTATCAATACAAGAATTGATGACACTTAACAATGCCAATGAAAAAACGGTACTGTTGGTAGGACAGCAAATCATGATCCCACAGGTTACGGAAGGTCAAACGATTTATAGTGTCCAATCGGGAGATACTTACTGGATTATTAGTCAAAAATATGGCGTTGATATTCAGACACTGATGAAAGCAAATAATGCAACGGAAAAAACAGTACTCAATATAGGAGATCAAGTAATTATCCCTTTGCAGACCCAGCAGAGCCAAGAAACGATCTACACTGTCCAACAAGGAGATACATATTGGATTATCAGTCAAAAATTCGGTGTGGATACAAGGCAGCTAATGACTTACAACGGCGCTGGTGAAGATGGTACGTTATATGTGGGACAAAAGATTAAGATTCCACAAGGGGGAACTGCCAATAGTCCTAGCACACAGACACCTGTTGATACAAAGCCTACGGTTACTTATGTGAATTATACGGTTCAAAAAGGCGATGATTTCTGGAAAATTGCTTTAAAATTCGGCATTCCTTATGCCGAATTGCTAAAAACCAATAATATGAGTGAGTCAACCGTTCTATATATCGGAAATATCTTAAAAATCCCTGTGCACAATGTTCCTGTTAAGTCGACGCCAGGAGAGAAATATGGTGAATATTTGGACTGGTGGACAGAGGCACAATATGTTTTACCTATCGGAACGGAATTTAAGATCATTGATTTTTATACGAGCAAGTCATTTATGGCGAAAAGGACTACGGGAGCAAACCATGCAGATGTAGAACCGTTAACGATGAATGACACCCAGATGATGAAGGAAATATGGGGAGGCAATTTAGACTGGAACAAAAGACCAGTGGTAATAGAGGTCAATGGAAGAAAAATTGCAGCCAGCGCATCTGGTATGCCTCACGCAGGGAACGATAGTGCACCAGGTGGCGTGAATACAGATTGGAGAAGCGGTGATTACGGTCCGGGATATAATCTGGATTGGATTAAGAATAATGGAATGGATGGACACTTTGATCTACACTTTCTTAATAGTACAACCCACAACACTGGAACGATAGATACAAAGCATCAAGAAAACATAAAGATTGCAGCAGGTTTGAAATAATTTAGGACACCGCGAAATTTGCGGTGTTTTTTCTCATTTGATGAAATTATAGAATTCTTTTGTTCTCAAAAAAGAGGAATTGAATCAAAAATATTGAACATCATAGAAAAGAGAGAAATTGTAGATAAGTGATTAAAAAGGTCGAGAAAGTGGGTATAAAGTATATCAAATGATTGGAGGAGGTTTAAGGTATGCTGGAAAAATACCGGGTAGCCGTTGACAAACTGAAAAATAATTGTAGTATTGAGTGTTTTGATTTTACTACCACGGCAGACTTATATCCTTTACAGGGGATTATTGGACAGCGGAGAGCGGCTGAAGCCTTGGAATTCGGCTTAGACATGAAGAAAAGGGGATATAATATTTTTGTTTCAGGCTTAAGTGGTACCGGAAGGAATAGTTATACCCTATCAATTACTGAGAAAAAGGCGTCTTCAAAGAAGACACCGGATGATTGGGTTTACGTATATAATTTTAAGAATCCTGACAGTCCGATGGCATTAAATTTGCCTAATGGTATGGGAAAAGGATTTAAGAAAGATACGGAAAATATGATTCAAACATTAAAGAAGGAAATCCCCAAAATATTTACCGGAAAAGAATATGAAAATAATAAAAGTACGATGATTCAGGAATATCAGTCTTATTCCCAACAGATTATTGAAGACCTAAACAAGTTGGCAAAAAAATACGGATTTATGTTTACCCAGACTGAAAGAGGCTTGGTGAGTATTCCCTTAATCGATGGAAGGCCTATCAGTGAAGAGGAATATAGAGAACTGTCAAAAGAACAACTGGAAGAAATTCGAATCAATTCTAATGAGTTAAGCATTGAGACCATAGATATTTTCAATCAACTGAGATCATTAGAGGAAGAATATCGTAAGAAAATCAAGGAACTTGATGAAAACAGCGGACAAGCAATCGTAGCGTATTATATTGATGGATTAAAAGAAAAATACGGTGTAAAATCATGTTTGATATCATTCTTAGATTTACTGCTGTCAGATATTGTAGAACATATTGACAAATTTAAAGGCAGCAATGATGCTGACATGGATAACCCACTGGCAATGTTTCAAATGAAATCCACAACGGCTTTTTTTGATCGGTACCTGGTGAATCTGTTTATTGACAATAGTGAAATGACAGGCGCACCGATTATCAATGAGACAAATCCTACGTATTATAATCTGATAGGAAGAATTGAGTATAAAAACGAACTGGGCGTTTTAAAAACTGATTTCACACAAATAAAATCCGGTGCGCTGCATCAGGCTAATGGAGGCTATCTTATCTTACAAGCAAAAGATTTGTTGACCAATGCTTTTGCTTGGGATGCCTTAAAAAGAGCATTAAAAACCAATGAAATATTAATTGAGGGACTGGATAAGCAAGTTGGCTATGTGGTTTCTTCTACATTGAAGCCCCAGGCAATTCCGCTGGATTTAAAGGTAATCATTATCGGTGATCCATATACATACTACTTGCTTTACAATTATGATGAAGACTTTAAAAAGCTGTTTAAGATCATGGCAGATTTTGACATAGAAATGGACAGGGATAAGGAAAATGTTTTAAAAATGGCACGCTTCATCGCTACCCACTGTGAAAAAGAAGGCTTAAAGCATTTTGACAGAACAGCAGTAGGACGATTGATAGAATACAGCTCTCGACTGGCTGATAATCAAGATAAGCTTAGTTCAAGATTTAATCAAATGGTGGAAGTGCTGTACGAAGCTGAACATTGGGCTGAGATGATGGGATCTGAGTATGTATCCCTCCAACATGTGGAAAAGGCCATCTCTGAGAAGAAATATCGCAATAACAAATATGAAGAAAAGGTTATGGAAATGTTTGAGGATGGTACGCTGTTGTTGGATGTGGAAGGTGAAAAAATAGGAGAAATTAATGGGCTGGCTGTTACGGGAACCGGTGAGTATTCCTTTGGTAAGCCCAGCAAGATTACCGTAACAACCTACAAAGGAAAAAGAGGCATTATCAATATAGAGAGGGAAGTTCGAACCAGCGGCAGTATTCATGATAAAGGTGTGTTAATCCTTTCCGGTTATATTGGCGACAAGTTTGCTCAAGACAGACCATTGGCACTGTCTGCAAATATTGTGTTCGAGCAGTTGTATTCCGGTGTAGATGGTGACAGTGCATCCAGTACAGAGCTTTATGCCCTAGTCTCCAGTTTGTCTAGGGTACCTATTAAGCAGTATATTGCCGTAACAGGATCTGTCAATCAGAGAGGGCAGATACAGCCAATCGGTGGCGTCAACGAAAAAATCGAAGGTTTCTTCAAGGTATGTAAATTCAAGGGACTAAACGGAAAACAGGGTGTGATGATTCCTCACCAAAATGTAAAAAATCTGATGCTCAGTGATGAGGTCATCAAGGCTGTTGAAAATAACATGTTTAACATCTATGCCATCAAAACCGTTGAGGAAGGTATTGAAATCTTGACAGACATGCCCGCAGGAGAAAAGCTTGAAAAGGGAAAATATCCTCAAGGTACAGTATATGCTTTAGTCGAAGAAAGACTGAAGCTGCTGAGTAAGGATGAAGATGAAGAGAAAGAGAAAGAAGAAAAAGAGAAAGAAGAAAAAGAGAAGAAAGATAAATAAGTAACAGGGCAGAGAATACTGCCCTGTTACTTATTTACAGGTTGAAACTTCTGTTTCGGTAACAATATAGGATACAGGATAATCATGAAAATCATGGGGAACTTCATCAATGACTTGCAGATCGAATGCCAAGGCAATAGAAGGAACGGTTTTTGTAAGGCTGTCTAGGAATCTGTCATAATATCCGCCCCCGTAACCGATGCGATATCCCTTTCGATCAAAGACTACACCGGGAACGAGAATTAAGTCTAACGTATTCTTATCAACTTCACGGATAAATTCTTTTTTGGGCTCTAGGATACCATAGGTTCCTTCTGTTAATTCCACTTCTGGATCCATTAATTGCGACAGAATCATATGCTTTGTTTCGGGAACGCTGATGGGAATGATAGCTTTCTTTCCCGACGACAGTAAATCCTTGATGATGAGTTGTGTCTGCACCTCATTGCGAAAATCGAGATAGACCATGACAACAACTGCATGCTTATATAATTCAAGGGTTTTTAATTTTGAAAAAATCAAATCACTTTTTGTAGCGATTTCTGTTTCCGACATTGCTTTTCGCTTTTCCAATATTTCTTTTCGAAGGGTATTTTTCATTTTATCAACTCCTACTTATATAGATATGCAGTAAAGTTTGATTTTCCTTTAAATATGTTCATTTGCGAAGGTTAGATTTCTATTTGGTTAGAAGTTAGAGGTTAAAAGTTAGAAGTTTCGGGTCGATCTTATAAGCTTTTCAATCCCTAAAGACCCAAAAGATAGACATAAAGCCTCTAACATCTAACTTCTAACGTCTAACCATATAAATCACAATTTTTGATTACAAAATGATTTGCAAATGAAGGTTAAATTTCATGATTCCACATCTATATTATAAGAATTTTACAAGCATTCTTCAATGGCAGATATTTTATGCTGTCGATTCATTATGGAATATCTTAGAATTTGGAAAAAAGCTGTAAAAATTATATAATAGTAGAGAAGGCCTTTATATGGGACGACATATTTCAATTTGTATTGTAAATTTAAAACAAAAGTCCCATATTTCGTGTTAAAATGATAGAGGAAAATCGGTTATGATGTAGAATTTTATATGAGGGTAGGAGTGAAGACGATGATTGAATTACTAAATGTGACAAAACAGTATAAGAATGGTACGAAAGCCCTTTCAAATATAAATTTAACGATTAATAAAGAGGATTTTGTTTTTTTAGTAGGACCCAGCGGTGCTGGTAAGTCGACTTTTATTAAATTGCTTCTTAGAGAGGTCGAACCATCAGAAGGAAAGGTTTTTATTGAAGGTACGGATATAACGAAGCTGGCTCCAAGAAAGGTACCTTATCTGAGAAGAAAAATAGGCGTCGTCTTTCAGGACTTTAGACTGTTACCAAATAAAAATGTTTATGAAAATGTGGCATTTGCCATGGAAATCGTAGAGGCCAGTCCAAAGGAGATACGACGACAAGTACCTATGATTCTCGGTATGGTAGGATTAAGCGGTAAAGCCAATATGTACCCCGAGCAGCTTTCTGGGGGAGAACAGCAGCGGGTCTCTATTGCAAGGGCGATTGTTAATAACCCGTCTGTACTGATCGCTGATGAACCAACGGGAAACCTTGATCCCGATACAGCCTGGGAGATTATGAAGCTCATTAAGCAGATAAACCGTAGGGGTACGACCATTGTTATGGCTACACACGCCAAAGAAATCGTTGATATGATGCAGCAAAGAGTTATCGCAATTGAAGGTGGAAAAATCGTAAGAGATGACAAGAAGGGTGTGTATGGCTATGAGGATTAGAACAATTTCCTATATGATCCGTCAAGGCTTTAAGGGTCTGTGGCGAAATCGCATGATGAGTATTGCTTCCGTTAGTTCTGTAGCGGCAACACTGATGATTTTGGGAATAGTTTTTATTGTAGTTTTAAATGTCAACAGTGTAGCTGAAACCGCCAAGGGGCAATTTGACTCGATACAGATTTACCTTCAGGAAAGCTTAGAGGAGAGCAAAATCAACGAGATTGGCAAAAAAGTCGAAACAATCGAAGGGGTTAAGGAAGTATATTTCGTTTCAAAGCAGGAAGCTCTGGAAAATATGAAGAAACAGTGGGGAGAGCACGGATACTTATTGGAAGGACTAGAGTCCAATCCCTTACCTGATTCATTTATTGTAAATCTGGAAGGCATTGAATATGCAGATCAGGTAGTGAAGCAGATGCAAGGTTATGAAGGGATCGAGGAAATCAAGTACTATAAAGATATTGTGGACAGGCTGTTGAGAATAACGAACTTGATTCGGCTTACAGGTACGATACTGATCGCCATTCTGATTGGTATATCTATGTTTATCATATCAAATACCATAAAGATTACTGTGGCGGCTAGATATCGAGAGATTACGATCATGAAATTTGTCGGTGCAACAAATTGGTTTATACGATGGCCTTTTCTCGTGGAAGGAATGGTCTTAGGGTTCATTGGGGCTTGTATTGCACTGGTGATTGTGGGGTATGGTTATCAAAGCATTTTCGATTTGATTACGCAAAAGATGTATGTGATGGTTTCAGCTTATTTGATACCGCCATCTGTCATCATTAAAAACCTAGCGGTAATATTTGCAGTACTCGGTACTGGAATCGGAGCTTTGGCAAGTATTTTTTCCATGAGAAGATTTTTAAAAGTGTAAGGTGCTTTTGTGGGAAAGGGGGACATAGTTTTGAGCGTCAAGAAAAAAAGGATACTTATTTTTACACTGATGTGGTGCTTCATTTTTTTAATACAATCCTTTGCAGCAGATGTAACGAATGACCAGAAAAAATTAAATCAATTAAACAGTCAAATTAAAAATGCGCAGCAGAAGGTTGCTGAGAATAAAAAGAAAGAAAAAACCTTATCTGTGCAAATCCAGGATCTAGATAAGAAAATTGATAAAACAGAAGAAGATCTTGGAGAACTTAGCAAGGATCTTACACTGACGAAAAAGCAGATAGAGATTGCAAAGGCAGACTTGGAAAAAGCCGAACAAAATATTTCTAATAAGAATGATACGCTTAATCAAAGATTAAGAGTCATGTATAAAAATGGAAATATCGGCTATGCTGAGGTATTGCTGGACTCAGCGTCAATTGTGGAATTCTTTTCAAAATTGGATATGGTAAAGCGGATTGTCAATCATGATGTCAATTTATTGGCTTATTTAAAAGATCAAAGAGATTTGGTTGAAGCTCGTAAAAAGACCCTACAAACCCAGGAAAGTAGAATGACACTGGTGATGAACAATATGGAAATCAAACAGCAAGAACTGGAGCAGAGCAGAGGAGATATGAGTCGCCTCAAGGAAAAGATTAAACAAGACAATAAGGAATTGGAAAAGCAAATTGATGAATTGAACAAATATGCAGAGAAGGTCTCTGATGAAATTCGTAAAAAACAGTTAGGTGGAAAATATGTCGGTGGAAAGTTAGCTTGGCCTGCCCCAGGCTATTCACGGGTTACATCGCCATTTGGTTATAGGATCCACCCGATACTAAAGACAAAGAAGTTCCATACCGGAGTTGATATAGCTATCCCTACCGGAAAAAGCGTCGTTGCGGCGGGGGATGGAACAGTCATCCATGCTGACTGGTTGGGTGGTTATGGAAAAGTGGTCATGGTGGATCATGGGGGTGGGATTGTAACGCTCTATGCCCACAATTCCAGCCTAGTGGTGAAAGAAGGGGACAAAGTGAAAAGAGGAGATACAATTTCTAAGGCAGGAAGTACAGGAATGTCCACAGGCCCCCACTTACACTTTGAAGTAAGGAAAAATGGTGAATATACAGACCCAATTCCTTGGGTAAAATAGTGAATGATGAAAGGTCATACATATTCAATGATGTATGACCTTTGTATTTAAAATAGGAAAGAGGTATGCTTTATGTCAAAATATATACTAGGAGATTGGAAAAACTTTGATCAAAAGAGAATTGAGAACATCCAGAATAATCTTATTCATTGGTATAAAAAAAACCACAGGAAGCTGCCGTGGAGAGAAACCCGTGATCCATATTATATATGGATTTCAGAAGTCATGCTGCAGCAGACACGAGTAGAAACAGTGATTCCCTATTATGAGAATTTTATCAGAAAGTTTCCTACCATCCATGCTCTTGCCGATGCAAAGGAGGAGGAAGTGCTGAAAGCATGGGAGGGATTAGGCTACTATAAAAGAGCCCGCAATCTTGCAGTTGGAGCTCGTTATATTGTGACAAACTTCAATGGGAAGATGCCTGCCGGTTTGCAGGAGATTCTCAAAATTCCGGGAATTGGTGCTTATACGGCTGGCGCTGTATTAAGTATTGCTTTTTCGAAAGTCGTTCCAGCAGTAGACGGTAACGTAATGCGGGTATTTTCAAGACTTTTTTATGTGACAGGGGATATTATGGAAGGGAAGACGAGAAAAGAGATGGAGAAAATTGGTTATGCACTTGTCCCAAGCAGTCATCCATCCTTTTTTAATCAAAGCTTGATGGAGCTTGGTGCACTGATTTGTACGCCTACTGCACCGAAATGTACGGCATGCCCTGTCTTCGATGATTGTGAAGCAAGAAAAGAAGCTATACAGGATACACTCCCTATACGAAAGAAAAAAGAAAAGATTCCTGAAATTGAAATGGAATTGGCTTTTGTTAGGATAAGAGAAAAATTTCTCATTACCAAACGCCCTTCTGAAGGATTATTGGCAGAGCTGTGGACATTGCCTTCTGTCGAAAGGGATAAGCATCGAGGAGAAGGAAAAAGCATTCATGCTTTGTTGGAAGATCTCTATGGATTGTGCACAGATGTTGGAAATCCTGTTGCCGAAAATCATCATATCTTTACCCACATGAAGTGGAAGATGAAAACTTATGGTTTTTTAGCCAAGAAAGAAGTACAAATTGACTACCCGGAAATACGGTGGATAACATGGGATGAGCTTTCAGATTATGCGGTTCCTACTGCTTTTATGAAAGTATTTAAGAAGATAAGGGGAGCATAATCTAATGCGTTGTGCTAGTTGACTTATCTTTGTGAAAAAAGATATTTAATTTAAAAATCTTTGTTTATATTCTCTAGGAGTTGGTATATATAAAAAGAGCGCAGACGAGTACCACATTTTCATAGATGAATAAGGTAACATACTCGTTAATTTTTGAATGGAGGAGATTAGTATGGAAAACAACAAAACACTAGAAAACTTAATGGCGGCATTTGCCGGAGAATCCCAGGCAAATAGAAAATATCTTGCCTATGCAAAGAAAGCCGAATTGGAAGGTAAAAAGAATGCTGCAAAATTGTTTAAAGCAGCAGCTGACGCTGAAACACTTCATGCCCATAAGCATTTTGAAGTGGCAGGAAAGATCAAGTCCACGCTTGAAAACTTACAGGATGCAGTAAACGGTGAAACCTATGAGTATAAGGATATGTATCCGGAGTTCTTGGAAATTGCTGAAAAAGAAGGAAATAAAGCAGCCGTAATGTCCTTCATGGCGGCATTAAAAGCCGAAGAAGTGCATGCAAAATTATATCAAGAAGCACTTGAAATGATTGATAGTGAAGAAGAAGTATTCTACTACCTATGTCCTGTCTGTGGAAACATTGAAAAGGCAGTGCCTGAAAAATGCTTTATCTGTAACGTACCGGGAGATAAGTTTATTAAATACTAGGGCCTGTCCCCGGTTAAATATGGATAAAAAAGCTTCCTAAAAGGGTATAAGCTCCTATTAGGAAGCTTTTTTTCATTGATGGTAGGGGCGCGCATTGCGCGTCCGTCTTTGCCTAACAATAACAAATTCAGAACTTCAAAGATTTCCATAGATTATATGAAGAATTTTGCGGTATAATAGAAATACTTGCAGATATGGAAAAGAGGTGCCAATGTAATGAAGGAAGCAATTCTTGACTATTATATCTTTAATGGAAAACTTGTCTCTTCCAATGATGACAAATATTTTGAAGGTATTGAAGATCCAACGGTTTACGAGGTGATAAGAATCGCGGATGGTGTTGTTTTGTTTTTTGAAGATCACATGATGCGAATGAGAAAATCTATTGAGCTTCTTGGATATAAACTAAAAAAAATGGATGAGGAGATCTTGATTGAAATTCATAGACTGATAGTAGCAAACAAGGTAGATAATCTAAATGTAAAGCTGATATGTACAAAGCTGGATCAAGAACAGCAGGATTTCTTTGTGTTTTTTGTAGAGAGTTATTATCCTTCTGCAGATGTCTACGCAAAAGGCATTCATACAGTAACCCTTTCAATTGAAAGAGAAAACCCAAATGTGAAAACCGTTAATAGACAATTAAAAGAAACCGTCAAGAAAATAAGGGAGAGCACCGGTGCTTTTGAAGTGCTTTTAATCAATCATGAAAGATATATTACAGAGGGAAGCAGATCAAATATCTTTTTTATCAAAGCTGATCGTGTCTATACTGCGCCAGAGGGAGATGTACTTTTAGGCGTGACAAGGAACCATATCATGAAGGTATGTCAGGAACTGGGAATTGAAGTAGAAGAAAAAATGATGCATATGAATGATATGGAAAGCTTACAGGGTGCTTTTATGACAGGGACCTCCGTTAATGTTCTCCCCATTTCATGTATAGATGATGTGCAGTATCCTTCCGTAGATAATGAGCTGATCAGAAGAATTTCCGAAGGATATCAAAGAGACATGTATGCTTATATGGTGAAGAAGCACAGAAATAAAGCTTATTAGGCTTTTGACTTTGCATCTTTTATAAAATACTGTTATAATGAACTGGATTACGGAATAATATTAATATGTGCATTCCTATCTATGACAACAGAAATAGAGGTGAAGGAAAGATGATCAGCAGGAAAAATGCTTTGATAGGTGCAGTAATTATCGTTATGTTGAGCAGTATCGTTACATTTACATTAACAAATGCATTTGCATTAACTTTTGGTCAAAAAGTTGTAATTTCAAAGGAAAATTATGAGTATTATAAAGGGTTAAATGAATCCTTTAGTAAAATGCTTACCTTAAAGGATTTTATTGATGAAAATTATTATAAACCCATAGATGAAAGCAAGATCGAAGATGCAGTGATTAAGGGACTGTTTGCATCCTTGGAAGATCCTTATTCCGTCTATATGACCAAAAAAGAGTTTGACGACTTCATGACCCATACAAAGGGTACATATGGTGGAATCGGGGTTATTATGACACCGGGAGAGGATGGATTTGTTACGGTGGTGGCCCCCATAGAAGATACACCGGGAGAAAGGGCCGGCATGATATCTGGGGACAAAATTGTGAAAGTAAATGACAAGGAGGTTACAGCGGAGAAGTTAGATGAAGCTGTTGCTATGATTAAAGGGGAACCCGGAACAAAAGTTAGCCTGACGGTTCTTAGACCCGGAAAACCGGAGCCCTTCGTGGTAGAGATCGTTAGGGAAGAGATACGATTAAAGACTGTGAAATCCAAAATGCTGGATGATCAGATTGGATATATCCGCATTACCATGTTTGATGAGCAAACCTCAGAGGATTTTAAGACCCATTTAAAAGAACTACAGAAGCAGCAAATGAAAGGACTTATTATCGATTTGAGAAACAATCCGGGAGGATTGTTGGGTGAATGTATAAAAATTGCAGATGAATTGCTGGGCAAACAGGTTATCGTGTATACTCAGGAGCGATCTGGTGAAAGAAGATATGAAAACTCCGATGCCAGAAAGTTGGATCTCCCCCTTGTATTATTGGTTAACAAGGGCAGTGCCAGCGCGTCCGAAATTCTTGCCGGTGCGGTGAAGGATACAAAATCAGGAACACTGATCGGGACAACTACTTTCGGAAAAGGGTTGGTACAGCAGGTAAAAGAGTTAAAGGACGGAACTGGATTCAAATTAACAACGTCCCAATATTTTACACCCAATGGAACTTATATCCATGGAAAGGGTATTGAGCCTGATATAAGTATTGAAATTGATCAAGAGAAGCTGGAGAGCGGGCAGCTTAAGGAAGAAGAGGATAAACAGCTCCAGAAGGCTGAGGAAGTAATAAAAGCGAAGATAAAGTAGAAAAATGTGTTGTGCTAGTTGACTCCGATTTGCTAGTGTTACGAGGCTTAGAGTTTGTAAGCTTGCTGCAGGTTGCATCAAAACTCGCTACGCTCAAACAGTTGATGCAACTGATCTTCCGCTTCGCTAACAAACTCTATAAGCCTCTCCACAAAGCAAATCTACATCAACTAGCACAACAAGTTTAAATCATTAATGCAGAGTCCTTAAGGACTCTGCATTAATATTTTCCCTTGCAGTGGAGATAGGGTGAGGGTAAGGTACCCATCCATCAATAAAATTTCCTGGCTATCATGGAGAATATCAAAGATGCAATCTTGTTCAAACCACTGGGACACATTGATGGAAAGGGTACACTCATTTTCCGGATTCCTATTGATAAGGACAAGTGCGACATTATTTTTTCTTGGTTGAAGGAATACATCCCGTTGATTGGTGATTCGACGCACAAAACCAAATATATCATCTGATAAATATTGAGGAAACCATTCTCCTGTTTTAAAGATATCATAACGATTTCGAATACGGATAAGTTTCTTATGCCATTCCAACAAGGCCATGTTCTCATGGCCCCATGGATATGTGCGACGGTTTAACGGGTCTGCATGGCCTTGAAGTCCTGCTTCATCACCATAATAGATGCAGGGGACACCCGGAAAGGTCAGTTGAACCAGGGTTAACAGCTTAAGGCGATGTACAGCAAGTTTCTCTAGATGTGGAGGCAGCGTGTAAGTCTCCCTTTCCTCAATCGATAGATGTTCATCAGTAGATGCTTCACCTAAAACCGTCAAGATCCTAGGCACATCGTGGCTGCCCAATAGATTCATTAAAGAGTAGAAATGGTGCAGGGGATAATTTTCATAAAGCTGCATGAAAGCGTGACAGGTCAGACGGCTGTCCTTCCTTCCCAATATAAAGTCGATAAGGATATTCCGAAAAGGATAATTCATGACAGAATCCAGTTCTTCACCAAACAGGTATTGCCGCGGCTCTCCATGACTCACTTTATTAGAAGCATCCTCCCAAACCTCGCCAATGAGTATCGAATCTTTATCTATATCCTTCATCGTTTTTCTAAAGGTCTTAATAAAGGCATCAGGCAGTTCATCAGCCACATCCAGCCGCCATCCTTTTGCTCCGTTGTTTATCCAGTATTTGACCACACTATCTTTATCATAGAGCATGAAATCCAGATAGATTGGTTCCATCTCGTTGACATTCGGCAGTACATCAATGCCCCACCAACAATCATAATCTTCTGGATAATTAATAAACTGATACCAAGGGAAGTAGGGAGAAGCTTTTGACTGGTAAGCACCCACGGAGGGATAATGATTGTATTTATTGAAATAAATACTGTCGCTTCCCGTATGGCTAAATACACCATCTAAAATAATGGAGATACCGAGAGCTTTTGCCTCTTTACAGAATTGTTGAAAAGTCTCGAGGTCTCCAAACATAGGATCTATTTTTTTATAATCACCTGTATCATATTTATGATTACTGGGGGACTCAAATATAGGATTTAGATAGATGCTATGTATGCCTAGTTCCTTTAGATAAGGAAGTTTTTTCATGATGCCCTTTAGATTTCCACCAAAAAAGTCATACTGAAGCACTTTGTTGGTTTCCGGATCTCGTATATATCTTGGAATATCGTCCCAACGGCGGTGTAGATAAGCACCTTCTTTATGATTCAGGATTTTCTGAGGTTCATTGCCGTTATAAAACCGATCAACAAAAATCTGGTACATAACAGCTTCCTTAAACCAATTTGGCGTACTGCAGTTTCGTTTGTGTACGGTGATTTGATAGGCTGGGGGGATGTGGCTGTACAAACAGCCGATACCACCCAGTTTCTCATCATTGTTTCCATAGTAAGAAACTTTATCCCCCTGGATAATGATAAAGTAATACCAGATCAAGCCCGGCTCAGAAGGAGCTGTGAAAGAAACCTCATAGGATTGTTCAAAATCTGATTCATTTCTTAACTGCATTTGAAGAATACGTTCTTCATGATTGATCCATAGCCTAAGTAAGACAAATTCTACAGGTTGGTTTCTGTGGATCGTCAGTCGAAGTGTTATGCTTTCTTCACAGGGCACGGCTCCAAAGGGAGTACGAAAGAGAAGTTGATACGAATTATGATAGATTCTACTTTCCTCCATGATTAACACCTGCCTCTACTCCGATATCAGTAACGGGTTGATTTTCCATATCCCTGTGGCATATTCCGAAATGGTTTTGTCACTGGAGAATTTTCCTGCATGTGCTACATTATGAATACACATAGACAGCCATCTTTTACGATCTCTGTATAATGCGTCCAGTTGGTTTTGTGCTTCCGTATAGGAAGAAAAGTCCTTCAATACAAAGTATTCATCGTTATGAAGCAGCAAAGCATCATAGATATTACGAAACTCATCGGATTGGGCGGGTAAAAACCCGTTTACCAGTTGATCTACCACTGTTTTAATTCTATCATTATGGTGATACATATCCCAAGAATTATATCCACCATGATGATAATAGGATAAGACTTCGTCGGCATTTAATCCGAAAAGGATAAAGTTTTCAGGACCTACTTCTTCCCGAATCTCAATATTTGCACCATCCAGGGTACCGATGGTAACAGCTCCGTTCATCATAAATTTCATATTTCCGGTACCGGATGCTTCTTTGCTGGCAGTAGAGATTTGTTCGCTGGCATCGGCAGCCGGGAATATTTGCTGAGCGAGAGATACGCGGTAGTTTTCCATAAATATGACTTTGATCTTATCTTTAATTCGGGTATCGTGGTTGACCTTCGAGGCTAGGGTGTTAATCAGTTTAATCGTAAGCTTTGCCTGGTGATATCCCGGTGCAGCTTTTCCTCCGAAGATAAAAGTCCTTGGATATATATCTAAATCAGGGTTTTCCAGAAGATGATTATACAAATCCATGATGTGTAGGACATTAAGTATTTGTCGCTTATAACCATGAATTCTCTTGACCTGTATATCAAAGATCGAGTGTGGATCTACCTGAATATGATACTTATCCATGATGGTTTTTACCAAAGCTTCTTTGTTTAACTGTTTAATCTTGTAAAATCCTTCCTGAAAAGAAGGATCATCCGTGTATTTTAGTAAATTGATCAGATCCGTAGGATGATAAACCCAGCTGGAACCGATGGTATCGGAGATTAGCGATGATAGATTAGGGTTAGAGGTCAACAACCATCTTCGGTGAGTAATACCATTGGTTTTATTATTAAATTTATGGGGACTATATTCGTAAAAGTGATGCATTACTTGTTTTTTTAATATTTCTGTATGAATTTTTGCCACACCGTTGATACTGTGGCTTCCTACAATGGCAAGATGGGCCATATGAACGTGCCCGTGGGAGATAACAGCCATCTCAGATACTCTTCTCAAATCCCCTGGACATCGACTATTTACTTTGCCACAGAATCTTTCGTTTATTTCATGGATGATCATATAAATTCTGGGAAGTACAGACTGGATAATATCAATGGGCCATTTTTCCAAAGCCTCCGGTAAAATTGTGTGATTGGTATAGGATATGGTATTGGTTGTTATCTGCCAGGCTTCATTCCATCCTAAACCCTCTTCATCCATTAGAATTCTCATCAATTCAGGTACAGCAAGGGCGGGATGAGTATCGTTAATATGAATGGAGATTTTTTCATGAAGATCCTGTATATTTCCGTTTTTCTTCTTATATCGGCGGATAATGCTTTGGATTCCGGCAGAAACAAAGAAATATTGCTGCTTTAAGCGGAGGACCCTTCCCTCATAATGGTGATCATCAGGATACAAGACCTGAGAGATGGATTCAACAGAGTATTTATATTCAACAGCTTTTAAATATTCGCCTCGATTAAAAGAGGAAAAATCGAAGTCCTTTTTTGCTGCCTCCGCACTCCACAAGCGAAGGGTATTTACTGTATTGCTTTTGTAACCCAAAATAGGCGTATCATAGGGGACTGCAATGACTGGCTCGTAGTTTTCATGATGAAAGATCAATTTACCATCAGCAAAATCCGGGCGAACATGTCCGCCAAATCGGACTTCAACAGCCTTATCCGGCTTTCTGATTTCCCATACATTACCATTTTTTAGCCAGTTGTCAGGAAGCTCCACCTGATAGCCATCAACGATTTTTTGTTCAAAAAGACCATATTTGTAACGAATACCGCAGCCATGACCTGGGTAGTGAAGAGCTGCTAGGGAATCTAAAAAACATGCTGCCAGTCTGCCCAAGCCGCCGTTCCCTAAACCTGCGTCCGGTTCTAATTCGCCCATCATTTCAATATCTATGCCCAATTCCTGCATTGCATCCGAAGCAGCATGTAAGATATCCAGATTATTCAAGTTTTTAAGCAATTGCTTTCCTAGTAAAAATTCTAAAGAGAAGTAATAAACCTGTTTTTCTCCTTTTTCCAGATAGTGGGCATTGGTTTCAATCCATTTTTCACTGATGTAATCCCTGACGATACGTCCCAGGGCAGTGTACTTCTGAATAGGAGAGGCATCTTCGATGGAGACACCATGCATCGTTTGTAATTTTTTAAGGAAAGTTTCTTTAAAGTTTTCCTTACTTATAATCATAGAAAACCTCCTGAATACATGTATGATAGTAACATAACTTGATGGGCCAGATTTTTGAATCAACTGGCACATCAAGTTAACTTATAACACATAGGAGATTATGTACTTTCATAAATTGTGGATAAGTCATAATTTCCGTCATGTGTTTCAAAAAAGTCCTTGATATAGCTGAATGTACTGCTGCGCAGACTGTTCCCAGCTAAAATCTCCTCGGGTAGCATTCATGACGATTTTCCGCCAGTGATTCTCGTCATGATAGAACTGTAGAGCCCTTTCAATGGTATGGAGCATATCATGGGCGTTAAAATTGGCAAAGGTAAATCCATTTCCTTCTCCGTTGGATTCATTGTAGGCCTTAACGGTATCTCTTAATCCTCCGGTTTCCCGGACAATAGGGATGCTGCCGTACCGCAGCGCAATAAGCTGGCCTATGCCACATGGCTCGTACTGAGAAGGCATTAAGAACATGTCTGATCCAGCATAAATTTTATGGGAAAGACCGGTGTCAAACATGATGTTAACAGACACTTTTCCCCGATGTCGTTGATAAGCGTCTAATAAAGCGGTTTCGTAATGCTTGTCTCCTGTACCGAGAATTACCAACTGTACATCCTGGGCCAAAATATCTTCCAGCACCCGCATGACAAGGTCCAATCCCTTGGCCCGGACAAGCCGGGTCACCATGGCGATCATAGGGGACTTATCGTTCATGGGAAGACCCAGCTGCTCCTGCAGTTTTACTTTGTTTTCTTGTTTTTTCTTTAAGGACCAGTGATAATTCACATCAATATATGGATCGATAGAGGGATTATACAGCTGATAATCAATACCGTTTATGATTCCATGCAAATCATTCTTCCGATGACGTAAAAGAGAATCAAGATTTTCACCAAAATAGGGGTATTGAATCTCTTCAGCATAAGTGTGACTTACGGTTGTCAGTAGATCAGAAAATACCAAGCCGGCTTTCATATAATTTACTTGGCCGAAGAACTCAATCTTGTCAACGGTAAAAACACTGTCATCCAACCCCAAGATATCACCGAGAATATCCCTTGGAAAAATTCCTTGATATTGCAAATTATGAATAGTAAATATGGAACGTAAATCCCTATAAAAATCGTCATTGACATAATGGGTCTTCAAGAACAACGGAACGATTCCTGTATGCCAATCATGGCAGTGGAGAATATCAGGCTTGAAATCTATATGGGGAAGGATATCCAGTACAGCTTTTCCAAAGAATGCAAAACGTTCTGCATCGTCATAATGGCCATATAGACCTTCTCGATGAAAATAGTATTGGTTATCAATAAAGTAAAATGGAATACCGTTATAGTCCAAGACTTCAATCCCGCAAAATTGTTTGCGCCAACCAAGGGTTACATCGATGGATTTTAGATGGGTCATTTGCTCCCGGTAATGCGGTGGAATATCTTGGTATTTTGGCATCACCACTGCAACGTCAATACCTTTATCCTTAAGGGCCTTCGGCAGTGAACCAATAACATCGGCCAACCCCCCGGTTTTTATAAAAGGCACGCCCTCTGATGCCAGCATCATCACTTTCATTCTATTCAACCCCTTTTCTTCTTAGATTGCAGTCCTTTTTTCCACAACAATGGGATAATCCTGGAGGCCTACAAGCTTTTTACCCTTTGTGATACGAGCTTCCTTATCTAAAATACAGTTTTCAATGGATGCATTTCCTTCAATTACGCTATTTTGCATAACGATACTGTTTTTGACATGGGCGCCTTTATGAATCTTTACACCTCGGAACAAAATACTGTTTTCTACTTTTCCTTCTATGACACAGCCATTGGCAATAAGGGTATTTTTTACCTCAGAATGCTTCATGTATTTTGCGGGGGCTTCATCCTTCACCTTTGTATGAATCAGCCCGGGTTCAAAAAACAACTCCTGCCAAATTTCCGGCTTTAGAAGATCCATGCTATACTTGAAATAGCTCTCTATGGAATCAATATTGGCTACATAGCCTTCATAAGGATAGCCGCATACGTTGAGCTTATGAATGTTTCGAAGGATACAGTCCCTTGTAAAGTCATACTCACCGTGGGCAATACATTTCTGAATTAAATGAATTAAGAGCTCTTTTTTCATAATGTAAATTTCCATAGATATCTTACCGCTATTATTGCTTTTCGGATTGATCTCCATATCAATAACATGCAAATTACTGTCTACTTCAAGACCTACACAATTATTGTTTTTGTCTGAGCAAGCTTGTTCCTTATAGATAACCGTAATATCAGCGCGGGTTTTTTTGTGATAGTCAATAATTGGCCGGAAATCCAGATTGCAGACATAATTTACACCGGATACAATAACATAATTTTGATTACTTTGATGAAGATAATCCAGATTTCCTGAGAATAATTCCATGTCTCCTTTTAAAATATTGAGCTGTGAATTTTCGAAAAAGGGCGGCAAGATAAATAAGCCGTCTCTTTTCCTCGCCAAATCCCATTCTTTGCCGGATCGCACATGATCCATCAAGGACCGATATTGACTTTGTACAAGGATACCTACGTTTCGCACGCCAGAGTTCACCATACTGGACAGCATAAAATCAATCATTCTATATCGACCGCCAAAGGGAACAGAGGCCATAGATCTTTCTTTTGTTATTTCCTTTAAGTATTTCTTTTCACTGGTGTTATTAATTATCCCCATTACATCTTTCATATTGTACACCCCCATCAAGATACATTGGAAAATACCATCGTGATGCCTTCTGTTTGTTCCGAACTGACTACGGCTCCAGGTTGAATGATTGTATTCTCGGGAATAACGATACTGTCACCTATAACCGTAATTGGTTTATCCTGAGATGCTTCTCCATGATTGGAAGACTCACCATGGCTGCATCCGATCTGCGTGTCATCATGAATAACCGTGCCTTCACAAATAATGGCTTTTTCAATGATCACATTTGCACCTATTTTTACATTGGGCATAATAACAGAGTCCCTTACTTGTGAATTTTCTCCTATACGTACGCCAGAGAAGAGCATGGAATTTTCTACATTACCGAAAACTTGACATCCCTCATTAACGAGAGAATGGGATACCTTTGCAGTTGGTGCTATATAGTTAGGTGGTAATGTAGGATTAACGGAGTATGTTTTCCATTTTCGATCATACAGGTCCAGTTCAGGTTTATCTGACAATAAATCCATATTTGATTCCCAAAAACTTTCGATGGTGCCTACGTCTTTCCAATAGCCCTTAAATGGATAAGCATACAGTCGTTGGCCTTTGCCGATCATTTTGGGAATGATGTTCTTACCAAAGTCATTACTGGATTTTGGCTCGGATTCGTCTTCCTGTAAAAATTTTTTTAAGATTTGCCAATTAAAAATGTAAATACCCATCGATGCCAGATTGTTTTTTGCATTTTTGGGCTTTTCATCAAACTCTTTGATTTTTCCATCAGGAGCAGTATTCATAATTCCAAATCGACTGGTCTCTTCCCAAGGCACTTCAATAACAGCAATCGTCGCATCAGCAAATTTTTCCTTATGAAAATCTAACATAAGAGAATAATCCATTTTGTAAATGTGGTCGCCTGAAAGAATCAATACATAGTGAGGATCATACTGATCAATAAAGTCAATATTTTGAAAAATTGCATTGGCAGTGCCTTTATACCATTCGCCACCTTCTTCTGTTACATAGGGTGGTAGTACAGTAACACCGCCATATTTTCTATCCAGATTCCAAGGGCTGCCTATGCCGATATAGGAATTCAATACTAAAGGCTTGTATTGTGTAAGAACACCTACAGTATCGATATCTGAGTTTGTACAATTGCTCAGTGTAAAGTCAATAATTCTATATTTCCCCCCGAAAGGTACAGCCGGCTTTGCTAATCTTTTTGTGAGAATTCCCAACCTGCTGCCTTGACCACCAGCTAAAATCATGGCAATACATTCTTTCTTTTGCATATACATACCTCCTTTGAACTATTGGTTGTTATCTATGCGTTCCCCCCAACATAAGGCGATTTAGAGGCAGAAGCATGTTGAAGAGGGTAGTAGTGCCTATACTATTATTTATGACTCTTTGGACGAGAATATGATGTATTTAATGTTCTATCTGTGATGTTGGGCTTAAGATAAACAGCGCCGAGAGGTGGAATTCTTAGCTCCATGGAATAAGGTTGATTGTTCCATAGAATCTTTTCGGCAGTCTTATCCAAGCTATTGATAACACCGGATCCGCCATACTCTTCAGCATCGCTATTAAAGATTTCTTTATACTCCCACGGTTCAGGAACACCAACCCTGTATTTTTCATAGGCAACCGGTGCAAAGTTAATGATGATAATGAGAAAATCTTTGTCGTTTTTCGCTTTTCGAATAAAGGTAATAATGCTTTGACTATAATTATTGGGGTCGATCCATTCAAATCCGCTCCAGTCATGGTCTTGCTCCCATAAAGGAGGGTGTGCTTTGTAGAAGTGATTCATCATCTTTACGTATTGATGAAGCTTGTGATGCATATCGAAATCCAATAAACACCAGTCCAATCCTTCCTGATATCGCCACTCGATGAATTGGCCAAATTCTCCACCCATGAATAAAAGCTTCTTCCCAGGATGGGCCAGCATATAAGCATAAAATGTCCTCAAGGAAGCGAATTTCATCCAATAATCACCAGACATCTTATCCAAGAGAGACTTTTTCCCATGAACGACTTCATCATGGGATAAAGGAAGGATAAAATTCTCAGAGAAAGCATACATAAATGAAAAAGTTAGCAGATGATGATGCCACTTTCGATGAATGGGATCCATCTCCATGTACTTCAACATGTCATTCATCCAACCCATATTCCATTTAAAATTGTATCCCAATCCGCCTAGATAGGTAGGCTTTGAAACCAAGGGCCATGCAGTTGACTCTTCAGCGATCATTAAAGCGTTGGGGTAATGTTGGAAGACCTGCTCATTTAACTCTCTCATAAAAGCAACGGCTTCAAGATTTTCTCTTCCACCAAACTTATTGGGTTTCCATTGACCTGTTTCTTTACCATAATCCAGATATAGCATACAGGCTACTGCATCTACGCGAAGGCCGTCGATATGATAAACATCAAACCAGAACAAAGCGTTGGAAATCAGAAAGTTGACTACTTCCGGCTTGCTAAAGTCAAAATTTGATGTTCCCCACTGTGGATTATCACTCAGCAAATGGTCCGTCGATTCATATAAAGGTGTACCATCAAATTCAGAGAGACCATGGACATCTTTACAGAAATGTCCGGGAACCCAATCTAAAATAACACCTATACCTTTTTGATGACAACGATCAACAAAAAACTTGAAATCATCAGGCGTACCGTATCGGCTGGTAACCGCGAAATAACCTGTAGATTGGTATCCCCAAGACCCATCAAAAGGATGCTCTGATATGGGCATGATTTCTATGTGCGTATATCCCATACAGTATACATATTCTACTAATTCTTCCGTTAATTCCCTGTAGGTATAGGGGAGACCATCAGCCTTTTGCTTCCAAGAACCCAGGTGTACTTCGTAAATGTTGATCGGTTGTTGGTGAATCTTTTCATTTGCCTTTCGATGATGCCATTCCTGATCATGCCAGTGGTAATCGTCCAGTGGATATAGCTTTGATGCTGTCTCGGGTCTATGCTCAGCATAAAAACCATAGGGGTCAGCCTTTAATAGAATATCCCCGGCGCTTGTAAGAATCTCAAATTTGTATAAGTCATATTTTTGAAGTCCAGGGATAAAAATTGACCAAACAGCTGAGTCATGAATTTTTGACATAACGTGATGGCTTCCGTCCCAGTGGTTAAAATCACCTACAACACTAACCTTCTGCGCATTCGGCGCCCATACAGCAAAACGTACACCCCTTACGCCATCCTGTTCTATAAAGTGTGCCCCCAACATTCGATAGAGTGTGGGGTGAACCCTTTGGTGATAAAGAAACAATTCATGGGAGTTTAATGGCAGTAGATTCATAAACAGTTTCTCCCTTCTGATTTCTTTCGTAAAAATCACATACTTGATATATATATATCCTTACGAACGAAAATATAACTAAATTTTTCCTTTATTTTAAAAAATAAGCAGAAGAAACAACTGAGAAAATTCAGAAAATTAAGAATGTATAAAAAGATTATAACCTTAGCAAGTAGTTTTTGAAAGTAAATTTTTGTAAAAATCCTATGATTTCGTGTTAAAATGGAAAAGAAAGGGACAAAATTGGAAAGAATAACAAGATACTAATAAGTATATGGTATGTTCACTAAAGGGGGCATAGGTTTGAGCGCGTTATTGGAGCTAATCATCATGGCGCTTTCATCATTAATTGCAGTGGTGATCAACCCCATGTTATGGGTTGTTATGATTTTAGTTTATGTACAGTACAGTCGAATCGCTTCATTGGAAAAACAGTTATTGGGAGCGGTTAAGGCACCTATATTTAAAAGGGTATTTCAATCCATGATAAAAGGGCTTTTAGGAGGCGTATTCGCCACGGTCCTTGCTATGACTTTAGGTATTACCATTGATCTGCAGGATTTTTTTTGGATTTTTCCCGTGGCTATTTTTCTCATGCTTATCAATGTTCGATATCTTTGTTTTTCCTACAGTGGAGGGATTCTCAGCATGATCAGCCTGGCTTTTGGCTATCCCGAGTTGAATGTACCCAGTATTATGGCAATTATTGCGATACTGCATTTGATAGAAAGTATTCTCATTTGGTTTGATGGTCATATGGACGGGCTGCCATTATTTATATCTCATAAAAAATATGGAGTTGTGGGCAGCTTTACCATGCAGCGATTTTGGCCCATACCTTTTGCAGTATTTTTCGTTGTGTTTGGAAGCATTGAAGGTGCAAAGAATCTGAATCTTCCTGAGTGGTGGCCTCTTTTTAAACTTCATGGGGGCATTTTAGATATAGAAAATGCTATTCTTCAAATATCCCTTGTGGTTGCAGCCTTAGGGTATGGAGATATAGCCGTGTCCTGTACACCGCGGGAAAAAAGTCGCAAGTCTGCTGCTAGGTTACTTCTATTTAGCGTTATTTTACTAATTTTAGCCGTACTTTCTACGGAAAATGTTTATTTTCAATTTGCTGCTGCACTATTTGCACCTTTAGCCCATGAAGCCTTGATATTATATGGACAAAGAGAAGAGAAGGAGTTGGAGCCTTTATTTCGAAATTACAGCCAAGGAATTACTGTTATGGACGTACTTCAAGATGGCATAGGGCAAAAAATGGGACTGCAGCCTTCAGATATTATGATAAAGCTAAACAGTATTCCTATTCATCATGAAGAGGATATAGAAAGGGTTCTAGCAGGATTTCCTACCTATGTATGGATAGAGGTACAGGATAAGAACGGAAAATATAGAACAATTGATTATCAGAACTACCAAAAAGGAATTCGGTCCCTTGATCTTGTGATTGTGCCTCGAAATCCACAGGTCGTGTTTGAACCGAAAATGAACGTAAGTATTATCAAAAAATTTCTGGATTTTTTACGCAAGAAAAGCAAAAGACGATGATTATTTCTGCATCGCCTTTTGCTTTTCTTTGTAGCTATACATTCTTCCATCTGCTATTTTGATCAAGTCTTTCTTGTTTGATGTATCACGGGGGTAGGAAGAGACACCGTAACTGAATTTTACTTCAAACCCGTGATCTTGATATGTCAACTTTTCTGACGAAATGATTCTCGCAATTTCTTCCAGCTTTTTGTGGGCAGTTTCTAAATCCATGTTCAAGAATACAAGTATGAATTCATCTCCACCATATCTGGAAAGGAGGTCAGTCTCACGAATGTGTTCTTTTAGCGTCTTGGCGAAAAAGGTGATTGCCAGATCTCCAGCCTGGTGCCCCAAAGAGTCATTGATCTGCTTCAGATTATCCATATCCAGTAGACACAGGATAAAGGTTTCATCATATCTTTTTGCCCTTAGGAGTAGTTGATCCAATACTTCATCGAAGTAACAGCGATTATATATACCGGTTAGGCCATCATATCGAGACAGATATACAATTCTTTCCAAAAGCCGGGCATTCTTGATAGCAATACCTAACTGATATGACAGAAACTCAATGATCGTTAGCGCTTCATCGTCAAATGCATCTTCGTTATGGGAATTATCGATATTTATCATACCATACAAATCTTGATCAATGAGGATAGGTGCCGTTATGGTAGCTTTAATATTTAATACATTGGCTTTTTCAAATTCTTGGAGATTTTCCGGGGACATGACATAGTGATCGAAAACCCTTGGATTTTTAATGATTCTCGGCTTATATTTACCATTATCGTCAACATCGTAAAAGTAGGTTTCTTCTAAGGAAAGGGAGATGTTGGACAATTGAGACAATTCAAAACCATGAGCAGCACGAAATACCAATCTGTCCTCATCGTTTCTTATCAAAATGCTTCCCATATCGGCATTATCGATGACCGTAATAACCTTTTTCATGACATCCTGTAAAAGATCATCAAGATTTTGTGTATTAATCATAGAATTACTGATTTCAAGCATTGCTTCACGGATCGCCATACTGCGCAGCAATCGCCGATTCGCCTCGATGCCATCGTCGATCATAAGCTGCTGTTTTAAAAGAAGCTTTTGCTTTGTATTAAGATTATTAACCACAGACATAGATAGAATGGCAATTACTATAGAGGTGACAAATACATAGGCAATGGCAAAGTCGAAAGATGTGAATGTTGTTATGAGCCAATATAAAGTGAAAGGAGATAAGCTGTTGATCGTAATAAATAAGACTTGTTTTGTGTTGTAACTGCCGAACATTCTTACTTACCTCCAATGGAATAATTTACAAAAAATTAACATTTGTTCACGTTTAAGTATACTTCTTCTTATGACATTAAGCAACTATATGAAAACATAAAAATTTTTTCATATACATTGGTATCTCCATTCTTTGAAGGATGTATTCCTTATTCAATGAAAGGAATAGTAACGTTCAAAGGTTTTTGGCTGTTTCGTGAACATATGCCATTAACAGCTGGTTACAGCTACATTGACATATGCATATAAATATAATACAATTTCCATAATATTTAAAAAGACGTTCAAACAACAGAAGCTGGTATCTTGGAGGTTTGTAGTGGAGAAATATGTAATAAAAAAAATATTGAGCAATAACGTAGTACTGGTTGAGGAAAATCAGAAAAAATATGTGCTTGTTGGGAAAGGTATAGGCTTTGGTAGAAAAAAGGGAGTCGTTCTGGATGATTTGAATGAAATAGAGCAAAAGTTCATATCATTGGAAGGCTTGAATAGTCACGAGTATGAAAATTTCCTTGAAACGGTAGACCCACAAATTATAGAATTATGTAAAAAAATTATTGAAATGGTTTCCGATGAATTAGGTGAAAATCTAAATCCTAAGATTCATGCGGGATTGATTGATCATATAAATTTGGCTATAAAAAGACTAAAAGAAGGCATTGAAATTATTAATCCTTTTCTAGTTGAAACGAAGCTCTTGTATCCCGTCGAATTTGAACTGGCCGAAAAAGCCGTGGCGATATTAAGTGAAAATTTGCATATAGACATACCGGAAGCTGAAATTGGATTTTTGGCTTTGCATTTCTATGGTGGAAGAGGGGACAATGACAAAGAAGAGGCGTTGAAACATTCTCAGATGATGAATAAGATGCTGGGTTATGTAGGCAAGAAATTAGAGATTGATATGAAAGAACATGCTTTTGATTCTAAAAGGTTGGTTATGCATCTAAGAGGAGTCATAAATAGGATAGAAAAAAATCAGTGCATAGAAAACAATCTTGTTTCAAAGCTTAAAGATGAACTTAGCTTCGAATTCAAAGTTGCTTATGATATATCAAAAATAATGGAGAAAACGCTGAAGCTTCGTGTTCCGGAAAGTGAAGTAGGCTATATTGCTCTTCATTTGCACAAATTGAATCATTATAATCGGTGAAGGTGTGCTATGAAAGATATCTTTTCTACGCTTCAAAAAATAGGTCAATCCTTAATGATTCCTGTCTCTGTTTTACCAGCTGCTGGACTGCTTGTGGCGTTAGGCAGAATGATCCAAAATATGACACAGATAACGAATGGTGTACCAAGTAAAGTATACCTGGGAGTTGGACAAATCCTATATACCGGTGGGATGGCTATTTTTGAACAACTACCGGTTGTATTTGCTGTGGGTGTTGCCATTGGTTTTACTGGTGGTGCCGGGGTGGCAGGCTTGGCATCGGTGGTGGGATACTTTGCCATGATAAATGTGATACAGAGTGTAGGCGAAATCCGCCATGTTATGTTGGAAATCGATACGGGGATTTTTGGCGGTATTATCGTAGGACTCACAACGGCTAAGATTTACAATCGATATGTGGAAACAAAACTGCATCCTGTATTCGGTTTTTTCTCGGGAAAAAGATTGGTACCAATACTTGCTGCGGTAGCAGCTATCGGAATAGGTACGGGCTTTGGATTTGTCTGGCCGTCAATACAAGATCAGATTCATCGATTCGGTACATATATAATGGACTCATCTTTTGGTCCTGCATTCTATGCAGCGGGAAAAAGACTATTAATTCCTGCTGGACTGCATCATGTTTACTATTCTCCTTTTCTATTTGAGTTTGGTGAATTTGTTACGAAGACGGGACAGGTATTATATGGTGAAAGTCCCAGATATTTTGCCGGAGACCCGACAGCGGGGAGATTTATGGCCGCAGAGTTTCCTATCATGCTATTCGGTTTGCCGGCCGCATCCTTGGCGATGTATCTAAGAGCGGAGAAAGACAAGAAAAAAATCGTTTCAGGAATTATGTTTTCAGCGGCACTGACGTCTATTATTACCGGAATAACGGAACCCATAGAATTTGCATTTATTTTTGCTGCACCAATACTGTACATATTTCATGTAGGCGCTGCCTTTCTGTCAGGCTTATTGACAAGCTACTTCAACGTCCGCTTAGGCTACACCTTTTCTGCGTCTATGATTGACTACATTCTGGGTTTTTTCAATCAAGAGAATAGTATTTATCTGTTCCTAATCATAGGACCCATGATAGGTATCATTTATTTTACGGTATTTTATTGGTTGATAGGTGTATTGAATATAAAAACGCCGGGTAGAGGAGAACTTGAATATCAGGAAATGATCATGTCCCCTTCTTCTGAGAAGGCTGTCCATGTGCTGCAGGCATTGGGAGATGTGGAAAATATAAAATATATTGACGCATGCATAACAAGGCTAAGACTCACCGTCCATGATTTTGGAAAGGTGGACCAAAAGAGATTAAAACAGCTTGGTGCAGCAGGTATATTTTACGGCGGAGGCGGAAATTTTCAAGTAATATTCGGAACAGAAGCGGACATGTTGAGAGATCAAATCAAGTCTATGATGAAGAAACATGGAGCCTTTAAAATGGAGAGAGCAGCAGAAACAGATGATAAGACAGCTATGGAAGAGAAAGAGAAGTGGAAGCCTAATCATATTCTGGTGAGGGCACCCGTATCAGGCCAGATTATGAAGCTTGAGGATGTTCCCGATGATTTATTCGCAGAAAAAATCCTTGGTGACGGTATTGCCATTGATCCCGCCGAAGGTACTCTATACTCGCCTGTTGACGGCAAGGTTATTCAATGTTTTAGGACAAATCATGCATTAGGGATACTCACCGAGGAGGGGGCTGAAATATTAATTCATATCGGAATTGATACGGTTAAAATGGATGGCGAGGGATTCGAAACTTTTGTGGACCAGGGAGATGAAGTAAAAGTAGGAGACAAATTAATCGTCTTTGACAGGTCTTTAATCCAGAAAAAGGCAAAATCCATGATTACGCCGATTGTAATCCTCAATAGTGATGATTTTAACGGGATAGGTATACTGAGACAAGGAAGAGTTAAAGCCAAAGAAGAACTGTTAAAGATATATTTGTAATAGAAAAGTGCGTGGTAAGTTAAAGGTTGAGATGCTTTGAGATAGGTTGATAAGCGCAATGTTGTAGAAAATTATCGAAAAATGTTGAAAAGGAAAACCTTTTATGTTAATATAATGCTAAATAATAGTTAAATATGATACTACGTGTTACTGATACGATCAGGCATGAGTGAAAGATGTGTTGAGATAGTTTATATTTCTATTCCAACGCTCTTTTGTTCATGCCTTTTTTGCGTAGAATCATAAAGGAAAAGGAGAGATTGATATGTTTAAAAAAGCGTTTGGTGTTTTGCAGCAGGTAGGTAAAGCATTGATGCTACCTGTTGCCATATTACCGGCTGCCGGATTGTTGCTGGCCTTTGGTAATGCATTTCAGAATCCGGCATTGTTGGATAAAATGCCATCTTTAGGCGCAGCATGGTTTCAGTTAGTAGCCAGCGTTATGGAACAATCTGGCGGAATTGTTTTCGCAAATCTTCCGCTGCTATTTGCTGTTGGTGTAGCGGTAGGATTGGCCGGGGGAGAAGGAGTAGCCGGACTGGCGGCCATTGTGGGTTATCTGGTAATGAATGTAACAATGGGTATTAGTGCCGGTGTTACACCGGATTTAGTTGGTACTAGCCCTGCCTATGCCAGTGCATTAGGTATACCAACACTTCAAACCGGGGTATTTGGTGGTATTATTGTAGGGATATTAGCCGCGTCTCTATATAAAAAGTATTATAATATTGAACTGCCACCATATTTAGGATTCTTTGCAGGTAAACGATTTGTTCCGATCATTACCGCTGTTTCTGCCCTTGTATTAGGGATCGCCATGACTTTTGTATGGCCTCCAATTCAAACTGGATTAAATGCATTCTCTCATAGTATGATTGATGCAAACAGAACGCTATCTGCACTTATATTCGGTATCATTGAGCGTTCATTAATTCCTTTCGGGTTACACCATATTTTCTATAACCCATTCTGGTTCGAGTTTGGTGAATATGTAAACCAAGCAGGGGAACTAGTACGTGGTGACCAAAGTATATTCTTTGCCCAACTAAAAGATAACGTACCATTTACTGCAGGTACATTTATGACAGGTAAATTCCCGTTTATGATGTTTGGCTTACCGGCTGCAGCCTTAGCCATGTATCATGAAGCTCGGGAAGACAAGAAAAAATATGTGGCAGGTATCATGATGTCTGCAGCCTTAACATCTTTCTTAACAGGGATTACAGAACCGATAGAATTCACTTTCTTATTCGTGGCTCCGGCATTATTTGCAGTACATGCTGTATTTGCAGGATTATCATTTATGACGATGCACATTTTAAATGTAAAAATCGGTATGACATTTTCCGGTGGGGTAATTGACTACCTGTTATTTGGAGTTCTGCCAAACCGTACGGCTTGGTGGCTAGTCATTCCGGTAGGCTTAGTATTCTCTGTGATTTATTATTTTGGATTCCGTTTTGCTATCAGAAAATGGGACATTAAAACACCTGGTCGTGAAGACAATGAAGCTGAGGCGGGACAAGAGGGTGTAAAAGCAGGGGAACTTGCAATCAACGTACTCGCGGCACTAGGTGGAAAAGAAAATATACGAAATCTAGATGCATGTATCACGCGACTTCGTATAACTGTAAAAGACATTAAAAAAGTGGATAAAGCACGAATCAAAGGTTTAGGGGCATCAGGTGTCTTGGAGGTAGGAGACAATATCCAAGCTATTTTTGGACCAAAGTCAGACCAACTGAAAACCCAGATCCAAGATGTAATGAGTGGCAAGACACCATCGAATGTTGTTGAGACGACAACAAAAAATGAAATAACAGGTAAAGACGAATTTGTTATTCCTTTAAGTGGAAAGATAGTAGAATTAAAAGATGTACCGGATGAGGTCTTTTCACAAAAAATGATGGGAGAAGGATTTGCCGTTGAACCAAACGATGGAGAAGTTGTTTCTCCTGTAAACGGAAAGGTAACAACTTTATTTCCAACAAAGCATGCAGTAGGTATTGTTGCAGAAAATGGCCTTGAGGTATTAATCCACTTCGGTATTGATACGGTTAATCTTAAAGGAGAAGGATTTGAGGCGCTGGTTCAGCAAGGTGATACAGTAAGGGCAGGACAGCCGATATTGAACGTAAACGTAAGCGAAGTAAAGGGTCAAGCAAAATCCTTGATTACACCAATTATCTTTACAAATCTTCGGGGAGACCAAACGGTGTCTTTCAAAGCTGGAACGCAGGTGAAGCGTGGAGAAAAGAATATTGTAACGATTAAATAGGCTTTCATTGTGAATAAAAAATAAGACACCTCTTGAGAATATGAATATACAATCATAAAACTCAGGAGTATCTTCATTTCGAAAATTGTGCTAAATAAATACAAGAGGAGGAAAAGAAAATGGAAAAAATGGTTAAAATACAAAATGAGACAGGCTTACATGCCAGACCGGCATCATTATTGGTAAAAGCCGCAATGCAGTTTACATCAGACATCAATATCGAATACCAAAACAAAGTCATCAATGCAAAATCCATCAT
>JBMOKU010000068.1:0-2483 GCA_049324315.1 Bacillota bacterium | reverse complement strand
GCTATCTCCCCTGCCTACGCTTAAACCTAAGATTACTCCTTCGGCTCCAAGGCTGGGTAATGGTGGTTGGCTAAACCTTTCCATGTAGAATTCGCATCTACTTCAATCAGTGCACCTCGTGGCGCGCGGACAAATCACCTTTCTCCATGTCCCTTAATTCGATTGTCCATCTTGATAGCGCTTCACCTTTACATAGGAAGAGCTTGTTCCAAAATCAATTCTGATTATTCTTTTTACCCTCATGCAATCACCTTCCCTTCTGCAATTTTCATCATGATATTTTCACCGAACCTCATTCTTCTGGTATTTCTGCCAACCTTGCATCCATCCCTGATAAAAATAGATATCATTGCCTATATCACAGGAATACAGGTCTATGTGAAATTTCATTCAACAAATTCTCTGCCTTATCATGCCATATTCCAAATTCATGGCTTTCCAGATCCCTGAATGGAACAATGATCTTCCCTTCCTTGTCCATGAATCCGTAAATGTTGGTCTCCAAACAGTCTTCTCCCCCAAATCCGTCCTCATCCTCAAAGTATCTGCCTTCTGGATAGAGGGTCCACGTCACCATGGCTATGCCATTCCGATACGGTTCCACGCCATAGTAATAGCGAGACCAAAGCCTTGCTGCGTTATAATTGTTTTCCAGACGACCGACTCTCTCAAAATCAATGTCTCTTTCCGTAATATGGACAACACTTCCAAAATCATCAACCAATTTGATTTTCCTACCCGTTGCCTGGTTTAGCAGCAACTTCTCCTTGGTATCCTGGTGGCTGTACAGCACCATTCCCTCTCCCAAGTCATGGACCCAGTACTTCTGTGCTATCATAAAGCTTTCAATCGTGTCGATAATGCTTTTAGCAAGCTTGTTCAACATATCCCTGTTCCTCCTGTTTTTCAGCAACAATCATATGAGAAAATCATATCAGCTTGATTACCTTATATGAAAATCACAAACAGCATAATACCTCTATTCCCTTCAATTATATTATTCATTTTCATAGATATGGTATCAAATTTCACATTTATTAACTAGATCTGTTGCAGATCACTTTCCTGTCTACATTGTGAAGCCAATCTGTCCAACTTCATATCTACATTCTCGTGCAATGCATATTTCTCTGACTGAATTTTTACATATTGATTGGTACATAATTATAATAAAAATACCAACTCTGCTGAAAGGAGCAGCTGTTATATAGCTGATTATATCAATTATGGAGTTACACATCTTTCTTAAGACTCAAAAAGAGCCGGTAATTTATAAAGGAGACCGAATTGACACATTAGATTTTGAAATGAATGGAATCAAATATAAACAGATCAGGTATTTCAGAAAAGGCTTCAGTAAAAGTGAGCTGGTAGAAGAGAACGGCATAAGCAAAATTGTAAGAAAAGAATAAAATATATGTTATTGAAATATTCCGTTAATCCATACTTTTGTCACATTTAAAGACGGATAAAGGATCGCGAATCACGGGGACAGGTACCTCGATTTTTGATTTTAATCAATCTACCTGTCCCCATGATTTGTACCGTGTCCATAATCATTGTACATCCTTATTTGTTTTAGATTTCGCCTTCCATTTCAAAGACTTTTAAAGCTTCTGAAGCAATGACCATGTCTTCTTCTACAGTTCCCCCACTTACACCAATACCCCCTATGATTTTATCTCCTACCTTAAGGGGATAACCGCCACCAAATATAACAAGACGATTATTATTGGTATTCTGAAGTCCATAAAGACTAGCTCCAGGCTGAGCAAGCGGAGCTATTTGATCTGTCGGTAATTTTAGAAATACAGAAGTATAGGCTTTATTTATAGCGATATCAATGCTTACCAATATTGCATCTTCCATTCGATTAAGGAGTAACAGGTTTCCTCCATCATCTACAGCAGAAAAGATGATAGGAACCCCTATTTCCTTTGACTTCTTTTCCGCGGCTTCTGCCATCTTTCGAGCCAACGCCAGTGAAAGTACATATTTCTCTTCTTTTTTAAGCATACATCTCTCTTCCCTTCCCAATATAATTGCCCCCCTAATTGTACCTTTTACCATAGAATATGCCTGTACCTTTTTCATATGGACACCCTATATTGTATATTATTCCAGTACAAGTAATAATATCCTTCATTTTTTGCTTTTATTATTGGACATGGAAATCAGTAGATTTTATCTATTTACATATCTACAATTAGACAACACCTACCTTATCTGTAATAAACACACTGGTACTTGAAGATTTAAAAAATCATAGGGGCACAAAAATCACAAAAAAACACAGGGATACGTATCTCGATTTTTAATCAGCGATCGAGTAGCCAGGGCCTCACAGCCCCAAGCCCTCACAGAACCGGACTTGCCCTATTAAGGCATCCGGCTCTTCACTCCATCATTTACAGAACGTAGCTGCTTCCCGCTCCTAACTCAAATATTCTTACATAGGTCTTTACTCTAGGTAATGGATATTT
>JBMOKU010000067.1:0-35985 GCA_049324315.1 Bacillota bacterium | reverse complement strand
ATTGCTAACAGCTATAAAGAAATTTCAAACCTATGTTAATGCGCATAAAGCAGAGGTTAAACAACGGGTATATGGTAGATATTACTACAAATAATAATTATTTAGTTTTACAATTCCAGATCTATATGGATGTGGAATCATAAAATTTAATCTTCATCTGTAAATCACTTTCCAATTAAAGAATTGTAATTCATATGGTTAGACGTTAGAAGTTAGATGTTATAGGCTTTATGTCTATCTTTTGAGTCTTTAAGAATTTAAAATCTTATAAGATCGACCCTGGAACTTCTAACCTCTAACTTCTAACCAAATAGAAGTCTAACTCTCACAAATAAACAGATTTAAGGAAAATGAAACTTTACAATTCCATATCTATAAGGTAATCGGATATAAGCAGGGTGTGGTGCTATGACTACATACGAAGCATTATCTTTAATGATTTTGTTCTCTATGCTAGTAATAGCAGTCCTGAATTTCAGGGCAAAAAAATAATCACCCTGCCTCGCCCGCAGTGTGATTGTTAAAATGTAATTGCTCCGCTGGCAACCGCACCATGCGGTGACGATTACCTTTTCTTATATTATAACACAACGTGAAAAAAATAAACAACAAGGAAAATCCAGCCCCTGTTATAGTATAATAAGAATAAAATACAAGTCATTTTTTAATGGTGATGAGATGAGGATAGGTAAATTTGCTGAAACCAATAAACTGAGTATTGATACAATAAGGCACTATATGGATTTGGGATTGATCGTGCCTGAAAAGCAGGGGGGACAGTATTATTTTGATGGAAGATGCCAGAAAAATCTAGAGGATATACTGAACTTTAAAAGTATGGGCTTTAATTTGAATGAGATTAAAACAATATTTTTTTACAAAAGCTTTGGAAAACTTACAACCTATCAAGAGGATGTATACTATAAAGCGCTTTTTGTGGACAAATATAAAAAGCTAGAGAAAGAGATTGAGCATTTAATTGAAATAAAAAATAATCTTCAAACGAAGATGGAAAATCTGGGAGATGGTGCATTGAAAGAAGCTTCTCCACGTGGTATAGATTTAAGGACCTTAAATCTCTTTACATGTATAAAGTGCAGCGGCAGTCTTATTCTCTCGGATGGAACAATAAGCAATAATCAGGTTATTGATGGAAAGCTAAAATGTGGCTGTGGAGAAGAATATCCTGTCGAGTCCGGCATACTAAAAGTGGGGAAATTCCATGAGCAATCGACCCTTGACTTAAATCATGATCATGTTGCGGAATACATAAATGAAACAGATACTGCATACCTGGATAATTTGTATAAAGGCATAGAATGGGCATGTAGAAAGATATCCGGCTGCGATTTGAACAATAAGGTGCTGCTTGAATTAGGAACAGGTATGGGCTTCTTTCTTAGAAATATTTATGATGAACTGCCTGAGGACTGCTTATATATAGCAGTTGACCATAATCTTGAAAGACATAAATTTTTAAAAAGCTTATTTGAAAGAACAGATTGTAAAAGAAATATAATTTTTGTATGCTCTGATTTTTTAGAGGTTCCCATTAAAGAAAAATCCGTGGATATTGTTCTAGATATTTCCGGTACGAGTAATTATAGTTTTGAACATGAGGCGTTTTTATTGGATTTGGTTGACCCATATGTTAAAGATGACGGATACTTATTTGGAACATATATTTTATTTGAAAACTTTAGCAGGAACAGTTTAATAGAGAGTAAGTACAGAAAAAATTTCATGTTAAAAAATATAAAAGAAAAAATACGTGCATTAAAATACAAACCCATTGACGAAAAGACAACGGACTATATCGATAAAGGCGGAAAATATGAGAGTTACTTTGTAGAAGGAGAAAGAGTAAATACGTATGCATTCTATGGGAAAAGATAGGGCTAGCTCTATCTTTTATTACTTTTTTGGTTAAAAAGATGCAGCTGCGTATATTGATGTAGTGTTAAGCCTATGGTTTACAATTAGATTAAAGATAATTTTTTTAAATCCTTCTGAAATAAGTATGTTTGAAAGGAGAAACAGACATGATCAATATTCATGAAGAGATTATAAAAGAGGCGAATTCAATCTATAATAATCTAATAAAAATAAGAAGAGATTTACATCAAAATCCTGAAATATCCGGCAACGAAGTTGAAACATCAAGAAAAATAGAAAAATATCTTAAGGACCTTGGAGTAGAAGTAAGATCAAAAATAGGCGGCTGCGGAGTTGTTGGCATATTAAGAGGAACTCGTCCAGGGAAGAGCATTGCATGGCGGGCAGATATGGATGCTTTAAAAGATGACTCTCCTGATGTAGTTGATTTTCCTTCAAAAGTTACGGGTATACGACATACTTGCGGCCATGATGTAAATACCACGATCGCACTTGGAATAGCTGCTGTTTTACATTCGTTTAAACGTTATATAAAAGGTACCATAGTTTTCATTTTTCAACCCGCTGAGGAGGATTTGTCAGGAGCAGATAAAATGATTAGAGAGGGAATCTTAGATGACTTACAGATAGAGTCAATCTTTGCTTCACATATAGTCCCACTACCTGCTGGGGTTGTGTCTGTGAAATCAAAAGAAATGTATTATGTTCGAAAAAAAATAGAAATAAAGTTAGATATGGTAGAAACCACCGATAATATAGTAAATCAGTGCATCAGTTTGCTTAAACAATTAACAAAAATTTTTGATGCACCTAGATTTAATGATATTTCTTCTTTAATAGATCCAGCGTTAGGCGTGAACAGTCCAAATAGCATTTTTAAAGATTATATTTTTTTAGAAAAGGAAATTAAGGTGGAGAAGAGCGGTTCAGAGCTATCAATAGAAGCAAGCTTTAAAAGTTCAAATGAAGAAAATTTATTTGATGCATTAAATAAACTTAAATCTGACATAAGCAGAAAGGAATGGCAGAGTAAAGTTAAATCTGTTGAGTTTTCCTTTGAGCAGCCATTTATTTATAATGATCCGGAAACTACAGATCTGACTATAGATATGATCAAATCAATCTATGGAGAGAATTCGTCTATGTCGCTTTATGGGGTTATCCCTAACTTTAATGAGGACTTTGCATTGTTTCAACAGCGGGTTAAAGGCGTATATTTTTTTCTTGGAGGTTCGGATTATAAAAAGGGAATAATTTCTTTACCCCATTCACCTAATTTTGCAGTTGATGAAAGCAGCATTGAAGCAGGCGTAAAATACTTTTCATCAATGCTGTATGAATACTTGCACACTATTAATAATTAAGGTTAACTTTTTGAAACAAATGATAGGTGTATGATGGAAATACGATAAAATTTATTGATGCAATCCATATAAGGAGGAACCTGAACAGACAAAGGTGTATTCCTTGTGTTTCTTTTTGCATGTAAATATAATATTGAAGTATGAGAAGGATAAATATAGAAATGGTAGAAATTGTATATGTGTTGTATTTTTTATATGAACGCACGTAATTATTTGGCTAGCATCTGTTTATTTGGAAGGGAGGGAGCGCATGCATTGGATTGAGTCTATAAAAAGATATATGCCTTATAATGAACAAGAGAAGAAGGATAAAGAAGTCATTTTGCATTGCATCGATGCATTTGATGATGTTTTGACGAGAAATAATGAAATTGCACATATAACAAGCTCTGCATTTGCAGTGAATAGAACAAAAGATAAAGTGCTAATGATTCATCATAATATATATAATTCTTGGTCTTGGACGGGGGGCCATGCAGATGGGGAAGAAGACTTATTGGCTGTTGCAATGAGAGAATTAAGGGAGGAAACGGGTGTAAATAGTATTCATCCAGTTACTCCAGATATATTTTCACTGGATGTGCTGACGGTGTTGGGACACACAAGAAGAGGAAAATATGTGTCTGCACATTTACACTTATCAGTGGCCTATTTAATTGAGGCCGATGAGCATGAAGCCCTTATTGTTAAAGAAGATGAAAATAGTGGTGTTAAGTGGCTTCCCATAGATGAAGTGAATGCATATTCCAATGAACCGCATATGCAGAAGGTATATGAGAAGTTAATATCTAAAATCAAAGCGCTGCCAGTTTAGTTTTTAGGCGAAGTCATATTCTTTACATATTATGGTACAGTGGTTGAAGAATAAAAGAAATTAATCTAAAGAAATAGTTGCATAGACAACTATTTTGGTATATACTATTATTGGTTGCATATGCAACTAATGTGCGTGGAGGTGACGAAATGCATCATAATCATAAATCCATAGGGAAATATATATCTATTCTTTATCGTCAAGCTCAATCCTATATGGCCAGTCAAATGAAAGCATACAATGTAGGCAGTGGTCAATATATTTTTCTGTTGACCCTATATGAACGTGATGGGATCAGCCAGGAAGAACTGTCCAATAAGCTTATGATAGATAAGGGAACCACGGCAAGGGCAATCGATAAGTTGGAGAAGGGCGGATATGTAATCCGAGAAACAAATCCTGAAGATCGAAGGGCCTACAACATCTTTATTACAGATAAAGCCAGAGAGATACAACCTGTATTATACAATATATTGAGGTCATGGACTGATATTTTGGCGGCGGATTTAAGTGAAGAAGAGAGAGAGACTCTGTATGTTATCATGAGAAAAATGGTTAATAGCACAATGCAATATATGAAAGAAAATGAACAATAGAATTAAGGATCAAAGATCATAATAGAAAGAGGCGAAGCATGAGAGATAGAGATTATAAACTTGAAAATGAAAAGATGACGAAATTGCTGATGAATTTATCCTTGCCGGCAACCGTAGGGATGCTTGTGAATGCATTATATAATATTGTAGATACAATCTTTATCGGAAGGGGTATTGGATATTTGGCCATAGGAGGATTGACCATTGCATTCCCTGTTCAGATGGTGATCATGGCCATTGCACAGATGATAGGGATTGGAGCAGCGTCTGTTATTTCAAGGAGTTTAGGAGCCAAAGATATTGAGAGGGCCGATCATGTGGCAGGAAATTCGTTTTTGGCAGTGGGAATCTTAGGGATTCTTATCTGTGTTACAGGTCTTGTTTTTATTGAACCTTTATTAAGAATCTTTGGTGCTACGGATATTCTTCTGCCCTATTCGAAAGAATATTTGCAAGTTATTCTAATCGGAAGTATCTACTTTCCTTTTGCCGTTTCTACAAATAACCTAATCCGTGCTGAAGGAAATGCAAAGGCTGCCATGTTTTCAATGGTGATTGGTACCGGATTGAACATTATTTTGGATTATATATTCATATTCCCTTTGAATATGGGAATTCGCGGGGCTGCCTTGGCTACGATTTTGTCCCAGCTGGCTACGGTAATCTATATATTGTTCTATATTTATGGAGGACAAAGTACCTTAAAAGTAAAATTTCATCATTTAAAACCGGATTGGGAAATTATTTATGAAATTATCACTGTTGGATTCCCATCCTTCGCTAGACAGGTATCAGGCAGCATTATAGCCATCATATTGAATAATTCCCTTGCTGTTTATGGCGGTGAACTGGCCATATCTGTATACGGTGTTGTCAACCGTGTCATCATGTTTCTATTTATGCCCTTGTTTGGCATTGTTCAGGGAATGCAGCCGATTGCGGGATATAATTATGGAGCAAAGAAGATTGACAGGGTAAAGGAAGTTGTCAAATTATCAATTATTGCTACAACCATATTTGCATCAGTAAGTACGTTGTTTGGAGAGCTTTTCCCAGGCTTTATCATAGGGATGTTTGATGATGATCCGGAATTAATCAAAAATGGCGTTTATGCCTTGAGACTGATCATTTCCATGGTGCCTATTATTGGCGTACAAATTATTGGGGCCGCTTTATTTCAATCTCTGGGCAAAGCAATACCTTCGCTATTATTAACCCTTTCGAGACAAGTTATCTTTTTTATTCCTTTGGTTCTAATCCTGCCGAGGGTTTATGGACTTGGGTTATTGGGAATCTGGATTTCATTTCCCCTAGCAGACTTTTTCTCAACAATTTATACAGTCACACTGTTAAGGAAAGAAATGAAGATGATGGAAGACAGTGTAATGAGCTAATCTAAGCGGATCTTACAGGAATAATAGCGATGCCATAGTATAAAATTTATAGAAGGAGGTGAAAGTATGCCGGTTATAAGCATTGAAGGACCAAAGATTACAAAAGAACAGAAAGCCAAACTTGTAAAGGAAATTGTTACAAAGGCAAGTGAAATACTGAATATACCTGAACAAGCTTTCGTAACTGTAATTAAAGAGAATGAATTAGACAACATAGGAAGTGGGACTACTTTACTATCAGATAGACATAAGTAAGACGAATAAAAAGCTGGGTTATTGCCCAGCTTTTTATTATCAAGGAAACAGTTTGTGTAAACTTCCTGTAGATAATATAACTGTAGGGGCGCGCAGTGCGCGTCCGGTGTTTCCTAACAATCACAAAATCATATGAATGTGAATTAGCATAATTACATATTTATAAGCGACAACGTCGACATTTTCTGCGGACGCCCAATGGGCGCCCCTACATTTTGTTGTTAGAGTCCATTCAACACTGCTTCCAAACTGGCAGCCATAGCATCAATGTCTTCTTTAGAAATGACAAGGGGCGGTTGAAAAGCGATGACGTCTCGGTTCAAACCATTTTTTCCGATTAAAAAGCCTCGGTTTTTCATCTCTTCTAAAATCTTGTCTGTAATTTCAGCTGATGGTACATGCTGATCTTGTGATTGAATTTGCATACCTACCATGAGGCCGCAGCCCCTTATTTCTTGAATAAAGGGGGAGGACAGCTGTTCTAATTTCTGTTTTAGGTATTTTCCTAACTCACTGGATTTTTGAACCAAATCATTCTTTTCAATATAATGAAGAACACTTAGTGCTGTTTGAGCAGCCACAGGATTTCCGCCAAAGGTAGAGGCAGAAGGTTTGTTAAAGGCCTTCGCAATTTCGTCCGTTGTTGAAAAGGTGGAAATGGGTATTCCATTACCCAGAGCCTTGGCAGTAACGATGATATCAGGAAGGACATCATAATGCTGTATCCCAAACATTTTGCCTGTTCTTCCATAACCCGTCTGCACTTCATCTGCGATCAGCAGTACATTGTGTGCTTCCAATAGAGCTTTTACCTTTTTCAAATAGTCCTCAGGATACATGATGATGCCGCCGTTACCTTGGATGGGCTCTACCAGCATGGCACAAATATCATGGCCATGGTTTTTAAGAACGGTCTCCAACTGCAGTAAAGATCTTTCCATGGCTTCTTCATAGCTGATATCAACAGCGTAGGGTCTTTCAATGAAAAAGATATTTTCCTTAACTAAATGATCATCCAGTCTCCACATGGGGATGCCGGTGACACTCAGGGTTAAATGGGTTCTGCCATGTAATCCTCCAGTTAAGGCAATAAATCCGGTTTTTTTGGTATATAACCTTGCTAAGGCCATAGCTCCTTCATTTGCTTCCGATCCGGTGACACAAAAGAAAGTCCTTTTTATATCACCCGGCAGTATTTCTGCTAGTCTTTGGGCAAGGTCCACCATGGGCTGTGTCAGGTATATGGTAGTGGTGTGCTGCAGGGCATTCAATTGTTCGATGGTATCCTTCAGGATCTCCGAATTGGAGTGTCCGCAGTTCATAACCGATACGCCGCCGAAGAAATCGACATATCTTTTGCCCTTGTGATCAAAAACATACTGCATGGAGCCTCTGACGATCTGAGGCGGCTCCTTGTAAAAGCATGCGGTGGCTGGGAAAAAGTATTCTTGCCTTTTACGAATGATATGATCCGGTCCTATATAATTCATTCATAGCACTCCTATTCTATATTGAATTTATAAGATAGAGAGCCTAAGGTAAAACCGGCCCTTGACGACTTCATATCTAAAAACAAATCTCTGCATGTGGATGGCTTGGCGATAGCCTTCTGGTAAACTTCGATGATGCTTTTTAACTCATCCGGTGTATAGGTTTGCCCTTCGATCCGGAAGTTCACCGCCTTCTCAAAATCCAGATCCCCGAGAATGGGCAGCAAGCAAAGCTCTTTGGAGGTAAACAAATGATTTTTCATGTTTTGATCCATATAGACCGGGTTTTCACCTTGATCTGTCATCAGCACCAATATACGATTATCTACATATCTATTATTGCTTCTCTCAAGGGGTTCTAATGCCTTTGTATTTTCATAAAGATTGTGGTCCAAGTACATAACTCGTAATGGTCCATGGACAATCAGTTCAAGGGGTTTTTGAGACAGATTGATCAACTGAATCAATTCATCGATTTTTGACTCTATGGATAGGGTAAATTCACGGACACCCAGATTTTCATAGAATTCCATGGCTTTATGGTTATAGATGTTTACGTTATAATCTGCTGCTAAAGGATATTGATGACCATATTTTTTGACAGCACCCAAATTGGAAACCAACAACCCGTCAAACAGGGACCCATGCTTGTTCAAATAATGATCTATCCTGTCAAACAACATCTCATCCATCATTTGCGGTAAATCCAGGTAAAGCTCCGCAGTATCCTTCATACTTTTCAAATGCTGCAGCTGCTCAAGGGTTAAGACCTGGTCAGGAAGTAAAACTTCGCAGGGTAAATAAATTCGGTCTACACCCAACTCTATACAAAGCTTGGCTTGATCATAGTTATTCACCTTTACGGACAACTTGTGTTTGGATACGGACTTATGGGAATACTTCTTTAATTCAGCTTGAACTCTGTTGATAACGGGATCCGTCAGTTCAGGCTCTTCCGTAGGCGTGGAAAAAACCTTGCCTGTGGAATAAAACTTACCGGTACCTTCATATCGCGTATTAATAAAGTCTAACCCCGGCTTGGAAAAGGCATAGGCCGTAGTGAAATCCCTTTTTCTGTTTTCAAATAATTCATCGGCATGTCTCTTCCGGTCAAAGCTGAGGGGATCCTCTATGTACCTATCGATTGCTTCACCATAGGTGTTGACTAAGTTGACGATAAAATCCGTATCCCGCATGCGCCCTTCTACTTTAAAAGAAGTAACATTTGCTTCGATTAATTCCGGGATATGTTCATACATGTACATATCCTTTGCTGCCAGGGGATATTCCGTGGGGAATACAAAGCCGTCCTTTTTTACACGATAAGGCCACCGACATGGTTTAAAGCATCTTCCACGATTGGAGCTATTACCCCAGATAACAGAGCTGTAATAGCAGTTTGCTCCGTTGACGGTACACATATCGCCATGGACAAAATACTCCGTTTCAATACCAGTTTGATTTTGCAGATGCTTTGCGGTTTTTAGATCCATTTCCCTGGATAATACGACCCTGGATACGCCGAATTCTTTTAGTGTTTTTACAAACTCGATATTATGGACATTCATCATAACGGAAGAATGAATCTCAAATTGATTGAAATTCTGCTCTTTACAAATTTGCAAAACGCCCAAATCCTGGACAATGATACCGTTAACGCGAATGTCCTCTAAAAAGTGTAGACACTCCGTTACTTTATTGATTTCATAATCATTCAATAGATTGTTTACTGTGACATAGACTTTTTTATCAACATCATGGGCCATTTTTACAGCTTCACGGATCTCTTCATCCGAAAAGTTATATCCTTTTCGGATCATTCTCATATTGAAAGACTTGCCGCCCAGGTAGATTGCGTCACAATTTGCTTTCACCATACTTTTAAAAGTTTCCATGGTGCCTGATGGAGCCAGCAATTCTATCTTTTTGCCATTAAAAAACTTGGACATAGTTTCCTCCTCAAGTTAGGACATGTACCTATATAAGTCGTGTTAAATTTATTACCTCCGCTACGCCACGGGGACAGTTCCATCGTTTTCCCTTCGGTCCTTCGCTGCGCTACGGAAACGCTAGTGGTCTGTCCAGCCTAAAAGTAGAGATGAATTCGCGAGGATTTTTCCGTAAGGCAAGGCGGAGGAGGTGCGCATATCGAGAATATGCAAACCGACGACAACGCAGCATTGCGAAAAAAGACCACGAAGGCATTCATGGTTTTAGGCTTGATAGACCACTAAAACCGTCCCCATGACTCCGCTACACAAGATATGGGGACTGGAGTCCTGTCCCCATGTGTTGCCGTAAGTCCCATTGTCTATAACGAATAGGGTACTTTACTCTTCCACTTGCATACGACCTCTTCAAGGATATCTATGAAAATAAATAAAATGAAACCCAAGAGGCTGATGGTCACAATACCGGCATACATGCCGATATAATCAATCCTTGTCCATGCATCTAAAATATAATAGCCGATACCATATTGGGTTCCGTAGCCTTCCGCAAAGAACAATATGGAAAGGGCGGTTCCGATGGATAATCTTATGTTGGTAAGCAGCTCCGGCAAAATGGCAGGCAGTGTGATATGGGTAAATATTTGAAGCCTTGAAGCCCCAAGGCTTCTTATGGGATGATAGGTTTCCGGCGAAATATGGAGTACAGCATCTTTCACCGCCACAATCACCTGAAATACCAATATTAAAACGATTACAATAACCTTTGAGGTATCTCCCAGTCCAAATAACAGCATAACCACCGGCAGCAGCGCTGTTTTGGGTATGGGGTAGGTAAAATATACTAATGGATTCAGTAGTTTATTTCCTACTTTTGAATAGGCCATAATCAGTCCTATGGAAATGCCTAAAACCAAGGATATGCCCAATCCGCCAAGTACCCTATATAGACTTACCAAAATATGGATATAGAGTTTTTCTCCATATAAATGATTCATATTAAGATAGATATCCGTAGGCTTTGGCAGCACCCTCATATTTACCGTTATGGCCAGGAGATACCATAGAATGTTAAAGGTAATAAAGCCCTGTATGAATATCTTTATTTTTTTTCGCACCTTCATAGTTTCCATCCCTTTTTTACAACACTTCTCAGATGTGAGGATAATTGGAGATATGCTTCATTTTCCCTTAAATTTTCCGTATTAAAAAGGGGATTATCAATGATTTCAACCACCGTACCGGGACTGTGGGACATAATGATAACCTTCTTTCCCATGTAAATAGCTTCTTCGATACTGTGGGTTACAAATATGGTAGTTGTCCGATACTGATTCCATATGTCAATGAAAAGCTCCTGGGCTTCTTCCCTTGTAAGGGCATCCAGGGCGGAGAAGGGTTCGTCCATTAGCAGCAAATCCGGATTCATGATGAAAGCCCTGGCGATAGCTACCCTTTGCTTTTGGCCTCCGCTCAATTCCCTGGGATATCGGTCTTTTAATGAATGGATATTTAATTTAGCCATGATATAATCCATTCGCTCCACTAAAGAATGGTCGATGGTTTGGTGTTTTATCTTCAAGGAAAGGAGACAGTTCTTTTGAACGTTCTTCCAGGGAAGCAGTCCAAAGTTTTGTGGTATAAATCCAATGTCATGCTTCTTGGGGTCAAGGTTTTCGCCATTAAGCTTCACTTGTCCCCCATAATCCTTCAGGATTCCGCTCAGCACATGGAGCAGGGTGGATTTGCCGCAGCCTGAGGGACCGATCAATGCATAAATATCACCGGACCCAATCTTTATATCGATGGGCCCTAAAGCCTTTACGGTCTCCTTCCCGGAGCGATAATTGACAGAGAGTGTGTCTATTTCAAGCATTGGGTACCTCCATCATCTTATTGAATGCCTATCTCACTCATCAAATCTTTAGGATGCAGTGTTTTGGTAACAAGGCTGTTTTTTACAGTCCAATCGATTACAGACTGAACCTCGGCTTCTGTAGGAAGGACATTTTTTCTAAAGGTAGGCAAATCAATTTTCCCCTTCATTTCCTCAGGATATCCCACCGTTTTTATAATCGTATCTTCATATTCAGAAATCGGCGTGCGATTAATGTAATCTACAGCTTCATGATAGGCTCTGTAAAATGCCTGGATTTCACTGGCCTTCGTATCTATTGCTTCCTGGGTAAAAGCAGTCACGGAAGGAGATAGACCTTCATCACTGGCACTTCCAAGAAGGATTCCACCGTCTTTTAACGCCAAGGTGGAGAAAGGCTCCGGAAGCAGTGCCACATCTACTTGATTGTTTCTTAGCATTTCAAGTCTGGTCGGTATTGGCGGTACCATGATCTTTTGTACATCCGTAGGCTCCATCCCATTGTTCAATAGCATTTTATCCAGCGTATATTCGATAACGGTCTTTTCAGAAATGGCTACACTTTTGCCTTTGATATCATTTATGGACCGGATGCCGGAGCTAGGATTGGCTACCAGGTTAAAATCTCCATCGGTAATCCCTGTTATCTTCACATCAAAATCGGCATTGTGATAAAGACTGATGGCGATTTGATCACAAATGATTCCATCCAGCGTCCCTCCTTGAAAAGCAGCATCCCGATCCTTTGCACTTTTAAATGGTTGAAAGTTAACGGTTACTCCTTCTTTTTCAAAAAAGCCCTTTTCATCAGCAATAATAATGGGGATGACATCCACAGAGGATACGGCACCTATGTTCAGTGTTTGTTTGGAGGTTGGGTCGGCTGCCGTTTCTTTAGGAGACGAACAAGCAGACAAAGAGATTACAAATAAAAAAGCAATGAGTATAACAAATGTTCTTTTGAATTTTATCATTTTACGCGTCCTCCCATTTTTTAAATAATGTGTTTTCTATAGAAAGAGAATCCAATACTTTTCCCACCACAAAATGAATCAAGTCCCCCATGGTCTCCGGTTTATGGTAAAATCCCGGCATAGCAGGAAGGATGGTGACACCCAGTCTGGATAGCTTTAACATGTTTTCAAGATGGAGGGCATTCAGCGGTGTCTCTCTGGGAACGATGACCAGTTTTCTATGTTCCTTCAAAGCCACATCGGCCACCCGGCACAATAGATTTTTTGACAAACCATTGCTGATCTCAGCAAGGGTACCCATAGAACAGGGCAGGATAATGGCGGCATCAAATTTGTAGGAGCCGCTGGCTACGCCGGAAAACAGGTTGTTTATATCTTCTAGTTTAATATGTGGATACTCCGTTTTTAATGCTTCGATCCATTCTTCCAGATCTACGGATGTCTCGTACTTCATGACTTTTTTACCGTTTTCCGTACAGATGACATGGGTATAGATATTTCTTTTCAAAAGCTCTTCAATCAATATCTTTGCATAGATACTTCCACTGGCTCCCGTGATACCTACCACGATTTTTTGCATAAGTCATTCCTCCGTATTAATAAGGTTAGATTAGGACATCGATTGTTCCGAAAAGTAGAAAAATAAGGCTGACCAGCTGATTGATGCTGTAAGAAGCGATCTTTACATTGGACAGATTATCTGGCGAAACCATTCTATGCTGCGCCACAAATAAGATGGATATAATGGCCAGTCCTGTGTAATAAATTGCTCCAAAATGGTTGTCCAAAGCGCCAACCATAAGTAGTAAGCCTAAGGTTACCGCATGAAAAAATGCTGCAATATACAGGGCATTCTTTACGCCAAATCGAACAGGGACGGAATGAAGGCCATGGGCGATATCAAAGTCATAATCCTGTGAACCGTAAATGATGTCAAAGCCGGCAACCCACAGGGTATTTGCAGCTCCCATAAATAGAGGAAGCCATGAAAGCTTTCCTGTAACGGCCAGCCAGGCCCCCACAGGCGCAGCGGCGCAGGTGATGCCTAAAACTAAATGGCAGGTCCAGGTAAACCTTTTTGTATAGGAATAAATCATCATCAGAAATAGTGCTATGGGAGAAAGCAGCAGGCATAAGGGATTAAGCATAGCCGCTGCAATAATCATTACCAAAAAGCATAGAGCTGTCAAGACGATAACCTCTTTCTTTTGCAGTAAACCTTGAGGCAGCTGCCTTATGGCAGTACGGGGATTTTTGGCATCTATTTCTGCATCGATCACTCTATTGATGGCATTGGCGCCGGTTCTGGCCCCCATAAAGGCAATGAATATCCAAAATAGGGTGTAAAGGGAGGGCAAGCCTTTACTGGCCAGAAGCATGGAAATAAGGGCAAAGGACAAGGAAAAAACCGTGTGTGAGAACATGACAAGGGTTCCATAGTCATGAATCTTTTTAATCAGCTTATTCAATACCATACTCAGCCCATCTCTTTGAAACAAGTTCCTTAATATCCTCTGTCATCTCGATATCATCCGGCCATTCTCTGGTGTGACCTTCGCTTGTCCATTTTTTTGTAGCATCGATGCCCATTCGATAGCCATAATGGGGAAGATTGGATGCATGATCAAGGGCATCCAGAGGTCCTTCCGATATGACTACGTCCCTCTTGGCATCAATATTGTTGAAAACTTTCCAAGCTACTGTGGATAAGTCATCAGGCTTTATATTTTCATCCACAACAATAATCATTTTTGTGTACATCATCTGACCGATTCCCCATAGGGAGTTCATGATTTTCTTGGCATGTCCGGGATACCGTTTCTTGATGGAAACAATGACACAATTATGAAAAACCCCTTCCAGCGGGAAGTTAATATCCACGATTTCCGGATGCTGCATTTTAAGAAGAGGCAAGAAAATCCTTTCCGTGGCCTTACCCATATAACAGTCTTCCATGGGCGGTTTACCTACGATGGTTGTAGGGTAGATGGGATTCTTTTTATGGGTGATACAGGTTACATGAAATACCGGATAATAATCTGCCAGAGAATAATACCCTGTATGATCGCCAAAGGGGCCTTCCAGTCTTAACTCTTCATGGACATCCACATAGCCTTCGATAATAAATTCTGCATCGGCAGGCACGTATAGGTCATTGGTGATGGACTTTACAAGCTTTACGGGAGTCTTTCTCAAGAATCCTGCAAACATCAGCTCGTCAATCATTTTGGGCAGGGGTGCCGTGGCAGCATAGGTTATGGCAGGATCACAGCCGAGGGCAACGGATACAGGCATTTTACCCCCCAAAGCCTTATATTTTTCATAAATCTCCCGGCCATCCTTATGTAAATGCCAGTGCATACCGGTGGTATTTTTGTCAAATACCTGCAGCCGATACATGCCCATATTTTGAATGTTGGTCTCAGGGTCCTTAGTTATAACAAGGGGAAGGGTTATAAATCTTCCGGCATCACCGGGCCAGCACTTTAGTACAGGCAGTTTCGTTAAATCAGGTTCATTTTCAATGACTTCCTGGCAGGCGCCCTTTGTAGGCAGTTTGATTGGAAATACGGTGGCCATTCTAGCCAGCCTTGGAAGGGACTGAAATTTTTTCATGATTCCCAGATAATTTGACATATCGATAAACTCTTCGATATCATTCCCGATATCATCAAGATTTTCAACACCAAGAGCCATGCCCATCCTTTCATAAGTACCCATGGCATTAATCAGCACGGGGTAAGGAGAACCCTTTACATTTTCAAATAAAAGAGCAGGACCATACTGTTTTGATATCCTGTCGGCTATTTCAGTAATCTCCAGCTCGGAATCGACTTCTGCTTTTATTCTTTTAAGCAAACCTTTTTCATCCAAATGTTTCATAAAATCCTGCAAATCCTTGTAAGACATATACTCACTCCTCGTGGACAGCACTATAATCTAAAAAAAGTATACCACAAATTCAAAATAATTTGTAAGACAGAGACAAGCAATAAAATTGGCATAAGCGCATAAAAAGATATCCTTTGGGAGTACATTCTGCTAAAATGAAAATGGTATTATGATAGGAAGAGGGAAGGCATTACGTTTTAGGAGAGGTAGATACATGAATAAGAAACACTACATACGATTTTTTCTTTCTTTAAGCTTCGTATTTTTGATAATTTCTGTATTTTCTGTTTCCAGCAGAGGCGAGACAAATCTTGAGACCCTTGATGGAGCAGGGGGCTTACCGGAAATACAAGAAAAATTGCGGGGTATTACGGAAGAAGAAAAAGAGGTCATGGAGAAAATCTTCGCACTAATGCAAGAGATTGATGCAATGGATCAAGCCAAATCAGATATTGCTGCAGATATTAAAAAACTCAATCAAGAGGTCTCTGATTTAGAAGCTTTGATTGCAAGTGAAACCCTTGTCTATGAAAAAAATCGTGAAGTAATGGGAGCGGTACTTAAAGCGTATCAAAGAAATGGTCCTGGTACCTATCTTGAAATGATACTGGGTTCAGATAATCTAACGACGCTGCTGCGAAGGATCAATGCCCTGGGTGATATCACAAAAAATACGAGTGAACTTTTAGAATCGCTGGAAGAGAGCAGGATCACATTGGTTTCCCAGAAACGTGAAGTTGCAGAAAAATATGCACGCATGGAAGATCAACAGAAAAAGCTAACGGAAACTTTAGAGGAAAAAACAAAACGGAAAGAAGATTTACAGACCTATTTGATGTCACTAGAAGAAGAACAGATAAAATACGAGGAATACCTGTCCAATATTGAACAGGCTTGGACACAGCTAAAGCCCTTGTTTTCTGACACCATAAAAACATTTTCTCATATCATTGAGAAGGGCGATTTCCCACCCGATGCCATAAAAATAGATTTTTCATCAATTCCTATTGAAGGGATTATAGAAGAGAAAACCTTTAATGATATCATTTCAGAGGAATCATTTCCTACAGCGTTGGCGTTTAAGTTTTCCCGTAACAAACTGGAAATGGTGATGCCTGAGAAAAATATTCATTTGTCAGGGAAATTTGTTATTTTAGAAGGACGTAAACTTGTATTTCAAGTGGAAGAAGGCTATTTTTTTGAAATGCCCCTTGAAAAAAGTGCCATAGAAGGTTTGTTCCGCGAGGGTAAATTAGAGCTCAATCTAAAACCTTTATTAGGTAAAAGCGCCATTAAATCTATACAGATCTATGATGATCATATAAAATTACAAATTACGCCAGTGCTTTTTTAAACATTCTGGTAGGAGGGCTTTCTAAATGATTGAAGCGGTAAATATAGGATTAACGTATCCTGATGGTACGGTTGGCTTGCAAAACATCAATATGCATATTAGAGCCGGGGAAGTGGTTTATATTACAGGTCCTAGTGGGTCAGGGAAGACAAGCATTCTTAAGCTTTTAATGGGTATAGAGCATCCATCCTCCGGTCATTTAAGGGTTTTGGGACAACCTATGAAAAAAGATGAGACGGCAGCCATTAGGCAGATCCGAATGGCTATGGGACCTGTTTTTCAAGAATTTAGACTGCTTCAGGGCAGAACAGTCATGGAGAATGTGTTACTGGGCATGCGGTTTTTAAACTTTACAAGAAAACAAATGAAGGAGAATGCCAGCGATGCCCTTTATAAGGTGGGGCTATCCCATAAAATGCAGACGATCGTGGATAACCTTTCTTGGGGAGAACGGCAGAGAGTAGCGATAGCAAGGGCGGTGGCAAGAAAGCCGGCACTTATTATTGCAGATGAGCCTACCGGGAATTTGGATAAAGACAATGCCATCAATATTTTAGAGCTTTTAACTTCATTTAAGGACAATAAAACAACCGTGATTATTACTACCCACGCCACTCATTTAATAGAAGATATGAATGAGGGGATGATCATCCAGATGGACGGGGGAAATATGCGGTGGGAAAGGGTAAATAATGAAAGCTATCATCTATAATTCAGGTTATTTTTTAAGTGAAGCAAAAACAATGATAAAAATAAACTTTCTAACGAATATTTTTTCTGTTTTCAGTACAGGACTTATATTATTTATGCTTGCGATGGTGATTTCCGGAGGATGGATTAGCGGTGAAATCGTTGAACTGATTCAACAGGAGGCAGAGATCAGTGTTTATTATGGTGAAGATTTAGAAGAGACGGAGATTCTTCAGTTAGTGGACAATTTAAAAGATATAAAGGGTGTTCGAGAGGTAGCGATGGTTGATGAGAATGAAGCTTATGACAGAATGGAGAAAATCATGGGTAAGGATGCCGGCGTCCTGGCATTTTTTGACCAAAACCCGTTTAGTGCTTTTATAGAGGTCAAAATTGACTTAGAGACTATGGATTCCATTGTTGAGCAGATGGGAAGCATGAGAGAGATTGAGCATGTCAGAGACAACAGGGCTGTTTTAGATCGTCTGAGAAATATTTCAGATACTGGGAAGGTTTTGGGTACGTTGATTGTTGCTGCAGTAGGTATATCTACCTTGGTTATCACAGCCCACATTATCAGACAGGGCATCTATAATAATAAAGAACACATCAATACCTTGAGGCTCCTAGGTGCACCGGAACTGTTTATTGTGCTGCCATTTATCCTTGAAGGGTTGCTTTTAACATTAGGAGGTGGCATCATAGCGGCAATAATGGGAACATTCGCCCTTAAGTACATGTACGTTCAGATGACGGGACCACTGCCTTTTATTCCACTGCCACCGCTAGATGATTTAATTCAACGTATGGTTATCTTGACATTGTCTCTTAGTATTGCCCTTGGATGTATTGGCAGTCTCTTTGGCGTAACAACGGCGAAACAAGATTGATCATACTATCTTAAATCATTACTTAAACCACATTATCCAATGGATAGGTGGTTTTTGTTTTATCTAAATATTTGTAGAAAATAATGTTTTACATGCTCATAATGATTCAGATGAATTTTTATATATAATAGATGGTAGGACTTATCATAATCAATGTGCTTGCTAATTAGGAGGAGGCATGAACATGAAGATAAAAAAGCTTAAAATCAACGTTATTAATTCTATTCGTGTTAAACTTATCGTAATGACATCTGCATTGCTGATTATTCCCTTACTTGTAACCGGGCTGCTCAGTTATGAAATTTCTAAGATGGAGTTGGATAAACAAAGCCAAGTTATTCTGAAAAACAGTGTCAGACAAGCAATGATGCTTATTCATACAAAGCAGAAACAAGTATTTATGGGGTTGTTATCAGCTAAAGATGCTAAAGAGGAAGTGAAAAACTATCTCTTAGCTCTAAAGGATAAAGAGGGAAAAAGACCAATCAATAAAGATATTGACCTTGGAGAAAATGGTTACTTTATTATCTATGGGGAAAATGGATTTGTAATTGCCCATTCCTCCTTAGAAGAACAAAATTTATGGGATGCTGATGATAAAAGTAATTCAAACTTTAAATTTGCTCAAGAGCAAATCAAAGCTGCTATGAACGGCGGCGGATTTGTAAAGTACACATGGACATTACCAAATTCAGAGAAAATTGAAGAAAAAATAACGTATCAAGAATACGATCCTAGCTGGGGGTGGATTGTTTCAGCAGGATCTTATAAACAGGACTATGATAAAGGCGCTAGAAAGATATTGCAGCTACTGTTTATAACCATAGCAGTATCTATGGGCTTAGGGCTTATGGCAATCATCGTATTTTCAAGACAAATTGCGGTTCCAATACAAAAAATCAGCCGAAACCTAGAGGAAGTTTCAAAGGGGAATTTACATATCGATGAACTGAACATAGCAAACAATGATGAAACGGGCATCCTTGCCAAGGCTTTTAATGTAATGTTAAGGAACATGAGAGAAATCATTTCTACAATGAAAGGTTCAGCAGCAACGGTAATGAAGCTTTCTTATTCTTTAGCAACGATTACAGATGAAACCACAAGCGCTATCACGGAAGTTGCTACAGCGATTCAAGAGGTTGCACAGGCCGTTGGAGAAGAAGCTTCCAGCACAGAAAATGCGGTAACCAGGGTAGCTGTATTGGCAGATAATATTGAAGGCGTAACAAACTCATCGGTAGACATGAGTCAAATAGCTGCAGAAACGGGCAAGCTAAGCGATAGAGGTTTACAGGCAGTGGATACACTGATTATAACAACAGATAAGAATAATAAAGCAACGGACAAGATCAATGAGGTTATTAAAAAAGTAAGTGAAAGCAGTAATAAGATCGACGTTATTACGGAAACGATTACCGAAATTTCTCAACAAACAAATTTACTTGCCCTTAATGCATCCATTGAAGCAGCTCGCGCAGGACATGCAGGCAGAGGATTTGCAGTGGTAGCTGATGAGATCCGTAAGCTTGCGGAACAATCAGAGAAGGCAGTTAAAGAGATTAAAGACATTATCGGTGAAATACATATGTATTCCGACTCATCCATTGAAACGATGGAACTTGTAAAATCTGTATCGAAGCAACAGAATGCAGCAGTTGATGATACTAAGAACGTGTTCATAGATATAACGGATGCGATCAAGAATTTAATGGCCAGTATAGATAAAATCAGCATAGAGAGCATTAGCATGAAAAATATGAAGGATGAAATTGTGGCAATCATTGAAAACATTGCGGCTTCTACACAACAGACTTCAGCAGTTGCACAAGAAGTTACCGCATCATCAGAAGAGCAGCTGGCAGCAATAGAAGAAGTTTCAAGTCATACCCATGAATTGAAAGTTTTATCAGCTCAGCTGGAAGAGGCTGTAGAACAATTTAAGGTATAGCCGTAAGAATAAAAACTACTCAATGTGGAACGTTGAGTAGTTTTTTCTTATGGTACATATAATACATAGGAAATTATGAACTCTTTCAAATTGCTGGTAAATCATAATTCCGTAATGCATTTCAACAAAGTTTACGATTGATCTTCCGAGGAAGGCTTTTTTCATATTTCTCATCAATATTTAGTTAAACTTATAAACCAGTAGGACGGCACAGAAAAAACAAAAAATAGTGAACATGTGTGCAGATTTTTTTAATTCGTAGACATTTGTTCTGATGGTTGATATAATGTTTTCAAGCTATAAAAAAACGTTTTCTTATTCATTAATTCATTAAAATTATTGAAAAGGAGGATTTTTAATGGTTACAAATCAATTGGTATTATTCTTTCAAGCCTTTGTAAACAAATTTCTAGGACAGCCGCCGTTATTGCTTGGTACAATTGTATTTTTGGGGTATATGTTACTGGGAAGAAAGTGGTATGAAGCAGTGGCCGGATTTATCAAAGCCTATATTGGCTTTAGGATCTTGCAGGTAGGTACAGGTGGTCTTGTTGGTACATTTAGACCGATTATCGAAGCTTTAACCGCAAGATTTGGAATCGAAGCTTTCGTCATTGACCCTTATTTTGGCCAAACGTCTGCTCAAGAAGTTTTAAATTCCGTAGACTCACTACAATATGTCGGCTATGTTATGCTTATAGCTTTTGCATGGAATATTTTGTTGGTTGCCTTTAATAAGCATACAAAGATTAGGACGTTATTTATAACAGGGCACATCATGTATCAACAATCAGCCGTATTATTATGGGCTCTTTATTGGGTACTTGAAGGCACTGGCGCTGCGGTTACAATGACAACCGTTGTTGTTACTGGATTTTTGATTGGTACCTATTGGTCAGTCATGTCAAACTTAATCATTGAGGCAACACAAGAAGTAACAGATGGCGCCGGTTTTACAGTGGGTCACCAACAGATGTTTGGTGCGTGGGTGGCATACAAACTGGCTGGAAAAATCGGAAACAAAAAGAATTCTGTAAATGATACACATTTACCTGGATGGTTATCGATCTTTAATGACAATATTGTATCCAATGTAATTCTTATGACTGCATTCGTAGGTACGATTATGGTTATTCTTGGAAAAGAAACATTTACTTATGATGCGAGTAAATATTTCTTTGGAACCTATATATTTGAAACAACCGCATTATTTGCAGTTTATATCACAATCATTTTAACAGGCGTTAGAATGTTCGTTGCTGAACTTACAGAATCTTTCCAAGGTATTTCAGGGAAAATACTTAAGGGTTCTGTACCTGCAGTAGATTGTGCGGTCACATTTGGATTCTCACCCAATGCACCAACTTATGGATTCATCTTTGGATTCTTTGGGCAAATGCTAGCGATTGGATTATTAATAGCAATGAAATCTCCAATCCTAATTATTGCCGGATTTATATGTTTATTCTTCGACAATGGTACCCTAGCTGTATTTGCTAATAAAGCCGGTGGACGTAGAGCAGCTGCGATCATTCCGTTCTGTGCTGGAATGATACAGGTATTAGGTTCTGCACTGGTACTGACTGTACTAAGAGACAATGCCAATGTTATCGGTTGGATGGGTATGTTCGACTGGGCAACACTTTGGATGGGAACCACATTGGCAACCAATATTTTGGGGATTATTGTTCCAGTAGCGCTAATACCTTTAATGTTGATCATTCCACAGTTACAGTACAAACGCAACCAGAAGAATTATTTCACAACCATGAGAGAAGAACAGCTTTGTGAGGAAAACAATTAAATTAACTGCAAAATAAATCCCGAGTAAAATTGGGATTTATTTTCATTCTAAAGTGGGGTGGAATGTTTATGTATAAGCTTGCAGTATTCGATTTAGATGGGACTTTGCTAAATAATGAACATGAGATTTCTGACGAAAACATGGCATCCATAGAAATCCTCAGAAAACAGGGATGCAAAATTACCATAGCAACCGGTAGAACGGATTTACTGGTGAAGGATTACGTGAAAAAGTTAAAACTGGATGAACCTGTTATTGCCTGCAACGGAGCCTTAGTTAGAAATCCTTTTACGAAGGAAACGGTATATAAGCGGGTAATGCCGCCATCAGTGGTAAAAGAAATCATTGAGATTTGCAAAAGAGATCATCATATTTTTATGGTATATACAGAAGAATATATTGTTTCAACCCATAATCATAGGGTTGCGTATTTTGAGGAACGTAACAAAAAATTAGAACCGGACTGTAGAGTACAATTTGTTATCGAGGATGACCCGGAATATATTTCATCAACCTTTGAAGTTTATAAAATATTAATTCTTGAAGATGACAAAGAAAGATTTGACGCATTACCCCATAAGTTCAAAAACTTATCAGGTATCTCACTTTGTCAATCAAATACCGGACTAATGGATATCATGGTTACGGGGGCCAGTAAAAAAAATGCCCTTGAAATGCTGGCGAAATCAGAGAATATCAGACCATCAGAAATCGTTGCCTTTGGTGATAATTATAATGATATAGAAATACTGAAATATGCCGGATGTGCAATTACCACAGAGAATGGCGTTGAGTCAGTAAAAGAAATAGCGGATTATATTTCGATTGACCATAATCTTAGTGGTGTGGCATACGCCATTCAGCACTATTTAATGAAGAAATAAATTGAACATTTGTTCAAAAAAATTAAGATATGTTGACATATGTTCAATCAAAAAGTTATGATATGCATATAGAACAAATTTCCACAGGAGGTGTACAGATGCTGGCAGGATTTACATTAACCAAGGATTTCATTCAATTTGAACAAGAAGTAAGCAGCTGGGAAGAAGCGATTATAAAATCATCGACCCCTTTATTGAAAGAAGGATTTATCGAGCAGTCTTATGTTGATGCAATGATTGATTCTGTCAAGGAATACGGTCCATATATTGTCATCGCACCCAATATTGCATTACCCCATGCAAGACCGGAAACGGGCTCTAAAAAAGCCGGATTTAGCATATTAAAGCTAGAAAAACCCGTTGCTTTCTCTGATCAAGATGAACATAAGGTTCAATTATTAATTGCCTTATCATGTGTAGAGGCGACGACCCATTTAGAAATTCTGCAGTCCATCGTTACCATATTATCGGATGAAGAAAAATATCAAGCCGTCTTTAATGCAAAGACTACCGATGAAATACTAGATATATTTTGTTAATCGTCAATGAATTTCTACGAAACGATATTTAGGAGTGATAGAATATGAGCAAAATAAGTGAAATAACAAGAGAAAAGTGGATTTTAAGTACATTCCCCGAGTGGGGCACATGGTTAAATGAAGAGATTGAGCAGGAAGAAGTTAAGCCTGGAACCTTTGCTATGTGGTGGCTGGGTTGTACGGGAATATGGGTTAAATCAGAAGGTAATGCCAATATATGTATTGATCTTTGGGTGAAAACCGGTAAAAAAACCATGAAAGAGCAGATGATGAAAAAGCAGCATCAGCACCAACGTATGATAGGATGCTTAAAGCTGCAGCCAAATTTAAGAAATGTACCCGTTGTCATTGATCCCTTTGCCATAAAGGAAATTGATGCCGTATTGGCAACCCATGATCATGGTGATCACATCGATGAAAATGTTGCAGCGGCTGTTATGCAAAATTGTGATGCCAATGTCCCTTTTATTGGCCCTAAGGCTTGCGTTGATCTATGGATAAAATGGGGCGTTCCTGAGGAAAGATGTATTGTAGTAAAACCGGGGGATTCTGTAAAAATTAAAGACACGGAGATTATTGCTTTGGACTCATTTGATAGGACAGAGCTGGTAACTGCTCCTGCCGGTGTGGTTCTAAAGGATAAAATGCCTCAAGATATGGATACGCTGGCAGTCAATTATCTTATTAAAACACCTGGAGGCAGCCTATACCATAGTGGTGACTCCCATTATTCAAATTATTATGCGAAGCATGGAAATGATTATAAGATTGATGTTGCCCTTGGTTCATTTGGAGAAAACCCACGGGGCATGACCGATAAAATGACTTCCATCGATATATTAAAAATGGCAGAATGCTTAAATACCGAAGTTGTGATTCCTTTTCATCATGATATATGGACAAATTTCCAAGCGGATCCAAAGGAGATATTAACGCTGTGGCATATGAGAAAAGACAAGTTAAAATATAAATTTAAACCCTATATATGGCAAGTCGGTGGGAAATTCGTTTATCCAAATGATAAAGATGATTTAGAGTACCAATATCCGAGAGGGTTTGAGGATGCCTTTGCCATCGAGCCTGATCTACCGTTTAAGTCAATGCTGTAAAGAAGCTTTAACAAAATATGTATCGGAGGGATTATGATGTTAAAAGTATTAGCTGCATGTGGTAACGGAATGGGGTCAAGCCTTATTATTAAAATGAAGATCGAAAAAGTGTTAAAGGAAATGAATCTAGAGTTCAATGTTCACCATGCCAGTGTCGGTCAAGCAAAGACCGAAGCGAGAAACTTCGATTTGGTTCTGGTGTCAAAGTCCTTTGTCAATGAATTTAAAGTAAATGAAAATACAAAGGTGGTAGGTCTCGTTAATTTACTATCGGAAGACGAAATACGTCAAAAAGTATCAGAAGCGTTAGGACTATAATGGACTCAAAAGAAACGGGTATTCTTACATGGATGTGTAATTAATAGCCGTTTCTTAATAGAAAAGATTAAATAGGGGGACAATTATGAAGCCAAAATTACAAGTAGCATTAGATAATACATCCTTAAGTGAAGCATTAGAAGCAATTAGAGATATTGGAAAGCACATTGATGTTATAGAGGTTGGAACCATCTTACATGTTGCTGAAGGCTTAGCGCCTGTAAGATGTCTAAGGGCTCTATATCCAAATAAAATCATACTTGCAGATATAAAAGGAGCAGATGCCGGCAGTCTCCTTGCCAAGCAATGTTTTGGAGCAGGAGCCACATGGATGACCGTTATATGTTGTGCTGAAATACCGACAATGACGGGTATGCTTAAGGTGGCCAGGGAATCCGGCGAGGATAAGGATGTTCAAATAGAGTTGTATGGAGACTGGACCTGGGAACAAGCGCAAGCATGGAAGGACGCAGGATTAAAGCAAGTTGTATACCATCGATCAAGAGATGCCCAGGCTGCAGGTAAGAGCTGGGATGAAAAAGACTTAGAAAAAATAGGCAAACTATGTGATATGGGATTTGATGTAACCGTAACAGGTGGAATAACCATTGAAGACATCAAGCTGTTCAAAGAGTATCCTATTTATTGTTTTATTGCAGGTAGAAGTATTCGTGATGCCGAGAATCCGGAAGATGCAGCAAAAGCATTTAAAGACGAAATAGGAAAATACTGGAGTTAGGTATCATGAGAAATATCAAACAAAATCCCATCGGAATTTATGAAAAAGCAATACCGGATAAGTTTGACTGGGAAGAAAAAATAGAAATAGCCAAGAGAGCAGGATATGATTTTATTGAAATATCTGTGGATGAAAGTGATGAAAGATTATCCCGGTTAAATTGGGCCAAAAGTGAAAGAGAAAAAATAAAAAGGATACTTAGTGAAAATGACTTTTACATTAATTCCATGTGTTTAAGCGGTCACAGAAAATTTCCCTTTGGCAGCAGGGATGGACAGACCAGGGAGAAAGCATATGAGATTATGGATAAAGCCATAGCCCTGGCTGGTGACTTAGGCATCAGAAATATCCAGTTAGCAGGATATGATGTATATTATGAAGATAGTGATGCAGAAACGAAAAAAAGGTTTATAGAAGGATTAAGATATGCAGCTCAAAGAGCAGCAAGTGCCAATATCATGCAATCCATCGAGATCATGGATACCGAATTCATAGGCACAATATCCAGGTGCTTAGAATTTATAGAAGAAATAGATTCCCCTTGGCTGCAAATTTATCCTGATCTGGGAAACCTCACACAATGGACGGATCATCCGGCCCTGGAGCTTGAAAAAGGCCTTCGTCATATTGTGGCCATTCATTTAAAAGACACAAAGCCGGGAATATTTAAATGTGTACCCTTTGGTGAAGGCACGGTGAATTTTCCTGAACTATTTAAAAAGCTAAGCGATTTATGCTATGCAGGGCCTTTCTTGGTTGAAATGTGGGCTGACAATGGAAAAGCATATACCAAAGAAGATGCCATAAGGGAAATAAAGAATGCGCGAATATGGTTAGAAAAAAGGATGGGTGAGGATTTCGAGTATGTTGGATAAATTAAAGAAGGACGTATTCAAAGCTAACGTGGAGTTGGCAAAACAAGGATTGGTCATCTATACATGGGGAAATGTCAGCGGAATTGATAGGGAAAAAGGGCTGGTGGTTATTAAACCCAGCGGTGTGAGCTATGAAGATATGACGGAGAACGATATGGTAGTTATCGATTTAGAAGGGAACGTGGTAGAGGGGGATTTAAATCCCTCATCAGATACACCAACCCATTTAGCGCTATATAAAGCCTTTGATGAAATTGGTGGCGTCGTTCATACCCACTCCGAGTGGGCAACATCATGGGCACAGGCTGGCAAGGATATTCCATGTTATGGTACAACCCATGCTGATTATTTTTATGGCAGCATACCGTGCACAAGGAGATTGACTATTGATGAAATAAATGGTAAATATGAATATGAGACCGGAAAAGTCATTATCGAAACATTTTATGAGAAAAAATATAAACCATTAGAGATGGCTGGGGTCATTGTGTTTAACCACGGACCATTTACATGGGGAAAAAATCCTAAAGAGGCTGTGCATAATGCGAAGGTTCTGGAAGAAGTTGCGAAAATGGCGTATAGAACCGAAAAAATAAACGGATACATCCAAGCCATTGATAAAGCTTTACTGAACAAGCATTATTTAAGGAAACATGGCGCAAATGCTTATTATGGTCAGAATGCAAAAAATAAATAATTAGATGGTGATCATGATGGAAAAAGATGAACGTCAATTATTAGTGGAAGTTTCAGTCATGTACTATTTGGAAGGGAAAACGCAAAACCAAATAGCAAAAGAGCTGTATTTGTCCAGACCAAAGGTGTCTAGGCTGCTAAAGAGAGCTAGAGAATTGCAGGTTGTAGATATAAACATAAATTATGACTGTGATGCTCTGGAAGTCCTTCGAAATGACATCAAAAAGAAATTCAATGTAGAAAATATTGTTATTGTAAAAACCCTATCCAATTACGAAGAGACACTACGGGAAATAGGGAAAGCCGGAGCAAAACTACTGATACAAGAAATAAAAGAAGGAATGACCATAGGTATATCCTGGGGGCAGAGTGTTAGAAACACAGTATCACAATTGCAGGAAAAAGAAATCAAAGATGTAAAAATCGTTGAATTATTCGGTGCTATCAGTTATGACATGAATGATGCGGATATGCTGAGTATAGGCAGGACTTTGTCCAGTAAAATTGGTGGGAGACTGTATCCTTTGCCGGCCCCCATCTATATCGGTGATAAAGCCACCAGAGATGCGCTAATTAGTAATCCCATCATAAAGAATGCTTTAAATATGATCGAAAATTGCGATCTCATACTTACAGGGTTAGGTGTGGTTGATGAAAATATGCCCCAAACCCTATGGGACGTATATGTTGAAAACGATGCTAAGGATAGAATAAAGAAAAACGGGGGCGTAGGATTTTTATTAGCCCATTTCTTCGATGAAAATGGGGAATTTTTAGATATAGATATTAACAAAAACATTATTGGCATTGAAACGGAAAGTATTAAGAAAAATAAAATCATCTTAGTGGCAGGGGGAAAAAAGAAAAGTAAAGCCATTTTAGCTGCACTAAGGGGCGGATATATCAATACCCTTGTTTCAGACGAGAGTACATTGAAGCATATTCTGGAACTTGCCAATAAAAGAAAATAACGAAGATGTGATGAAATTAATTCATGAACATATCCGGGAGGAAAAATAAATGATTAAAGTAGAGCTGAAAGTAATAGATCCAACTGGACTGCATGCTCGGCCAGCGTCCATATTATCAAGTGCAGCAGGAAAGTATTCATCAAAGATAGAAATAGAACGTGGAGAAAAAAGGGCTAATTTAAAATCCATTATGGGTATTCTGGCCCTAGGTATAGGTGTAGATACGGAAATTGCTATTTGTGCCGAAGGTGAGGACGAAGAACTGGCCGTAGCCAACCTGGTAGAATTAATGAAAACCAATAAATTTGCTGAATAAGGATCTTAAGAACCCAGATATTTAGAGAGTTACTAAATATCTGGTTTTTTTGATTACAGAAAATATATTTTACGGAAGAACGTACGTTTGGTATAATGGGTATGTAAATGGAAATAAGTGCTATTCAAAATGACTCTGTTAGGGGGATAAGGGAATGGAATTAGTAGAGGTTATCCATCGAAGAAGAACCGTTAGAGATTTTTCAGATCAAGAGGTACCGTTTGAAATAATAGAGAGTGCTTTGCAGGCTGGATTGAAAGCACCGAGCTATAATCACCTGAAACAATGGGATTTTGTTTTGGTCAAGGAACAGAATACACGGCTTGCATTAACGCAAACAGAAGATATGATAGAAGAAGCAACGAATGAATTAAAACAAGCATTTAACGATTATGAAGACATAGCCAGAGATATGTATTTAGATGCAATCCCGAAACAGAAAAAAATGATACTAACAGCGCCGGAGCTATTAGTGATTGTATATGAACCAAAGACCCAAGTAAGTGAGAGTAAGCGAGTGTATGATTTAAACTGCTTAGCTTCCGTGTGGTGCTGTATAGAGAATATTCTACTAAGTCTAGCTGAAAATAATGTTTTTGGCGTCACCTTTATTCCTAAAAATACACCGGCAATGAAGAAAATCCTTAATATTCCTCAAGAATTGGAAATCGCAGCGGTCATTCCATTAGGATTTATGGCAGCAACTGCAAAAGTTATTCCCCAGAAGCAAGTGCAGTTAGAATCAAGATTACATATAAACAAGTGGTGATAAGAGTATGGAGGTAGAAAAATGGATAGTTTACCTCAAAGAAGACAATTAAGATTAAAAGATTATGATTATTCACAAGCAGGTTATTATTTTGTAACGATATGTACAGAGGGCAGGCATAATCTCTTACAAGACGATCGATGCTGTGCTGGACATTCATAGAGTGGCTGTACATCCGCGTTTTTTTAGAAAGGGTATTGCCGGACAATTGATTGACTTTATTGAGAGTCTTAACGGGGATGTAAATAGAATAATCGTTTGTACCGGCAAGGAAAACCTACCGGCTGTTACTCTATACTTTAAAAAAGGATATAGCAAAACAAGAGATATAGAAGTTAGTGAAGGTATGTATTTAACGATGTTTGAAAAAATGAGGTAGTGTAAAGCCTCTCCGTGGCTGATTGTACATCATTTATATGAGGCATAGCAAAGTAACGAAGTTGAGATTAATTTTTCTATAGATAACCCTGTTTTCTTTAACGTATAAAGAGAACAGGGTTCATTGATTTACGCTTCTAGAACAAAATGTATTATCTTTTGTAGGGAACGGCCCCTGTGCCGTTCTGCAAAGATTAATTTTACTTTAGAAGCGTAAACCTATAATCTTTAACTAATTCTCTGTGTATTCGAAGAAGATTTGAGGTAAGAATCAAACAAATAATAATGTATATCTCGAAAAACAGAGGATTGGGAATTTACGGTAACGATATATCAATTATTGCAGAAAGGTGTCGGATTATGACATAATTGTTATACAGTCGACAGGTACATTTCTCTCAATATAAAGCAATGATGCTGTCAATTAAGGGGATGAGGAGGTATTCATGAAGGTCGAGCGTTCATATTTCTTTATTATAGGTATTGTATCCATCTTAATATTTGCAGCAGCTGTTTCATACATAGAAGCTCCCTATTTGAATCCTGGCATAAAGGAAATACGAGTCGTAATGGATGATGACTTTCCCCCTTATATATTTAGAGATGCAAATGGGAATCTAATGGGGGTTCTTGTAGATGAGTGGAATCTTTGGAGCATCAAGACAGGTATTAATGTCAACATAGAGGGTATGAATTGGAACACAGCCCAACGGCTTATGAAGGAAGGCAAATATGATGTTATAGATACCATGTTTAAGAATGATGAGAGAAGCAAACTCTATAATTTCTCCCATCCCTATGCTGACATTGAAATGTGTATATTCTTTAATAAAAATATATCTGGGATAACAGATGTAAAATCTTTAAAAGGTTTTAACGTTGGGATGAAAAAAGCGGGTAGCACGATTAATCTTTTAAAGAAAAATGGCATCAACGATTATTTGGAATTTGATACCGATGAAGCTATTATTAAAGCAGCCAAAAATGATCAAATTAGTGTTTTCATTATGGGTAAACCCACAGCCCTTTACTACTTGCACAAGTACAATATGGAAGATGATTTTCGATATACGGAATCCCAGCTTACAGGGCAATTTCACAGAGCCGTGAAAAAAGAAGATCAAGTATTGTTAAAGGCTATTGATTATGGCTTCTCCAAAATCAGCGAAGCTGAACATAAAAAGATCTATAATAAATGGTTCGGATTTAAATACATGGGTTCAGATTTTACACTTTACATAAAAATCTATCTTATTTCTGTCTTAATCATCGCTATTGTTTTAATATTTTGGAGCATCACTTTGAAACGTGCTGTTCGTCGAAAAACACTAGAACTGACAAATACCATAGAAAAACTGCAAAAAAGCGAAAATCGAATCAATTCTATTTTTAAAGCGATGCCAGATTTACTTTTTATTCTAAACAGAAACGGCATTTTTATGGATTACCAGGCAAATGATAAAACAAAGTCATTGTATCCTCCTGAGGAGTTCTTGGGTAAATCTTTTTATGAAATCTTTGATGAAGAGCTCTCGCAAAAATTTGAAAAGACTTTGAAAGACAGCATTACATCAGGCGAAACGCAAATGGTTGAATATTCCATAATCCTAGGAGAAGAAAACCATTATTTTGAAGCAAGGGTAATCCAATATGATGTAGACCTTATTCTTGCCATTGTCCGAGACATAACGGCAAGAAAGCTAGCAGAGATCAAGATATACAATATGAGTATTAAAGATAGTATAACGGGGCTTTATAATCGAAACTACTTTGAAAAGGAAATGGAGGCAAGAAATGCGCAGAACCTTTCATACTGCGGGCTGATCATATGTGATCTGGATGGTCTAAAGCTTATCAATGATACTTTGGGACATACTGTGGGAGATGAGTATTTAAAAATAACGGCCGATATTCTAAAAGTGTGTTTTGATGAAGAGAATACAGTAATAGCAAGGATTGGTGGAGACGAGTTCGGAATCTTGATGAAGGATATAACAGAAACAGAAATAGCAAAGAAGAAATCAAAGCTAAAAACAATGGTGGAGGAGATTAACAATAACAAAGCCATTCCTGTAAGCATTTCTCTTGGGTACGCTGTTTCTTTAGATAAGGCAAGGAATCTGAGAGAAATGTTCAAAGAAGCTGACGACTATATGTATAAAGAAAAGCTTCATCATAAACAGAGTTCAAAAAGCGAGCTTGTTAGTGTAATTATGAAAATGCTTGAAACAAGAGATTATATTACCGAGGGGCACTGTGATAGGCTTCAAGTTTTATCGGCAAAGCTTGCTGCAGAAGTTGGTATGACAGACAGCCAGATACAAGATATACTGCTCTTTTCTAAATTCCATGATATCGGTAAAGTCGGTGTTTCAGATAGTGTGCTTTTTAAACCCGGAAAGCTTACGGCAGAAGAATTTGAAGAAATGAAGCGACATTGTGAAATTGGTTATAGGATTGCCCAATCTTCTCCTGACATTGCACATTTGGCAGACTGGATCTTAAAGCATCATGAGTGGTGGAATGGAAAGGGATATCCCTTTGGATTAAAGGAGGATGAAATTCCGATTCAATGTAGGATTCTTTCCATTGTAGATGCCTATGATGCCATGACCAGCGACAGGCCATACAGAAAGGCTCTAACGGTAGAGGAAGCAATCAATGAATTAAAGCGCTTTAGAGGAATACAGTTTGATCCTCAATTGGTAGATCGCTTTTTAGAAATACTATTAAATATAGAAGATAAATAAATCGATGTCGTCATAAAATATCATGAATAATTAGTCAATCCTATAATAAAACTGAATACAATAAGTTCATAAATTTTATACTGCCCGTTACTCATGACGGGCAATTTTCGTTTTTGTAAAATGAATCCTGAATCGTTCTCGAAAATATAAAAATGAAACAAATAAAAGCTTTTTGTAAATCATATGTTTAAGCATGCGCAAAAAGATAATAAATAGTAAATAACCGAAAAAATTGAGTAGAGAGGTGAACTATATGGAAGTTGGGCTCATAGGGTTAGGAAAAATGGGATATAACTTGGCATTAAACTTAAGGGATCATCATCATCGGGTTATAGCGTATAACCGATCTCCGGAAAAGATAAAGCAGATAGAACAAGATGGTGTATTGGGTGTGTATAGTATCGAGGAACTGGTTGGCAAACTGACGGTACCTAGAGTAGTTTGGCTTATGATACCGGTGGGAAAAGGGATTGACGAAATCATCCAGCAATTAATTCCTCTACTAGATCAAGGAGATATCATTATCGACGGAGGCAATTCAAATTATAAAGATACTTTGCGCAGATACGCGTTTTTGAAGGAAAAAGGCATTCGTTTTGTGGATATCGGGACCAGCGGGGGTATGGAGGGAGCTAGGAACGGAGCCTGTATGATGGTGGGGGCAGAGGAAGATGTATTCAAAACCATTCAGCCAATGATTCATGATATGTGTGTAGAAAACGGGTATGTGCATACAGGTAGAAACGGCTCAGGACATTTCGTGAAAATGATTCATAATGGTATCGAATATGCTATGCTGCAGGCCATTGGAGAAGGATTTGAGATCTTAAAAGAAAGTCAGTTTGATTTAAATTATCAAGAAATTGCCAATGTATGGAATCATGGCTCTGTCATTCGAGGTTGGCTCATGGAGCTGACGGAAAGGGCCTTTTCCAAGGATCAGCAGTTGGATGCTATCAAGGGCGTCGTTGATTCTTCAGGTGAAGGTCTGTGGACAGTACAAGAAGCCTTGGAGCTTAACATACCTGCCCATGTGATTACTGCGTCCCTATTTGTCAGATATCGGTCTCAGCAGGAAGATACTTTTTCAGGCAAGGTGGTGGCGGCCTTACGAAATGAGTTTGGAGGCCATGCTGTAACAAAGAAGTAAATGCTTTAGGAGGTTGGTGAGGAGAATGAATAATCCGTTTAATGGTTCATGTGCTATGATCATTTTTGGGGGGACTGGAGATCTGACCCATAGAAAACTACTGCCGGCCATTTACAACCTGCAGTATCATAACAGTCTTCCTCCCAATTTTGTGGTGGTAGCAATCGGCAGAAAGGAAAAAACCAATGAAACGTATCGAGAAGAAATATACCGTTCTATCAAGCAGTTTTCAAAGCTGAAGGTAGAAGACCATGTATGGGATAGGATAAGGGACAGGATTTTCTATAAAGAAGTAGATTTTCTGCAGCAGGAAGCGTATGCACATCTTAACCGTTACCTGGAGGAGATCGAGGAAAAGCACCATACCAAGGGAAACAGGATCTACTATATGGCTGTGGCACCGGAGTATTTTGAAGGAATCGTAGACAATTTACACCGATATTGCGTAGATGAAAATAAAGAAAAATGGCAGAGAATTGTCATAGAAAAGCCCTTTGGAAGAGATTTTGCTTCCGCTAAGTACCTGAACAATCGGATTGTCAAGGTATTTAAGGAAGAAAACACCTATCGTATTGACCATTATCTGGGAAAAGAGATGCTGCAAAATATTATGGTGATCCGCTTTGCCAACATGCTCTTTGAGCCTCTGTGGAACAATCGATATATTGATCATATTCAAATATCCTCCAATGAAACAGTAGGTGTAGAGAATCGCGGAAGATACTATGAAAAAGCCGGAGCCATGCGGGATATGGTTCAGAGCCATATGCTTCAGCTGCTGAGTCTTGTTGCCATGGAGCCTCCTAATGATTTAGATCCTGAATCTGTGAGGGATGAGAAGGTAAAGGTGCTTAAAGCACTAAAGAAAATTTCTTCAAAAGGAATTCGTGAACATGTTGTCCTCGGTCAGTATGGATCAAGTCATGAAGGGCATGAAAACATAGGATACAGAGAGGAAAAGGACGTAGATGCTGCTTCTATGACCGAAACCTTTGTAGCCCTAAAGGTATTTGTAGAAAATTTTAGATGGACCGGTGTTCCCTTCTACATCAGGACAGGAAAAAGAATGCCGGTAAAATCAACGGAAATCGTCATACAGTTTAAATCTATGGAAAATATATTATATTTTAAAGAGAATAAGATGGATGCCAATATGCTGATTATAAAGATACAGCCTACGGAAGGTGTATTTTTACAGTTTAATACAAAGGAACCCGGAACAAAGAATAAAATTGTTCCTGTCCAAATGGATTTTTGTCAAAACTGCCAAACCGGGATTAATTCGCCGGAGGCCTACGAGAGACTGCTGTATGATGTCATGAGGGGAGACAGCACCCTTTTTGCCAGATGGGATGAAGTAGAATACGCTTGGAAATTTACCGATCGTATTATTGAGAACTGGGATAGAGAAAAACTACCGTTCCCAAATTATGAGGCGGGGACCTGGGGACCGGAGGCTTCAGATATACTTTTGCAGAAGGATCATAGGGCGTGGAAGAATCATTTATAAGGAGGGGATCAGCGTGAAAATATACGATATTTCCATGGAAATCCATGAAGACATGCAGGTGTATAAGAATAAGGCTGAAAAAAAACCGAAATTGACGGTAGTGAAAGACCACACAACGGGCAGCTCCCATGAGTCGATGATTAGTATGGATTTGCACACAGGGACCCATATCGACGCACCTTTGCACATGATAGCAGGGGGAAGTACCATGGAATATCTCCATCTAGAGAATCTTATGGGTAAGTGCAAAGTCTTAGATTTTACCCATGTTGATGATTGTATTACTGCTCAGGCACTTAAGGAGAAAGTCATTGAAAAAGGAGATTTTATATTATTAAAAACAAAGAATTCCTATGCAGAAGGCTTTGATTTTGAATTCGTATATCTAGAAAAAAGCGGTGCTGCCTATCTGAAGGACATAGGGATTCGAGGTGTAGGAGTTGATGCTTTGGGTATTGAAAGGGCACAGTCAGACCACGGAACCCACAAAACATTATTAGGTCAAGAAATTATCATTATAGAAGGCCTACAGCTAAAAGAGGTAAAAGAAGGGGAATATGGCTTCTATGCTTTTCCCCTAAAAATTAAGAATGCAGAAGCAGCTCCAGCAAGGGTGATATTGGTAGAAGAATAGTTCTATTGATGAAAGATATCGATAATATATTTATATAGATGTGGAATCATAAAATTTAATGTTAATCTGCAAATCATTCTCCAATTAAAGAATTGTGATTCATATGGTTAGACGTTAGAAGTTAGATGTTAGAGGCTTTATGTCTATCTTTTGAGTCT
>JBMOKU010000066.1:0-2772 GCA_049324315.1 Bacillota bacterium | reverse complement strand
CCCCCTTTTGGTTATGGTTTCTTGTCAACTCCATTATACCAAATTAAGGGGGTTTTTGCTTTTTTATTCAATTAATACTTAATGACTTACATTTATTTACATCGTTTTTCAGTGGTCTCGGACTGGTACGCTGTCCGGAGTGTTTTTGCCGGACTGTGGCCCTGTCCCCATGTGTTGCCCTGGACGATGGAGTACTTTTTCAGTGATCTCGGACTGTCCCCATGTCCTTTCGAAGAATACTATTTCCTCAACCTTCAACTTCCTTTTCTAAAATCTTTATTTCATCCTTTCTAGACATGCACATATCTATATTTCGACACATATAATTAAGAGTGACATAATTTTAGGAGGTGAGTATCCATATGTGGACTACCCTACTGACCCTATCACTGCTCTTGGCCAAACCCATATTTACGTTGGTATCCTATGTATCAAGCAATACCTCTTTTCCCAAACCTTTAACACCGGAAGAAGAAGTACACTATTTAAAATTGTATAGCGAAGGGGATGAAGAAGCCAAAAACATACTGGTTGAACGAAATCTAAGACTGGTAGCGCATATTGTAAAAAAATATCATAATACTGGCAGGGAAGTAGATGACCTCATATCCATCGGAACCATTGGTTTAATCAAAGCCATAACAACCTTTGACGCAGGAAAAGGTACAAGATTAGCAACCTATGCAGCCCGATGTATCGAAAATGAAATTTTGATGACGATACGATCAAACAAGAAAACAAAGAGTGAGATTTCTCTTCAAGATCCAATAGGGATAGACAAGGAGGGAAATGAGATAAGTCTTCTTGATATTTTGGGCACCGAAGCAGATGAAGTATTGGAAGAAGTAGAACTAAAAATACAGGTAAAGAAACTCTATCAGAAAATGGCAAAAGTACTAAAAAACAGAGAAAGGACAGTCATCGAACTCAGATATGGATTGGCCAGCGGCGGCTGCAAAACCCAGAGAGAGATTGCAAAAATGCTGGGTATTTCTCGTTCTTACGTTTCTAGAATAGAAAAAAGAGCTATTAAAAAGCTAAGCAAAGCTTTTAACGGAAATGGAATCGTAAGCATAGAAGATGATGAGGAAGATGATAATTCATAGTAATGATAGTGGGTCTGTCCAATACACACATAAATAATTAGTTGCATTGCATGAAGGAATAGGATAAACTTGTTTCGTGTAGGAAACAATTTCATGTATAAGAAAATTTAACCAAATAAGAACAACGATATTAAACAAAGGTTGATGAGAGAATATGAATCGTAGATTTTATCTGTTATTATTTATTATAATGGCTTCCTTGATTTTACTTGGCGCCTGCACTTATTCAAAATCCATGGGCACGGTAACCGAAGCGGTTTATGATGGTGAAACGGCTGGTCAAAATGAAACCGTACCTGCTCCTGATATTGAGGTAAATATTACAGCGGTAGGTGACATAATGGTACATGGACCGCAGCTGAGGGCGCAATATAACGAACAATTGAAGGAATATGATTTTCTAAATAACTTTCAGTTTGTTAAACCCTACATCGAAAAAGCAGATATTTCCATATGCAATCTTGAGACTACATTAGCCGGCAGCGAAAAAAAGTATTCCAGCTATCCCAGGTTTAATTCTCCGGATGCCTTGGTTAAAGCACTGAAAGAAAGCGGCTTTGATGTCGTAGCTACAGCCAATAATCACTGCATAGATACCGGTGCTGTTGGTCTTTTCAGAACGATACAAGTGATTAAAGAAAATGAACTGGAGTCCATCGGAACAAAGTCTACACAGGAAGAAATTTCTTATGCGATAAAGGATGTAAATGGAATCAAAATCGCTTTTACAGCATATACCTATGAAACGAAACCTTATGGGAAATATAAAACGATAAATGCACTTAAGGTACCCAAAGAAGTGGAAGATTTCATTGATACCTTCAGCTATGATCGTTTACAGGATGATTTGAACCGGATGGGTGATCGAATCCTAGAAATGAAGAATCAAGGCGCTGAGTTCATTGTATTCTATCTGCACTGGGGAAATGAGTACCAGCAGCAGCCAAATAACTATCAAAGACAAATAGCACAGTTTTTATCAGATCAAGGTGTCGATATTGTGTTGGGAAGTCATCCCCATGTATTACAGCCTATAGAATTTATTCAGTCAGCAGATAAGGAAAAAGAAACCCTCGTGGTATATTCATTGGGCAACTTTTTATCAAATCAGCGATTTGAGATTTTGAAAAATAGATTCACTGAGGACGGTCTGCTTATAAATATCAATATTAAGAAAAATACTATGGATAATCGAATTACTATTCAAGCGGTACAGTATCTGCCAACATGGGTACATCGTTTTCCTGCTGGAGGAAAAATGGTTTATGAGATCGTGCCCCTTAATGATGCTTTAATGGATCTAAACGGCCATCACCTTTCAACCAATGACAGTATATGGCGTGCGCAAAACGCCAATCATAATACCTTAGAAATTATTGAATCCCAACCAGACCCAAGACTCGTAGTATATCCATCGATACATATCGATAAATATTAAATAACAAGAAATAAAATATTCTCTTTCGTAGGGAACGACGCCCTCGCCGTTCCGAAAAAACTCGAATCATTTGAGCAGAAGGAGCAAGACTTGGGGACTGGTCGAGACCACTGAAAAACGATGTAAATAAATGTAAGTCATTAAGTATTAATTGAATAAAAAAGCAAAAACCCCCTTAATTTGGTATAATGGAGTTGACAAGAAACCATAACCAAAAGGGGGATTTGC
>JBMOKU010000065.1:0-40732 GCA_049324315.1 Bacillota bacterium | reverse complement strand
TTCTAACCTATTTAGTGACGATAGAGATGAGGATACACCCGTTCCCATACCGAACACGGCAGTTAAGCTCATCATCGCCGATGGTACTTGGCGGGCAGCCGCCTGGGAGAGTAGGTCGTTGCTAGATTACATAATTTTAAAAAGGACTCAGGACGAAAAAGGTTCGTTCTGGGTCTTTTTCTTTTAGCGTCCGTCAATTGTTGAGGTGTAGGCATCTATCAGATATCCTATACCTTTTTAGTTTTTAGGTAGTAAAAAAGAATGTATGGACTGTTATATAGAAGGAGGATAAAGAAAAAAGGATAACGAATAGTATGAAAGTTAGAAGCTAGAGAAAGTGAGGATGATTTTAGTATGCTAAATATATTGATCATAGAAGATGAAGAGCCCATTTCGGAGTTAATTAATTTAAATTTATCAATGGTGGGTTACAATACGTATCAGGCTTATGATGGAGAGCAAGGGCTGTATTACTTAGAGAATTTCACGATAGATTTAGTTTTGTTGGACCTAATGCTTCCCCATATAGATGGTTATGAAATTTTATCAAAAGCAGTTAACAAAAATATCCCTGTTATATTGGTTACAGCGAAGGATGGATTAAAAGATAGGGTAAAGGGGTTAAACTTAGGTGCAGATGATTATATTACCAAGCCTTTTGAAGGTATAGAACTGTTGGCGCGGATGAATGCTGTACTAAGACGTGCTGGGAAGCAATCTAAAAAGGTTGTTTTTGACGATATAGAGGTATTGATGGAGCAAAGAAAGGTATTAAAGGGTGGCAAAGAAGTAGATTTGACCCTTAAAGAATTTGATTTGATAAGCATATTACTGGAAAACAAGAGCATTGCCCTATCAAGGGAAAAGCTGCTGATGTTGGTATGGGATTATGATTTTGAAGGCAACACAAGAACGGTAGATATACATATACAGCGATTGAGAAATAAATTGCAGACCGATCGTATAAAAACGGTATATAAGGTGGGATATCGATTTGAAGATTAAGATAAAGCTAAGATGGAAAATATTTGTATTTTCCCTTGCCGTTTACGTTGTGTCCCTATGTGTTATTGGTGTCATCATTACTGAAAACAATTATAATGATTCACTGAAAAAAGAAGTAAAAAATTTCTTAGATAAAGAAAAAAATATTTTAATGTCGGCAGCACTATACATAAAGGCAAATGAACAGTTATCCAATCATAAGATAGATATTGAAAGATATAGTACAAGACTAGTAGATATGTTTCATTCCGATAATTATGAAATTCTAATGTATAATGAATCAATGGATTTAAAAGCAGCCACCTTTTCTTTTGACGGTCTTCATATGGAAGAAGCTGTAGGAAAAGCATTGGAAGGAGAAAAGACTTATCAAATCAAATGGATTGGGAATAAGCACTATATTTTTATTACTGATGTAATAAAAATAGAAAATCAAGAGCTTATTATGGTTTTGGCTGATGATATATCAGGTATCGATATGCAGCGGAAAGAACAATACCAGTTTTTTTCTACCGTTGGTATTATCGGGTTTCTGATTGCAGCAGCCATTATAGGAATTATGACGAAAGTATTTATAAAGCCCATAGAGCATTTAAAAGAAGCTACTGGAGAAATTGCCCGGGGGAATTATCATAAAAGAATCGAAATGACTCAGGATGACGAATTGGGACAGCTGGCGGAGCAGTTCAATCGTATGGCGGATGAGGTTGAGAAAAGAATAGGTGCTTTACAGGAGGAATCTCAACGGAAACAACGATTTATTGATAATCTCGTCCATGAATTAAGGACGCCCCTTACTTCCATTATAGGGTTTTCAGACACCTTAATGCATATCAAATATGAGCAGGAAACCTTTCATAAAAGCTTACAATATATCTATTCTGAAGGAAAACGGATGTTGAGCATGATCAACCAGTTGATAGAATTGATTCTTTTAAGAGAAGAGGCTTTTGATTGTAAGGAGGAGGAAATGAAACCAATACTCATAGAAGCAAAAGAGTTGCTCTTAGAAAAAGCCAAGTCAAAGAATATAGATGTCGATATTGTAGGTAAGAATGGCAAGAAAAAGGTGAATGCAGACCTTTTGAAGGGTGTTTTGATGAATTTATTGGACAATGCGATTAATGCTTCAAAGGATGGAGATAAAATTACTATGGGAATGATATCAGAAATAGATAAAGATTGTATTTTCGTAAAAGATCAGGGAATTGGAATGGATGAGGAACATATTCAGTATGTATTGGAACCATATTACCGGATAGATAGAGCTAGATCGCGAACGAACGGAGGCGCAGGATTAGGCCTCTCCATATGTAATGAAGTGATGAAAAAGCATGGAGGTAAAATTGAAATAGAAAGTAAATTAGGGGAAGGAACTACCATAAAAATAATATTTTACAACTCTGATACAAATTAGAGAAAGCTCTGCAATATTATGGTGATAAGCTTGCTAGGAAAGGAGTTGCTAAAATGAAACCTATTATAAGAATAACTGTCATGATAAGTATAGTCCTCCTGATTATTACCGGATGCCGGTCAGGGGATATTCAGGAAGACACGTTGTATGTTGTAGACAAAGAAGAGCAAGAAAATATAGAGGTTATGCTTGGAGAAGGAAATTTGATTACTGAAGGGTTAGATCCATTCGCTCAGTATGCAAGCAAATCAGAACCATATAAAGATTTTTACCCCCTTTTAAATCAGCGTATTTCAAAAGGCCACAAGCTTTGCAGCCTTACTGTCTCAGAAGATGGAAAAACATTATTTGGTATGGAAAGCCTATCAGATAAAAAAATATGGGATATGCAAAGTTGGATGGCCGGATCAACCAATGAAGGTTTGGTGATAAAAGGTCTTCCAAAAGTAAAGGTGAATCTGTTTAAAGTAGACCTTGAAAAGGAAGAAATGAAAAACTTAGTAGAAAATGTTGATTTTATATCTCTTGTAAAGTGGAATGAAGATAGAAGCAAGGTTGCCTTTTTAAGTGGAAAACAAATTTTCGTTTATGATGTAAAGGAAGACAAACTCCTCTTTAAGGATTATAGAAATAACTCCAATTCTCTATACTTCGGTTGGTCACCGGACGGCAACAAGATTTATACAGAGGATTCAAATCTAATCAATGACAGCATCTATTACGTAGATGCAGAAAAAGTAGTTAGAGCTTACGAAACCAAGGAGAGGCTTTATTATAAGGGGCGCCTCGACGATGACTATTATTTTGCTACATTACAGGAAATCGATGAAAGGAAATTGAAATATGAGAACAATACACCGGAATATCAAACGGTGGTAGTAGACGCTGAAGGGAACGTTATCAAAAAGCTTCCAGGAGGAAGATTTAGAGGAGATTATAAGAAGTCCATGATTTATGTGGGGGAATCAGGCTTTGGATTGTATTATTATCCCGATGTACAAAAGACAGAAGACCCTATTAAGCTAACGGAAGAATATATCTATGATGCAAAATTTGTGGCAGATGGTAAGATTGCTTTTATTACGGAGGATAAGAAGAATATTGAAGAAAATTATTTTGTTCTTCATATGAAGGATATACAGGATAAATATATAAAGGATGTTTCTTTCACAATATTAGGAGGGCAGTTTCTGGTAACGGAGAGTGGAGAATACGGAACAATTCAAGGTGATGATTTGGAAAATGTGAGTTTTTCAGATTACGATTCATTGGATAATGAACTCTATTATAAGAACAGGCAACTACCCCTGTCAGAATACGGGATGTACAATGATATGATAAAAACCATTCGGGGTGCAGCCGATATATATCTTGCCTATGAGATTAATGGGGAAAAGGATTATGAGAGCCTGAAGAAATATTTTGTGGATACGCCTGAATATGGGCAAGCTGCATACACTGATATGGAGGTAACCTTTCGAGGAAGTACTTACAAGAAAAGAAGAGATTATCAATATGCCATCAGTATTTATGTAGATAAAATCGATATATATGATCATGGAAACCGTGCATCGGTTAAGGCCTATGGAGGTGTATCCAATTCCTTTGGTACGGGAATGGGGATGGGCAGTGCCTTTGAAATGGTTAAAAAAGATGGACGATGGTATGTAACGGGCTTAAGTACATTTCCAAACTCCAGTAAGGCAAAGACCGTACGGGAAAAGGTATTGAAATATATGGAAGAAGTGAAGCTGGGCAGGTTGTTTGACGGCGAATTGAAGGGAAAAGAACTGGAACTTGTTCAAATACAATTTTGGAGAATGAGTGAACCCCATCTTTCTCCGGATATTGATAGCGCAAACTATTGTAAAGTTTATTTCAAGGTTAAAAATGACGGGGAAGATGTTCTCTATAAAATGGTATTGGATCAGAAGAATTATAAAGACTGGAAACCCATTAAGCTAGACAAGGAAAGATTAATTGGATTATAGAGGATGTGATTGATTTGCTATATAGAAAGAAGTTTCATTCCGCCAGCCTTTTACCTAAAAAGGCTGGCGTGTTTTTCATAGTATTGGGTATTTTGAATATACTGTATTTTCTATTTGGATTAGCCTTAGGATGGCCCTTTTATTTCGGAATGAATGTCATGTTTTTATTTGGGATTGTTTGCAGTATATATGGACTTTTCAAATGGAAAAAGCGTGTTTTCTTCGAAAAAATCATGGACATTAGTATGGTAACGATCCTGGTGTCTTTTCTATTTATTGAGATGCTAATTTTTATCGGAGCCTATGTAAATCATGATGATAGTCCTGATTATGTCTTAATATTGGGAGCCGGAATAAAAAATGAGCAGCCATCCCTTGAATTAAGATATAGATTAGATCAAAGCATAGCGTATATGAATCGAAATCCCGAGATTAAAAAAGTAATTTTATGTGGTGGCATAGGAAAGAATGAAATTGTCTCAGAAGCCGCTGTAATGGAAACCTATTTATTAGAACATGGCATAAACAGCAATAAAATTATAAAAGAAAATGAATCAACAAGTACCTATGAAAACATTAAAAACTCCAAAGAAATTATTCAAATCATCGATCAAGGTGAAAAGATCAAAGTTGCAATTGCCAGTAATGACTTTCATTTATTTAGAGCCAAGCTTATAGCCAAAAGACTAGACCTCGATCCTACCGGAATTCCTTCTAAAACACCTCTTTACATTATTCCAAATCATCATGTAAGAGAATATTTTGCGATAGTTAAGAGTTTTTTGTTTGATAAGTAAGAGAGTTTATAAAATTTATAAAAAGTATGATAGAATACCAGTAAAGAATTGGGAAGTAAAAACAAAGCATAAAAAGCTTCCAGTTGACTGTAGGGAGAGGATACGCTTGGAATATAAGAGACAAGTAAGCATTCAAAATTATAAAGGTATCCATGCACGAGTCGCAGCCATGATTGTTCATAAAGCCAGTCAGATTAACCGGAAATATGATGTATATATGTTTATAGGAAGATTAGGGGTAGAAGAAAAGATTTCGGCTACCAGTATGATTACATTAACGTCATTAAATATAAAAAACGGAGATGAAATCATTCTAACTAGTGAAGGGCCGCAAGCAAAAGAGGCGTTAGATGAGATGGCTCAGTATTTGGGTGGACAAATCGATGTTGAAAAAACAGAGCTTGATGAAGTAGATATGGTTATCGAGCATACTACGATTACAAGTGAAAAGGTTTTTGAAAGCCTATCTAATGGTATTGTGGTTGTGGATGAAAATAATATCATTACGATTTTTAACAGGGCGGCGGAAAGGATCATAGGCTTAAAAAGGGAACAAGTTATCGGACAAAAGGCCCATGAAGTATTGGATGACTCCAAGCTTCATCTTGTGCTTGCCTCAGGAGAGGAAATTAAAGGCGCTAGACAACAGATAGGAAATACAACGATTATTACCAACAGGGCACCCATTTTTTCCGGGGGTAAAATCATTGGAGCAGTTGCAATATTCATGGATATTTCGGAAATTGAGGCACTTTCCAGTGAATTAGAGTCGGTGAAAGACATCAAAGAGCGGTTCGGAAATATTTTAGAGCATACCTATGATGCCATATCCATGATTGATGATCAAGGAATTATCACTTATGTAAATCCGGCTTATGAAGAAATGTGGAATGTCAGAAGGGAAGAAATCCTTGGAAAAAATATTTTTTCTTCTTACATGGATAAGGCAGCTGTCAAAGCTTTGGAAATAAAGGAGAAACAACTGGGGGTAACGGTAGAACGAGAAGATGGTACAAAGGTTTTGTCTAATGCAACACCCATTATTGTTAATGGCGCAATGAAAGGTGTTGTTTCAACTTCAAAAGAGGTGACAGAGCTTCAGCGAATGGTTGAAAAGCTGAAGGATGCAGAAGAAAAAATAAAATACTTTCAAGAAGAATTGTATGGTAGTCAGGAAGTAGGCAAAGCGTTCAGCAAAATTATTGGTAGAAGCGGTGTTTTAAAGGATGCTTTACATATAGCATTAAAGGCGTCCAGAACATCGGCTACGGTTTTGATTCGTGGTGAAAGCGGCACAGGAAAAGAGTTGCTGGCCCGTGCCATTCATCAATCAAACGGTAAAGGAAACAAGCCTTTTATTCGTGTGAATTGTGCGGCTATCCCTGAAAATCTTTTGGAAAGCGAGCTTTTTGGTCATGAAAAGGGTGCTTTCACAGGGGCCATCAGAAGGAAACCCGGGAAGTTCGAATTAGCCAATGGTGGAACTATTTTTCTAGATGAAATCGGAGATATCAGTAAAGATATGCAGGTGAGGCTTCTCAGAGTTCTGCAGGAGCGCGAATTTGAACGGGTTGGTGGCTTGGAAACCATAAAAGTGAAAGTAAGGGTTATTGCCGCTACAAATAAAAATCTAGAGGATATGGTGAGTAATGGCTTATTCCGTGAGGATTTATATTATCGATTAAATGTCATACCTATTACCCTGCCCCCTCTTAGAGAAAGAAAAGGAGATATTCCTCTTTTGGTGGAACATTTCCTAGAGAAGGTTTGCCAAAAAGAAGATATTCCTCTAAGAGATATAGCACCACAAGCGTTAAAATATCTAGAAAAATATGATTGGCCTGGCAATATTCGAGAACTGGAAAATATCATTGAAAGAGCTTTGGCGCTGGCAGAGGGAAAGGAAATACGGGATATAGATTTACCAGGTTATATAAGAAGTAGAGGCAATATGAAAATGGGATCTTTAATAAACTTGATCAATGATGATGTTGTATCAATGGAAGAATATGAGAAACAGATTATTCAACGGGCACTGGAAAAACATAAGTCCTTTAACAGTGCTGCAAAGGCATTAGGCATTACCCATCGGACAGTTGCCATGAAAGCTCGGAAATATGGATTGAGATAGGATGGAAGGTTGATAAATTTTATCAACTTTTCTTTTTTTATGTACAAAATTTAGCAACGTAGAGGTTTAAGAATGAGAAAAATACAGGCCTTTACCGTTGGCATGTTCATTGCATAATGATTATGATGGGGATAAATTTTCATTAAGAAACAAAATGAATATAAGGGGGACTTATTATGAAAAAGCTCATCAATCATGTGGATGCTGTTGTTGAGGAAATGCTGGAGGGGGTAGTCAAGGCACATCCTCAGTACGTGAGAAAGCTTGAGGGTTTTAATGTTTTGGTTAGAAGTGACGCACCAGTACAAGGAAAGGTAGGTTTGGTAAGCGGAGGCGGCAGCGGTCATGAGCCATCCCATGGAGGGTATGTGGGAAAAGGAATGCTTGATGGTGCTGTGGCAGGGGCAGTCTTTACATCTCCTACACCAGATCAAGTTTTTGAAGCCATTAAAGCCGTGGATGGTGGAGCAGGGGTCTTGTTGGTTATTAAAAACTATACGGGAGATATCATGAATTTTGAAATGGCTGGAGAAATGGCTGAGATGGAAGGCATTCAAGTGACAAATGTGGTTGTAAATGATGATGTTGCTGTTGAGAACAGTACATGGACCACAGGAAGAAGGGGCATTGCTGGAACTGTATTCATTCATAAGATTGCTGGAGCAGCAGCAGACCGTGGCATGAGCCTTGAAGAAGTGAAGCGAGTGGCAGAAAAGACCATCGCCAATGTTCGTTCAATGGGTATGTCTTTAACACCTTGTACCGTTCCTGCAGCAGGAAAACCAAGCTTTGAGCTGGAGGAAAATGAAATGGAAGTTGGTTTGGGTATTCACGGAGAGCCCGGTACCCATCGAGAGACGATCAAATCAGCTGACGAAATTACATCCCATTTGGTAGAAAAAATTCTGGCAGACATAGCGTATCCTTCCGGCTGTGAGGTTGCTGTTATGGTGAATGGCCTAGGCGGGACACCATTGATGGAACTATATATTGTTAACAGAAAAGTGCATCAAATGCTGGAGGAAAGAGGAATTAAAGTGCATAAGAATTTGGTAGGGAATTATATGACATCTCTTGAAATGGCCGGTGCATCTGTATCTATTTTGAAATTGGATGATGAGTTGAAGACATTGTTGGATGCTGCGGCAGATACCCCTGCCTTCACGCAGATATAAAAAATACAGATTGTAGGCTATAAAGTTCATACTTAGGAATAGAGCTTTCTCTATTCCTAAGTTGTTTCTTTAATCAAGGAAAAGGATGGTGTATTTTTATGATTCATCGAGATCAACTGCTGGTAATGATTGATGAAATTGCAGAAATCATTATGGTTAATAAAGAACTGCTTACGGATTTGGATAGGGCAATTGGAGATGGAGACCATGGTATCAATATGGATAGAGGATTTAGGGCTGTTAAGGAAAAAATAGGCACAGTTAAGGATAAGGACTGCGGCACCATCTTGAAAACAGTGGCTATGAGCCTTATTTCAACAGTTGGAGGTGCATCGGGTCCCTTATATGGTACGGCTTTTATGAAGGCGGGGCAGGTTGTTCTAGGAAATATGGAAATTAGCAAAGAAGAAGCCGTTAAGATGTTGTATGAAGCCATTCAAGGCATTATGGGAAGAGGAAAGGCTGATCGAGGAGACAAAACCATGCTGGATGCCTTGATACCCGCTTATATAGCATTAAAGGAAGCCGTAGAGCAGGGAGAAGATGCTAGGATCGGTTTTGCAAAAGCTGTAAAGGCAGCAGAAGAGGGTGTAGAATATACCAAAACCATTGCAGCAAAGAAAGGAAGAGCAAACTACCTTGGAGATCGAAGTATTGGACATCAGGACCCGGGAGCTACTTCCAGTTATTTGATGTTAAAAGTAATTGTTGATTTCCTGGTAAAGGAGGCATAGGGATGGTTGGTATTGTCATCGTTTCTCACAGCAGTAAAGTGGCAGAGGGTGTAAGGGATTTATGTCAACAAATGGCGCAAGACCCTATCAATATTATTGCCGCTGGGGGACTGGAAGACGGCGGATTGGGGACAGATATGCAGAAGATTTTAAACGCCCTTCAGGAGGCCGACGATGGAGATGGTGTTGTGATACTGGGAGATTTGGGTAGTGCCATCATGAGTTCGGAATTAGCCATAGATTTTGTTGATGAAGAGAAAAAGCATCATATTCTTATTGCAGATGCACCCTTGATAGAAGGTGCCATCGCCGCCGCCGTACAATCGTCTATTGGAGGCAGCCTTGAAGAAGTAAAGCAAGCAGCAGAAGAATGTAGACACGCAAGAAAACTGTAGAGGAGCTGACCGTATGATTGAGCAGATGATTTGCGTAAATAACAAGGAGGGACTTCATGCAAGACCCGCGGCTATCCTTATCAAGGAGGCAAATAGATATAAAAGCACCATCGAGATAGAGTTTAACGGAAGGGTCGTCAGCAGCAAAAGCATCATTTCCTTGATGACCCTAAAGGTAAAACAAGGAGAAACAGTAAAATTGTACATATATGGAGAAGATGAAGTAGAGGCGGCGGCCTCGATTCTATCCTTATTTGAGAATAATTTTGGGGAAAAAGAATAAGGCGGATATGGTCAGAGGAAGCACGTTGATACATTTTACCAACCCGGTGGGGGTGTGTTACAATAAAACATGGGAATAAGTATCAAGAGGAACAGCAGCAAATGTGGCAAAGTCAAGAATTTTCTCAAAAATGATTTTGGCACGGGATTTGCTTATCATATATGAGCGAGGGGGTCGATGAAAATAGGAAATAAATTTTACGGCAAGGTTCAAGATAATCCGATTATAGCAGCGGTGAATCATCCTGAAAAGTTAGAGCAAGCCATACAGTCTCCCTGCGAGATCGTTTTTCTGATGACAGGAAGCATTTTTGACCTAAAAAATACAGTAGAGCGTGTTAAAAGTAATGGCATGGACATATATATTCATATAGACTTGATGGATGGTTTCTCTAAAGACGAGGTTGCACTAAGGTATATCCATGACGCCATTAAACCGGATGGAATTATCACAACGAAGGCAAACCTGATAAAGATTGCAAAAAAGTTGGATATGTTTGTGATTCAAAGGCTTTTTATACTAGATTCCCTTTCTCTGGAGACAGGTATCAAATCCATCCACGTTACGAAGCCTGATGCCATTGAAATTTTACCCGGCATTATGCCGAAAGTTATTCAGCAAATTCACGAAGAGACAAGAATCCCTATCATTGCAGGGGGCTTGATTAAGGATAAGGATGATATTATCCAAAGCCTAAAGGCAGGAGCCATTGGGATATCCACCAGCAGCCCTAATGTATGGACATTTTAATGAATCTTTTTAAATTTTACCACATGGGTAAACGTTTACTTATGTGATAAATATAACCATGAATTATTTAAGGGGGTGAAAATATGAAAAACTTTAGAACAATGGTAGGCGGCGCAATTGCAGGTATGTTTGTTATGAGTGTATGGGGGGCTTTCGCAGCAAAATACGGTATAGGTGGCGGTTGGTTTGCAGGTTTTGCCATCATCGGTACCATGTGGTTCCTAAACCACTATGTTGGGGTACTGCACAATCCAGAAGGAGGGGCTTGGGTAGATATGGCTCTAGCCATTGGTGTTTGTGGTACGATGAGACCTGTTTTTTCAGCGGGATCCATTACACCATTAGTTGAATCCATACCAACACTTCTTGTTGTTATCGTAGGCGGAATGGCTGGCGGTATCGTAGCTGCAATGTTCCAAAACGACTTGGCGAAGAAGGCAGAAGCAGCGAAGGAAGAGGCATAAAAAATAATCTTCAAAACTGTTTGAAGGGAGGTTAAATATATGACAGCTGGATTAGCGATTGCAACATTTGTAGGAGCTTTTATATTTCCGTTTTTAATTAGTATGTGCTGGGGTAAAATGGTTGAAGTTTGGGGAGCTATCGGTGGTTGGATGGCTGCAGGCTTTATCGTAGGTACTGCATGGACGTTGAACCATGGTGTAGGACTGATTTATCAATCAGGGGGAGCTTGGATCGACATGGCATGGGCTGCAGGATTTGGGTTGTTGGCTGGCGCTGTATATTCAGGTGCAAGTTTGAGTAAAGCAATGCCGACAATTATATCCTCTATTATCGGTGGAACGATTGGTGCTTTTGTTTTAGCTCAAATTCTATAAAATACATCTGCTTCAAGGAATGCAATCATTATAAATTAGATATACCTATGAAAGAACCAATGGGAAGGTAAATAAAAGTAAGAAGAGGGGGCAGAACAAATGGGTAAGTATATATTGGCATTAGACCAAGGAACGACAAGTTCAAGGGCAATTATATTTGATAATAGCGGAAAGATCATAGGTGTAGCTCAAAAAGAGTTTACACAAATTTATCCTAAGCCAGGCTGGGTTGAGCATGATCCAATGGAAATCTGGGGTACTCAAAGCGGGGTAGCTAGAGAAGTATTAGAAAAGACCGGAATCAGACCACAGGATATTGCCGCTATCGGTATCACCAATCAAAGAGAAACAACGGTTGTTTGGGATAAAACGACTGGAAAACCTGTTTACAATGCCATCGTTTGGCAGTGTAGAAGAACAGCTGGTATCTGTGATGAATTAAAAGGAAGAGGATTAGAAGGATATATCAGAGAAAATACAGGTTTGGTAGTAGACGCGTATTTCTCCGGTACAAAGGTAAAATGGATCCTTGACAATGTAGAAGGCGCTAGAGAAAAGGCAGAAAAGGGCGATTTGTTGTTTGGTAACATTGATACATGGTTGATCTGGAATTTAACAAGAGGTCAAGTACATGTAACTGACTATTCAAATGCTTCCAGAACAATGCTTTTTAATATCAAGGAATTAAAATGGGACGAAAAGATCCTAAGCGAGCTTGGTGTTCCAGCTTCCATGCTTCCAGAAGTTAAGGATTCAAGCTGTGTTTATGGCCACACAGATGAACACACCTTTGGTGGCGCTAACATTCCTATCGCAGGGATTGCCGGAGACCAGCAAGCTGCATTATTCGGTCAGGCATGTTATGAGCCAGGTATGGCAAAGAATACTTATGGAACAGGCTGCTTCATGTTGATGAATACAGGTGAAAAGCTGGTTCCATCCAATAACGGCTTATTAACAACCATTGCTTGGGGCGTAGACGGAAAAGTTGAATATGCCCTTGAAGGAAGTATTTTCGTAGCCGGTGCTTCTGTACAATGGCTAAGAGATGAATTAAAATTAATCAACTCTGCTGCTGAGAGTGAAGAAGTTGCAGCGGCAGTTGCAGATACAAACGGTGTATATGTGGTTCCAGGCTTTGTTGGAATGGGTGCACCATATTGGGATATGTATGCTAGAGGTACAATTGTAGGCTTGACTCGTGGTGCCAACAGAAATCATATTGTTAGAGCCACATTGGAATCCATTGCATATCAAACAAGAGACGTATTACAAGCAATGCAAGAAGACTCCGGTATCGAGCTTCAAGCATTGAAGGTAGACGGTGGCGCAGTTGCCAATAACTTCTTAATGCAATTCCAAGCCGACGTTCTAGGTGTTCCTGTTGATAGACCGGAAGTAACTGAGACTACAGCTCTTGGTGCCGCTTATCTTGCAGGTCTTGCCGTAGGATTCTGGAATGACAAAGCAGAAATTGCGAAGAAGTGGAATGTAGATAAAACATTCACTCCAGCCATGGAAGAAGAAGCAAAAGAAACGAAGTATAAGGGTTGGAAGAAAGCTGTAGAAAGAGCATTGAAGTGGGAATCTGAAGCGTAGAATAGCTGCTTTAGAAACTGTATGTCCATGAAAAAGGACTGGCATACGCTGCGTATGCAAGACATATAATAAATTATAAGGTAGTTTTGGAGGAGGACTAGATGGATGTTATAGTCTGTCTAGCTCCTCATATCCCTGTTGTTCATAAAATGAATTTACAAGCAATATTTCGTATGATATAATCATTAGGAGTACTAAATAAATATTGAGGGCTTGAGAATAGGAGAGCCGCACAAAGTTAAGCTTATGGAAGGATAAGTCTTAGTTTGTGCGGCCTTTTTATTGTAAATATAAAAATTTAGAATTTTTAGAAAAATAAAATTCAGACACAACACTTCAATAAGTTGTTTTATATAAAATTATGGAGAAAGCCATTCGTTATAGCAAGGAGGAAAAATAAATGTATGATGTGTCGATTATTGGCGGAGGGATTATAGGGTGCTATATTGGCCGGGAACTTGCCAGATATAAAGTAAAAACTGTACTACTGGAAAAGGACACGGATGTAGCAAACGGTACCACGAAGGCAAATAGTGCCATTGTTCATGCCGGCTATGATGCCCATCCCGGTACCTTGAAGGCAAAACTGAATGTTTTAGGCAACAGCATGTTTGATCAGGCATGTAAGGAATTGCATGTACCTTTTAAAAGAATAGGATCCTTTGTTCTTGCATTTAGTGAAGAGGAAATGGAAACGGTTCACAAGTTGTATAAACGGGGACTTGAAAACGGCGTTCCGGCCATGGAGGTACTCAATAGGGAGCAAGTATTGGCATTGGAGCCGAATTTAAGTGATGAGATTGTAGGAGCCCTTCATGCAAAGACTGCAGGAATCGTTGGACCGTGGGAAATGGCCATTGCATTGGCTGAGAATGCCGTGGAAAATGGAATGGAGCTAAAGCTTGAAAACAAAGTGGTAGGAATCGATAAAATCCAAGGCGGTTATAGGATTCGTACAGACAAAGGTGCATATGAATCAAAATATGTGATCAACTGTGCCGGAGTCTATTCCGACGAAATTCATAATATGGTGGCAGAGCCTAGCTTCACAATTATACCTCGAAGAGGAGAATACAATGTCTTTGATAAAAGTGTTGGAAATATCGTTCATAAAGTAGTTTTCCAATGTCCAAACAAAGAAGGCAAAGGGGTATTGATTGCCCCTACGGTACACGGCAATTTACTGATGGGACCAAATGCTGAAGAAGTAGAAGAAAAAGGACAAATAGAAACAACCATAGGTGGGCTGACTTATATAAGAGAAACTGCAAAAAAATCTGTAAAAAGTCTGCCAATGCATGCCGTCATTACAAACTTTGCTGGTGTTCGATCTACACCAAGTACCGATGATTTTATTATCGAAGAAGTAGAGGGTGCAAAGGGCTTTATTGATGTGGCCGGTATTGAATCACCAGGTCTCAGCTCAGCACCTGCCATAGCATCCTATGTTGTGGAACTGCTTAAGGAAATAAACGGAGGATTGGAAGCAAATCTTGATTTTAATCCCATACGAAGAAAAATAGTACACTTCATCGATTTACCGGGTGAAGAAAAAGCAGCAATGATTGCAAAAGACCCGAGATATGGAAGAATCATTTGCCGATGTGAGAACATCACCGAGGGGGAAATTGTGGATATCATCAAGAGAAAAGTTGGTGCCATAACCATCGACGGTGTTAAAAGAAGGGCACGTCCGGGTACAGGAAGATGTCAAGGCGGTTTTTGTGGGCCAAGGGTTATGGAGATCCTGGCAAGAGAATTAGATCAAGAGATAACAGAGATTGTGAAAGACAGCAGGGCATCGTATATGTTAACGGGACCAACAAAAGAACATGTATTTATAGAAGAAGCTGCAGAAATCGTCGCTGCATCAAAGGAATAATTTGGAGGTGAAAACATGCTTAAATATGATATTGTCGTGATTGGTGGAGGCCCTGCCGGACTGGCGGCAGCCGTTGAAGCGAAAAAAAACGGTGTAGATAACATATTGATTATCGAGCGGGATAGAGAATTGGGTGGAATCCTACAACAGTGTATTCATAACGGTTTTGGATTGCATATCTTTAAAGAGGAGTTAACAGGGCCGGAATATGCGCAAAGGTTTATTGAAGAGATGTTGAAGATGGGGATCGAATATAAACTGGATACCATGGTTTTAGAAATCTGTGAAGACAAAACCATCCATGCCATCAATACAAAGGATGGATACATGACCATACAGGCAGAGGCCATCGTATTGGCCATGGGATGCAGGGAAAGAACCAGAGGGGCCATCAATATACCGGGAACCCGTCCTGCCGGTGTCTTTACTGCAGGTACAGCACAGCGCTTTGTCAACATGGAAGGCTATATGGTAGGTAAAAGAGTCGTCATACTGGGGTCAGGAGATATTGGATTGATTATGGCAAGGAGGATGACCCTGGAAGGGGCAGAAGTGCTGGCCGTGGCAGAATTGATGCCATATTCCGGAGGACTCACCAGAAATATTGTCCAATGTCTTGATGATTTCGGTATTCCACTGTATTTAAGTCATACCCTCATCGACATTCAAGGAAAAGACCGGGTTGAGAGAGTTATTATAGCAAAGGTAGATGAAAGCAGAAGGCCTATTCCCGGGACAGAGAAGGAATATGAATGTGATACCTTACTGCTGTCCGTAGGACTGATCCCTGAAAATGAATTGTCAAAGAGTGTGGGTATCAAGCTGGATCCCATAACAGGAGGACCTACTGTCAATGAATCTATGGAAACCAGCGTAGAGGGCATCTTTGCCTGCGGCAATGTGGTTCATGTCCATGATTTGGTGGATTGGGTGACAGAAGAGAGTAGGAAAGCTGGAAAGAATGCTGCAAGATACGTAAGAAGAGAGCTTAAAGTTGGAGAAGCTTCGGTCAAAACCCTACCAGGAAAGGGTATTCGATATATTGTACCCCAGACAGTCCGCGTAGAAAACGTGGAAGAAAACTTGGATCTACTCATGCGGGTAGATGATATTTACACCAACATGAACATGGTGGTTACCGTAAATGGAGAAGTAGTGAAAAGGGCAAAGAAGAACCATTTAGCACCAGGAGAAATGGAGTCTGTAAAAATACCTGCGAAGGCTTTATTAGGTCAGAAACAGGCTGTCATATCTGTTTCACTGGAATCGGCTGCTTTGGAAAAGGAGGGAGCATAAATGGAAAAGAGAGAGATTGTATGTATTGTATGTCCCCTCGGCTGCCGTTTGACTTTAGTTGAAGATGCCAACCATCCGAAAGGTTATCAGGTAACGGGAAACAGCTGCAAAAGAGGAGAAGATTATGGTATCAAAGAGTTAGTAAATCCTACGAGGGTACTTACCAGTACCGTAAGAATAAAGGAAGCGCTATTGAACAGATTGCCTGTCAGAACAGATGGCGCTATCCCAAAAGAGAAGATATTCGAATGTATGCGGATGCTAGATACCATAGAATTACAAGGACCTATAAAAATGGGTCAGATCATTATAGAAAATGTTTTTAACACGGGTGTGAATATTATTGCTTCCAGAAGCATGTAGGAAACGGAGGGATAATGGTGAGGTATGCGACAGTCACAATGATCGACGGGAAAAGGAGAGTTGGACAAAAAGAGTTGAACAATTACAGCTATAACGAACTCTTTGATGATATTGATGACGGTGTCTGTATTATCAATGAATCAGGGACAATTGCCTATGTCAATCGGGCATATGGGAGATTGCTCCGTATCAGCGGACATAGTGAAATCGGCAAGAGTATATTTCATACCCATAACGATGAAGTGATTCTGACGGCATATAGAAAGAAAAGACCTATAAAAGGCAGCCTCAGCGTATATATCGGTACGAATCACATCAGTGTTGCTGCCTCACCCATATTTCAAAATGAGGTCTTTAAAGGTGTGATTGCCATCTACAGAGAGGAATCAAAAACCAGTGATGGGTCTGCCGAGGATAAGATCATAACCATATCCGTTCCACAGGAAGGAAATCCACAAAAACTAGATCATACATTTAAACAAATTATTGGTAAAAGCAAGGTTATGGAGAAAGCACTTTTGGTTGCACAAAAATCTGCCAAAACCTCTTCCACGGTACTTATTCGTGGAGAGAGTGGTACGGGAAAAGAATTGGTAGCCCAAGCAATCCATTACTCAAGTACAAGGACAAAAAAGCCCTTTGTCAAAGTTAACTGCGGTTCTATACCGGCTACGCTATTAGAGTCAGAGCTTTTTGGCCATGAGCAGGGATCTTTTACCGGAGCTGTGCGGAGAAAAATCGGGAAGTTTGAGCAGGCTAACGGGGGGACGATTTTCCTGGATGAGATCGGTGATATGCCTGTGGAGATGCAGGTAAAACTATTGAGAGTTTTACAGGAAAAGGAATTTGAGCGGGTTGGAGGAGAGGAAACCATCAAATGTGATGTCAGAGTGGTAGCTGCAACGAATCGGAATCTGGAGGAATTGATTGAACAAGGGGCGTTTCGGGAGGACTTATATTATCGATTAAATGTCATCCCTATTCACTTGCCGTCTCTAAGGGAGCGCAAAGAAGATATTCCTCTGCTTATCCGTTATTTTATCGAAAAAAAGAATGAAAAGCTAGGGACGGAAGTAAAAGGTGTGGCGCCGGAGGTTGAAACTTGTTTCTGCAAATATGATTGGCCGGGAAATGTTCGAGAATTGGAAAACCTCATGGAAAGACTGATTGCCCTTACGGATGGAGAGGAAATCAATCTTCAAGATATCCCTTCCTATATATCCAACTTATACGAATTTCATTATCATACCGCATCGGAAGGTACATTAATTAATCTGAATGGCAGTGGTGAAATCGCTACCTTGGAAGAATATGAAAGGGAAATCATTAAATATGCCATTGAACGATTCGGCAGTTTCAATGCAGCGGGGAAAGCGCTGGGGGTAACGCATAAAACTATAGCATTTAAAGCAAGGAAATATAATATTGTAGATTAAAAACATAGGGCTAGATGGTTATAGATGTGGAATCATAAAAATTTAATGTTCATCTGTAAATCATTTTCCAATCAAAGAATTGTGATTCATATGGTTAGACGTTAGAAGTTAGATGTTAGAGGCTTTATGTCTATCTTTTGAGTCTTTAAGCTTAGAAGATCGACCCTGAAACTTCTAACCTCTAACTTCTAACCAAATAGAAGTCTAATCTTCGCAAAAGAACATATTTAAAGGAAAATCAATCTTTACTGTTCCATATCTATATTAAAACGTAGAGATGGTTATGAATATTACCAGGGGGGTAATAATCTCGTGGGGAAAAGAAGGGATGATATGAGAACAAAAGAAAAGCTATTCATGAGTCTGATGATTGTAAATGTACTATTGGCTTGGGGTTTAACGACTTTCCCCTTGCCATACAAAGGGCTTTGGGTCTTTGCTGCTCTCTTGATAGGCCCTGGGCTAGTGTATTTCACAGCCTTGTGTAAAAAAGAGCAGATACCAGGAAAAGAAGAACTGGGATTTATCCAAAGCACCCGGGAAAAGAAGGAAACGAAAGGAGATAACCTCCTAGAGATTTCTGAAGGTCTGGCTATTACAGCACAGACATTAATCAATTTATCCAAAAAAAATATTGAGGATGCAGAAAAACTGCAAACCCTGGCAGATCATATGCTGGAAAATGTAACAGCTACAGCTGTGGCAACGGATGAAGTAAATGCAGGGATTCAACAGTGGGCAGCAGCCTCCCACATGGCCAGTGAGGGTGCTGCCAGCATGATGTCCTTTTCTAAGGATTCTCTTGAACTGGTTAAACGGAGCAAAAACACCATCGGGATATCCAATGATCTGCTTCTCCAGTTGGCTAAAGAACTTCAAGATTCAACCGGTATGATGGACGAGCTTAAGCCTATTACCTATCAAATCAGCCAATTTCTTGCCAACATCGAAAATATCGCCAGGCAAACAAATCTATTGGCATTAAATGCTGCCATAGAGGCTGCACGGGCAGGTAGTGCAGGAAAAGGTTTTTCTGTGGTGGCTGATGAAATCAGGAAGCTGTCGGATCAAAGTACGCTGTTAACCAACGAGATAAAAGATGTGGTTGGTTCCATCGGTGCAAGAATTGAAAAGGTAAATGAGGTCTTTGAAGGGAATTTGAGTAAAATCTCCGGCGTTGGTGAGATATCACAAAAATCTACATTAGCCCTTCAGCAGATCGAGAGCAAAATGCTCGATATCGAAAAAGCCGTTCAAATCTTGTTCGAAACCTCCGATACCCAAGCCCGGACTGGAGAGAGAATATCTTCCTCTGCTCAAGGTATATCAAGTGTGGCAAACAGTTCAAAAGATGTTAGCCGTTCCACCATGGAATCTATAAGACATCAGCTTTCAGTCAATCAAGAGATAGGACGCTTTGCCCAGGAACTGGGAGATTTAGCCTTCCACCTACAAAAAACAGCGGTACAATATAAATCAGACAACGAAATTTTCTTTGGCATCAATCCTATTGCTTCACCGGAGTTGAGAAAGCAATATTTCAGTATTATACAGGAAGCGGCAAAACAGGCTGGATTTAAAGCAAGAACGATTATCGTTCAAGATTATAATGCCCTATCGGAAGCCATGCTTAACAATATTGTGGATGTGGGATGGTTCTCACCCTTTGCCTATGTCAATGCAAGGAATAAAATGAATACCGAGCCCATTGCCATGGCTGTGATTCATGGACAATCTTTTTATCATGGATGCATTGTGACCAGAAAGGACCGACCGATACAGCAGCTCAGGGATTTTAAAAACAAGGTTTTTGGATATGTTGACCAAAAGTCAACATCAGGATATGTATACCCCCGATATCTGTTAAAGAAGGAAAAACTGAACCCAGATCAGATTTTTCGAGAGACGCAATACCTGGGAAGTCATAACCATGTCATCGAGGCGGTCATTAATGGTACCATTGATGGCGGCGCTACCTATGATGTGGGCATAGAGGTTGCGAGACAACAGGGGATAAAGACGGACGAGCTGAAAGTCATTGCCAAAACAGAACCTATCCCTGCCGATGCAATTGCCGTAAATCCTAATATTCCTACGGAATGGAAAGAAAAATTGAAGAATGGATTCTTACATCTAAAAAATACCCCGGAAGGGAAAAAGCTGCTTTCCCATTCGATATTTACGGAATTTATAGAAAACGACGATAAATATTATGACGTCATTCGAGAAGTGTCTAACAGTTAAAGTTCATAACGCGATAAAATAGAAAGCCAGTACCCTGCGCAGATACTGGCTTTTTAATCATTTAGGGACAGCCTTGGCAAAATTTCTGTGGGTAACATAACTGTAGGGGTGGACGACCCTGTCCACCCGAATTGATAAATTGCAGCATTACGGGCGGACAGAGTCGTCCGCCCCTACGACACTGTGTTTTTAAAGCGGAGCCATGGGGACGGTTCGAGCGTTTCCGAAGCGTAGCGAAGGACCGAAGGGAAAACGATGGAACTGTCCCCGTGGCGTAGCGGACGTAACGGCGGAATTCCCTGCGGACGCCCAATGGGCGCCCCTACGTCTCATTCACGATATTATTCTACCGCTGTTGCACATTCCGGACAATTCTCATCAGCAAGATCTAAATAATCCAATTCCCTCTTTCTGGGGCGATAAGTGGTATGGAGGAGCTTATGAGATTTGTGGCCCAGCGGTGAACCCAGATATTCTTCATACAGTTTAAGAACAGCAGGGTTTTTATGAGATTTACGGATCGGCATATCCTGATCAATGGCATAGATTCCCTGGATTCGTTTGTCCTTAACTTCTAAGGTTGATCCGATTGGTTGACCGCCGCCGCCGATACAGCCTCCGGGACAGCACATGATTTCGATGAAGGCATAAGGACTTTTTCCTGCTTCAATTTGTTCCAATAGTTTTTGGGCATTGCTGAGTCCATGGGCTACCGCCACATTGACAGGCACATCATTAATGACAACAGTGGCTTCTTTAATGCCTTCTAAGCCTCTAACGCCTGTGAACTCAATATTATTTAACGCGGTACCTGTAGCAAGCTCATAGACGCTTCTCAGTGCGGCTTCCATAACACCGCCGGTTGCACCAAAGATGACACCAGCGCCGGTGGTGATACCGAAAGGAAGATCAAACTCTTCTTCATCAATATGAACAAAATCAATACTTGCAGATTTAATCATTCGGGCTAATTCCCGGGTAGTCAGAACAACATCCACATCTCGGTTATTATTGGTGACCATCTCTTTTCTGGCTGCTTCGTATTTTTTCGCTGTACATGGCATGATGGAAACGGTAAATATCTTTGATGGGTCGATGCCCATTTTTTCTGCATAATAGGTCTTAGAAAGGGTACCGAACATTTGCTGAGGAGACTTACATGTAGATAAATGATCCAGTAAATGAGGATACATACCTTCGATATAATTAATCCAGCCGGGGCTGCAGGAAGTAATCATTGGAAGGGTGCCGCCTTTCCCCACTCGCTGTAGAAGCTCGCTTCCCTCTTCCATGATCGTTAGGTCCGCAGTAAAATCGGTGTCAAATACTTTATCAAAGCCGATTCTTCGCAAAGCACCTACCAGTTTGCCGGTGACTCTTTGACCTGGTGACAGGCCAAATTCATCGCCTATACTGACTCTCACAGCCGGTGCCACTTGGACGATAACATGCTTATCCGGATTGTGAATGGCTTCCCATACTTCTTCCACATCATCTTTTTCATAGATGGCGCCAACAGGACAAACGGAAGAACACTGTCCGCAGAATACACATAGGGTATTCATCAGCTTTTCTTCATAGGCCGGTGTAATATTATACTTTGTGGATCGGTGAGCGTGACTGAGGACGCCAACACCTTGTACTTCTTGGCATACTTCAATACAGCGATTGCATTTAATACATTTTCTATGGTCTCTAACAATAGACGGACTGGAATCGTCTATGTCCAATGATTCAACCACATCTTCCAGATTTGTCTTGGAAATATGGAATCTTTCACACAGGCTTTGCAATTCACATTTTCCATTACGGATACAGCGCAAACAGTCTTGTGGATGGTTTGCCAAGATCAATTCTAATACACCTTTTTGCATATCTCTAACCAGTTTGGAATTGGTATCAATATTTGCACCGTTCCATACAGGGGTAGAACAGGCTGCTGTCAGGGATCCTTTTCCCTTTACTTCCACCATACATATTCTACAATTGGCCTTTATGGTTTGGTCAGGATGATAGCATAGGGTAGGAATATTGATATTCACCAGCTTTGCTGCTTCCAATATGGTTGTTCCTTCCGGAATGGTTATTTGTTTGTTATCTATTATAAGGGTACACGTTTTCATCATAAACCTCCTCTCAGCTTACGGCGCTTAGCCGATTTTATGAACTTTGTTGATTTGACTGTAAAACTCATTGGGGAAATGCTTCATAGCGGATTGTAAAGCCGTCGGGGCTGTTTTACCAAGACCGCAGAAAGCACAGTGCATCATCACATTGGCAAATCTCTCAACAGTTTTAAAGTCTTCAACACTGGCTGTTCCGTTAACGAAACGGTTTACGATTTTTGCCAGCTGTCGGGTGCCTTCTCTACAAGGTGTACACTTTCCGCAGCTTTCATGGAGGAAGAAGTCACCGACAGACTTCATATAATCAACAATTTTATTGCTTTCATCTGCCACAAGGATGGCACCGGAACCGATGCTCATATCATGGGCGTCAAAATCTTCGTAAGTATATTTGATATCGATTAAGCTGGCAGGCAGGATCGCACCGGAAGCGCCTCCCAATTGAAGAAATTTCAAATCCTTACCATCCTTTATACCACCTGCAATATCATAAATGATTTCTCTAAGTGTGAGGCCAAAAGGTATCTCATACACACCAGGTTTGTTAACATTACCGGAAACACTGACTAGTTTTGTGCCGGTACTATAGGAGGTGCCGTACTTGCTGTATGCTTCTGCACCCAACTCGAAAATAACGGGAATAACACTGAAGGTTTCAACGTTATTGACGAGGGTTGGCAGACCAAATAACCCTTTTTCTTTGATATATGGAGGCTTGATACGAGGTCTTCCGCTCTTTCCTTCGATGGATTCAATCAAGGTTGAGTTTTCACCACAGACATAAGCGCCCGCACCTGAAACCACCTTAATATGGAAGGTTAGGTCAGAACCCAGTATATTCTTGCCTAAGTAACCCTTTTCTTCTGCTGCTTGAATCATTTTTCGCATGCGTTCCTGCAGCTTTTTGTATTCTTCCCGGATATAAATATAACCCTCCGTTGCACCGACGGCATAGGCTGCAATCGTCATACCTTCAACAATCTTAAGAGGATCATATTCCAAGAGGTAGCGGTCTTTGAATGTGCCGGGCTCGCCTTCATCTGCATTGCAAATAACGACTTTTGGAGATCCGGGTACTTGTGAAGCTTGCTCCCATTTCTTGCCTGTGGGGTAGGCTGCCCCACCTCTTCCTTGGATACCTGATTTTTTTACTTCTCCGATGACTTCTGTTGAGGACCAGGAAAGCGCTTTCCTAAGAGGCGCAAATCCGCCGGATGCAACATAATCATCTAAGGATTCAGGATTGATCTTTTGAAAGTTTTTCGAAATAAAGCTTACTGTGTTATCCATGTTACGCCCCCCTATAGTTCTCTATGATTTCCTTAATTTTCGTTTCATTTAAGTGACCATATACTTCTGAACCGATGCGGAATGATGGAGATACGTCGCATGCACCAAAACATGCGCTATATTCAAGGGCAAATTTACCGTCAGGTGTTGTTTCACCCATTCGAATTCCCAATTCACTTTCCAATACTTCACGAACTGTTTGATACTTATTTACTCTGCAGACTGTGCTTTTGCACAATTGAATCACGTGTTTAGCCTTGGGCTTTTCAGATAATGCAGCGTAGAATGAAATTACGTCGTAAACTTTGCTGAAAGGAACGGACAATTGTTCACCAATATAGGCGGCGACTTCCCTTGGAATATAGTGCTGAGGAATCAAGTCCTGTGTTTCCAGTAAAATACCCACAAGATCATGCTTGTTGGTATGATACCTTTCGATGATAGAATCAATTTTGACAAAAAGATTTTTATCCAATATTGCTTCTTGCATACGTTCATCTCCTTTCATAGATTCAATAAGGAACGTCTATTTATATAATAATGGTTTGTGAAATAAAAGTCAAAAAAGTTTAAATATTCACAAACTTTTAAAATGGACACAAGACTTCAACAAAAAAAAGAAACCTAATAACTGTTTTGGATAAGGAAATTTCAACTGTTATCATACTTATGATAAAAAAACACTCATTATGATATTGCATACACGCATACAAGGGAATGTGAATAATTTATTAAAACTAATCACATTTATGAAAGAAGAAAATATTGGAAAACATTGTATTAATATACTATATGTATAACACTAAGTATATTTCAGTCAGCCATAAAATAGCGGAGCCATGGGGACGGTTCGAGCATCGTAGGGGTGGCTGCCTACAGCCATCCGAGGAAACAATGGAACTGTCTCCGAGGCGCAACGGATGTACAGTTTTGTTTGTTAATTAACAAATGAAATGGCTTAGAAGATTGACAAAAAAATAGTGCACCTGGGGGATGCACTATCAATGGGGGATTATATTCTCTCTATATACAGTTTTGCTTGGGTAAGCATCTGAATGACGCTGGATTTTGATGTGGAGCCTTGAGAAATTTTTGATGCAACACAATTTTCTATTTGGATAGCTTCCAGGATATCTTCTGTAAATACCGGTGAAAACTGCTGGAATTCTTCCATGGTTAAATCATCGATGGCTTTCTGGTTTTGTATGCAGTAGAGTACCATCTTGCCTACGATTTCATGGGAGCTTCTAAAGGGTAAGCCTTTTTTTACCAGATAATCTGCCACGTCTGTGGCATTCATAAAGCCTTCCTTGGTAGCTTTCTTCATACTATCCTTCTTTACAGTCATGGTCTGCAGCATGTGATTAAATATGACCAGGCAATCCTTTACATTTTCTACGGTATCGAATAAAGGCGGCTTGTCCTCCTGCATATCCTTGTTATAGGCCAGGGGCAGAGCTTTCATGATCGTTAGGATGTTGATCAGATTGCCGTAGATTCTGCCGGTTTTACCCCGGATCAATTCGGCAATGTCTGGATTTTTCTTTTGCGGCATGATGCTGCTCCCTGTACTGTATGCATCGTCCATTTCTACAAAATTGAACTCCGCAGAGCTCCAAATAATCAATTCTTCGCAGAAGCGGCTTAAATGCATCATGATGATAGAAGCGTCGTTGATAAACTCAATGGCAAAATCCCTATCACTGACGGAATCTAAGGCATTTTCCGATACAGAGAAGAAACCTAGGGCATCAGCCAAAAACTGTCTGTCCGTAGGATATGTGGTACCGGCAAGGGCACCGGAGCCTAGAGGCAGAATGTTTAGTCGCTTATGACAATCCATTAACCGTTCATAATCTCGCTTAAACATTTGAAAATAAGCCATCATATGATAGCCGAAGGTGATAGGCTGCGCTCTTTGCAGATGGGTATAACCGGGCATGATGGTATCAATGTGGTTTTCTGAAAGCTGGATGAAAGTTTTCAACAAGTTCTTCAATAATCCACAGATTTCTAGCAATTCATCCCGTAAATAGAGACGAATATCCACAGCTACCTGATCATTTCTGCTTCGAGCCGTATGAAGCTTTTTACCCACTTCACCAATTCGATCTATCAAAATCTTTTCGATATTCATATGAATATCTTCATATTCCAGCTTGAATTCAATCTTTCCGCCTTCAATATCCTGCAAAATTTCTTGAAGAGAAGCTACGATGATATCAGATTCTTCTTTGGTCAATATATTGGTTTTACCAAGCATTCGAGCATGGGCAATACTGCCCATGATATCATGCTTGTAAAGTTTTTGGTCAAAACCGATGGAGGCATTAAACTGGTCTACAAGGGAAGCTGTGGTTTTTGCAAATCGTCCTCCCCACAGTTTCATATTACTTTTTTCTCCTTTTGTTCTTGTGCATGTTTTTGCTTCATAAGAGAACGGATGGTTATTGGTAATGCAAAGAGATTGATAAATCCTTCCGCATCCTTTTGATTGTAGACATCATCTTCTCCAAAGGTAACAAATTCTTCATTATATAGGGAATAAGGGGAAGCAGAAGCAACAGCAGCGCAAGTACCCTTATAAAGCTTTAATTTTACTTTGCCGGTTACGCATTCCTGAGTGCTGTCAACAAATTTATCCAGGGCTTCCTTTAATGGCGTAAACCATAGTCCGTCATAGACCAATTGTGCATATTTTTCAGAAACCATTTTCTTAAAGTTTAACGTTGCTCGGTCTAGTGTTAATTTTTCTAATGCTTTATGGGCTTGAAACAAGATGGTTCCTCCAGGAGTCTCATAAATACCACGGGATTTCATTCCAACCAAACGGTTTTCAATGATATCGATAACACCTACACCGTTGGCACCACCGATTTCATTTAATAACAATACCATATCAATAGGATTTAGGGTCTTTCCATCAACGGCTACAGGAATACCCTTTTCAAAAGTAATTTCTACGTAAGTCGGTGCATCAGGCGCTTTTTCCGGGGCAACAGACATTTTATAGATGGTGTTGTCATGCTCATTCCATGGATTTTCCAAATTGCCGCCTTCATGGCTTAAATGCCAGATGTTTTGATCACGGCTGTATATGTCTTTTTTGGTAACAGGGATCGGAATGTTGTGCTTTGTTGCGTAATCAACGCAGTCCTCACGGGATTTCAAATTCCAAATTCTCCATGGAGCAATAATTTTAAGATAGGGGTTTAGAGCTTTAATCGTTGCTTCGAAACGTACCTGATCATTTCCTTTACCTGTCGCTCCGTGGGCAATGGCAACAGCCCCTTCTTTTTCAGCTATTTCTACCAACTTCTTTGCAATTAATGGTCTTGCAAAGGAGGTTCCCAATAAATAATCATCTTCGTAAACAGCACTGGCTTTTAACGTAGGGTAAATGTAATCCGTAATAAATTCTTCTTTTACATCAACGATATAAGCGGAGGCTGCACCAGTGGCCAATGCTTTTTTCTTTACGGCCGCAAAATCTTCTTGCTGTCCAACGTCTACACATACGGCAATAACCTCATAATCATATGTTTCTTTTAACCATGTAAGTATAACGGAAGTGTCTAGACCTCCAGAGTAGGCTAATACAACTTTTTCCTTTTTCATAACATATCCTCCTAAACATGTATTATAATAAATACAATTATAGCAGAAATAAATAATTATGCAACATATTTATTCAAAAAATATTATAATTATTCATTAATGTTTTTCTCTGTTGTTTTGATGTATTTTTGAATACACATGTTGATAATACAAAGACAAGTTGTAATCTCACAATAAGATGTACGGGTTGTATATTGTGGATATATATTGTATTCAATGAAATAAAATGTAAATAAGCGTATAAATATTAGGATGCATGAAAAATAAGATTTATAGAATTTTCCAACAGATAATAACACATAAAAATCCACTGCTGTTTGCAGTGGATAAGGGCTTATATAATGAGAAGGATTATTCTGAGGTATATTGACAAGATTTTCTACTTACTTCCATATGCTCCAAACGGAAGGGGCCTAAAAAGAGTGTCACCTTGGAACCATATCGAATCGTATTATCTAAATTGTGGAAAAGGAGAATGCCCATAGATCTTTTATATCTATGCCTTGTTCTAACATATCCATATTTTGGAATCTTTACTAGGCTGCATTTGATTCCGGATTCTTCATCGATCAGGTATATTTCTGTTGTTTTCTTCATTTTGTCAGGCCTGGAAAGCCAATATCGAACATCAATGAACCTTCCATCACCGCTTAGCTGCAATTGAATTACCTTTAGTTTTGGTTTTTTAAAGGGATAGATTAGAGTAAACCATTTATTAGAGAGCCAGTTTTTAACTTTGGAAAATATTTTCACGAAAGCTGCCTTCATGCTACCTATCTTTGACCTTGTTACTAAGATGTATAATTATCCTTCTTTTCATACAGCGGTCTATCTGTTTGTATATATGTTAACTGGCCTCCAGGATATACACCGTTATTTGTAACTTTATAATCGTCATGATTGTGCATAGGATAAAACTGTGGGAAGAAGAGATCATAGCCTTGACTTCCATTACAGATGTCTACATAGTTGACGGTGTTCGGATCAGGACATTCTACCGGATCTGTAGGTATATCGAAGATTGTTTCGGGGTCATCTTGCTGCAAAGCTTTCATCTGACAGCATAAAGATGGAAAGCCATTTTGTCCTCGGACGATATAATTTTGATATAAAGGACGTTTATCATCGGCTGTCAAAAGCAAGTCATAGGTTTCTCCGGAGCCTATGGTTACTGTGAAGCCCATTTCTTTAATTTGTGATTTATGATTAACAAAGAAATGAGCGTGTGTCAATTTCGAGAGATCACGGCTAATGGTTAGAAAAGGACTAGGATGACCATCTTTACCGACAATAGTAAAATGCCACCCGTGAATATGCCATGGTACAACTTGATAGCCCATATTAATCATTCTCAATAAAAATTTATCATCTGTATTTACATGAACATAGGATTCATAGTTTATCTGCGATAGATCAGGATGACAGTCTTCTGGCGGTGTTTGAGGATGAGGAAGCAAGGTGTCAGGAAAGGCTCTTCCGTTTACCAGCCAATAATCCGGTTTATAGTCAACGGCGTTAAATTCTTCATTATTAAAAACACTGTTGTGCCATGTAGAATCGATATCTGATAATAGCATGACATATTCTTTATCGAAATAGGTGTCGATATGATTGTAAGCGAAATTACGGTTGGTAGCGGTCTTTGGAATCTGGGGTTGGCGAACACCATTCAAGTACCAGTACCCCTTTAGAGATCTTGTAATTCCGGCGTCGGCGAGACCCTTATATGATGGATAGATGATCAGTCCCCCATACATGCCCATCTGAACATGTTCTGATGCCTCGATATGGCAGTGATACATATAGGTTGCCGGATGCTCCGGTGCAAAGAAGTAGGTTGCATTGGGCGGAACTTCTGATTCATTCATCCACATAGGAACGCCGAAGGATGTTTCAGGAAAGCCATCTAGTTGTGTAGCTACATGGGCGCCATGCATATGAACGGTATGGAAGTCAAGGAGATCCGGTCTGTATTTCATACCCAGATTGATGAGGGTTATATACAAACGATCACCTTGTTCAGCCCAAATCATAGGAGATGGAACGGTGGCAGTGCCTTTCATTTCCAGCATCAAAGGCCAGTTTTCTGGATTTTCCCAGTTCAATAACGGATTTATGATTTTATTATCTATGCGATATAAGCCGCCAACAAAACCAAATACATATACATTCTCTGTAATATCTGGTGTTGGACATATATCTGGTGTATTAGGAAGGCTAATAAAACCATCGGTTGCTAATAAAACATAATGTCTGACGGACATAAAATTTCCTCCTTCTTATAGATGATATAGGATGCACTTCCGTCTAGATGAAAGACGGCGTATATTGTCCTACTTCAGCATATTGGACAACAGCAAGAAAAGTTACAGGGATGCGTAGAAAGATTCTGTAGAGAAGGATTTCGTGTAAATATAGGGAATAGTAATGAAAAGATTATTAAAAGAGGTATATGGGAATGAGAAAGATAAAGAAATTTCTAGAACAGCAGAGCTTTGCCAGTATATATATGATCAGGGCAATCAAAAGTAGAATCAAAGGTTTTCGATTCGAAACCGTGTATAATGACAGGGGCGATATCCGTGGGATGGCAGCGGTATGGGAAGATGATAAGATTGTGACGTTAAGAGGGGAAATAGATGCGTGTATGGGTTGGTTCTATCAGTATTACGGGATCTATGATTTTTTTGAACTGGATATGGATCTGATGAATGCTTTATTGAACGAAAACATGTGTATCTGTAATGAAAATAGCATAAGCTTTTATTATATTATGGAGCATGTACGAGAAAAGGGTGCTCAAGAAATTGAGCGCATAAGGTATGGAAAAGCTGATAAAGAAATGTGGCGTAGTTTGAAGGAACTGTATAGAAAACAGTATAATATTCATTTTTCGGAATTCCAACCGGATAATATGGAATGGTTTGTGGTTTATGAGAAGGGCTTTCCCATCAGTAATCTTTGCCTGGAGAGAGGAGATGATGATGTATTCATTTTATCCAATTTCTATACTGCACCGGATTGGCGCAGCAAGGGGATAGGCACGAGATTTCTGCAAACGATATTAAAAGATTATGGAGATCATAAGTTTTGCTTATTTGTCAGCTGTGACAATGTAGGGGTTGTTCGATTATATAAAAGATTAGGTTTTCAGATTCGAGATAAAGTGGGGAATATAGAAAGAAACCAAAAAAGATAACATAAAAACGTGAGCACAAATGCTACACGTTTTTATAAAAAAGATAAAGGGGGGATTTATGCGTTTTGTGCTTTTCTTTTCTTCATCATATCCTGAATTTGTGGGAATAGGATGAACCCGATCGTTAATAAAAGCAGTGTGATGGAGACACCTGATTTTACAAAGATACCAAAGTTTCCGTTTGAAACGGTCAATGCCTGTCTGAAGGACTGCTCCATGCTGTTACCTACGATAACGGCCAGAATCAACGGAGCTGTAGGTATTTTTGCCTTATGCATGAAATAGCCTACTAGACCAAAGATCACCAATAGATAGAAGTCTACAATACTATTACTGATGGCATAGGTTCCTACAAAAGCCAGACCTAAAACGATAGGGTACAGGATTCTTGGAGGAATGGCCAACAGTCTTACCAATCCACCTGCCATAGGGATATTGATGATGGCCAAAACAACATTTCCGATAAACATACTGGCGATTAAGCCCCATGCCACATCAGGATGCTGTTGGAACAATAGGGGTCCTGGTTGAAGTCCTAACATTAGCAATGCACCCATCATAACGGCTGTTGTTCCGGAACCTGGGATACCCATGGTCAGCATCGGGATCAGGGCGCCTACGGAAGAGGCATTATTGGCAGACTCCGGTGCAGCAAGTCCTACGATTTCTCCTTTTCCGAAATCATCCGGGTTTTTGGATAACTGTTTTTCATTGTTATAAGCCATTAAAGAAGCCATGGTACCGCCGGCTCCCGGGAGGGCACCGATAAAGAAACCCACAGGCGCGCTTCGGAGAATTGGCCAGAAGCATTTTTTCCACTCTTCCTTGGTGATCCAGATTTTTCCGAACTTGGTTTGCATCTTCTTTTTCCCTTCCTTTAGAGACTGGAAGGTGCTGAATACTTCACCTAATGCATACATGGCAATGATAACCACAAGGAAGTCAATTCCGCCTTGAAGCTCTAAGATGCCAAAGGTAAATCGAGTAACCCCTGATTGGGCATCAATTCCTACGGTAGCAATCATCAGACCCAAAAGCATGGAGATAAAGCCTTTTATAGCGTTTCCTTTCGACATGGAAGCCGTAGCGGAAAGGGCAAAGATCATCAACATAAAGTATTCTGGGGGGCCAAATTTTAATGCAAATCTAGCTACCGGCTGTGCTATGAAAACCATGGCGATGGTAGCTAGGGTACCGCCGATAAAAGAAGCGATGGCAGAGATGGCAAGGGCTGATTCTGCCCGGCCGTTTAAGGTCATTGGGTATCCGTCGAAGGTGGCTGCGATGGCTGCACCGTCTCCGGGGGTGTTAATCAATATAGAGCTTCTGGAGCCTCCGAACATGGCGCCGTAGTATACGCCGCACATGGTAATCAAGGCTGCGGTAGGACCCATGGTGAAGGTAAGGGGCAGCAGTACCGCAACACCGGTGGCAGGGCCGAGACCGGGGAGCATCCCGATGATACTTCCTAAGGCACCTCCCAAAGTAACCCAGAAGATATTCATTGGATCAAGAGCAACGCTAAAACCGTGTAGTAAATATTGTAATACGTCCATTTTTTTCACCTCCTGGTATGATTAAATATAAAGGAATGGTAGTGGTGGCAGTATAATTCCGAGTAACTTTGAGAAAACAATATAAATGCCTAAGCTGAAGCTGACAGCCACTAGGGTGTTGACCTTCCATTGATCCTTGCCGTTTACAGCAAAGAGAATGGAGCCTAAGAATAAAATCGTTGAAATCACAAAGCCTGCCTTTTCAAAGATCATTGCATAGATAATGCTGACGGTGCAGGTAAAGGCAATGAGTTTCCCTGTATAGGTAAGGCCCTTTTCCTTGTTTTGACTGTTTTTAAAATCGCCGTTTTTTACAGATTGAAGCAGTAAAATGAGGCCAAAGACAGTCATTGTCACACCCAAGCCCAAAGGGAATATAACAGGCGCCCAAGGGTTTCCTATGGTAGCTCGTGGCAGGTTATAGGATTGGATGCTGTAGACTATACCTACAGCTAAGGTTGCTATGGCGGTTAGAGCGGATAAGTTCATCGTGTACACCTCACTTTTTCTAAAGATAGTTGTTTATATATTGGTTTTAAAGAAGGGTAGAAGCTGAAGGACCCAGCTTCTACCGTAATACTGTTATTTATTATTGTGCTAACATACCGATTTCGCTGAGGATCGCTTTGTAGGATTCATTTGTTTCTTCCAAGAATTTCTCGAAATCATCGCCATTCATGTAAGCGTCATCCCAGCCGTTTGTTTCCAATGCTTTCTTCCATTCTGGTGTTTCTACCATTTTTGCCAGTGTATCTTGCCAGTATTTCACAGCATAGTCCGGCATGTCAGGTGCAGCGAAAAGACCTCTCCAGTTTTCGAAAGTAGCGTCAATACCTTGTTCTTTCACAGTTGGCACTTCAGCTAATACACCTGTGCCTACTCTCTCGCTGGCTGTTGAGGCAAGTATTCTCATCTCGCCGCTTTCTGCCAGAGATCTTACGTCACCCATACCTGTAGATAACAGGTCAATGTGTCCGCCCATTACCTGAGCAGCTCCGGAACCGTCTTGGAATGCAATATAGTCGATTTCGTTGATTTTTTCAACACCGGCTGCTTTAGCAATTAATAGGAATTGGATATGGTCCATACTTCCTGCAGCAGAGTTTCCACCGATTTTTACACTCTTTGGATCAGCTTTTAAAGCATCCATAACTTCGTTGATTGTTTTGTATTTTGAATCTTTAGCTACGGCAAATGCACCGTAATCTGTAATCAATCTTGCTAATGGTGTCGTATTTTTATAGCTTAACGGTGTAGATCCGTTTAAGTTGATTAACAATAGCGGTGGAGAATAAACAGAAACGATAGAGTCACTGCCTTTTTTCTCTTCTAAGTAAGCAAGGGTTACACCGCCGCCGCCGCCTGGCTTGTTGGTTACAGGCATTGGAACGGATACAAGTTTAGCGTCACCAAGTGTTTTTGCAACTGTACGGATAGTTAAATCCCAACCGCCGCCTGCGCCACCTGGTGCGATAAATTCCATAGGTCTCTTTGGATAATCTGGTGCCTTTGCTTCTTCTGTTGCGCCGCCTTCAGTTGCCGGTTTTTGACCGCAGCCTGTTAGTGCCAATGAAAGCACAAGCATCATGGATACAGCTAGAAGAAGTACTTTTTTGAAATTTCTTTTCTTCATGGTATTCCCTCCCACATTTTTTTATATTTTTATATTTTGCCATTTTTCATCAGATATTATCTGTGCCGTCATAATTCTGCTTCTTTGTCCTTTGTACTTACTTGAAAAGATGATGGCTGTGTCCGCAGAAAAACTTTTGCAGTATGATAATCCTGTGAAAATGGCGTGTTGCCTTATTACAATATATAGGATAGGTGGTCTTGTGAAAGTACATATGTTGGTGATACGGAATACGGTATCCCAAAAGTGATTAAAAAACCTTTTCCCATGATGCAGTGTATAAACACTGCATCGGGCATGGCATATCTCTGTCTATCGAAACCTTATGGTGAAGGAGATTAAGTAGTCTGAAAAAATACTTTTTCAGAAGCGTCTAAATGCTCCCAAACCAAGGCTTCTGCTTTTTGCGCATCCTTTTCCTTGATGGCTTGAAAAATAGCTCGATGCTCCTTAATAGCGGAGGATCTTCTGGAGGATTTTGACATGGTGATTCTTCGGAATCTTTCCAAGTATTCCTGAAGCATATTGACCATGCCTTTCAATCGAGGCATCCTGCTGATATTTAACAGAAGCTCATTGAATTCTTTACAGGTAGTAAAGACCTTCTCCTTATCTCCAGCTTTATCAGCTGCTTCCATGTCGTCCACCAATTTTTCAAGCTTTGCCAATTCTTCATCTGTGATCTCTTCAACCACCTGTCTCATGGCTAATCCTTCTAGGGCTTTTCGAATTGTATAGATTTCGATGACATCTTCTTTGGTAAAACCGTTGACGACGACACCTTTTCTGGGAATATACTGTACCAGACCTTCGATTTCCAGCTTTCGCAGGGCTTCTCGGACGGGTGTACGGCTGATATTCATACGATCAGCGTAGTCCTTTTCTACAATTCGTTCCCCAGATTGAAGCTTCCCATCCATAATCGCTTTTCTCAAATTTTCATAAACGATATCCCGAATAGGCTTGATGTTTGAAATGTCTACTGTTTCGAATGTTTGATCCACATGACCACCTCTATCTAATTGCATTTGGTATCCCGTATTCATCATATCATATTCTATGCACTTTTGAAAGAGTTCAGAATTATATAAAAATTTTAATATGACTTTCTTGGACCATATGGATCGTAAAAACCCTTATTTTGAAACGATATTATCTGAAAAGTACGCATATGCCATTTTATGGATTTGGTGGATCAGGGCTTCCACCGGATGCTTTTTACTTCGAGCACAGAGAAATGCTTCTTCTTCACACAAAAGACACTTTCTTCTTTGCTTATTGAAAAGGGAACGGCTGAGAAGCTTGCTCCTTTGGTCAAAGACGTCAAAATCGAAAAGCCTTCCCAGGGGATGGACATCCTCGATGTTTACAGCCACTGCCTTGATGTCTGCCGGATTTGCATCAATACAAAGAAATGCTTCTATGCCTGTAATGCGATTTCCCTTCTCCATGTGTTGAATAACGATTTTCTTTTCTTTGAGAGCATGAATCAAGGTTTGTAAACCTTCTTCATGGATTTTTTCGTAAAGGGTGCTGTTTTTTTCAGGACCGGGGATATTTAAGGTAAAGCTTACCAGTGGAAGCTGATATTGATCTAATAGCTCCTTCTGTCTGGCGGAACGAAGTTCCCTGGCCTCTAAAATTTTTTCCAGCATATCTCTTTGGGTATCCATAGATAAAACCTTTCTATTTGACCTGACGAATGACATCGATGATGGTGCCATCACGATATTCCACAAGACCTACAATTTTATCTTCAAATTCAATGGGTTCAGGTTTTCCAGTAAGTTTCTCGGCCTTTTCTTTTAATTCTTCAATGGTGAACAGTGGAAGATTTGCTTTGCTTAATTTATCGATTAAATCCTGTCTTTGAGGATTTACGGCAATACCTCTGTCTGTAACCAATACATCAATGGTTTCTCCCGGTGTAATAACGGTGTTGACCCGATCCAAAATGGTAGGTATTCTACCGCGGATCAGAGGAGCTACAACAATTGCCAGCTTTGCACCGGCAGCGGTATCACAGTGGCCTCCCGACGCACCTCTTATGACACCATCTGATCCCGTAATAACATTGACATTAAATTGTGTATCAATTTCTAAGGCACTCAGAATGACGATATCCAATTGGTTGACGGCGCAGCCTTTGTTGTGGGGATTTGCATAAAACGAAGCATCGATTTCATAATGGTTCGGATTTTCACCCACGGACTGGGCAGCAATTAAATCAAAGCTTTGAGTATCATATAAATGATGGATAAGTCCTTCTTTATGCATTTCTACGAACTGACCGGTGATGCCGCCTAAAACAAATTGTGCCTTTATGTTCTTCTCAATCATTTTATCCCCTAGAAATCTTGCAACAGCTAAGGATGCTCCTCCGGAGCCGCTTTGCATAGAGAAGCCGTCTACAAAGTAACCGGATGCTTCGATGACCGATGCGCCATATTGCGCAATCAACAAATCTCGAGGATTTCTTGTATAGCGAGTAGCTCCTGACATGATGCCCTTTGGATCTCCGATGGCATCGATTTCAACCACAAAATCTACATCCGTTTGTTCGATACTTGCAGGGATAAGGGGATATTTAACTAGATGATCGGTGATCAAAACAACTTGGTCAGCATACTGGGCATCTACCTTGGCATAGCCCAATGCTCCACAGATGGATTTCCCGGAGTATCCGTTGGCATTGCCATAGGGATCACAACATGGAACACCTAAGAAAGCTACATCTATTTTTACATCTCCTGCTTCGATGGCCCGTGCCCTGCCGCCATGGGAGCGGATAACAACGGGAGTTTCTAAAATACCTTTGGATATTTCTTCGGCTAAAGGGCCTCTTAGGCCACTGGTTTCGATTCTGGTAATGACGCCATTTCGAATGTGTTCGATAAGCGGTTCGTGGACTGTAGTCAAGGAACTGGAAGCAACACAGATATTTTTGATACCCAGTTTTGCGATAACATCCAATACCATATTAACAATATAATCTCCTTCACGGAAATGATGGTGAAAGGAAATGGTCATTCCGTCCTTTAGTCCTGTCTTGATAACAGCCTCTTCAATACTGTTTAACATCTTGCTGTCTCGAGGCAGAGTTTTCTTAATGAGTCTGCCGTGTCTTCTGCCCTCCGGATTATGTTCATAGGGCCCTTGATATGGCTTTAAAGCTCCGATTCCGGCGATTTCTTTCGGAATTTCTCGTCCTATTTTATTAAATGGCAATTTTTTCACCTCCATCAGGGTTGTATACGCCTGTGGCAGTGGCAAGGGTAATGACTCTTCTTGCCCGATCTACAATCGGTCCGTCGATCATTTTACCGTCCAGTGAAATGACACCGGAGCCCCTTCTTTCTGCTTCTTCGATGGCATGGATGACACGAATGGCCTTTTCGATTTCCTTTTGTGTCGGCGTATAAATTTTGTGAACCGGCTCAATCTGTCTGGGATTGACCACGGATTTTCCGTCAAATCCAAGCTGCTTAATGTATTTTACTTCATTGATGAATCCTTCATCGTCATTTACATCAGAAAATACCGTATCCAAAGCATAGATACCGGCTGCCCTTGCAGCCATTAATACTTGACTTCGGGCTGTCAATAGTTCGATACCCTCAAGGGAACGGGTTGTCTTCATATCGGTAACAAAATCCTCTGCACCTATGGCGATGGCAATCAGTCTTGGACTGGCTTTGGCAATAGCATAGGCATTGATAACACCTAAGGCGCTTTCAATGGCTGCCATCAGCTTCACGGTTCCCGGAGCCATTCCTTCTTTTGCTTCGATAGCACTGATGAGCTGGTCTGCTTCTACAATATCCTCGGGTTTTTCTGTTTTGGGTAAACGAATAATGTTTGGCTTTGCCCTTACAATTGCTTCGAAGTCTTCCCTTCCAAACTTAGTATCCAGTCCATTTACCCTGACTACTGTTTCAACACCTTCATAATCTATACTTTTCAAGGCATTATATACCAAAAACCTTGCGGCATCCTTTTCTTTCAAGGATACGGAATCTTCAAGGTCAAACATGATAGAATCAGCACCGAAGATGTGGGCATCTTTTATCATTCCAGGATTGTTTCCCGGTACATACATCATGGTTCTTCTTAATTTGCTCACTGATTTCCACCCTCCCAGTTAAAACGAAAATGATCACAAGCTCTTGCTGCAGCTGTTTGGACCCTTGCACGAATGATACAATCAAGGGCACCTTTATCATTAGCCCGGACGAAAGCATTTTCTACATTCAGGGATTTTAGAGTATCCGCGATTACCTGGCGGATTTGATTTCCAAACTGTTTTTCCACGGGACTTGTTAATTGGATTTCCAGCCCCTTATCAGGATTTGGCTCGATGGTAATAACGATATCGCTGGACTCCATGGTTCCGGCCATACCGACTTTTGTGATTTCCATAAATTCACCTCCTCAGATGAATGGTTGTTAATATTCATCCAAATCACTTTTACGTCATAAAACCTGCCGACGGATGATGAGATGGACTCGTAGGGTTAATGTCTTCCAAGTCTGTTTTTAATTTTTTCTATCAGAGCTTGATTTTCCGGTGCTATAAGAAAATCGTAGGTGGTTTTGGGGACGAGGTCTTTGACTTTTTCCATTTCTCCGTCCTGTATATGCTTCCGTACCCTTGACGCACTGATAGCCGCATGACTGTCTGTTAATCGAGGCACAACGACAACTTCGATCCCATAGTCAGGCAGCATGCTTTGCATAAAAGCATTATAGGCTGCGGTAACGGGGCAATAGGGCTCTTCGCCTACGTATCTGCGGTTGATGCCCAATGCGGGAACGATATAAGTCCCAAATATTTTTAGATCCAGCATTACCTGGGTTTTGACAGCGTCTTGATTCTCCTTTAAAAAATAGGAGGGGAAAGTAGCAGTAGAGATAATATAGTCCTTTGCTTTATGAACCACTACGTTTGACAAATGCTTTGTGCCTTCTTTGATCAAATGGTAGCGAACTTCTGTTGGAAAACTGGATCGATCCTCCCAAAGTACAAAAATGTGAAGGACATCGTTTTCAGCGGCAGCTTTCTCGATCACGTACTGATGCCCCAGTGTAAAGGGGTTGCAGTTCATAACGATGGAAGCAATGCGGCTGCCTTCTTTTTTATTCTGTTTCAGTTCTTTAATATAGCTTTGGATACCGTCAGAACGGTTTTCCAAAAGCATGACATGATCTGAAACGCTGGCTATCTCAAAAAAGCCTAAATTCTTAAATAAAATCCCGCTATTGGGCTTTGTATAGATAAATAAGTGGGTGTGACCCCGTTGGTATGCTTCATTTACCAGATGGGAAACGACTCTGGCGGCTGTCCCCATTCCTTGATATGCTTTATCGACGGCAATACATTTCAAAATTCTTCCGGAAAAGGATCCGGTGGCAATGATCGAATCATGGTCATAAATGGCCATGGTATATTCAACATCCTGATCCAATCGCAGTCCGTGACGGCCCAGGAATGCAGATACTTCCTTGATGTCATTTGGATAGCTGTGTAAAATCGTTTTCTCAACAAGAGGAAAAAATTCCATCTATCAACACCTCCCAAATGTGATACGGTATCCCGTATACAATCATTATAACATATTCTTAAAAAAAGAAAATATACTTTCAAAAAAAAGAAACAAAAAAAAACCCAAAGGGATTAATTACCTTTTGGGTTTTCCAAGAAATACAATATGAGGGTGACGGCCAGCAGGTCTGCGGAGCCTCCCGGGCTGATATGTTTCATAATAAAATCTTCATCCATATCCAAGATTTTTTGTCTGCCTTCTGCCGTGAAAATACCGCCTGCAGACAAAGCGTCCTTTGCTTTTTCTTTAACATAGGAAAGGGTGGAGAGATCATGGCGACCTAGAACATTGCTGTCCTCCGCCAAGGCCATTAAATGCAGCAGTACTTGAACATAGATGTCGTTTTGTGTTTTGTCTGTATCCTGCATCAACGCTCTCAGAACAGGAAGACTGCAGGAACGCACGGTTTTAAAGCCTGATTCGACTTCTCCGCGAATCCCTTTTATACCATATTTCAAAAATAACTTTTCTCCATAAGTTAAATTTTCTTTTTTGCGGAGCTGGAAAAGCTCTCCTTCGCTTATTCCCTTGGTCATTTCTTGTACTCTTTTGCAAAGAACATCCGTATCAAAGATAGTGCTTTGCGTTTCGGTAAAAACACTGCCGACTGCGGCGGCTAAAATACCTAAGGAAAAAACAAGTCCTTTATGGGTATTGATACCCTTTGTAGCTGCAAACATCTTCTTTTCACCTTCTATACCAATAGGACGAATACGTTGAAGTAATAGACGATAATCTGTTTCGTCGAAATCCATTCCTGCTTTTGTGCAAAGATAAAAAGTAGAGGATAATGCTGCGCTGCTTGCCATGAAGGTATAAAAATCCATGTCCTTATGGGCGCCGGGATTGTTTCTATCCACTAATCCCGGTTTGGGTGTTGCTGAAACTTCATATAACATTGCCCTTACGGCTAGTTCACTGATATATTGACAAAAATGATTATGCAAAGTAATAGACACATCCTTTTTTAATATTTACACAGGTATTATATAGTATAGATGTGGAATCGTAAAGTTTTATCTTTATTTAAACCTGTTTATTTGTGAGGATTAGACTTCTATTTGGTTAGAAGCTAGAGGTTAGAAGTTCCAGGGTCAATCTTATAAGCTTTTAAATCCTTAAAGACTCAAAAGATAGACATAAAGCGTCTAACATCTAACTTCTAACGTCTAACCCTATGAATCACTATTCTTTGATTGGGAAATAGTTTATTGACGAAGATTGAATTCTATGATTCCACATCTATATAGATCTGGAATCTTACAGTTAAATTTTACATGTGTATAATCCACCTAGATTTCTTTAGAATATAATTAAGGAGGGGTTACACATGGGTAGAAAGTTTGTTGAAGTAAATACTTTACATGGAT
>JBMOKU010000064.1:0-3240 GCA_049324315.1 Bacillota bacterium | reverse complement strand
ATCATGGGGAACAGGATTTCTTCTTCCTTAATCAGGTGCTGCTCCAACTCAGTCTTTAGATTATGGAACAGCTTGTGAACTTTAAAGAGGTCACTGTGGTTGGGTCCGTGAACTCTCAATATTTTTGTAGTAAGCTCACTAAGCTCGGGAAGAATTCTTTTCACAAAGGCATGGTGCGTATTGACAATGTAATCAATGAGTTCACCCGGGGACATTTTTCTAAAGTCAACCTGGTTTGCGAACTTCCTTGTTTCCTCGTAAGCCTCATCGAGCTTATGAAGCACTTCCCGGCTATTCAACTTTTGTTCACTGATAGCTTGGGATAACGGTCTGTGTCCTCCACAGCAGAAATCAATATTGTATTCTTTAAAAACTTCACTTGCTTTTGGCATCATTGATACGATTTCACCTATGCTTTGTGATGTATTGAATGTGTTCATAATAAATCCCTCTCCTTCTACTTATTTAACAAATAGTAGTTTCCTTATTTACTCTTTTATTGTGTTAAGACTTGCTCTCCAAAAACTCTGCCGGCCTCTTCGGCAACACTCAGGTTGTCCTCACGTGCAAATTTAACCCTTAGAGGAAATAGAGGTATATCGACACCTGTACTTCCGATCAGATGCTTTTGGTTTATGATCGTAAAACCAGCTTTTTCCAGGTAGTTCTCAATATGCATTATAGCCTCCCCGCTCCAGCCATAGGAACCAAAAGCAGCAGCAGGTTTATTCCTACCTTCTTCCGGCTTAAGTGATTTCAGAAATTCTTCTACGTTTCCAACCATATCCGCATATTTGGTTGAACTTCCAACAAGCAGCCCATCACTCTCCATTACCCTCTTTTTGACCTCTTCCAAATCAGTGTTCTTTAAATTGAATACCGTAGCTTCAACACCGGTCTCCTCAAGTCCCTGTGCGAGCTTTTGAGCTACCTTGGCTGTATTCCCCGTCATAGTGGAATATAGGATCGTTACTTTCCTTGGTTGGCCCTGGTTCACCAGCGTGCTCATTTCATCATACATCTGTATAAATGCTTCAGCGTTATCACGAAGAATATACCCATGGGAAGGAGCAATAATTTGTACATCCAGCTTTTTAAGCTTATCAAGCATTTGCCTTACATAGGGCCTGTGCGGCGCCATAATAAGTCTGTAATAAACCTTAAAGTCCTCTACGTATTCACCCTTAGCCATATCGTTAAACAGTTCGTAGTTTGCTATATGGGTACTGAATATATCGCAGGGAAAGAGTGTCTTGTCTTCTACTGCATAGGTAACCATGGTTTCCTCGGTGTGCAGATAGGGTGTTTCAAAAAACTTTAACGTTTTTCCGCCGATGTCCAGTGTGTCACCGTCTTTAATAGTGACAAATTCACGATGATGGAGTTTGAACATGTCCTTCAGGATATCTACTGCAATTGCCGTCGCTACAATCTTCGCCTTTTTTGCCTTTGCAGCCAGTGCAGGCAGTGCCCCAGCATGATCCGGTTCAACATGGTTGATAACGATATATTCAATGCTTTCAGGATCAATTACCTTACTCAGGTTGTCAATATATTCCTTCCCGTATGCAATATCCACAGTATCAATAATAGTTGGCTTTTCTGTATCCAAGAGATAGCTGTTATAAGTTGTGCCCCTCTCCAAAATCAACCGGTGAAAAGGAACCTTCCGGTCATCCACTTTTCCTACCCAAAATATATTGTTTGCAATCTTTATTGTATCCATGTCTTCTTCCTCCTTAAAACTAAAGCTTGGTATTACATTTCCTTGACCTTGATTCAATCATACACTGTCTTCTCCCTAAAAACTGTGACTGGCGTCATAATTTAAAAAGAAAAAACCGAAGATACAATCATCTGGTATCTTCGGTCACAATTCCAAACTCTTATTCAAATTCCCGTTCCAAGGCTTCCTTATCCAGGATAATAACCTTTTTATTCCCCACCATTTCTATAATACCTTCATCCTGCAGACGACTCATTTTTCGGCTGACCGTCTCTCTGGCGACCCCAATATAGTTGGCAATTCCTTCACGACTTAGGGGAAGGTCGATTAGTACCCCCCTGGGATGACTTTTACCGTACTTTGCTGAAAACTCTAACAGCACCGAATTGACCCTTGCCTCAACATTTTTTGCACCCATATTTTCAATGGTATTCTCTAGCCTATCGAGGCGGATACAAAGCTCTTCCATTATTTTAAACCCGATATCCGGGTATTCCCGAATCAACTGCTGAAATTCATTTTTCCTGATTAAACAAACATGGGTCTTTTCCAGTGCCTCAACATTATAGGTAGCTTCCTGATTTCGCAGCAGATTCTTTTCTCCGAAGAAATCCCCCGAAGAAAATATATACAGGATTTGCTCCCTGCCTTCATGGGTATCTTTAAATACTTTGACCTGACCGCTGTTTATTATAATAAGGCTTTCCAGACTTGATCCTTCGAGAATAATCAATTCGCCTTTTAGATATTGCTTTCTCACTATCAGACTTACAACTTTACCCAACTCTACATCATTAAGTGTTGCAAATATAGGAACTCTACGGGCACAAAGCTGATGCTGGCATCGCTCGCAGGTGTGTGTATTTTTACTCATTCTTGATCATTCCTTTTCCTGATGGATGAGATTAATTTACCACATTGTTGATAAAAACACCCGGTAAAACAAAAATCCCCAAAAGTCTTAAAATCAAGCCTTCTGAGGATTTCTTTCTGTCTAATCACTCTGATTTTGATACAATTTAACGGCTTTTACAATATTAAAAATCATTTTTTGATTTTCGCTAAAAAGTATAGCTTATGCGTTAAAAAGTGCACACCCCATTTAAAAGACTCCCTACGAGGGGTTACCATCTTCCTGACTTTATATCACCAGTTTTTTCGTTTGGTTCAACACCATAGATTATTGTAATGTCTAGATCCTTAGTAGCCTTATAGATTTCTGGATACAATTCTTTTGTCTTCGCTAGATTCTTAGCTGTTCTATGATATTTATCATTTGGCAATTTAGGGTTTTTTACATGAACAACTTCCCAATTTGTTAGTCCGATAGGATATATTCCATCACCCTCATTATCTAGTCTGTCATATCGTAAGATTGTTTTTCTTTTTTCATCTGATATGCAGTACTTCAGGGGAACTTGCCCACTTAAGTGACTTACAAAATCTTTAATACTAAATTCTCCTTTTTCACTGCCAATTCCAAAATATTCTTTAAACTGGTTATATGCCATACT
>JBMOKU010000063.1:0-43275 GCA_049324315.1 Bacillota bacterium | reverse complement strand
TTCAAATCCATGCATAGATCAGAATAATCTTGGCAATCCTAGCCGTAATCTATCTTCAATTTAATATACTATTCTACCAGATTGGAGATCCTTCCAATCCAAACCCACAAAATTATTTACACTCTCCAAATATCAATTTCTGTATAGACATGCTGTCTTCTTTATAGTTTTTCTTAAATTGTATTGGCGTTAGACCAACGTGTTTTTTAAAGGTATTGCATAAATGACTTTGGTCTGAAAAATTCAAATTACAAGCCAAATCAACAATGGGTTGTCCTTTTAACAACCCTTGTCTTATTTTTTTGATTTTCTCTTGTATGTAAAATTGATATGGAGCAACACCCATTTTCTTTTTAAATAATCTAATCAAATGATATTTCGATATATACGTATGATCAGACATTTTTTTCAAGTCAAAAGGTTCATCTAAATGTTCATTTATAAAACTTACAGCGGATAGAACTGTTTCATTATGCATTTGTTTTGTAAAACTACAAACTATTTCTACGTTCTTTATCAAAAGCTGATTTATCTCATTTTCTAACCGTTGGAGGTCGTTTGTATCATTAAATCTCCGACCTATGTCTAAAATTCGCATTGCTAGCTCTTTGTCTTTGTAAACATACTTATCTAGTAAAGCATTAGTGTACTGCGCTGCAGAATCATTATGTAAGCATATTACCGTATAACCATATTGCATATTATTAATAGATATGATGGTATGCTCTGTTAGTGGAGGGATAAAATAAACACTATTTTCTTCTAAGATATATTCCTGTTCATTCAAGCTTAATTATATTCTACCATCGGTCACCATGCCAATACAAAAGGCATTATGACTGTGCCTAGGGAAAGAATGAACGCTCTTTCCTTGAACAATTTCTATATTGTCTCGATGATAAAAGGTAATTTTATTTTTTTCTTTATCCAAAATTACCACCGCCTGATACAGATAACACATATAAAATATCTATAGTTCAAGTTGTGTATAGTCTTCTTATAATGTAAAATATCCCAACTTACTACTTAATTCGTTTCATAATCGGATGATCTTCTTTCAGCTCTAGCAAATCCCATAGGTTTCCGTATAAATCCTTAAATACTGCCACCATTCCATACGATTGTTCTTTTGGTTCTCTCACAAATTCTATTCCCCTTGAGATCATTTCATGATAGTCTCTCCAAAAATCATCCGTATTTAGAAAGAGAAAAACTCTACCACCCGACTGGTTACCTATAAATGGTTCTTGTTCAGGCTTAGATGCTCTTGCAAGTAATATTGTTGTACCGACTGAGCCGGGGGGAGATACGACTACCCATCGTTTATCTTGTTCAGGCTGGTAAGTATCTTCAACTAACGTAAAATTAAGCTTCTTTGTATAAAACTCTATAGCCTCGTCATAATCTTTCACGACGAGAGCTATGTGAACGATCGATTGAATCATTTTCTTATCTCCTCTTAATTCTAGACTTTTTTATTCAAGCCTGTCTTTATTCTTCATTGCTTACTTTAGAAAATACGACAGAACTTCCCAGAATTCCTCTAAATGCATAATTGTTTTTTATTAACAATAATTGCTTTATGCAACTTAATGCCTATATTGCAACATGAGGAAGATTATTACTTGAATATTTTGGTATAATTAAATCAAATAGTATATATTTTTCATATTTGTAAAATACAAGAAGATAAATAGTTTTAAGTAGAATATGGGCCAGTGAGAAAGGTGGAATTGCCCTATGGCAAATGATTATTCACCAGAAAAGGATAAAAGATTAAATTTAGAATTAAAGAGAATACAAGATAAAGCAAACAAATTAATTTTGAGTAATTATTTTGACTATGCAAACATTAGTGAATTACAAAACAGGATTCTGCAACAAATTATGAATGCAAAGAATCATTATGATATTAATAGTCATTTATGGAATAGTGGAATGATTCAACATACTTTAGATAATATTGCAGAAAAAATAAAGAAAATTAAAAAGCAGGAAGCGTGCAAAAATAGTGGCAAGAATAAAATAATGGAAAAGAAAATATTTATTATTAGGGAAAGTAGAAAGTTAAGGGAGCGTGTCGATGAGCTTCGCAAGAACGGAGAGTTTGATAGTATTCAGCATATTGAGGTTACATATGAGTTTCTTAGAATTATTGGCAATGAAGATATATTAGCACGCAAGCTAGGTTATCCGAGGTATTATTATTGGATTCCATTACGTATAAACAATAATATTGATGATTTTAGAATAGTTATGAAAAGAATAAAGACATGAGATCACTCCAGAATAAGGCATGATCTATAGTAGGTGAAATTATAGTCGTTAGATGTATGAATTGATGCTTAGATGTTACCCTTAGACCAAAAAATATGCAAATCAGTTTTTGCTAATACAAAAAAAGCCATCCAGTCAGCTACTGGACAGCCATTAATAGCAAAGTAATGCTTAATATCTTCTACTTCTTTTTCCACTACTTCCACTATCACTAAATATTGCAATTGCAAATGCTCCAACTATTACTAAAACCAATAAAAGCAATAAAAAGTATCCAAAGAAATAAACTCCTGAAATAAATATCCCTATTCCAAGAATTACAAACATAATTCGTAAAGCTTTATGTAATTCATCGAATCTTATTCCAAATCCCATAGTTCCGAAACTAAGTAAGCCTATTAAAATAGAAACTAAAAGAGTAAGCCAAAATGCCTTAAAATATCCTTCATGATTATTAAATAGATATCCTATTAATTCGGGAATTGTCTCGGGCTTAGGCAATGCTTGAATTGATAACCAAGTATAATAACTACATATGCCTGAAAGAACTAAAAGAATTGGATAAATAATTTTGTTTCCGCAAAACTCGGTAAAACTGATAAAGCCGTCTTTAAAATCTTCAAAGTCAAAATACATAGCAACCACCCCTGAAACATATGTTTGTTTTTACAATATTATCCTATCATTGCTTCGAGATATATGTCAATATGTCAATATATTCTATATTACGATTAGATTACAAATAAATTGCCAAAAAACTACAGCATGGAAATGGTAAAGATAATGCCATATTAGGAGATTCAACGGTTGCACAATGCAAAAAGCGTTTCCCACGACCTACTGATACCTTTCGATATAGCCGAAGCATGGGAAAACTTTCTTTTTCGTACTGTCTGACATTATTTTATCTGTAATCCATGCTAGCAAGTATGGAAAGGTTATTGTTCTTTATGTTATTGAACCCGTCCGCTAAATACAGGTAGTTATTCATTGACCTCGCCTCAATAATTTAGACAGCAAGAATCCCTAATTCAGGTGAATGGAGCTAAATATAGATGAAAACCCTCGTATGAGTGAGGGGATTTCTTCTAACTCTAAACAAATAGCAAAATTGATTAATCTATTATTTTTCAAGTCATTCATTAACTGAGTTTATCAAGCAATCTAAATACTGAGTTACCTAATGCGCCAATGAAGGCCCAGATGTTAAAAAGCGAGAACTTTTCAGCATTATGACTTTTTCTTGAAAACAAGTAAACAATACCTAATATGGTCACATAAACTAACCCGAAATGTAAAGCAAAATGATATATTAGAAAAGTAAGTTTATTCATTAAAATGGCCTCCATTTTAACTTTATTTATTCTATTAAATATAGTTTTCTATTTTCTTGTATAGACTTTGGTTCTTATGAAGATTACTGCCGTAATTCAATAGTTTTTTGATACAGAATTCTATAGAGCTACTTAAAACTCCATTAATGAAAACTTCAACTTGATATTTTCCGTTTTGGAATACGTTTGTATTAATTATATCTTTGATATTAACACCCGTAAATACGATACGTTCCTTTCGACCATCAAATTTAACTAAATTATCAATGGCAGCAAAACAATACCACTTTCATCTTTCCAAAACATGCTAATAAGAAAATCTTCAGAAATACTTATTATTTCGGTATGGCAAATCATAAGGTTATCAACAGGTTTAATTATATTCGTACTTTCAATTGGATTGTAATTATCATCAATATCCTTGCATATGTAAATATTTCTAACGTTAGGCATTTTCTTTTTCATTCTAGATTGCGATTCTTTAACCTTTGACCATATGCCTTGCCCTTCTATCTCGATATAACTTTCAGCATGGGGATCATTTATAATATACATACTATCTGAGATAAATTTGTAAATGAGTTCACCAGAGGTTTCAATGTTAATAGACCATTCTTCGTTTAAATTTTGGTCCATTGGTAATATAACTAATGATTCCTTGTCATTTAGGTTTTCATCTCTAAAATAAATAATACTTATATTATGCTGGTATCTACTTTTGTAGAATAATTTATGGAGCATAAATATCCCTCTTTAAGAATAAAATAGTTAATCAAATAGGAAGGAAAATTGTGAATTAGCCTTCCCATTTGTTGTGTATATATTAATTTGTGCCTTTTATTAGTCTATCGCCGAGTTTAACCATTTTGTCAGCGGATTCATATAAATGAACTGCTTTAACTGCAACAACACCTGCGCCAACTGCTTTAACTGGGTCTTTTGTTTTCTTGTATGTAGCAACTGCAGCCCCAGTAAAAGTTGCTCCGTCAGCTATTGTACGGTTGAGTTGTGTTTTAACAGCGTCTTTTAATTTTTTCTCTACTTTTGGGCCAGCACGTCTAATGGAATCTTGTAATTTTTTTTGATTTTTTTCTCTAATCTGTCTTTCTTTATTAGAACTATCTCTGTCTTGTCGTACTGAGTGACTAATGCGACTAGAAATTTTGCCAATCCTTGACATTTATTTACCTCCCTGTATAAAAAATTGTCACATAATGAATTATATGTAAAATAATGTAACATAAAATAGTTCTGAAGAAAATAAAAACAATTCGTCAAATAAAGATAAAATTCGACTAAAGTAATGAATGACTAGCAAACAATAACTAATTAATATGTTACTCTTAGGCTTCTTCTCAACGATAGATATCTTCAATAGTTTCAACAATGGAATAGATGAAATGTATATGTATTTAGAAAATTTCTCTTCTATTCCTTCCATAAATATTGTATACTGATAGAGAAAAAGAAAAACCATTTGCTAGGGGTGCCTTTAGGCTGAGAAGGAGAAATCCTAACCCTCTGAACCTGATGTAGTTTGTACTACCGGAGGGAAGCAGCTGTGAAAGTGATAAAGACTTTTATGAAGCTTACCGACGGGTAAGCTTTTTTCGTTTCAATAATTGAATAGCTAGAACAAGGGGAGTCTGTATGGACAGGCTGAGAAAGAGATGTTATCTCTGACCCTCCGAACCTGACTTGGGTAATGCTAACGTAGGGAATGTTCATTGTTGCTGTAAAAAATGTACAAATTCTCTATGGATTTGTACATTTTTTTGTTGTCATCGTAAGTGAAGGGAGGGAACAACATGTTTGTGAATGGAAAAGAGATGGAGCTGCCAGCAGCGATTACCATAGCACAGCTATTGGAGAAACTCAGTTTACGTCAGGATACAGTAGTTGTGGAAGTGAATCTACAGATTGTATCAAAGGATGAATATGGCGTATGGCTTCTTCAGGGAGATGATAAAGTAGAGATTGTCAGCTTTGTAGGAGGCGGTTAAATGGCTGTTTATATCAATGAGAGATATTTTGAGATGGAAAAAGAAACAACGGCCTTTGATGTGAGGGAACGCGTAAAGCCGGATGCTGATATTATCGTGTTAAACGGATTTATCATCAAAGAGGATGTACCCTTGAAGGATGGGGATAAAATTACACTTATACAGCGAGGTAAAGTACCTGACCAAGGGGAACTTGAAGCATTACTGACCGCTAGACATACCCCAGGTGTGTTCGAGAAGGTGAAAAAAGCCTGTGTAGGGATTGCAGGTCTTGGGGGATTAGGCTCCAATGTGGCTTTATCCCTTGCACGATTAGGCATAGGCAAACTTATACTGGCAGATTATGATGTGGTGGAACCCAGCAATCTCAACCGGCAGCAGTACTTTGTCCGTCATATAGGCATGTATAAGACAGAGGCTCTCAAGGAATTGCTTATGGAAGTGAATCCTTTTGTTGAGATCGTTACAGAAAATGTATACCTCACCAGCCAGAATATAGCTGACTGCTTTCAAGGCGTAGATGTGATGGTGGAGGCCTTTGATGATCCAAAGTGTAAGGCAGAACTGGTAAATACATGGTTGAAAACCTATCCACAAAAGTCCATCGTGGCAGCATCCGGTATGGCAGGATATTTTTCCAACAATGAAATTATCACCTGGAAAATAAAGGAGCATTTCTATTTGGTGGGTGATAGTACATCTGAAGCAAAGCCGGGCTGTGGTCTGATGGCACCTAGGGTGGCCATTGCTGCTAATCATCAGGCCAATATGGTATTGAGACTTATTTTAGGAGAAAAAGATGTGTAAGGAGGGTATTATGGATCAATTAAAGATAGGTGGCGTTTTACTGAAAAGCAGATTATTCATTGGAACAGGTAAATTTGCAAACAACAGGTTGATGCCAGAAGTCATCCGAAAATGCGGTACTCAAGTGGTGACCATGGCAGTAAGACGGGTAAACATTGACAACCAAGAGGATAACCTGTTGGAGTACATACCAAAGGACTGTATCCTGCTGCCCAATACTTCCGGTGCCAGAAATGCCGAAGAGGCAGTACGGATTGCAAGATTGGCCCGTGCCATGGGATGCGGAAACTGGGTAAAGATTGAGGTGATTTCCGACAATAAATATCTCCTGCCGGATAATCAAGAGACTACGAAAGCTACAGAGATTTTGGCAAAGGAAGGCTTTGTTGTGCTGCCTTATATGAGTCCGGACTTGATGGCTGCGAAGCGTATGGTGGAAGCCGGGGCAGCAGCTGTCATGCCCTTAGGATCTCCCATCGGGACCAATCGTGGAATCAGAACAGAGGAACTGATTCAAATCCTCATTGAAGAAATCCCTGTACCGATTATTGTAGATGCGGGGATCGGCAAGCCATCTGATGCCGCAAAAGCCATGGAAATGGGAGCAGAAGCAGTATTGGTCAATACAGCCATTGCCACATCCCCGAATCCCGCAGCCATGGGAGAAGCCTTCGGATTGGCAGTTAAAGCAGGAAGAATGGCTTATCTGTCTAAAATGGGGCCACAGGCTACATTTGCCAGTGCATCTTCACCGTTGACAGGCTTTTTACATGAAGGAGATGCATAATGGGATTTTATGAAGAATATACAAAGGTCAAGGATTTATCCTATAGAGAGTATTTTGACAGCATTACTGAAAAGAATATTGAGGAAATTATAGGAAAAGATAGAATCGATCAGTGGGATTTCCTGGCCCTGTTATCTCCAACAGCTTCTAAGTATCTCGAGACTGTAGCCCAAAGAGCCCATCAATTGTCCCAGCAGCACTTTGGCAGAACCATTTTGCTGTATACGCCCATGTATCTGTCCAATTTCTGTGTCAATCGATGCGTATACTGCAGTTTCAATACAGATAATAAAATTGGGAGAAAGAAGCTGACCATGGAGGAAATTGAACAGGAGGCAAAGGTCATTGCAGCCTCGGGTTTAAAGCATATACTCATCCTCACGGGAGAATCCAGGGCAAAAACCCCTGTAAGCTATATTGCAGAGGCTGTCGGCGTACTTAGGAAATATTTTGACGCTATCTCCATTGAGATTTATCCATTGAAGGAAGAGGAATATCGACAGGTTATTGAAGCAGGGGTAGATGGCTTAACCATTTATCAGGAGGTTTATCATGAGGCCACCTATGACAGGCTGCACCTTAGCGGGCCCAAAAAGGACTATCATTTTCGAGTGGATGCACCGGAATGGGCATGCAGGGCGGGCATAAGAAGCGTCAATGTAGGTGCACTGCTGGGTCTTTATGATTGGAGACAAGAGGCCTTTGTTACGGGACTACATGCAAACTATCTGCAAAATAAATATACCGATGTGGAAGTCAGTGTGTCCCTACCCCGTATCAGACCTCACATTGGCGGATTTAGCGATATTTATTCTGTAGAAGACAAGGATTTGGTACAGATTATGCTGGCTTTGAGACTTTTCCTACCCAGGGCGGGAATTACCATATCCACAAGGGAAAGACAAGGTCTGCGTGACCATTTGATTCCTTTGGGCGTAACAAAAATGTCAGCAGGTGTTTCTACGGAGGTGGGAGGACACTCTTCTGATACGAAGAGCGAAAGTCAATTTGAGATTTCGGATACACGGAACGTAAATGAAATAAGGCAGGCGATCCTTTCAAAGGGATATCAGCCTATATTTAAGGATTGGATGGAAGTATAATGGCAAGAAGAAATCTAAAGAGGTGTATGCTATGAATTTCTATAGAATGATTGATGCTAATATCAATAGGGTTTCCGAGGGGATTCGGGTGCTGGAGGATATATCAAGATTTGTTATTGAAAATCAGCGCATCACAAAAGAACTCCGGGAACTGAGACATCGGGTGAGAAAAAGCTTTGTCAGCGAAAATCTGATTCAGCACCGTGATTCAGGCAATGATGTAGGATTTGAAATTTCTTCTACCAGTACGCTGGACAAAAAGGAGAATCCAAAAGATCTCATCGCATCCAATTTCAAAAGGGTACAGGAAGGGCTCCGAAGCATAGAGGAATGTCTCAAAGTCGTAGGACATTACCGGGAGTCCAAAATTTACGAGCAGCTTAGATACAAGGTATATGATATCGAGAAAGCCTTCCAAGTGAATAAAGCTTTCTTGGACACGGACATTTATGGCATCACCTGTGAAGCATTATCCGCAGGAAGAAACAATCTGGAGGTTGTCCGCCAGATGATGGCTGCAGGCATCCAAGTGATCCAGTATCGGGAAAAAAGTAAGAGCAAGCTGGAAAAATACAAGGAATGTGAAACCATACGCAGAATGACCCGGGATGAAGGCGTTCTGTTTATTGTCAATGATGACATTGATATTGCATTGTGCGTAGAAGCAGATGGAATCCACCTGGGACAGGACGACATCCCTGTGGATGAGGCCAGGAGAATAGCGGGGAATATGATCATCGGTTTATCAACCCACAATTCCCACCAGGCGTTGAATGCAGTGGAAATGCGTGTAGACTACATAGGTGTGGGACCTGTATTTCCTACGACAACGAAAAAAAATCCCGAACCATCAGAAGGCTTGGCCTACTTGCAGTGGGTTTCAAAGCATATTTCGATTCCTTATGTGGCCATTGGAGGGATCAACGAAGAGAATATCTCCCAGGCAAAAGCTCATGGAGGAAAGTGCTTTGCGTTGATATCGGATATTGTTGGCGCACCGTCTATCGAAGATAAGGTAAAAATGCTGCGAAAAGTTTTAAACATAAACGTCTAATTGCAAAGCAGCAGACTCATATATCTCTAGTATATGAGCGATATTAAGCTTCTTGCTATTGACCAGTAGCTAGTAGCTAGCAGCCAGTAGCCTATTCTATTAAAATACCGTAAGTAAGGACATGTCATTGATATAAATGGAACTATGATAATAAAGATAATAAGGGGGAGCAAAAAGATGAACTATACAACACAAATGGATGCAGCGAAAAAAGGCATCATTACAAGAGAAATGGAAATCGTAGCGAAAAAGGAAAAAATCGATATTGAAGTATTAAGAAAAAGAATTGCTGAGGGCAAGGTGGTTATTCCTGCCAATAAGAACCACAGAAGTCTAGACCCAGAAGGTATCGGAGAGGGTATGCGGACAAAAATCAATGTTAATCTAGGCATCTCCAAAGACTGCTGTGATATGGATGCTGAAATGGAAAAGGTAAAGACAGCCCTTGATATGAAGGCAGAGGCAATCATGGATTTAAGCTCCTTCGGAAAAACAGAGGAGTTTAGAAAAAGATTGGTGGAGATGTCATCGGCTCTTATCGGTACGGTACCTGTTTATGATGCAGTTGGCTTCTATGATAAGGAACTAAAAGATATCACAGCAGAAGAGTTTCTTCGTGTAGTGGAAAAGCATGCTGAAGATGGTGCGGATTTTGTGACGATCCATGCCGGAATCAACAGGGAAGCAGCAAAGGTCTTCAAACGCAACAAAAGACTGACCAATATCGTTTCACGGGGAGGCTCATTGATTTATGCGTGGATGGAGCTGACCGGCAACGAGAATCCGTTTTATGAGTACTATGACAGATTGCTGGATATCTGTGAGAAATATGATATGACATTAAGCTTAGGAGATGCATGCAGACCCGGCAGTATTCATGATGCTACGGATGCTTCTCAAATTAAAGAATTGATTACCTTAGGAGAGTTGACCCTGAGAGCGTGGGAGAGAAATGTACAGGTAATCATTGAAGGTCCGGGACATATGGCTATCAATGAAATACAAGCCAACATGCTGCTGGAGAAAAAGCTGTGCCATGGAGCGCCGTTCTATGTGTTGGGGCCAATTGTGACAGATATTGCTCCCGGTTATGACCATATTACCAGTGCCATTGGCGGAGCCATTGCTGCCAGCAGTGGTGCAGATTTCCTTTGTTATGTAACACCGGCCGAGCATTTAAGACTTCCAACCCTTGAAGACATGAAGGAAGGGATCATTGCCTCCAAAATAGCTGCCCATGCCGGTGATATCGCGAAAAATATCCCTGGGGCCAGGGATTGGGACAATCAAATGAGCAGGGCGAGACAGCAGTTGGATTGGAAAAGAATGTTTGAATTGGCCATTGATCCGGAGAAAGCCAAAAGATATCGTGAAGAATCCATGCCGGCTCATGAGGACAGCTGCACTATGTGCGGTAAAATGTGCTCCATGCGAAATATGAATAAGATTATGGAAGGCAAAAACATCAATATCTTACGTGAGGATGTATAAATGCTGTATTTGATAACCAATAGACACCTGGTATCGCATGATGCATACTTCCACGTGATTGGGGAGGCTGCCAAAGGCGGCGTGGATGCAGTGATCCTTCGAGAGAAAGATTTGGCCTATGACGCCTATGTGGATATGGCTTTTAAGGCAAAGGAAATCATCAAAGGAACAGGGACGAAGCTGATTCTGCATAGTCATGCTGATGCTGTCAGCACATGTGGTGCAGATGGGCTGCATAGAACCTATGGGGATATTGTTGAAAAGAAGCCTTCGCATATAGGTTTAGTCGGAGCATCTATTCACAGCATAGAAGAAGCAGCGGATGCAGAAAAACAGGGAGCCAGTTATCTCCTTGCAGGCCATATCTTTGAAACGGACTGTAAAAAGGGAGCAGCACCCAAGGGGTTGGAGCTGCTTCAAGGAATCAAAGCACAGGTATCCATTCCGGTGATTGCATTGGGCGGCATTCAGCCTGACAATGTGCAGCAGGTGATGTCGGCAGGAGCAGATGGAATTGCGGTGATGTCCTATATCATGACGGCAAAAGATCCTTATAGGGCAGCTAAAGTATTAAAACAAGCATTAACGCCTTTTTAAGGCAAATGATAAAAAGGACTCCCTTGGGAAAGAATAGATGTAGAAATATAAAAAAATCTACGCTCCTAGAACAGAATGTATTTTTCGTAGGGGACGGTCTCTGTGGAGGCCACTGAAAAAGTACTACATCGTCCAGGGCAACACATGGGGACAGGGCCCCAGTCCGGCGAAAAACACACCGGACAGCGTACCAGTCCCCAAGTCTTGCCCTTCCTGCTCAAATAACTTGAGTTTTTCAGCAGTCTCTCTTTGTGCTGTCCCGCAGGACAAAATACCATTTTAAAGGCGTAAATCTATATCATTTAGTGATGGAAAGGGTTATGTTTATGAAGCATACCAAGTGGCTGTTATTGATCGCCATCTTTTTGGTTATTGGTTATTATTCCCTGGAAGCAACGGAAGCAGACGAGATTTCCTATGAAAAGACAATGGCTGACTATGACAAGGTGATTAAGCTCATGATGGGTTTTCAAGACTCTCCCACGGAGAAGGCTGTGGAAGAGATTACCCTAGCCCACCGGACTGCCTTGGAGGACTTTTTTGGTTTGTTGGATCAGAAGAATACGCTGATGAAAAAGGGTAAGCTCACCGAAGGGCAGATGAAGCTTATCTTAGAAAAAAAGGAAACAGCAGACCAATTGGATATGGCTTACTATCGACAAGCCCTTACCCAGGTCTATAAGGCAGAGGACTTCTCACAGATATTGCAGCAAGCAGCAATGGGAGAATCGAACAATCGTGGTATGTTAATCAATAAAGGCGGCCAAACCATGGACATAACCCTTAACGATGATAGTTCGATGTACTTGTATTCAAAATTGGAAAGACCCAACAATATTTTTTCTCGAGCATTTATGATTCGTACCCCAGAAGGGAACTATTATTGGAATAAACCTATGGGACTTTATGATCTAATCGTGGAACAGAATCGTATAAAGCTGACAACTACTGAAGGAACGTATACGATTCATGGCAGGATCATTCCATAGGTAAATTTTAAAGGCTGCTTATCCATCGTGAGGTAAGCAGCCTTTAAGCTTTTAGGATAAAGGAAAAATGCATACACGATAGATTTACCGATAATTCATTTTGACTTCACCTCAAGGACACATGGAGTACACAAGTTCCGTTTATAATCAACTTGTAAAGGAAATTACAACAAATTAAGGAGGCGTTATCAAAATGATGAAAAAGATTGCTGCATTAGGTATGGCGGCCGTGCTGATGATGGGACTTGGTACAGCGGCTATGGCAGAAGAGAAGATTCAGGAAGAAAAGACACAAATCATAGCAGCTAAGGGGATTCAAACGGAGGTGAAGAAAATCACCGGTACAGTGGAAGAATTGAGGGACTTTGACTTGGTGGTAAAAGATGAGGATGGTGTTACATATACAGTGCCCATTCTGCCTGTCAAAGAATCAGAAGAATTCAAAGCTCTGGATTTAACAAAGGGTGACAGTATTACACTGGAAGGACATGAACCCGTGATGTTTGGTGAAGGTGGTGTAAATATTGCGCTGTCAGAGGAAGCGGCTGCAGGGCTTCCTGCCGAAAAAAAAGCATTTATTGTCAAAATGGGAGAAGTCGCTGAGGGCGTTGATGGAGAAGAAATTAAGATGCTGAAAGAAGGAGAGTCTGCTGTTATAAGTGTCATTAAAACGGTGGACGGGCAAATCGTTTCAGAGGCTATTAAACTGGATAAAGATCAGCTTTTCGAAAAGATCAAGGTGGATGGTCAAACAGTAGACTTTATAAAGAATGGAGAAGAGGGTATTGTTGAAAACAGCGTACCTGCCGCGGCAGCCCGAGTTTTCAAAATAGGAAAGACTATCGATGAAAATACAGGTGAAGTAAAGATTGAACAACTTCCTGATATGGAAGGAATGAAACCATTCATGGCTACAAAGATTACGGCCAAGGGTAAAACCATCGATATTCATGAAATTATGAGAAAGCAGTTTGAAGAAATGGGAGAGATCCTGATACAAAAACCTGAAGTCGATGCACAAACTGGAAACTAGATAAGGATGATAAATACCTACTTATATACTATAATGAGATAAGTAGGTGTTTGTCTTTTATGATTCTAATTCTGTGTGGGAAATCTAAAGTATAGGAAAGGATCGGCATATGAAGAATATTTTGCTTGTAGAAGATGAGGAGAGAATGCGGGAAATCCTGACAGATTACTTTATCAGTGAAGGCTTCAATGTCATTCAGGGAGAGGATGGGCAGCAAGCCCTGGAATTATTTGATAGTAATACCATTGATCTAATTATCTTAGATATCATGATGCCCAAGATGGATGGCTGGACGGTGTGTAAAAGAATTCGAAAGATTTCTCAGGTGCCCATTATTATTGTGACGGCCAGGTCTGACGAGGATGATCAGCTGATGGGGTTTGATTTTGGTGCCGACGAATATGTCACCAAGCCCTTCAGCCCCAAGGTGCTGGTTGCCAGGGCAAAAATGCTGCTTAAGAGAGCAGAAGGATCGATTGGCGGAGAAGACGGCGTCATACGCATCGAAGGAATTGAAATCAACAAATTGTCAAGGACGGTAAAATGTGATGGTTGTTTTATCGAACTGGCACATAAAGAATTCGAGCTGCTATTGTACTTAGTCGAGAACAAAGGGTTGGTACTATCTAGGGAAAATATTTTGAGCAGTGTTTGGGGCTATGATTATTATGGGGATTTGCGAACGGTCGATACCCATATTAAAAAGCTGCGAAGCAAGTTGGGAGAGAAAGCAAAACATATCGGTACGGTTATACGGGCAGGCTATAAATTTGAGGTGGGAAAATGAAGAAAAATAGTATTGTAGTGAAGCTTTTCGGGATTACCACAGTATTCTTTTCTGCTTTCCTCATCCTTGCGTTGGTTAGTCAATCGCTATTTTTTGAGAAATTTTACGTTTATAAAAAAATTGATAAGATACAAAACCAGCTGGAAGAATTTACAGTTGACTATACTGAGGGAAACTGGGATGAAAGGCAGCTAAATGGCAAAATTAACGAATTCATGGATAACAGCAGTGCATTGATGGCCATATTGGATGATAACGGCGTTGTCAAACATATGAACAGCTTTGAAATGGTGATCATGACAGAGAAAGGTAAGGAAATTACCATTCCTTTAAGTAACATCGCCTACTCTGAGGCCTTTGAAGAGCTTGATCTGGCGGTGGGAAAACCTGTTGAGGTGGAAGGGATCTACCTGGACAGTGACCAGCGTACGTTGGGACTTTCCAGCATTGTTTCCGGGGACAAAACATGGGGGGCGTTTAAGAATCAATTGGTAAAAGGCGTAGCAGCGGCGGCTGCGGCGAAAGAAATTAAGGTTATAGGGACAAAGATTCCTGTGGAAAAAATTGAAGTATCAGCCGATTCCTCTATTGTTTTTGAATCAGCCGGTAAAGCTGAAGTAAATGAAGGTATTGATGTATTCAAAATAAAAAAGGATGGTATGAATTTAGAGAATTTTTCCGTTGCCCTTCAACCTGCGGTCGTTGAAATACAATCGGTAGAGGTTACCGGCAAAATCACAGCCTTAAATATACCCCGCAAGGCAGATTTAATGATGCCTTATAAAATGAATTTATTTCTCAGTGCCATTGATCAATGGTTTTGGCTATCCAAAACTCGGGATATGCAAAGCAATGAATCAAAACTGGTAAGGTATCAGTATAGGGATCCCATGAATGGCACAGAAAATGTAGTACTTACAAGGCCTTTTATGAAGGATGGGAAAGTACATGAAACGATTTTTGTGATGACATCCCTGCAGCCCGTGGATGAGGCCATAAAGGTCATGAAGGATTATTATGCGTATGTATTTGCGGGTGCCCTTTCAATTATTATCCTGTTAGCCCTTATTTTTTCAAAATTGATTGCAAGACCATTAATTCGGATGAATCAAGTGGCCGTGAAGATGGCGAACATGGACTTTTCCGAGCAACTGGAAATCCTGTCAGAGGATGAAATCGGCAGTCTCTCCCGCAGTATCAATCTATTGTCTAACAACCTCAGCGAAAATATTGAAAAGCTGCGGATTGCCAATGAGCAGCTAAAGAAGGATATTGAAAAAGAGCGCAAACTGGAGGTCATGAGGAAAGAATTCATTTCCTCGGTTTCCCATGAATTAAAGACACCCCTCAGTATTATTAAAAGTTTTGCAGAGGGTATAAAAGATGATATTTCACAGAAGAAAATAGATCATTATATTGACGTCATTTTAGATGAATCAGACAAGATGAATGGTTTGGTTATGGATATGCTGGAGCTGTCAAAGCTGGAATCAGGAGGCTACAAACTGGATGAAGAAGCATTCGACATCATTGACCTGATGCAGCAGGTTCAAATAAAATTGTCCCATGAAACTGAGCATAAAGGGATTCATATAATCACACAAACGGATGAGCAGGAAGTGATGGTATATGGAGATCGACGAAGGATAGAACAGGTGTTGATGAATTTATTGAGTAACGGTATCAGGCATACTTATGAGGAGAAAAACCTCTATATGATTGTTCGCTGCCAGGATGATCATATTACCATAAACATTGAAAACGAAGGAGACCTCATTGATGAGGATAAGATCGATAAGATTTGGGATCGGTTCTATCGGATTGAAGCTTCCCGAAATCGCAAGCTGGGAGGAATAGGCTTGGGCCTCTCCATTGTGAAAAATATTCTGGAACTCCACAGCAGTCAATTTGGCGTTAGAAATACGGATAGAGGTGTGGCCTTCTTTTTTACACTGCAAAAAGCCTCAGATGTTGTAGATACTATATAAGAAGCTGGCTTTATAGATGTGTGACAGAGGATCTTAATCAATCGGAATGGTCACTGACCATTCCCTACAAGGTCAAAATATCTGTAGGGAACGGTTAGTAACCGTTCCGCTAAATGCTAACTCTCTGGCAAGACTTGGGGACTGGTACACTGTCCGGTGTGCTTTTTACCGGACTGGGGCCCTGTCCCCATGTGTTGCCTAGGCGATAAGTTGCTTTTTCAGCAGTCTCCAATAAAGTTAATTATTCATGAAAATTTTTAAAAGTTTTTATCTATGCCTTAAGTGGGTATCATGATAAGATAAAGATAGACCATAAGTCATAACAGAGGTGTTAAAGATGAGTGATATCATAAGTATAATCAAAGACAGTACGCTAACCTATGAGCAAAAAGTGATCAGCCTTGCCAGGGCGGCGGAAAATAGCATCAACGTACTGAAGATCAGCGACAAAGCACAGCAGTATAGGGACGAAGGGATCATATGCGACCTGTTTGAGGGGCATGCTCCCTACAGGCCCAGATATATTGTGCCGGACTATGAAAAATTCATGAAGCAAGGCAGTCAGTTTTTAAAGCTGGACCCGCCAAAGGATTTATGGGAAGCCATAAACAGTTTAATGATTCTGTATAAGCATGTTCCATCCATCACATCTTTTCCCGTATATGTGGGGAATATCGACAAGCTGTTGGAGCCTTTTATTCAAGATGAGGAAGAAGCTTACAAGGCCATTAAGTTGTTTCTGACCCATATCGACAGAACCTTAACGGATTCCTTCTGTCATGCCAACATCGGTCCGGAAGAAACAAAGGCGGGCAGATTGATTTTGAAGGCAGAAAAGGAGCTGCAGCATGCTATACCGAATCTAACCATCAAGTTCAGCAGTCAGACACCGGAGGCATTTGCCCTGGAAGCTGTAGAGACGGCGCTTGTTACTGCAAAGCCTAGTTTTGCAAATCATGAAATGTTCTCAGGAGAGTTTGGAGAGCAATATGCTATTGCCAGCTGCTATAACGGGCTGCCCATCGGCGGCGGAAGCTATACATTGGTACGTTTGAATCTGGCAGGCTTAGGGAAAAAAGCCGCCGATGAAGAGGATTTTATCAATAATGTACTACCTGATGCCATGAACAGAATGGCTGGATATATGGATGAGCGGGTTCGATTCCTGGTGGAGGAGAGCGGATTTTTTGAAACCCACTTCCTTGTAAAAGAGGAATTAATATCTGCAGATCGGTTTACCGGTATGTTCGGTATGTTTGGCTTGGCAGAGTGCGTCAATCATTTGCTTTCTGCGGAGAAGCTTCAAGACAAATTTGGTCACAGTGAAAGAGCCAACCAGTTGGGATACAGAATTATTGAAAAAATGGAAGAGGAAGTCAATAAGCATCAGAATCCATACTGTAAAGTCTCTAAAGGTAGATATCTGCTTCATGCCCAGGTGGGCATCGATACCGATAAAAATACCAGTCCCGGATGCAGAATCCCCATAGGGGAAGAACCGGAGCTTCATGTACATCTGATGCAGGCAGCAAAGTTTCACAAATTCTTCCCTTCAGGGATCGGTGACATTTTTCCTTTTGATGATACAACCAAGAAAAATCCCCAATACATCTTAGATATTATTAAGGGTGCCTTTCAGGAAAAAATGCGGTACTTCTCTATCTATGCTTCGGATTCTGATGTGATACGGATTACCGGATATCTTGTGAAAAAGTCAGACATGGAGAAACTGAACGCAGGACAGCAGGTACTCCAGGATACGGTTGTACTGGGATTGGGATCCGTTAAGAATCAAAAAGTACTGGAACGAAAGGTAAGAAGTCATGATTCTGGGACATGTCAATAAAATACTCCCTTTTAGCTCCGTAGACGGACCGGGAAACAGAACCGTCATATTTCTTCAGGGCTGCAATTTTGATTGTCTCTACTGTCACAACCCTGAGACAATTCGTCACTGCAGTCACTGTGGCCAGTGTATCGAGGCATGCCCCTATGGGGCATTATCTTTAAAAGAGGATAAGGTGACCTGGGATCAATCTTTATGCCAGCAGTGTGATGCATGTCTTAAAGCATGTCAGTTGCAGAGCTCACCAAAAGTAATGCCAATGGCTGTTGAAGATGTGATGAGGGAAACCCGAAAGGTAAAAGCCTTTATTCAAGGCATCACCGTTTCCGGTGGAGAGTGTACCCTGCAGGTAGACTTTGTGACAGCTTTATTTACAGAAGCGAAAAAACTGGGACTGTCAACCTTTCTAGACAGCAACGGGTATATCCCCTTATGGGAAGAGAAAGAGCTCCTGGAAGTCATGGATATGGCCATGATCGATGTCAAAGCCTTTGATCCCCGTGAACATCAAATGCTTACAGGACAAGACAATGGTACAGTAGTGGAAAATGTAAGATTTTTAGCTGAACAGAGCAAGCTCTATGAAATAAGGACAGTGATTGTTCCCGGGCTTTTAAACAATCAATATAATGTAGATCAAATCAGCAAATTGATTGCCTCATTACAACCGGACATCCGCTACAAGCTTATCAGGTACAGACCTATGGGTGTCAGAGAAGGATTTGTCGACAGTGATTCTCCTGACGATGAATTTATGATGGAGCTAAAGGCCTTGGCAGAATCCAATGGCTGTCGTGAAGTGATTGTAGTTTAATTAGGATGAAATTAATAAATGAAAAATGGGAGATCTAGAGACTCCCATTTTTTCATAGCCTATTAAACAGTTCTACTGCCCAGTTCCGTGCAATCGATTCATTGATGGACTTATCCTTTGATACCTTTAAAAATCCTTTTTCTCCAAGGATTTCATTCTCTGCTAACAGTTCCTTCATATCACAGAAGGACATCCCAATGAGAGGAAAATAATGCTATGTGTAGAATTAGTAATAGAAATGAGGAACTGTAAGTAAAACACGGAAAAACGGAATCATACAGGGAGGCATATAATATGGATTATCAAACATTAAAAAACTACTTACTTTCTAAAAAAGGAGCAAGGGAGGATTATCCTTTCGGAGAGGATGTACCGGTTTTTAAAGTAGGGTCAAAAATGTTTGCCTTGATAAATGATGATGAAGGAAAGATTTCTATGAATCTTAAATGTGATCCACAGCGGGCGTTAGTACTGCGCAGCTATTTTCCCGCTGTGAAACCAGGCTATCATATGAACAAAACCCATTGGAATACGGTTGAAATCGATGGCAGTATTCCCGATGACGAGATTATGGAAATGATTGAGCATTCCTACGAATTGGTATTTAAAAGCTTGACGAAGGTAGAAAAAGCAGCGATTCTATGATGACGGATATACTATACACGTAAAGAATATCAGGATAAAAAGAAAACACAGATACCTAACGAGAGGTGTCTGTGTTTCTTTATGCATTAAACATCTTTAAATTGATCCCGGATCATTAAAATCTCAGGAAGACTATCAAACATCAGATCCACAAGCTGGGGATCAAATTGCTGACCCCGCTCTTGCTTGAACAATTCCAAAATCCTGTCCAGCTCCCATGCCTTCTTATAGACCCGGTCACTGCCCAAGGCATCGAAGACATCGGCAACTGCGGTGATACGGCCATAGATATGTATGTCGTTTCCTTTTAGTCCACTGGGGTAGCCCTTTCCATTGAATTTTTCATGATGCTGTTCTGCAATGATGGATGCTGCTTTAAGGATATCCCTGTTGGAGTTTTTCAAGATATCATAGCCGATAAGCGTATGGGTTTTCATTAGTTGAAATTCATCTTCCGTCAATTTCCCCGGTTTATTGAGAATGCTATCGGGTATACCCAGTTTGCCTACATCGTGCATAGGCGATGCCATGCGGATAATCTCAGCTTCTTCCTTGGGGAGTCCGTATTTCTCTGCTAGAAGATAGGAGTATTCTGCAACACGGCGAACGTGATTTCCTGTCTCTCTGGAACGGGCCTCCGCCACCTCGCCCAGGGTAAAGACGATTTCCTTCTGTGTATTTTGAATTTCCTTATTCAAATACATGTTGTCAAATGAGATAGAAAGATTGGCGCAGAAGATTTCAATCAAATATTTATCAAATTCCGTTAAACCCTGGATGCCCTTCAGTAAAAGAAGATTTCCACCTTCAGATTCGTTTCTCAAATAGTAGGCAAAGCAGTCATCAAAATAGACGATTTTCTCCGTAGTGAGGGCTTCCCGCAGGTATTTACAGGCATCTGAAGACATCACGTCGTAAATAGATTTGTGGAGAGATCCATTATATTCACCGGTTGCTCCGAGGACGATAAAGTCTTCACCCTGCTTTTTTGCTATCATACTGGATTTTTGATGATGCAGGGTTTGCTTATGTAAAATATCCTCTAAGAAAGCCAGGGTCTCTACTGCATATTTTTCTACGGCCTGCAGCCTGAACAAAGAAGACGAAGAGGAAATAATTTTCTCCAGTTTTTCCTTATTTTCATGAATCATAAGAAGATCCCGGTAACTCCGCAAGGATGAAACCATGGTGGTATACAGCTTTTGAGAGGTTAGCTCTGTTTTTTCTTTATAGTCATTGATATCATATTCCACAATGACCTTTTTCTCCGGTGCCTGTCCCGGCTGTCCTGTTCTCAAAACAATTCTGCTTAAACAATTTTTCAAGTCTTCCCGTATATATTTTATCAGCTTCAAACCAGCGTCATCTGACTCCATGACTACATCAAGAAGAATAACGGCGATTTCCTGACCATCACGCAAAATATCCTTCGCCTCTTCTGCAGAGTAGGCTGAGGTAAAATGCAATCCTCGCTTGTCAAATTCAAAGTCGTCTAAAACCAGCTTCGTAACATTATGTACTTCTTTTTCATCATCAATGATGAGAACACGCCATGTATCCTTTGGCATCTCTTCTTTCTCGTTATCATCTGCGAAGAAGAGGGTATCATCTTCGACAAATAATGGGGAATTGTTGTTTTCCGTCATATGCATAGATGCCTCCATTCTCGTCGGTTTTACATAGCATCATTATACCAAAGTCATATTACAATTACTACGGCTAAATGATTGTAGGCAGGACCTTGCTGTGATATGATTTTGATAATAGATCGAAATTTAGGGTTTTTTGTAGGGGATGGAAGAATAAGGGGTGGACATATGGCAAGAATTTTGGTTGTGGATGATTCAATCATTATGAGGAAGAACTTAAAAACACTACTGACACAGGCAGGACATACCGTCGTGGGAGAAGCCTCCAACGGCCTTCAGGGACATTTGGAGTATGGAAAGCTAAAGCCGGATCTGGTTACCATGGACATTACCATGCCGGTGATGGATGGTATTCAGGCTGTAGATAAGATTATCCGTGATTTTCCGGAAGCAAAGATTATTATGATCAGTGCATTGGATCAGAAGCATATGGTATTTAAAGCGTTAAAAAGTGGCGCCAAGCATTATATTATAAAGCCTATAACCTTTGACAAAGTCATGCGTGTTATCGACGAGGTTTTGGATTATGACCGGCTGGAAGATTATTCGAAGGAAATGGGCTCTGCGGATAAAGCGTTGGATCATATGTGGATTGAGATCAAAGAATCAAAAGATGAAATCGTTGATCTCAATAAGAGTACGGAGGAAATTGTTGAGGAAAGAACAGCAAAGCTGGAAGATACCAATAGAAAACTAAAAGAAACATTGGAAGAGCTGCAAATGACCCAGCAGAAGCTTGTCCAATCAGAGAAGTCGGCGGCTTTAGCGGGAATGGTTGCGGGAATGGCCCATGAAATCAATACCCCTATTGGACTTTGCCTCACGGCCATATCCTTTTTAGAAGAAAAGAATAAAGAAATCATGGAGATATATCAACAGGGCAGCATGAAACGTTCGGATTTTGAAAAATATCTGGGTTTGATTGAAGAGACGACAAAGTCTTCACTCATCAACCTTATAAAGGCATCGGAGTTAATCCGAAGCTTTAAGATGGTAGCAGCAGACCAGACTGGAGATGTGAAGCGAAGGTTTTCCATGAAAAAATATGTTGAAGATGTGCTGTTAAGTTTAAAGCCGGAGCTAAAGAAAAGAAAGCACCAAGTACATATACAGTGCGAGGAACCATTGGAAATCTATAGTTTTCCCGGTGCATTTTCCCAAATACTCACAAACCTGGTCATGAATACCCTGATCCATGGCTATGACGAGGGAGACGAAGTGCATATTACCCTATCCATTACCAAAGACGGTGAAAATATGCTGTTTGAATATAGTGACGAGGGAAGAGGCATTAAAAAAGAGATTCAAGATCGGATTTTCGATCCTTTCTTTACCACCAACCGTGGAAAAGGCGGTACGGGTCTGGGGTTAAACATTGTGTACAATATCGTGACCCAAACCTTGGGCGGTACCATCCGCTGTGAGAGCGAAGAAGGCATGGGAGCTGCCTTCATCATACGTATTCCCGTAGAACAATAGATAGGGAAAAGAAGGTGACTTTCATTGAAGAAAAACAAAAGAACCCTTAAAAAGAGGATAAGGAAATATACACTGTTTTCTTTTCTCGTTACAACCGTTATTTTTTCCAGTGTCCTTGTTTTTCTGCTTATGCAGATCATGAATGAGGCCTCCTTTTATATTTCAGATTATTTTGCAAGCAAAATTGCAGATGAGATGACCGGGGAACGGTTCTTTAAAGAGCTAAAGATTGACAGCCTAACAGAACTGAAAGCTAAAGATGATGATTCAGGCAGGTGGCGGCATATCATCGACAGCTTTGTCGGTATTCGCCCCATCGGTGAGCACCCCGGGAGAAAAATAATGATTAAACCTGAAGATGCCCAGGCATTTACCGTGGTTTTTGCGGAGATACAGATAGGCGAAGATATTGTCTATTCCAATAAATCCACCGAAGCCCTGGAGGAAATCCCATTTCTAAGCGAACCGATGGTGAAGGGTATGATTCAGTATTTTGAAAACGGCTCATCACAGGATTTAATAGATCAAGATGGCACTGTGGTTGGAAGTGTTCGAACAGAAATGAATCCGACGATTATTATCACCATCTTTGGAATCGTGGCGTTTCTTATTGCCACAGCCTTTGTTATATCATTTATTTTCGCATTGCTGCTCAGCCATGTATCTACCATACCGATTATTGGTCCAATCAGGCAGCTGGAGAAACAAGTGGAGGCCCTTGTTCTGGAAGACTATGAAACCACGTTGAATACGCAGATTGAACTAAAAAAGCCGCTGCGGGAAATCGAAGCCATTGCTACAGCCACCAACAAAATTATGAAGAAGATGAGAGAATACAATCTCATGTTTGAAAAACAAAATGAGCTGTTGGAAAATCAAAATACAGAGTTGGAAGCACAAAATATCGAATTGACCGAATCCAGGAAAAAAATTGAAGAGGCTCAGGAACGGTTGGTGAGACAGGAAAAGTCCGTGAGAAATCTTTTGGATAATGCGGGGCAAGGCTTTCTGTCCTTTGGAAGGGATCTTTTGATCGATTCGGAATATAGTCAGGAATGTATCGATATTTTTGGGCAGAGAATTGAAAACACATGTTTCTCTCAACTGATGTCCGGTGGAGATGTAGAGCAGGAGAAATTTATTCAGGCGGTGCTAGAACAAGTATTTCAGGAAAAAGATCATTTCAGAAAAGAAATTTATCTGCCACTGCTGCCTGATGAACTCGCAATTCAAAATCGCATCATCCGGATGGAGTACAAATTGATCGGGGATATTGATTTTGACGGTGAAGAGGATATTATGGTGATCCTAACGGATATTACAGATAGGCGCAGCCTGGAAAGTCAGATTGAAGAGGAACGGAATATCCTGAAGATGGTTGTAAAAGTAGTCGTTAACTATAATGAATTCATGGATAACCTGACAGACTACCATCGCTTCTGCAGTAGCGGCATTTCTGAAATCCTTAGCATGGATATTTCTACAGCAGATATGCTTTCAGCTGTATATAGAGAGATTCATACCTTCAAAGGCAGCTTTGCCCAGTATGGCCTTGCCCATACCGTCGAAGGGCTGCATGCTCTGGAAGGGAAAATCACGGAGTTTAGAAATGATGACAGCCTTCTAGTACACAAAGACGTAAAGACATTTTTGGAGGAAAACTGTTCAGAGAGCCTGATCGAAGAAGATATGGAGATTTTAAAGGACATCCTGGGAATCGGCTACTTTGACAGTAAAGATATGATTATTATCGATAAGCATAGGTTGTTGGAGATCGAGAAAAAAATGCTGAAAGTTCTCTCTCCCCATGAATGCAGAACACTGCTGCCAGACATAAGGAAACTTAGGTTCAAGTCTGTCAAAGAGGTATTACACGGATATGGCGATTATGTGGAACGTTTATCTGCCAATCTGCAAAAGAGTATGAATCCTCTTATTATTGAGGGAGGCGATTTCCTGATCGATAGTGATCAATACAGCAGCTTTTTTAAATCACTGGTCCATGTATTCCGTAATACCATTGATCATGGTATTGAGTATCCTGAGGAAAGGGTAGAGATGGGTAAGGAAGAGACGGGAACCATACGCTGCAAGGTGGAACTGACAGAAGACCAACTGATTTCCTTGATCGTCCAAGATGATGGCAGGGGTATTGATGTTGATGCGGTAAAAATGAAGGCCCTTGAGAAAGAGCTGCGCTCGGAAGAAGAACTGGCTTCTATGAATGAAGAAGAAGTCCTTCGACTGATTTTTGAAGACGGGTTTACAATCAAGGAGTATGCCACGGAGCTTTCCGGTAGAGGTGTAGGGCTGGCTGCCGTGAAGAAGGAGGCAGAAAAACTAGGGGGCGCCGTTGAAATCTTCTCCACAGCAGGAAGCGGAACAGAGATAAGATTTCTCATCCCATACGAGTCCCCCAGTGAAATCCCTAATGTTTTTGTTGATGAAATCATGTACCCGCTCATCGAAAAATTGAGCCAGCATATTGGAAGAAAAGTAGGGGAGAAGCCGGCAAGTGTGGAGAAACCGCAAATCCACAGGATAGAAAAAATGAAATTATCCCAATATACCGTTTTTATCGGTATACGGGGGATGATAAACGGAAAGATTTTGATCAGTGTGAATGAGAACATGGCAAGAAAAATCACCCGTAATTCCATCATCGGCCATCTGAAAGATGAGGAAGAAAAGGAACTGATTGAACATGTGTTGGCGGAGTTTGGCAATCAAGTTGTAGGAAATTCTATGGAGGCGATATCTAGTTTAAAAGATGTGACGAACATCGAAGTCCCTATTGTCCTGCGGTCAGAGGATGCTTCCTTTGTTTGCCCATCAGCGGAGCTTTGGACCGTACGGCTCCCCTATGAAAGCGACGGCATAGACTTAAGCTTTGCCACCATGGAGAAGATTTGTACAGATGCATAAATCGGCAAGACTTGGGGACTGGTATGCTGTCCGGTGTGTTTTTTACCGGACTGTGGCCCTGTCCCCATGTGTTGCCGAATGAACGGTAGTTTACATAATGTAAAAACCTATCTATAATAAATTATGAAGTAACCATAAAGGAGAGAAAAATATGCCGACTTTGATATTTGGCCATCGAAATCCGGATACGGATTCTGTGACTTCTGCCATAGCCTTATCCTATTTAAAAAATAGGAAGGGAGAAGATACAGTTCCCTGTGTATTGGGAAGTCTCAATAAGGAATCAAAGTTTGTGCTGGAGCGCTTTCAGGTCTCTGAACCAACACCCTTACAAAGCGTCAAAATACAGCTAAAAGATTTAAACTATGATAAGGTTAAAGGGATATCTCCCCACGCATCCATGCTGGAAGCGTATCGACTGATCGAAGAGAATAACCTTAAAACCCTACCTATTGTCAACGAGAGAAATCACCTGATCGGTATTGTGACCATGAAGGATATTGCCATGGGGTTAATACAGGGAGATTTTTATGAATTGGATACAACCATAGAGAATATTATCAAGGATTTGAAGGGTAAGGTATTGGTAGATACAAAGAAAGATATCCAAGGTAGGATTTCCGTCATTGCTTTCTATTCTGACAGTATTATCGGGAAAATGCAGCGGGACAATATCATTATTTTGGGAGACCGTTATGCGATTATCGAAGATGCCATCAAAACAAAGGTAAAACTTATCATCATAACCGGAGGCAAGGAGCTTCCGAAGCAGTATATAGACATGGCAGAGGAGTACGGTGTACCTGTTATCTCCGTAGAGATGGACACCTATACTACATCGAAGCTTATCAATCAATGCAATTATGTTTCTAAGATCATGCGGCATAAGGATATCATCCAATTTCAAGAAGACGAGTATCTGGAAGAAGTAAAGGAAGAGATGATCAACAGTAATTTCAGGAACTATCCTGTAGTGAATAAGGACCATGAATTTCTTGGTTTTGTGAATAAAAAGGACATCTTTCACCCGCAGCGGAAAAAGGTGATTTTAGTGGATCATAATGAATACGGACAAAGTGCCGATGGTCTTCACGAGGCTGAAATCCTGGAGATTGTCGATCACCATAAGATCGGGGACATCGCAACTTCCATGCCTATTCATTTTCGCAATATGCCGGTGGGCAGTACCTGTACCATTGTCTACCGTATGATGAAGGAATTTGAGATGGATATACCTCAGCAGATAGCGGGGCTGTTGTTATCAGGGATTATATCGGATACACTGTTTTTAAAGTCTCCAACCACAACGGAATATGATGAAAAGGCTGTGCATGCTTTAAATAATATTCTCCAGTTAGATTTAGAGCAGTATGCCATGGAGCTGTTTAAGGCGGGTACATCTTTGGAAGGATACACCATCGAGGAAATTTTTTATAGAGATTTTAAAGCCTTCCGTTTAGAAGACAGCGAGGTAGGCATCGCCCAAGTATTTACCTTGGATATAGAGGATGTATTCAATCGAAAGGACCAATTCATGGAGTTTATACATCAAACCCATCGAAGACAAGGCTATTATCTGACGATGCTGATTATTACAGATATCCTGAAAAACGGCTCCTATCTATTGTATCAGTGTGAAAACCCCACACTCATATCCTTTGCCTTTGGGATTAAGCCTGAGGAGGGAGTTTTTGTGGACGCATTGGTATCCAGAAAGAAACAGGTGGTGCCAAAGCTGTCAGAGGCCCTTCGAATGCTGCAGTAGCTTGCATTGGACGGAAACTAAGAAGAACAATCACCATGATCGGAGGCTGCTGAAGAACTCAAGTTATTTGAGCAGGAGGGGCAAGACTTGGGGACTGGTACGCTGTCCGGTGTGTTTTTTACCGGACTGTGGCCCTGTCCCCATGTGTTGTCCTGGACGATGAAGTACTTTTTCAGTGGTCTTCCTTGATCGTGATTGTTCTTTTTCAATTTGACAGTTTATTATTATGCAGTAGCTGGTGGCGTGAATACTCTCTGAGCCAGCTCTGCATCTAACATAAACAGAGCATTTGGGTTATCACCCATTCTTTCCAGCTTTTTGATGATACCGTTAAAAGTGGACTCTTCTTCAACCTGCTCATCAATAAACCATTTTAAAAGGCTCATGGTAGCATGCTCCCTTTCATCCATGGCGATATCAGAAAGGAGATAAATACGCTTTGTAACAGTTTTTTCATGTTCAAATCCTTTTTTAAATACATCTAATAGGGAGCTATAGTTATTATCGGGTGCCTCTATACCGCCAATGGCTACACGGCCATCCCTTTCAATGATATAGTCAAAGAATTTCATTGCATGAAATCTCTCTTCCTCGGCCTGGACTCTAAAGAAGTTTGCAAAACCTGGGAAATCTTCGGAAGCACAGTATGCAGCCATTGCCAAATATAGATTGGCAGAGGCAAACTCAAATTGTACCTGTTTATTTAATTCGCTTAATAATCTTTCGCTTAACATAGGGAATTCCTCCTTACTTTCTTTTCCTTTGTTGTCTTGTCTATTTATTCATACCACCAAATACGAGGGATAAACATAATATGTAGAATTTTCCCTTTCAGCCCAGCACAATTTGACATAGAATGAAACGAAAAAGGGAGAAAGTTGCCTTGATTTCCAGCCAGCAGTTTAGATAAATAGCTGAATATCGGATTCAAGAGCATTCTGGAGGTATTCCTTTGCATCCACAACTTTTACGTCACCCAGCAGTTCTTCCTCAGTAAAGCCCATAATTTCCATGGACAGTTTGCACCCGAAAAACTGAACGCCCTTATTGATGGCACCCTTAAGGAAATCACTAAGATGGGGAGCGTCATCGTCATCCATCATTTCCAGCAGCATCTTCTTGCCGACACCGCTGAAGTTCATCTTAGATAAGGGCAGGTCCTCCGCTCCTTTAGGTGTCATCATGCCAAACATTTTTTCATACATGGTCTTGTTCTCTCCATCAGGGGCATTGGGATCTCTGAGGAGAAGAAGCCCCCAAAATGCAAAAAATATGGTTACATCCATATTCATTTCCCTGGCAGAATTGGCTAGGATCAATGCAGCCAAAGCCTTATCATAATCACCGCTGAATAACAAAAGGTTCATTCGCTTATTCATATCGATCTACCTCCTTTGTCGTCATAGAAATTTGTCCTTTGCTTATCTAATTTATTGTAACCACCAATAAGTCACTTTATGAAATCCACGGTTCTTGGAACCAACGAAAAAGAAAAAAACTCTACAAAAGTACGTAGAGTCTTTAAGGGGGGTTATGAAAAATGAGGGGAAGCCATTTGATATTTTTGTAAATAAAACTTCTTATTTTTCACGATGGTCAAAAGCATTTGACACAATATATCAATCTCATGACAGGTATTATACAGGCCAAAGCTGATCCTTACCATGCCCGGATGCGGTGTATCTGGATCTTCGATACGCTTTTTGAGTTCCTCTGGTGGAATCTTCAACAGTTTTTGTACATAAGGCTGGGCACAAAAACATCCGCTGCGGACTGCAATACCGCCCTCGTAGGATAGGATTCTAGCCACGATATCATGAGGCATGCCTTTGATGGTAAAGGGGATAATACTGACGCGACTATTTTTGTCATGGCAGTCTACATATAATTGAACATCTGGTATATGACATAGTCGAGTCATTGCATATTCAGTTAACTGATGTTCGTGATTTTCAATACGGTACATTTCTATGCTGCTCAGGGTTTCCATGGCTTTGACCAAGGCAACAACGCCGATGATATTGGGTGAACCGGCCTCTTCCTTTGCGGGAGGATCTGCCCAGCGAACAAAGTCATGGGTCACCAAATCCACCGTGCCGCCGCCTACATGGTCTGGATCATTCTCTTCAAAAGCTGTCTTGGGGCCGATCAATACGCCGATGCCGAAGGGGGCATACATCTTATGGGCAGAGAAAGCCAGATAGTCAATATGCTCTGGAGAACCAAAAGGCTTCATATCCAAAGGAGCGTGGGGGATCAACTGGGCACCGTCTACCATGATTTTTGCATCATATCTGTGGGCCAGGGCTGCCAACTGGTGTATAGGATTTTTTATTCCCGTCACATTGGAAGCACCGGTGACCGTAACCAGCTTCACCTTTCCTTGGTGTTTTTTCAATTTGGCTTCTGCATCCTCAAGGGAGAGCTTACCCTGGTTATCCATCTGAATATAATCCACCACAAACTTTTTCCTCCAGGGCAAGTCATTGGAGTGATGCTCCAAGTCTGTTGAGAGGATGACATTTTTATCCTTGTGAAAGCAGAGACAATTGGCCAGCTTGTTGATGGCCTCCGTCGTATTTTTTACATAAATGACGGTGTGATGATGGGGGTCGCCTTTTACAAAATCAAGGACTGTATCTCTGGATTTTTCGTATAGAAAGGATGAATACTGGGACTTATAGCCTGTTCCCCGGTGAATGGAGGAATACCACGGCGAAAAACCCATTACTTCCTGCATCACCGAATGAAGTGGTGGGGTCGTAGCTGCATTGTCAAAATTAATAGCAGTAACCATTTTTCCATTGATGAGAGGAATCTGGATGTCAACACCGACCACAAGGCTCCGTAAGCCGGATAGGCTGTCTATACACTTCATATATCCTTCACCTACTTATTTGGGCTTTACTAATTATCATATGCAGCCACCTAAAGATAGGTGAAGCTTTCTATCCAAAAAGATTGAAAATCAGGTTAGTAGGGGCAGACGTCCCTGTCTGCCCGTTTACTTAACTAGCGGAGCCATGGAGACGGCTTGTGTACTGGAGGCAAGTCTTGCCCTGGACGATGGAGTACTTTTTCAGTGGTCGCCCCCTGTGGCGTTCCGTTTGGTGTGGGGATGTAGAAGAGCCATGGGGACGGTTCGAGCCTTTCCTGTAGGGGCGCGCAGTGCGCGTCCGTTGCTTCTAGAAGGAAACTGTCCCCGTGGCGAAGCGAAGGCATTATCCCATGTCCACATAAAAAAACAGCGGGTGATAAAACCCGCTGCTGAAAAATACTATTGTACAAAGGCATTATAGATAGCATGAATAGCCTTTGAAAAATCACTATTTGTTACCCCGGCAATAATGTTAATTTCGCTGGAACCCTGATCGATCATACGTACATTGATGTTAGCCTGAGCCAGTGCCGTAAACAGTCTGGCAGCCATACCCGGTGTAAAGGCCATTCCCTGGCCTACCGTGGCGATCAAAGCCATATCCGGATAGACCTCGATGGAGTCCGGATTGCACTGCTGCTGGATTTCTTCAATGACGCTGTCCAGCTTGTTCTCCAGCTGAGAATCCGTGATCACCACAGACATGGTATCAATACCGGAAGGTATGTGTTCAAAATAGATGCCGTTGGATTCCAAGATAGTCAATAGTTTACGAACAAAGCTGATATCTGATTTCATTAACGTTTTTTCAATAAAAAGCACAGTAAAGTCCTTTTTACCTGCGATACCTGTGATGATACCCGGTGTATAATCTGCCTCATTTACAATCATGGTACCGGGATGGGCAGGATCATTGGTATTCCGAATGTTAATAGGGATACCGGCTTTTCTGACAGGGAAAATTGTTTCTTCGTGCAGGACGTTGGCACCCATATAAGACAGCTCTCGAAGCTCACGATAGGTGATGACCTTAATAGGCTTTGGGTTCTCCACAATTCTTGGATCAGCCATTAAGAAGCCGGACACATCTGTCCAGTTTTCATATACTGCTGCCTGAACGCCTCTGGCCACAATGGCCCCTGTAATGTCTGAACCGCCGCGGGAGAAGGTCTTGATCCGCCCGTCCGGCAATACGCCGTAGAAACCGGGTATAACCGCTCTTTCGTGATTTTTCAGACGCTGGCTGAGCACTTCCTGGGTCTTGTCTGCGTCGAAGGTGCCGTTTTTCTTAAAGAAAATAATCTCTTCTGCATCGACAAAATCATAACCGATAAATTCGGCAAGGATCTTGCCGTTTAAGTACTCACCTCGACTGGCAACATAATCTACGGTAGCGCCATTTTCGATGTTGTGCTTAATAACTGTCAACTCATCGGATAAATCAAGGGAAAGCCCCAATTCCTTGACGATGGTTAGATATCGTTCGGAGATGATGTTGAAAACCTCTTCAAAGGGCACGGCGTGTTGAACATGGGAATGACATAGGATCAACATATCCGTGATCTTGTTGTCCTCACTATATCTTTTGCCTGGGGCAGAAGGAACGACATAGCGACGATTCTCGTCTGCCAGGACGATGGACTTTACTTTGCGAAATTGATTGGCATCAGCCAAGGAACTGCCGCCAAATTTTGCAACCTTTACATTCATGTGCGAAATCCCCCTAATTTTAGAATAATTAAAACTATTATAAATATTAGGGGTATGAAAAGTCAACGGCAAGATATACAATAAATTCATATAGGAAAATTTTTCTGAAAGGAAAACCGTTTCCTTTCAGACAGGCAAATGATTTGTGGGGGGATAATCGTATGAGCGAGCGCAGTGAGATGTTGGCCAATGAAAAGATAGGAAAGCTGCTCTTTAAACTATCCGTACCTGCCACGGTGGGAATGATGGTGCAGGCACTGTATAACCTAGTGGATACTATATTTGTAGGACGGGTCAGTATGCTGGCCATCGCTGGGATCGGAATCGTACTGCCCATCCAAATGATCGTCATGGCCATAGCGCAAGCCATCGGTATCGGGGGTGCATCCATTATTTCCAGGAGTCTGGGGGCAAAAGATATAGAGCGGGCAGAGAAAACCATGGGCAATATTTTTACACTGGTATTGACCATGAGCTTTTCGATTGCCTTTTTTGGAAGCATCTTTCTTGAAGAAATACTAAGGGCCTTTGGAGCAACGGAAAATATACTGCCATACTCCATGGACTATTTGAGCATCATCTTTCTGGGTACCATTTTCTTCTCTTTTGCCATGGCCAGCAACAATGTGGTAAGGGCAGAAGGGAATGCTAAGATAGCCATGATCACCATGTTTATCTCAGCAGGTCTCAATATCATATTGGATCCCATCTTTATCTTTGCCTTTCAAATGGGTGTAAGGGGTGTCGCCATTGCCACGGTCTTAGCTCAAGCCTCTACGGCCACCTATTTGGCGTATTATTTTGTCTCAGGGAAGAGCAGCATGAAGGTACAGGTGAAATACTTGAAGCTGGATCTGCGTATTGTGAAAGAAACCTTTGCCATCGGATCAGCGGCTTTTGCCAGACAAGTGGCGGGCAGTATGATGACGGTGATCTTGAATCATAATTTGGCTATTTACGGCGGTGATGTGGCCATTGCAGCATATTCTGTTATCTATAGGCTGTTGATGTTTACTGCCATGCCTATATTTGGGGTTGTACAGGGACTGCAGCCTATTGTAGGGTTTAATTATGGAGCCAAACAGTTTGAACGTGTGAAAGAGGCAGTACGCCTGGCTGTTGTGGTGACTACGGCCATTGCTACAGTAGGATTTTTGATGTTGATGGTATTCACGGGATTCTTTATAGGTCTTTTTAATAAAGACCCGGAAATGATGGCCATCGGAATAAAAGCCACACGGATGATTGTATTTGCATTACCTCTGGTTGGGTTTCAGATGGTGGGGGCCAGCTTGTTCCAATCCATCGGAAAAGCCTTGCCGGCTTTCATCCTATCCCTATCTCGACAGACCTTGTTTCTAATACCACTGGTCCTTGCGCTGCCGCTATTTTGGGGACTTATCGGCATATGGATTGCTTTCCCCCTGGCTGACAGCTTGGCATTTGGGATTACCCTCTTTATGGTGGCAAAAGAGATGAAAGTATTAAACCAGCAAGTTGTCGTGACGGAAAAATAGTCATGAAAACGATGTCCTTCAACATATATTTCAATAGATAAAATTTTCATACAAATTTGAAAAATTGTATTGACAGGAATGGCGAAACCATATAAAATCATATTTAAATTTACATATCGGAAACAGTGATGCGGGAGAGAAAAATACCATTCCTTTGATTACAGAGAAGTCGATGGCGCTGAGAGTCGACATCAAAGCGGTATAGAATAATCACTTCCAAACTGCCAAGCTGAAATGAATACCAAAGTAAGTGAGGCCGGGAATCTATCAAGATAGATGTGCCACCGTTATATGGCTAAGGTTAAAGGATGTTTTGATCCGATGACCGGATGAGGTCGTCGCTGTGAGGTGATGATGAAAAAGGGTGGTACCACGGGAAAGTCTCTCGTCCCTAAAATATACGAATCGTATGTTTTAGGGACGGGAGATTTTAATTTATGAATGTCAAAAAGACAAGGAGATGATGACCATTGGGGATTTAAAAGCAGTAGAAAAAGTATTTGTTTATGACTCCACCTTAAGAGATGGAGCCCAAGCAGAAGGAATATCCTTTACGGTATTAGACAAACTGAAGATTACCAAGCGATTAGATTCCTTTGGTGTTGATTACATCGAGGCCGGAAACCCCGGGTCAAACCCAAAGGACTTAGAGTATTTTCGAAAGGTAAAAGGTCTAAAGCTCAAGCATGCTAAGCTGGCTGCCTTTGGCAGTACCAGAAGGGCAGGGATCCGGGTACAGGAGGATGCCAATGTGCTGGCACTCCTTTCTGCCGATACACCCGTTGTGGCTATATTCGGGAAAACCTGGGATTTTCATGTGACGGACATCATCGGTACAACCTTGGAAGAAAATCTGAACATGATTCGAGACACCATCATGTACATGAAATCAAAGGGAAAAGAAGTAGTATTTGATGCAGAGCATTTCTTTGACGGATACAAAGCAAATCCTGCTTATGCCTTCAAAGTCCTCCAAGCTGCTGTAGGCGCAGGAGCAGACTGGCTGGTGCTGTGCGACACCAACGGAGGGTGCTTTCCAACAGAACTGAGTGAAATCGTTCGTAAGGTGAAGGAAAGATTCAACGTAGCCATAGGCATCCACTGTCACAATGACTGCGGTATGGCAGTGGCCAACTCCGTACTGGCTGTGGAACACGGCGCTCGACAGGTGCAAGGTACCTTTAACGGCTATGGAGAACGATCCGGTAATGCCAACCTCTGCACCATCATACCGAATCTACAGTTGAAAATGCAGAAAGCATGCATCCCTGAAGCATACATGGCAGAATTGACCTCCGTGTCAAGGTATATCAGCGAGATTGCAAACCTGGGTCCTAATGAAAGAGACCCCTATGTAGGCCATAACGCCTTTGCTCATAAGGGCGGCATGCATATTGATGGGGTATTGAAAAATACAAGCTCCTTCGAGCATATGTCCCCTGACCTGGTAGGAAATGAAAGGAAGCTCCTTATGTCAGAGGTTTCAGGAAAGAGCACGGTGCTCAGCAAGATTCAAAGGTTTGCCCCTTGGGTGACAAAAGAATCACCAGAGGCCCAAAACCTGATTAACCGTCTCAAACAGCTGGAGTATGAAGGCTACCAGTTTGAAGGCGCTGAAAGCTCCTTTGAGCTGATGGTGAGAAGGGAATTAACAGAACATAAAAACTTCTTCCATACCAATTTTTATAAGGTGCTCTGTGAGGAACATCAAAAGGTAGGCCACAATGCACTGGCAACCGTCAAGATGGAAGTAGGAGATAGCGAGGAAGTAACCACCGCCCAAGGAAATGGACCCGTCAATGCATTAGATAAAGCCCTGCGAAAAGCCTTGGAGGTCTTTTATCCCCAAATCAGCAGAATGTGGCTGACGGATTACAAGGTGCGGGTGCTGGATACCACAGAAACCACAGCATCACAGGTAAGAGTTCACATCGAATTTACCGATGGCAGCCGAACCTGGGGAACGGTGGGTGTTTCTACCGATATCATTGAAGCCAGCTGGAATGCCCTAACCGATGCCGTAGAGTATTTCTTGATCTACGAAAAGGAATGGGCCAAGAAGGATGGTATTGATATAGAACCTGCAGCAGTAAAAGCACAATAAAGAAAAAGAAAGGAGATGATGAACATGGGTATGACCATGACGCAGAAAATATTAGCTGCCCATGCCGGTTTAGACTCTGTAAAACCGGGGCAGCTGATTATGGCAAAACTAGATTTAGTATTAGGCAATGATATCACATCACCGGTAGCAATCAAGGAATTTCAAAAAATAGGGGTGGAAGGTGTTTATGACAAAAGCAAGGTGGCTTTGGTACCTGACCACTTTACGCCCAACAAGGATATCAAATCTGCCCAGCAGTGTAAAATGCTGCGCGAATTCGCAAGGGATAAAGAAATTGAAAACTATTTTGAAATCGGTGAGATGGGGATAGAGCATGCGCTGATTCCTGAAAAGGGTCTGGCTGTACCGGGTGATGTCATCATCGGTGCGGACTCCCATACCTGTACCTATGGTGCGTTGGGCGCTTTCTCAACAGGGATCGGAAGTACAGACATGGCCAGTGGAATGGCAACGGGGCAGGCCTGGTTTAAAGTGCCGGAAGCCATCAAATTTGTACTGAAAGGGAAACTACAGCCATGGGTCAGCGGTAAGGACGTGATCCTGCACATCATCGGTATGATCGGTGTGGATGGTGCCCTATATCAATCCATGGAATATACAGGAGAGGGAGTAGCCAATCTGTCCATGGACGACCGATTTACCATCGCCAACATGGCCATCGAAGCCGGAGCCAAGAACGGTATCTTCGAAGTAGATGAAAAGACGCTGGAATATGTGAAAGAACACTCAAAAAGAGAGTATACAATATTCAAAGCCGATGAGGACGCGGAATATGCCAGAGTCATCGAAATCGATCTAGCTGCCATCCGACCAACGGTAGCATTCCCTCATCTTCCAGAGAATACCCGAACCATCGATGAAGTAGGAGATGTGCCTATTGATCAAGTGGTTATCGGCTCATGTACCAACGGTAGAATGGAAGACTTAAGAATTGCTGCCAAGATACTGAAGGGCAAGAAGGTAAATCCAAGGGTAAGAACTATTGTCTTCCCGGCAACACAGAAGATCTATCTACAGGCCATGAAGGAAGGATTGCTGGAAATCTTCGTAGAAGCAGGAGTGGCCGTGAGTACGCCAACCTGTGGACCATGCTTAGGTGGTCATATGGGTATTCTGGCAGAAGGAGAACGGGCTGTGGCAACCACAAACCGAAACTTCGTCGGAAGAATGGGACATACAGAAAGTGAAGTATACTTGGCAAGTCCAGCCGTAGCAGCCGCTTCGGCCATAACAGGAAAGATTTCATCGCCAGAGGAGGTACTCTAATGCTAGCAGGAAAAGTAATCAAATATGGAAATAACGTAGATACAGATGTCATCATACCGGCACGATATCTGAATACCAGTGATCCTAAGGAGCTGGCTTCCCACTGCATGGAGGATTTGGATAAGGATTTTGCCAACAAGGTGCAGCCGGGAGATATCATGGTGGCAGGTAAAAACTTCGGATGCGGTTCTTCTCGAGAGCATGCACCCATCGCCATCAAAGTAGCAGGCATCAGCTGCATCGTGGCAGAGACTTTTGCAAGAATCTTTTACCGTAATGCCATCAATATCGGACTGCCGATCATGGAATGCCCTGAAGCAGCCAAGGATATCCAAGATGGTGACCAGGTATCCATCGATGTGAATACAGGGGTTATCACCAACAAGACAAAGAACAAAACCTATCAAGCCGCACCTTTCCCTGAATTTATGCAGGAAATTATGAAGGCTGACGGACTAGTGAACTACGTAAGGGAAAGGGTGAACGGCTAATGAAGATCGCACTGATACCGGGAGACGGCATAGGACCCGAGGTAGTAAAACAGGCCCTAAAAATACTGGACGTGGTCAGTAAGAAATATCAATGCAGTTTTAAATATGAAGAAGTCCTAATGGGCGGTGTGGCCATCGACAAAACCGGTGTGCCCCTGCCGGAAGAAACCGTGAAGGTCTGCCAGAAGAGTGACGCTATCCTGTTGGGAGCTGTAGGCGGACACAAATGGGATACCCTGCCGGGACATCTAAGACCGGAAGCTGGCCTGTTAGGCATCAGAAAAGCCCTGGGCGTATTTGCCAACCTAAGACCGGCTATCCTGTTTCCACAGTTGAAATCCGCTTCTACCTTGAAAGAAGAAGTATTGGGTGACGGTTTGGATATCATGGTGGTTCGTGAACTGACAGGCGGTATCTATTTCGGAGAGAAGAAAAGGGCAGATATCCCGGAAGGACAGAAGGCTTGGGATACAGAGCTATATACAACCCCTGAAGTAGACCGAGTCACAAGAGTAGCCTTCGAGATTGCCCGAAAAAGAGGAAAGAAGCTTATGTCCATTGACAAGGCCAACGTACTGGAAAGCTCCAGACTCTGGAGAGAAGTGGTCTTAAAGGTGGCAGAGGAATATAAGGATGTGGAGTTGAGCCACATGTACGTAGACAATGCAGCCATGCAGCTCATCCGAAATCCAAAGCAGTTTGATGTTATTGTCACTACCAATATGTTTGGCGACATCATCAGCGACGAAGCCTCCATGCTGACAGGCTCCCTGGGTATGCTGCCTTCAGCCAGCCTCGGAACAGGCAAACTGGGACTATATGAGCCCATCCACGGCTCAGCACCGGACATCGCCGGCCAAGATAAAGCAAACCCCATTGCTACCATCATGAGTGTAGCCATGATGCTCCGCTACAGCTTTGATATGGAAGAAGCAGCCAAAGACATCGAAAATGCCGTATCAAAAGTACTAGACCAAGACTATCGTACCCTGGATATCATGGAACCTGGCAAGACAGCAGTAGGAACAGAAAAAATGGGAGATCTGATTGCACAGGCAATGGTAAGTTAATAGAGGAGATATAAAGGTGTGACATAAAAAAGTCACGCCTTTTTTCATGTTATTTCCCAGGAAATCGACAAAAGAAGATAAATTTCGGCAAAGGGGAAGTGTGGGGGGAAGGAGAATATTGTTGAGAATGGAATAAGCATATAGATGATCGAGGAGTGTAAGGAAAGTAATGAGGAGAACATTTATGAGTGGCATTCGCGACATGTATTAGAAAATATGACAATGTGGAGATATTTACGATACTAAGTAGTGAATACAGTAGTTAGGCAGCATTTTCAAAGGAGGTTTGCTTATTATGGCCAATTTATCATTAACTATTAACGTGGAAACTATCGATTTTCGAAGTGAGAATTTTGATACAGAGGTTAGACAAATTAAATCTTATCAATTTTCTTCTGAGATGATAACAACCGATTTTGTTGATCAACTCAATATTCTTATGATTAGAACGAAAGGGGATTGGATTAAGTTTTCTTATGATTACTTCAATCAGAATTACTATGTAACTGCTAATCTAATTTTTCATGACAAACAATTAACTATCCAAGAAGAAAACCTAGTTAACCAGGTTATCAGAGCCTGTGAACAGTTCTTTGCAGAGAAAAATTTACAACAAACTAACCAAGAATATAACAATTTTGATAAGCTCTGCAATATTCTTAGCCGAGAAGGGTTTATTTTGAGCATTTCTGAATTAGATGGTTGTGGGAAACTCAATTATGAAGAATTAGCACTTTTATTGAGAGAAAATAATATACCTTTTGAAATTTTAAATGGACACCAATCACGCTTTGATGGCGGTGCAAGCGGCGGATCGGGTAGTCTCATCTTTTTCATCCTAGGTTCAATTGCATCAGGTGCAACTTGGGATGTCATAAAATTAGCTTTTTCAAAGAAATTTGATTTTCCCTTTGAAGAATTGAGCTATTTAAGAATAACGAAATTTGAGAACTACAAATTTAATAAACTTAGAAACATATTAGCAGAGAGGATTCGAGAGGAGGAACAGGATCTTATATTGAGGGAGATATTGAAGGATGATAACGAAATAATTTTAGTGTTTAAGACTCCTAAGAAAACTGTGCATGTGCGATGCGATAGCAATTATGATATCAAGGAAATGAATGTCGACGAAAACGTAGCATAAGCGGTGTCAAGGGGACGGCGGTGTCAAGGGGGCGGTGTCAAGGGGACGGAGTGGTTGACACTTTCCGAATTCAAATGTTGCCAACAACCCCTCCCCCTTTGGCACAACCGGAATGCCATGGTGTGCATACAATAATAGTTAACGTGAAAATCTTTTTAATAAGCTTGGAAGTGAAGTAGAAAGGAGATTAATATATGGAAATTTGCGTAAAAGAAACTAAAGATCCTAAACTGCTGGCAGAACTAAACCACGATGTTCAAGAAATACACGCCAATATTGAGCCTGAGATTTTTAAAAGGTTCGATAAGGATGAAATGGAGGGACTTTTTAAAGAGATACTTGAAGAACAAGAGGCAAGTGCCTACGTGGCCTATTATAATGGTCAGGCCGCTGGATACATATTATTAGCAAAAAAGGAGTACAGGGAGACAGCGTTCAAATATGGTTATTCAGCGCTATATATAGATCAGATATGCGTACAAGAAAGGTTTAGAGGAAAAGAAATTGGAAAAGCCTTAATGGAAAAGGCGAAATCTGTGTCACAAGAAACGGGAATAAATCGTATAGAGTTGGACTTCTGGTACAAGAACATGAATGCAGGGCAGTTCTTTAGAACTCAGGGATTTGAAACATACAACGAAAAAATGTTTTTAATGCTATAGGTACATGATCAATCACGACAATTGTGCAGGCAGATTCACCGATTGCTGTGTCTAAATGACTTTAATCTGTCAAGCCAAGAGGACGGAGAAACTGACATAAAAAGTGGATTATTTATTACTCAGTCATTTTAACGTCAATAACCCTGTTTTTTATATACTTTTGATACCATATTGTACATTAAGCTGGAGGAATAAAAAAATGAATGAAGAGGATAAACATAATAGACTTGATGAAGAGCCTTTTTCATATAGTGTTTCAAAGGATAACAAAGTTTTTATATATTGGTATGGAAAACAAGTAACAATCTTAAAAGGAAAAGAAAGTAATAAATTTTTATCACGAATAAAAAGTGCAAACATCAAGGAAGCGCAATTAATAATGGCAAAGGTGACAGGAAATTTTAAACGTGGCAACGAAAAACTATCAAAAAATAACCATTTATAATCAGCATATCGAAGGCAGCATATCGATGGGACGGTTCCGATGATATATGAGGAATATCTAGGATGAAACGATTGACTACAAACCCTGATTCTTTGGAACTTCTTAGTTTTTAAAATGACAGGAGAGCGTATTATGCGACGGATATTTAGATCTTTTACATTTTATTTGTGTTTGTTGAGTGTATTTGCAATATATACGCATTACATAGGCCAAGATCCTAAAAGTATTGTCCTTATAAGTTTAAATCCAATATTAAAGCGGCTTAGCTACATAGATGCCGCAAGAAATTTTTTGAATTCAGGACCTAAAGTGTATGGGAATACCATTTTAGGAGAGTTTTCAATATACTGGTATATAGCTCATTTCGGTATATCAGCTTTTTGGGGAATAGTATTAGATGCTATAAAAGCTACTATTGCATACCACACCAAAAAGAAAAAAGAATAAAGTTACGATTTTAAATAATTCCAAATCACGGGTATAGCAAATCATGGGAACAAGTTCATTGATCGTGAAGTTTCAATGAGTTCACTCTGTCTAGTCGAGGTACCTGTCTCTATAATTTTCTCGAGTTATAAACGTGGGATAATGTTATAGGCAATTTGGAGGTGTTACTATCAATAGAAGTAAATTATTAATAACAATGCTTCTAGTAATTCTAATTATATTTCTGGGATATATATTAGGATATCGGTTAACTGGACTGCAAGCCGCAAAAATTCATTTTACAGTAGGCAAGAATCCCAAATATATAGATGAAGTTAAGTATGATTGGGGAACGGTTTTTTTATTTGATACGGAAGAAGGACCACGCACGATTATTTCTAAAAGACATATTTTTGTATGGGTTGCAAGAACAGGTTTTCATATGAAGCGTAATTCTGATAATATTCGTGTTATTGGTTGGGGGAATAACGAAAATTGCACTGTTTATGTTGTACAGATATCTGATGAGAAGGTTAGTTATATTGAGATGGGGAAAGGAGAACATAGAATTAGAAAATATAAAGATAAGCATAACCGAATTGTTTTTTCTTGGAATATTCAAGTACCATGGAATGATTTGAATGGTATAGCTTATTCCTATGATGAGAAAAAATTGTATGAATTTAGATATCCGAAAGAAACCAAGGTTATACGACACGATGATTTAAGATGGTATGCTGTAGGAGAATAGATATATCCATGGTATGTCCAAAGATACTTTAAATGATTGTAAAGATGCTTGAGGAATGAATATTGTCACTAACTCTATCCTATTGGTACTTTTCGGAGATTTCTTCCCAGTAAACAGAATAAAATCCAAAATGAAAGCTTGCCAAGAAAGCATTGGCAAGCTTTATGTTATCTCACTATTCTTGATTCTTATTTAACTTCGACAATCCATCCCGCAGGTGCTTCAACATCACCAAACTGAATACCATATAGGGTTTCATACAGTTTTTTCGTAACAGGCCCTACCTCTGTTTCACTGTGGAAAACATGAAGCTTTCCTTTGTATTCAATGCCTCCGATAGGCGTAATGACTGCAGCTGTTCCACAGGCTCCAGCCTCTTTAAACTCATCTAAATTGTCGATAAATACATCCCTCTCAACTACTTCCATGCCTAAATATTCCTTTGCTACATGCATAAGAGAGTATTTTGTGATGCTTGGCAGAATGGATGGAGATTTTGGCGTAACAAACTGATTATCCTTAGTTATTCCAAAGAAGTTTGCCGCACCCACCTCTTCAATCTTTGTATGAGTGGCTGGATCAAGATAAATACAGTCTGCGAAGCCTCTCTTCACAGCAAGTTCATGGGGATATAAGCTTCCTGCGTAGTTGCCCCCTACCTTGGCAGCACCTGTACCATATGGAGCAGCTCTGTCATATTCCGAAACTGTGAAGTTTACTGGCGTCATTCCACCCTTAAAATATGGACCTACAGGCAAACAAAATACACAGAAAATGTATTCAGGCGCTGGCTTTACGCCAATGTTGTCACCGATGCCAATGACAAAAGGTCTAATGTATAAGGTTGCACCGGAACCATAGGGTGGCACATAATGCTCATTTGCCTTTGCTACTTCAATACATGCATTGACAAATTTTTCCTCAGGAACTTCAGGCATGAGAACCCGTCTACAACTGTCAGCCATACGTTTTGCGTTTTGGTCAGGACGGAATAACTGAATCTTTCCATCCTTCGTACGATATGCCTTTAATCCTTCGAAGCATTGCTGACCGTAATGAAGAGCAGTTGAGGCTTCGCTGATAGCGAGTTTGTTGTCCTCTACCAGCTTTCCCTCATCCCAGCTTCCGTCCTTCCAATGGGATATGTACCGAAGATCGGTCTTTATGTAGTTAAATCCCAGCTTGCTCCAATCGATGTTTACGTTCTTACTCATGGTAACCTGATTTCTAAAATCATACCAAATAGTAACATTTACTATTTAATATTATTTTTCACACTACGGACTCAATAGTGCGGTGGTGTCACAGGATTCAACCACTAGGATATAAACTCACGTTTATAAATTCTGTATGATTTCTCAAGCCTTAATAACATATAGTCATTAAGTACAGCAGAATTAGGAGTGTTACTCCT
>JBMOKU010000062.1:0-44944 GCA_049324315.1 Bacillota bacterium | reverse complement strand
CAGCTCCTAATCAGAAAGTATAGAAAATATCTATCAATCTGATTGTGAAGCCGATTTGGATTTGTCAAGTATTTTTGCAAAAAACACAGGTTTTTATTCTGTTATCTTAAGTTGACGACATTGCAGGCCCTCTGTCCCTCCAAAAGCGGGTGTGACAGCAGGTACAGTCCCCATGTCCTAATATTAGTTTTCCTCAATCGTCACCGTTGTTCCTTTCACACCAGGTACTGCCGCAGATACAATGAGCTTTCTTGGTATTCGCTGTTTTAGCTCTTCTACATGGCTGATCACACCCACGGTCAATTGATCATGATGTAATTGTTCCAATGACCCCATGACAATGTCCAAAAGTTCTCCATCCAAGGTGCCGAAGCCTTCATCCAGGAAGAAAAATTCTAACGAAGCCTTTCCCAGCTGAATATGGGATGATAGGGCCAATGCCAAAGAAAGGGAAGTAACAAAGGTCTCTCCACCGGACAGGGTATAGGTTCCCCTTCTTGCTCCACCACTGTGATCATCCCGAATGATGAAGTTGCATTCTGAGTCCAGTTCTAGAGCATATCTTCCCCTTGTAATACTCTTTAGCTGTCTGGATGCCTCCTTGGCAATATAGGTTAGCTGCCTCTTCGCAATAAATTCTACAAATCGCTTTCCCTTAAACAGGTCCGTCAATTGCTCCAGCAGTCCCCATTCCTGCTCAACCTTATGGAGTTTTTCTAAAAATTCCTTGGATTTCTTTAATTTTTCTTCTTTCTCCTGCTTCTCTTTTTCCTTTATGGCAATGGCTTTTAGATTCTCCTGTTTACTTTCTTCTAAGCTTTTTTTCCGCTCCTGCAGCTCTTGCCATTGTTCCAGCGTAATTGTGCGATTTCCCAATTTTTGCTGCAGTCTTGTCATATTGACTTCATTTTTCTTCTTGCCATCTTTAAAGATTTCAACGGCTTTCTGAAGCTCTAGCTTTTCTTCCTCTGTTAAAGCACACGTCAATATACTTTCTAAGGATTCAAAATCCTTTTCCACCATCAGTTTCTCGATGGCGCTATTCTCTTTCAGTATCCCGTTTTCTAAATGATGGACATCCCTAAGCATGGCGATTCTTTCATTTTCCAGGGAGTCCTTTTCTTTTTTTTCTGATTCGTACTGCTTTTTCAAGCCTGCATAGCTTGTCTGAATTTCTTCAATCATTTTTTGCACTTCTGCTGAATATACCGCCGCATCCTTCCCCTCACTGAGGAGGGCAGCTTCTTCCACTTTTTCCTTGACCACATTTCTCTTTTCAATTCCGCTTTCTTCTTTTTTTGCCATTTCCACCGTTAGATCGTTGATTTCCTTCACCAAAGCTTCATTTTCCTGCTTTAATTGATCCAGCAAGCTTCTCTGGAGCTTTTCTTTTTTTTCTAACTCCTCCAGCGCCTCATCCTGCCTCTTCAGCTCCTCCATTCGTTTTTCAACCGTCTCTACCTGCAAATCGAATAAAATCCTTTCATAAACAGGCCTAAGCTCTTGAAGACTATTTTTTTTCTTAGACAATTCCTGCTCCAATCCATTCAGATTTTCCTCGGCATTTTCTATATCCTTCTTCATTTCTGCACTTTGGGTAGAAATGGCTGCCAGTTCATCTTTAAGCCTGTGATAATGTCCTTCGTTCTCTTCTTTTTCTTTGCGCCATTGAAGATTCTTAGCTTTCATTACCTCAAGGCTTTCTTTTTCAGTTGCTGCCTCTTGTATAACTGTTTTCAGATCCTTATCCGGTGTTTTCTCCACCAGCTCCTTATAAGCCTGTTCTGCCATAGCTATCTTGGCTTTCAGTGCTTCTTGCTGCATCCATTGTTCGTTTAACTTTGCCTTTTTTTCTTCCAGCTGCTGCCTTAGACCTTGGAGTTCTTCGCGGATATCTTCCATATGCTCTACGGAAGAAGAAATCGAAGGCCGTGGATGGCTGGTTGAACCGCAAACAGGACATGGATGGTCCTTTTGCAGATTTTCCGCAAGAAGTCCTGCCATGTTCTGATATTCCATGGACCTTAGTACTTCATCCCTTTCACAGATGGCCTGCTCCATGGTTTCAAGCCCCATTTTTTCAGTGTTTATCCGCTCTTCTATTTTGGTCATTTGATCATTGTACTGCCCCAACTCCGCCGTAACCCGGCTTCTTTTTTCTTCCTGTTCGGAAAGCTGGCTAATCAATACTTCCAATGCCGATATTCGTTCCTGTTTTTCTAAAAGAACGTCTTCCCCTGGAGGACATTCTTCCTCTAGTTTCTTCTTTTTTTCTGCAATATCTCCCAGGGCCTCCATGATTGCTTTTTCTTTATTCTCATGGGCCTCCTTCTTACGGTGCAGTTCCACCTTCTTTTGATGCAGCATCTCAATCTTAGGAAGCAGCTCTTTTTGCTCTTTTAAAAGGGTTTTGTAGTTCTTCTCCAGCTCAAAGGCCTTTTCCAGTCGATTTCTTTCTTCTGAAGTGATCTTTAGTTTCTCTATATTTTCTAGTATTACTTCTAGCGCTTTAGCGGCAGCTTCAAGGTTTTTTGTATTCTCTTCCTTTTTTATTTCCATGGAGCGGTGCAGCTTTTTCATTTCTCCATATTCAGTCCTTAACTTCACAAGGTCTTCTTCCATCTTCTTTATATCCTTCTGAAGCTGTACAGCTCTTTCCAATTTGCTTTTCTTCTGGATCAATACTTCGTAGTCTTTTTCCTTTTTCTCCTGTATCTCTTTCCAACTTCTCTCAGTCTCTGTCAGCTGCTGCTTTATCTTCTGAAAAGACTCCTCGACCCGAGCAGCCCTTTGCTTAACTTCGTTCAGACTTTTTTCCTGCTCTTGCAGTCGATGGATATACGGAACAATCACGGCCGCCCGCTCACCCTGAAGGAGTCGCTCCTCCTTCTCTTTGACCACGGGCTGCTGTTCCTCCAGCGCCTTTTGCTTTACTCGGTATCCTTCCAGTTCCTGCTGCAGTTCCCATACCGTTTTATAGGTTTCATGCTCAGTCAGAACCGCTGTGACAGCCCTTTGGAGCTTTTCCTTTTCTTCCAGAAGCATGGCCAGCTCCAGTTCCAAATCCTTAATGCTTTCCGGCGTGATATCACCATAGGTGCTTATGATAGCCTTCAGCTCATGCTTTTCCAGTTCCTTTTTTTTCTTGTGGGCTTTAACCTTCATCATCAGGTCTTCTCCATATTTCTCAAGGTTAAAAATCCGCTCCAGCATATTTCGTTTATCCGAGCCGCTTAATTTTAAGAAATCGCTGAAATTTCCCTGAGGAAGAACGACGGATCTGGTGAAATCTTCAACCTTTAAGCCAATGATCCCTTCTATGTCCCCGTTGAGGCTTCCCACCTTATCACTTAAGACCACTTCTTCCCCTGGTAATGTCATATCCCACAGCTTCACACTGTCCGTCTGTACGCTGTCGTCTTTTCCTCTTTTAAAAATCCGCTGTATAGCATAGACCTTTCGTTGATTTCTTGCACCGATTTCAAATTCATAATAAATGCTTACCTTGTCTCCATGGGTATTAATCAAGCCGGAGGGCCTGCCACCGGACCGGGGCATCCGGCCATAAAGGGCAAGAATGATGGCATCTAAAATCGTGGATTTGCCGCTTCCCGTGGGCCCAAATATGCCGAATATACCCATTTCTGTCAGCGTATGAAAATCCACCACCTGTTCCTCTAAAAAGCTGTTCAGTCCGCTAATCTTCAGTAATCTGGGCTTCAATCTCCTCACCTTCCTCCCCTACTATATGATAGAACATCCCCATCAAATCCTCCGGAGGGGTCGTACCATATCGATTCGAATAGTAAGCTTCAAATAGCCCCTCGATGTTCATCTCTCGGTAATCCGTCAATGCCACTTCGTCATCCTCTGCCTCCGCAAACACAGGGGTTATAGCCACAATATCTTTTCTATGTTCTTTCATGGTTTTAATTTCTGCCTGGGTTAATACGCGATCGGTTTTGATCTCTAAATAAACCCAGATATCCCGCTGACTTTCTTCCATGCATCGGTTGATGGCTTCTTCGATCCCGTCACACTTCCAAACTTCAATGGGTTTATAGTTTGTCAGATATACTTCCTCCACAACCGCTTCCTGTCCCGGCTTCACATCCACCACATAGACACATTTGCTGTAGTGAATCTCACTTTTGCTGTACTGTAGGGGAGATCCGCTGTAGTATGCTTTTTTCGCTGTACCCCAAACTTTTTGGGGTTTATGTAAATGTCCCAGGGCAATATACTGGGCATCCGGCAGCATGGCACCATCAACTGCAAGGCTTCCACCCAGTTGGATTTGCCTTTCCGATTGGCTTTCCTCTCCACCGATAGTATAGAGATGACTGACGGCCAAATTGATGGTGTTTTTTTCATAGTGCTTGGAAAGGGACTGAAAGATCTCTCCTACCCTTTCGGAGTAGCTCTTTCTCCGGATCTCTTCATTATCATCCAAAGTCAGTATTTCATTTAACCGCTTTTCACTGGGATAGGGCAGCGTAAGGATCACCGCTTCTTCTTTTTTCATTTTTAATCGTAGATAGCCTTCACCAGATCCGGTGATTTCAAAAGAACCATACTTTCCTGCAGGTATCATGCTTTTGGGTTTTCCCATGAGGATCACCCCATGCTCATAGGCCAGAGGCCCTGCTGCCATGAGTCTCTCCGGTCCGTCATGATTTCCGGCAATGACAAGGACTGCCCTTGTGCCACCCTTTGATAATCTTTTGATACCGTTATAAAACAGATGCTCTGCCTGTGCCGGCGGATTAACGGTATCATAAACATCTCCGGCCACCAGGACAACGTCAATCTCCTTCTCCTCCGCAATAGCCACCAGTTCGTCCATGAATTTTTCCTGTTCTTCTAGTCTGCTGTATCCTTCCAGGTGCTTACCCAAATGCCAGTCAGACGTATGCAATATCCTCATAGTTTCACCTCTTCATCCAAATAGAACAAGTACAGATAGCTTTCCTTTACCTTTCTTCCCGTTATCTTTTCCAAGGCTTCTCGATACAGTCTAATCTGGATGCTATAGTTATTCACAATCTCTGCTTTTTTATCGTAAGGAATATAGTCAGTTTTGTAGTCCACCAGGATAAACTCATCCTCTTCTTCGAAATAGCAGTCAATGACACCCTGAATTAAAAGTTCTTCTTCACAGTTCACTAAATCCGGTATGACTTCCTCTGCTTTCTTGATAAAGTTAAAGGCTTTCTCCCGATATACCTTTTGTGCTTGTAAGATTCGCTTTCCGATGGGACTTTGAAAAAAACACAGTATTTTTTTCACATTGACGATCTCCGCCTCTTCAGCATGGAGCAATTCCTTTTTCACCATTTCCTCCAGCTGCTCCTGGATTTCACTGGCTGTATAGACACGCTTAAGATCTACGTGCTGCATCACAAAGTGGATAATTGTTCCCTTTTCTACCCCTGAAAACTTCTTGTCCTTATCCAAGAACTGAGGCATTCTAATGAGGGAGGGTATATTCATCCCCATAGGGGTTATTTCTTTCACCATAATCTGCTTGATCTCCGTTACGGAAAGCTTTGAAGGGATCTTTGCCGTCATAGGGTAAGGATACTGCCAGTTTAGTCTTTCATTCACCAGATCTGCCCATGGTCCTTCTTCCGTGGCATGAAGACGCTGAAACTTCGCTTCTATATTTCTTTGCTCTTGCAAGCTTTCCCCCTGCTCAGAAAGAATATCAGATTTCTTTAAGAGATGAATCCTCCATGGAGAAGCATCTTCCCATAATTCATCAGATGACCAAAGGACTTTCCCCGCCTGGCGCAGTACATCTCCATCCCTGTGTCTCAAAAGGGAGGGCCCTATCCAGTCAAAATATGTTTTTCCTTTAGAAAGGTTAAACGTACTGAGAGGCTTTGCCCATTTTGCAATGTGTTTCTCCACATCCCTGACAGCCCCTGTTAGAATCAGCTTATCCTTCGGTCTGGTAAGTGCCACATATAGGATCCGCATTTCCTCTGACAGACACTCTATTTTAATTTTATTCTTCATAATGGTTTTGGGCAGCGTATCATGATACTGCCGCATTTCCGGATCTACGTACTGGGGCCCGATACCTAGGTCCTTATGCAGAAGGATTTTTTCATTGGTATCCATCAGATTAAATTGTTTTCCCATACCTGCCGCAAAGACTACCGGAAATTCAAGGCCCTTACTTTTATGTATACTCATCAGCCGAACAACATCGTCATTCTCGCCCAGGGTTTTTGCTGTGCCCATATCCCCGCTGCTGTTCTTTAGTTTATCGATAAATTTGATAAAGTGAAACAATCCCTTCACAGCAGTTTTTTGAAATTGCCTTGCCCTGTCAAACAATATTCTGATGTTTGCCTGCCTTTGATGGCCACCGGGCATAGCGCCTATATAATCATAATAGCCTGTATCGGTAAGAAGCTTCCAGATAAATTCATCCATGGGTATATATCTGGCCTCTTCCTTCCATCGTCGTATATGACTTAAGAATGTGGACAATCTTACCTGTAGTTCATCCTCTTGGGTCAGGGTATATTCTTCCAAGGCTTCATAAAAGGTTTTTGCTTTACTGCTTGTACGAATGTTGATTAGATCCTGAACACCAAAATTACCTATGGGTGAACGCATCACACTGAGTAAAGGAATATCCTGCCGTTTGTTGTCAATGACCCGCAGCAGGTCTACAAAAAGATGTACTTCCAAGGCTTCAAAATAGCCGGAGTTCACGTCCGCATATACGGGTATCCCCTCTGCTGTCAGGATCTCCAGGAAGGTCTCCGTCCAGTTCTTTGTGGTCCTCAACAGGATGACCATATCCCGATAGGTTAGCTTTCGATAGCACTGTCGCTTGTAGTCATAGATTTCTTCTTTTAACAGTTCCTTTATCCTTCCTGCAATCAGCTTTGCCTCTAAAGCCGTATCCTCTATGTCTTCCAGCTGCTCCTCCAGTTCTTCCGGCTGATAGTTTTTGTCTACCAGATATACTTCTATGGCCGGATCCTGGATAGGCTCCGTTTCTGCCCCGGGATAAAGCCGGGCATTTTCGTCATAGCTGATTTCCCCCAGCTCCTTTGTCATGATATGCCCAAAAATAGTATTCACACCATGAAGGATCTCCCCTCGGCTCCGGAAGTTTTTACTCAGATCGATCTTTCGATTCACCGCCTGTTCATCCTTCTGATATGTTTCATATTTCTCAATAAAAAGAGACGGATCTGCCAAACGGAAGCGATAAATACTCTGCTTCACATCCCCAACCATAAAGAGGTTATTCTCCCGGGCGATATGACGGATGATGGTTTCCTGAACGATATTGCTGTCCTGATATTCATCAACAAAAATATAGGTGAATTTCTTTCGATATTCCTCAGCCGCCTGCTGATTTTCCAATATGGCCAGTGCATAATGCTCCAGGTCGTTAAAATCCACAATACCTCGATCCCATTTCTTACTGCCATAGATTTCACCAAATCGTATAATCATTTGGCCCATATAATTCATATAGGGATACAGCCCGTGAAGATCTTTTGCATATTCTTCAGGGCTTTTAGCCAACAGTTCCTTGTCAATGGCATCCAACAGCTCCTTCACTTGTCCCCGAAGCTTTTGAACCTGCTCTTTCAACGCCTCGCTAACATCTTTCCCCAGTCGCCCAAGCCTTTGATGATTTCTATCCTTCAATGTATGATAGAATGCTTCCATACCCATCTCCATAGCATGAATCAGCTCTTCCACCAACAGAAAATCATCCCTCAGGGCATCTCTATATCCGGCAGGACCTTCCGGGCTGTCGCACAATATCAAAGCCTCTTCAAGAATTTCCTTTGCCCCTTTCAGTTCCATATGGATCTGTCGTGCCATTTCTTGATACCAGGGACTTTTTTCCAACGCCTCAATGTCCATTTGGAATTCTTCGATCTTTTCCCTTAGCCATTGTTCCGGATAGGGCTTACTCAGTATGAATTCATGCAGCCGCAGTACCAAATCCTGCAAATCCTTATCATCACGGCTTCCACCAAACCGCTCAATCAATCCAAAAAACAGTGGATTTTCCTTTTCGTATTCCTCTTCAAACAGGTCTTCCATAGCCTCCAGCTTCAGGATCGCTGTTTCCGTGGTATCACCGATGCGAAAATTGGGGTCCATGGCAATCAAATGAAAGTATTTCCTGACAACTTCTATACAAAAAGCATGGAGGGTACTGATGGATGCTTTACCTAGCAGATTTAACTGCCTTCGCAGATGCAGTTCGTCTGCTTCTTCCTTTTCTATCGCTGCTGCAATAGCCGCACCGATTCTTTCCCGCATCTCCCCGGCTGCTGCATTGGTAAAGGTCACGATCAACAGCTTGTCGATATCGATTCTGTCTTTCGTAATCATTTGGATGATCCGCTCCACCAAAACCGCCGTCTTCCCGGAACCGGCGGCTGCCGCCACAAGGAGGTTGCAGTTTCTGGCGTCAATAGCCTGCTGCTGCTCTTTTGTCCATGTCGCCATCTATCGTTCCTCCTCCTCTTCACAAATTCTTTTTAGTACTTCCTGGTCATCTAATTTCTTCAAATTTTTATAGCCATTGTCTTCAAACAGCTTGTCAAACTGACATATGGCCTTATATGGACAATATTGACATGCCGTCGCTTTTCCATTCTTAATGGGCTGAATACGAATGTTTCCATTCATCATTTCTAGAGATATCTCCCGGATCAAGCGTTCCACGTGGACAATCAACTGCTGAAAATCCTCCAAGGAAGCTGCTGACGATGTTGAAAAAAACGTATCATCTTTCTTCAAGCCCACAGGCAGCACTTCCGATTGCCCTTGAATTCCTTGATCCATTTCCCGTACAACCCGTACATCCTTGAGGGCCAATCCTTTCATTTTCAATCTCTTTCGGATTTCCGCCTCAATGACCTCAACGATACTTTCCTCTGTCTTGATCATCGGATCATCAATTCTAAAATAGAATATTCCAGCAGGATAATGTGCCTTTTTTGTCTCTTTGCTCTTTATATTTAAAACTGCATCCAAATAAATCATCAGCTGCAGCTCCAATCCGTGATAGACATCGGACAAGCTGAAATCTTTACTGCCGGACTTGTAATCAATGATTTTAATATAGTTCTCCTGATCCCCTTCCAATAGATCAACACGATCTATCCGTCCTTCCAAATAAACCATATCTCCATTGGGCAGTGACACAGTAATTGGTGGATATTTCTGACCTTCTCCAAATCCTATCTCATATCCTAAAGGCTCAAAGCCACCCTTCTTGATATGTTCTGTCAATGTCCATATGGCTCTTCGACCGATTCGCTTCAGTCGGTTAATCAGATATTTATAACGATTGGTACTAAGCAGGATACCATTGCCATGATCCGGTACCAGTTCATCAATCACCTGATCCGTAAGCTGATCACACTGGTCTTTCTCCAGGTTCCTCCAGACCATCTGCTGTTCCGTAAGCTTCTTTGCAAAACGATCGATAGACAGGTGAAAAACTTCTCCGATATCAGGGGCTGCCACCTGGAACATGCCTCTCTCCTTGGGTCTAAGGCCATATTTAACAAAGTGGGCAAAGGGACAGTTAACAAACTGCTCAAGCCTGGACACACTGGTACGAATGGGAAAATGATATAATCTTTTGGCCTGGAGCATCCCAATAGGATTCTCCTGATTGCGGTGAAACAATCCCTCCAAAACCGTATTTTTCCGTTCCTGCCACCCTGCTTGTCCATCATACCATCGATATACATCCCACCACAGCGGCGATATGTCTTTTCCATCCACATGCTGACGCAGGCTTTCCACCAGATACTTAAAGGTACTCTTTGATGTCGCCAGCAAATGCCTCTGCCGCTCTTCACTGACGATGACATCACTTTCAACGGTTATCCCTTTGAACAGCTTTTTCATCCGATCGATCAAGATGGAGGGCCTCATGGACTTACCCTCCTGGTCAGCCAGAGAAAAGCTAAGCCATAAATACGCTGACGGCTTTGTTAGCGCACTATAGATCATATACTTCTCCTGACAAGCCTTGCTTTCACTGTCATAGAGGAGAGGCAGGCCCTTTTCCTTCATAGCTGCCCGTTCCTCTTCCGACAAAATCCCTTCCTCATCTTTCCCGGAAGGAAGAACGCCATCATTGACGCCGATTAGAAATAATGCTTTAATATCATGGCTTTTAGACCGCTGAATATTCCCCACCAGCACTTGATCAATGGTGGTAGGAATAATGCCGATCTCAATGGAACCAAAGCCGGATTCTAAAATTCTTATGTATTCTTTTAAGCTTACAGGATAGTCTCCCAAGATCTCAACCAACTGGTCAAATATCTCCATCACGATATTCCATATCTGTGTGTTTTCATTGACATGCTCAAACTGTCCTGTCCCTCGCAATGCCTCGATCCATGCCTCCAAGCGATCATGGACGTGATGGTATTCTAAGAAATCCACCAGTTCTCTGGTTATCTGGGCCGTCGTTTTCTTTCCTTTCAATTTGTTTGCTAATTTTTCCATGGATTGAACAAGGACTTCCCTGCCTTCATTCAATTCTTCTAAACGCTCTTCTTCACCCCTGTCAAATGGTACCTTCCAACGATTACCCTGAATACCAAATTGCAGGACATAGTTTTCCAATTTTTCGCAAAGGTCTTCATTGATGCCGGTAAAGCCGGTCTTTAATAGTCGAAATACATCTTCATATCGATAGCCTTTGTTGATAACTTCCAAAGAAGATAGGATAAATTCGACGATGGGATTATGAAGAATCGATCGCTTTTCATCTAGAAAATAGGGAATGCCATACTCATCAAAAACCCTTCGTATAAGCACCCCGTAGCTGTCCATATCATTGCATACCACTGCCATATCAGCCCAGCGATACTGTCGGTCCCTGGCCAAGCTAAGGATTTGGGCAGCCATATTCTCGATTTCCGTATAGCGGTTCAATCCTTCAAACAGTTGGACATGACGGATCTCCCCCTCAAAGGCTTGATAGGGATATGCATACAATTCCCTTTCGATGTGCTGAATCTCTGGAGATTTTTCTATGACCTTTCTTTTCTCATGATCCAAATCAATGATCTGACCGGGGATCCCCAAAGACAAAGCCAGATCATGAATATGTCTGTAGGTGCTCTCCGAAATTTTGAACAAATCCCCATCCCTGGTTGTTTTCCCGAAAGGCATGGCAAAGGTAATGGTAAGCTCCTCGGCCATGGTCATAAGCTTTTCAATGATACGATAATGCTGAGATGTATAGGTCAAGAAGCCGTCGATCCAAATGCAGGCATTCTTTAGGAAGGAAGCTCCTGCCATCCTTTCAATTAATAGATTAATATTATCCTCTGAGTCTATGTAACGCCCCTCCAGATATTGGTCCAGTGACTGATAGATATAGGCAATATCATGAAGCTTCTGGTCCAGCATATTGTCCCTATCTTGTTCCACAGATTTTTCCAGTAAATCCAGAGGCATGATATCCTGCTGCTTGAACTCACAAAGCAGTTCACTTAGCTTTTTGATAAAGCCTTCCTGTCTGGAAGCCTTCTTGTAAATGGTCAGCTCCCGTTCTCCTTCATCAATGATTTTTCTCAAAGCCATGTTCTTTCCCTGTTCGTTAATATGTATCCTGGTCAGACCTCCGGCTTCATTAAAAACCCGATGAGCCAACCTGGTAAAACTGAGGACTTCCACTTCCAGAATACCGGTTAAATTCATTTTTTCTATTAAATCCCGCTCAGCCTGTAATGTAAACTGCTCCGGTACAATATAGATTAATTGTTTTTTATTTTCCTTTAATGCTGCTTTCATCTCTTCCAATACAAGATGACTTTTTCCCGTACCGGCTCTTCCAAAAATATACCGAATACCCATTATACCACCTCATCTGTTCATTCATATTGAAATTATATCATAGGAATGTAACAGCCTCTATGATAGATATCAATCTTTAGAAATGGATTTATTTAGCAGGTCATGATCCTTTCGAAAGTTAGTCTTCATTAGGCTACTGGCTTATGGCAAAAACTAAAAAAAATTTTTGAGTTGATTATCTATATTACAAAGAATTAAGGTCTGCAAAGCCATGATCCAACATATTGATAAAGGATAATCATAAACTTTACCGAATACTTTGATTAAGTCTAAACTAATCACTGGGGGGATATAGAATGATTCGAAAACTGGCGGATATAGATAAAGAAATGACAATGGCTTTTTTACAAGAGGAAAGTGCATTTAATTTGTTTATTATCGGAGATATCGAAAACTTTGGTATGGAAACAGATTTTATGAAAATATATGGAGATTTTGACAATGAAGTAGAATTGAAGGCCGTTTTGCTGAGATTTTTTAACTTCTTTATTCTTTATGCAAAAGACAATGATTATGACATACATGGTATGGCACAAATTATGAAAGAACACGGTAATATTGAATGCCTGTCAGGCAAAAAAGGCATTATCGACGCTTTTATAGAGCACAGCAGCTTCCAAATCGAAAAGCAGCAAGATACATACTTTGTTCGTCTTGTAAAGCCTGTCAAAGAATTAGCCTCCCACAGTCCTCTTGAAGCAGTGAAAGGCCGTGTAGAAGATGTAGATGATGTGGCAGATTTGCTTCGAACCATTGTAGAATTCGGAGAATTTTCAGAGAGCACACGAGGAAGTATAAAAAGGGAAATTCAAAATGGTGGAGGCCGTATATTCCTTGTTAGATATGAGAACAAAGTCATAGCAACTGCCCGTACTGCTGCGGAAAACAGCTGCTCTGCCATGATCGTTGGTGTCGCAACAAGGGAAGAATATAGAAATCAAGGTCTGGCATCCCAATGCATGACTACGCTGTGCAAAGAACTACAAGCAGAAGGAAAGGAAATCTGTCTTTTCTATGATAATCCAAAAGCAGGTAGTATTTACCGTGCTCTAGGCTTTGAAGATGTTGGCATGTGGACGATGCTTAAAAAAGTGGCCATAAACCCGTAACCACTCTTTCATGTTGTCTTCGTCGAGTTGCTTGTTATAGATCAACACTTTCGTAGTAGAACGTATTTTCACACGTAGGGGTGGACGACTCTATCCACCCATTTAGCTGCCCACAATATTTTGCGGGACGACAGGGTCGGAGACTACTGAAAAACTCAAGTTATTTGAGCAGGAAGGTCAAGACTTGGGGACTGGTACGCTGTCCGGTGTGTTTTTCGCCGGACTGGGGCCCTGTCCCCATGTGTTGACCTGGACGATGTAGTACTTTTTCAGTAGCTTCCATGGTCGTCGTCCCCTACACATGTAATTATTCATAGAAATGTACAGCTACATATGATGATGAAAGTAAATATCCGAAAACTCTATTTGTATCCTCTCAATTTTACCATGGATATCATAAATACCTTTATTTCGATCCTGTTCTTCTAGAACTAACACAGCAGGAAGTTCAATAAGAAACTCACTTCCTTCGCCGGGTGTACTGTTCAATTGCAGCTTTCCATTGTGCATTTCTACCAACGATTTAACTAAGTTCAAACCGATACCACTGCCTTCACAATTTCTTGTGAAAGACTTGTCTACTTGCATGAACCGTTCAAAAATCAACTCTTGCTTTTCTTCCGGTATACCAATACCTGTATCTTTAATGGTCAGAATCACGCGATCTTCTTCATTCATAAGTTTAACCAATACCAGGCCTCCGGCTGGTGTGAATTTAATAGCATTGGAGAGTAGGTTTAATAGAATTCTTTCAATCTTATCCGGGTCACAGGCAACCACTCTTTCCTCTAGGTCCGTATCAAAGACTAATTGCAGCCCTTTAGCTTCCATATACGCTGCAACGGATAAGGTAATTTCTTCTACAATGTTAACAATATCATGGCTTTCCATATTCATCTTCATAAAACCGGAATCAATCTTTGTGATATCGATCAGATTATTGACCAGCCTGATAAGACGATAACAGTTCTGTTTCATGATACTTTCGTATTTCTGAGCTTCCTTCCGACTGGCCGCAGCAGACTCACGCCCGTATACATAGCTCATCATCTGAAGGCAGCCTAAGATTACATTCAAAGGTGTTTTTAACTCATGGGATATGTTGGCAAAAAACTCTGTCTTTAATCTGTCATAGGCAAGAGCATCCTGCAATAGTCTTGTTTTTTCCTCTACATTCCTTTTTAATTCTTCTGCCCGTTTCCTTTCGCTAATATCCTTTGAGACGAGCATCCAGGTTAACTCATCATTTTTACTAGGAAAAAGTCTTGCAGCTGTTTCAAAAAAAACGGTCTCTCCATCTTTCTTTCTGACATACTTGGTTTCGCCTAACGGCAGTTTTCCTTCCCGCATAAAGCTATTTATTCTTTCCTTCATTTCAGGAATATAATCATCATGGGGTATAAGCCAATCTCCTACCATAGAACCGATGATTTCCTCGGGACTTTCCGCACCAACCTGCTGGGCCGCCGCTTGATTGGCAAACAAGATCCGTTCCTTTGTTCGTATATACACTGCATCGGGCAGCATTTCAACAAGTAAACGATACTTTTCTTCACTCTCTAGTAAGGCTTTTTCAGTTTCTTTCCTATTCGTCACATTCCGAGAGCAGAAAATGGCACCCATTGGATTACAATGGTTGTCAAATATTAGCTTTCCAACTACTTCAAGCCATACATAGTATCCACTTTTATGCATAAATCTGCATTCTTTAACTTTTTCTTCTACCTTACGATTGATAACAAAATCATAAAGCTGCGTTTTGACCTCCTCTATGTCATCAGGGTGTAGAAACTCAAATACAGATTTTCCCACTAACTCTTCAGGCTCATATCCAAGAATGTTTTTGTGAGAAGGTGTAACATATTCAAATATGCCGTGAATATTTGTGCGAGACAACATATCCACCGTATTTTCTGTCAACTGGCGATAATAGGCCTCACGGTCTGCCAGCATCTTTTCCATTCTCTTCTGCTCTGTCACATCCTTTATCAACGCTAAAACATGGGTACATGATTGTTCCGTTCGAATAATTGATATACTTATAGATACCAGTCTTTTCTCTCCAGTTTTTGCTATAAATTCCCATTCTTTATGAAGAACATCATTCCCTTTCTTTAATCTTTCCATCCATTCCACAGTTCTTTGCTGTGATTTCTCACCAGGATAGATCATTGGATACCAACTTGTTTTGTTAATCTCCTCCAAGGTATACCCTGTAATCTCCGTCATCCTTTGATTCCAAATGGTAAACTTCGTATAAGGATACTCTGGAATATTATGACATACACATAATCCGTCGGATATGCCCCCGATAACTGCTTCATGAAAATCATTCATTTTTCGCAGCTCTGCCATATCTAGTGCTGCCCGTAAATGTTTTTTTCGATGGAGTCTACTTCTTAATGCCTTTCTATTATTTCTTCGCTTTACTCTTTCCTTGATCATTGTGTGCACACCTTCAGCTCGCTTTACGATAACCGATGCCTTATTAAGGCTTATCCTTTCGTTATTTCTTCTGTATATTTAGTGATATTTAGTGAAAAACGGCAAAAATCCTTCACAAACATTCCACAAATCTATCGCAAAATTCGACATCTCATTCTCGATAAAGTAAATTCAGTATCCTTTCATTAATAAAGATTCAATGCACTTTCTATAACTGATACATATCCATTATCTGCATCCAGCTTTGCTAGCACACCCAAAGGCAGCGTCATCTTATATTTCCCATGGCCACACTTCAAACCCATTAGGGTGGGCTTGCCCAGAGGCAGGATCAAATCCTCCATTACCTGTTGGAAGGTTAGACTCTCATCAGGATTATCAGGCTCGTAATCAATGAATTCACCTATAATAAATCCCGATGCCGCCTGTAGTTTTCCGGCTAATCTCAATTGATTGATCATCCGATCGATTCGATAAATCTGCTCATGTATATCTTCTAAAAACAGAATCTTATTTCTTGTATCTATTTCAAAGGGTGTACCCATAGTTGACGCAATCAAAGCCAGATTACCTCCCACCAATTCACCCCAGGCTTTACCACTTTTGAGTATTTTGATTTCGTTATCGTTAGCCTCCGATGGGTTATAAAGTATCCCCAATGGCTGTAAGCAGGTTATGGCTTGATAGAATGCTTCTTTCGTATAGTCATTGCCATCATCTTCGGCAAAGTCAGATGTAACCATTGGCCCATGAAAAGTAACTAAATCTGCTTTCTGTAAAAAAGCAATATGCAATGCGGTAATATCGCTGTATCCTACAAAAACTTTGGGGTTTCTGGCAATGAGTCCATAATCGATTTTATCCAATAGTCTTCCACTACCGTCACCACCGCGCATACAAACAATCCCATTCACCTCTTGATTGTAAAACATTCTGTGAATATCGCTTACTCTTATCTCGTCCTCTCCTGCCAGATATCCTCTTTTATGAAATACCGATTCTCCCAATAGAACATGGAAGCCCATTTCTGTTAAAACCTTTATCCCCTTTTCCGATGCTTCCTTTGGTGCCGGACTGCCAGGAGCAATCACACCAATGGTGTCACCCTTCTTTAATGCTTTCGGTTTTTGCTTCATGATTTCCCCCTCCTACATAAAACAGGAGAAAACCCAAATCATATTTTCTCGGATTTTCTCCCATCCATATTCTTTTCAGCATCTTTTATTCATCTGTTTCGACAATTCCCTGCTGAATAGGTTCTGAAATAAATCGAAAGATACAAATAGAAACACCACATGCTATAAGAATATTTACGATCGCCGGCAGCTGTAATGCAACACCGATATAGCCCACAGCAGCTCCCAATGCTCCCAATAAGGCATAGGGTATCTGGGTGTTTACATGATCCATATGATCAGAGCCCGTGAACATGGAAGACATGATGGTTGTATCTGAGATGGGACTGCAGTGATCTCCGAAAACAGACCCGCCAAATACAGCTCCGATGGTTGCAAACAGGAACGTCATCGGATCAATGGCGGCTGCCATTGAGGTTTCATGAACCATCGGAAGCACAATGGGCATGACAACAGCAATGGTACCATAAGTTGTTCCTGTAGCAAAGGATATGATAGCAGCGATGATAAAGGTTATAAGCGGAATAACTGCCGGTGAAATGACTCCTTGTGTAATACTGATAATATATTTAGCTGTTCCAACTTCTTTAATGGCTGAACCAATACTCCATGCAAAGATGAGGATTAAAATGCCAAAGACAATGGCTCTCATCCCTTCCATACAGCCCTTGAATATCTTCGCTATAGAAGCCAGGTTCTGGATTTTGTACAGTATGATAGTAATAAATAAAGCACCGAAGGAGCCCCAACACAAAGCTTTTGATGTACCTGCATCGCCTATTGCCTGGGATAGTGAAACCTGAGGCCAACCGCCGGTAATCAGCATAAGCAGCAGGATAAGGACTACCAAAGAACCTACAGGAATAATAAAATTGATTAGTCGCTTTGGACAGGCAATATCCGGCTGCAGCTCCTCGGGAGATCCCTGACCACTCAACGGCTGTGCACCATCCCGTATAATTTTACCTGTCGTTCTCGCTCTCCGTTCTGCTTTCAGCATCGGGCCAAAATCCCGCTCTGAGAATACCACATAAGTTAGTAGAACCAAGGCAACAATATTATATAAAATATAGGGAATGGATTTCAGATATGCCCCATAGGTGGAGTACGTAATCCCCAATGCATTAAATTGGGTACCAATCTGGCCCGTCATGTAAGCAATCCATGAAGATACCAGTGCTATGCAAGCAACGGGTGCAGCCGTAGCATCAACGATATAGGATAATTTTTCCTTGGATATTCGATAATCAGCTGTAATGGGACTCATGGTCGTACCTACTACAAGGGTATTCACATAGTCCTCATAAAAAATGATAAATCCCGCTAGTTCTGTAGCAATCAGTGCTCCTTTTGTACTCTTGATTTTAGAAGTTATCCAGTTAACCATAGCGTCGATACCGCCGCCGACCCACATGACTCCTACAAGACCACCCATGGCTAAACCGGTGAGTACAATTCTGGCTCCCCAAGGGTCCCCCAAGTTATTCCACAGCATTTCAACTGTTTTTCCAAATCCGGTAATTGGATTGCCACCCACAAGCATGGTGGCCCCAACCCATATGCCAACAAAAATAGATGGCAGGACTTCCTTTGTAACCAGGCATAACACAATGGCAACAAGGGGCGGTAATAATGATAAGATACCAAAGTCAGGCTGAGATGTTTCCTGGCTGCCACCGGCAAAGGTCATGCCGCCGATAATTAAGAATAGAAGCAGTGTTACAAAAATAATACCTACTGCAAAACGATTCTTATGGGCAGTTTTCATATATATCCCTCCTTAAAAAATGCCCGCTGCATATTAAAGAAATTTATATTCGCCTCCTTAGCAAGGTCGTATCATCATTGTTTCTTTTGTATGCTAGCATCATAATATATAGATGCATTTTCTTTTTAGGGAACGACGCCCTCGTCGTTCCGAAGGAAAATTAAATATTTTAGTTACACATCTGTATACATTTGTAATAGTAAATTATCATATAGTTTTTCATCTTTTTCTCCATTTTGCCTAAGCTTGCATCACTTCCTGAAAAATAAACCCCTCAGCCACAAGCGTTGTTGATCCGTGGAGATATAAACCTCTTACCTTTGGCATCACCTGTTGAACCTCGATCTTTAATTCACCACCCATCGTATCAATTTTTACAACAGGTCCCCTGATTTTTCCCTTTAAAATTAAAGTAAGAGCTGTAGAAGCCGCACCTGTCCCACAAGCCATCGTCAGCCCTTCTACACCTCTTTCATATGTCCTAACCAATACACTTTGATCCTTATAAAGCTTATAAAAATTGATATTCGCACCTTTTGGAAAAGCGTGATGATATCGTAGGCTCCTTCCGTATTCCGTCAATTTCTCATTAGAAATCATTCCCAAATCCGGCTGCTCGACTACAACGTGTGGTAAACCTGGATTCCCAAGCTCTATATATGTACATTCAATTTCCCGGTCATAATGTATTACCTTTTTTTCTAATTCAATTGTTGTGGGGTCATTTAATTGGATTGAGACATCCCTTCCACAGACATAGGCAGTAACTCTTCCAGCAAGGGTATCAAAAGACATCTTCTCTCCGGCAATTCCTATCATGTAGGCATATCGAGCAATACATCTTGCACCATTCCCACACATTTCTCCTTCACTGCCATCTGCATTAAATAATCTCATGGTGAAATCACTAACGCCCTTAGACAGTTCCACGACTAACACACCATCTGCGCCCAGAGCTAATCCCCGTCTGCATATGGATTTTGCTATATGCCTTAACGCATCATCTGAATGCTGTTTTTCCCTATTATCCAGAATAATAAAATCATTTCCTGTCCCATTGAATTTCATAAAACTGATTTTATTTTCCATACGCTCCCTCCTGACAAATCAAAGGCATACATTTCCTCATTTATACTATTCTATGCATCATGAACTATATTGACTACGAAAAACAATTCTTAAAGTATTGATTTTTTCTATCCCTAGTAAAGGTTTCAACGGTGAACACTTTCCACAGTAGAGGAATAACATGATAAAAGAACGCTTTTAAAAAGACTTTTTATATCAATCGTTATGCTCATTCCAATGAAGGAGGAGATGAGTGACAATGGGCTTTATTAAGAACAGCATTGCAGAACGACTTGGAGGAAATGAATTTGATACACGGCATAAGGGCTATAAGTTTTTAAAAATAAAACAGCAAAAGGCAAAGGTCAGAGCAGCGCATCCTGATATACCTATCATTGATTTGGGTATTGGAGAGCCTGACCTGCCTGCTGATCCGCTGATCGTCAAAACCCTCTGGGAAGAAGCCGGAAAAGCTTCAAACCGATGGTATGCTGACAATGGAATCTATGATTTTCAAGGAGCAGCAGCAGAATATTTAGCAGAACAATATAATGTTGATGGCTTGGATCCCGCTAAAGAAATCATGCATGGAATCGGTGCAAAAACAATCCTTGCTATGCTGCCCATGTGTTTTATCAATCCAGGAGATATTCTCCTTACAACAGTCCCAGGCTACCCCATTATGTCCAATCATACAAAGTATTTGGGCGGTGAAGTGTTTCCACTTTCACTGCACATGGAAAACAACTTTTATCCGGATTTTTCTATCATACCTGAAGATATATTGCAAAGGGCTAAGCTGCTATATTTAAACTATCCTAATAATCCCACCGGTCAAGTGGCCACGAAAGAGTTTTACGAAGAAGTCATAGACTTTGCTCAAAGAAACCAAATTATTGTGGTCTGTGATGCTTCCTACGGCCCAATCACCTTTGACGGTGTTAAACCTATTAGTTTCCTTTCCATCAAGGGCGCAAAAGAAGTGGGTGTAGAGCTACATTCCTTATCCAAGGCTTTTAATATGACAGGATGGCGTTTAGGCTTTATTGCTGGGAATGCAAAGATCATTGAAGTATATGGAAATGTAAAGGCAAACTGTGATTCCGGACAATTCATAGCCATTCAAAAAGCGGGTATACGGGCATTGCAACATATAGAAATCACGAAGGAGAACTGCAAAAGATACTCCCGAAGACATGACCTGTTGGTTGATATGCTTCGACAAATTGGATTTCAAGCCAGTAAGCCAAAAGGGACCTTTTACTGTTATGTCCCAATACCCAAGGGTACAAAATCCGGCATTCGATTCAAAAATGCAGAAGAAGCATCAGAATACCTTATCCAGCACGCCCTTGTTTCTACAGTACCATGGGATGATGCAGGAGCGTTCCTCCGTTTTTCCGTAACCTATGAGGCAAAGGATGAGGAGGAAGAGAAGAAAATCATGGATGAGTTGAAAGATAGGTTATCAAGTTTGGGGCTTGTTTTTTAGTCTATATATACTTGCTTTGCTGCTTACGACGAAAAATGCGTCCATAATCGGACGCATTTTTTAATCAGTATAAGCCTTGGAAGTATCGATACTTATTGTATTCGTTTTTCCATCCCAAGCCACATTAAAATTGAGAGCTTTTGCAACATCACGTAGCTTGAAATAGTTGCTTCCGTCGATATTATATGCGGTAATTTGAATCTCTTGCCCGTTTAAGTATATTTTTGAAGTAGTTATAACTGCTTCCTTCGAAGTCATGCTTTCTGATGCTGCAAGTCCACTGCCTGTTGAGGTGTACGCTTTATTTGATGTCAGGTTTATAGCATTTGCAGCTCCATCCCATGTTACTTCAAACTGTTTTGCAGTACCGGATATAGCCATCGCTATATCCCTCAGTTTAAAATAGTTGCTATCATTAATATTGTACCCGTCAACTGCTACCTTTTTGCCATTCACCATAACAGATGAGTATGTAGGAATGGCAGATGTAGAAGCTTTTGATGATGATGTATCGCAGATCTTGCCGATCCAGGCAAAGAGCTCATCCAGGTCATAGTCTCCGCCGTGCGGCTGATCCCAAGGCATCGCGAAGTCCACGTTGAAGCCATTGTTCGCAAGCCCAGTGGCCAGGATGGTGGGGATGGCAAGGGATGTATCTTTGTCCAGGGTGCCGTGGCGGATCCGCCAGTACTTAGCAGTGGTGGTTCCTTTCGTACCTATGTAGTTCATGGGGTTCATCATCTTCACGACGGTTGCATCGGCAAGGGAGCCGCCCGCCTTACTATGGTCCTTACCGTACTGGGTAAAGTGCTGTGTGTCGATGGTTGCGGTACCGAACAGCTGGTTCTCGCCGCTACTTAAGTCCAAACCGTCAAAGGCGGAAGGGAGCTTCATTCTGCCGGCGTACGATATGTATTGGTTGAAGTCGATGCCTACGACGGTTCCGTCTTTTATGGTTATCCAAGTCAGGTCAGACAGATCTTTACCACTGTCCAGAGCTTTTTGCGCCGATGCGATCACGAAGGATTTGATGTAATCTTTAAAGGCACCGTTGCCGTCCGCATCCAGTGTTAACGCGGTCCCGTCGGTCTTCTTAAGCCCCAGGCCATTCACATACTCAGGGAACATGGCTTTCAGATCGTCAGAGATCTTAATCTGATCCGCCGTCAATGTGCCTTCGACGACAGGGCAACCAGGGCAGCATTCGGAGAAGAATTGCCCCCGTTTTGTCCAAGAATCCCGGTATTTGTATTTCCAGCGGTTCCTGGTTGTCCAGGGCTCGCTGCGTTCGTATTTCCACCAGCTCCAGGTTGTTCAGTCGCCCCAGGAGCACCGCCAGCCCCCTTTAATCCAGGACTCCCGGGCTCTGCGGGCATGTAACCACCAACTGCGTTCGGTAAGAATATAGGGGCTGTCTCGGCGGTGTAGCTGCCGATGGACTTGCCCTCGTAGTACTCCTCAGGAACATAAAAGTTCAAGCTCTGATACTTGGTGTCAACAGGGTACTTCACATAAACGATGTTTTCAAAAGCACGGTATTTGATGGTTTTGCCGTCAACAGTCAAAGTCTTCACGGTGTATTTAGCCATATCGAACTCCAGGCTGTACGGGCCGGGCGTGTTCCCCTTCTGCTGAGCGACAGCTGCATTGTTTGTATCTGTGTCTGCATATACAGCAGCCAATGGCATCACCAGAAGGGTTAACACCAAAATAGGGGCAAACCATTTCCAAACTTTCATTTTTTTGCCTCCTTTATTAAGATGTTTGTGTTAATCTATTTCACCTCAAGTAGGTTTTAGTGTATTACTTACTCATCTTATGGTCCAGACTATTTTGTCTGATTAAATAACCAATCACGGACTCCTTCAATTTTATAAGCATAATCAAAGGAATACATGTGCTCGCTCGTTCCGACTGGAACACCTTCCGGCAAGACCGTTCCCAATTCAAATGTTACGAAATTAATATTTTTACCTTCCGAAAGAATGCTCTTAACGGCCGTTGTAAATTTATCAGCTGACCACGTAGCATCCCAGGTAGCCGTACTAATCGAAGCTCCTTCTTTCTGCAAAGCTGCCAGAAGCTCTGTCTGTCCTGTAGATGCTTTCTGATCGCCTGCTGCAGCAATATAGAAGAACTTTTGATTTGCCAAAGGTCCGAGTTTACTTACATCCCATTGACCGGACACAAAAAGCTGTGCTGCAAATAGATCCGGATGCTCTGCGCTAAGGTACATAATCGTCATGCACCCCATTGACTGACCTGTTCCATAAAGACGGTTTTCATCAATATTGTAACTTGATGTTACGGAATTCAACAGTCTTGCTGTAATCTCAACATAGTCTGTCGTAGTAAAGCTGCCATGATCATCTATTATGACTTCCGGATACTGCGGCACCAGTACAAAGCTCTCATGCTTTTCCTGTTCTTCCTTAGTTACCCAAATTATACCTCCATATCCTTGTGTTAATGGTGCAGTGTTATCCTTACCAACTACACTGGAATCCGCAATGAAGAGTACCAGTGGATAAGATTTTGATGAGTCATAATCATCAGGAATATACAAGTTATACGGCACTGTTTTTCCGGTATCAGGATCCTTAAACTCGAATTGCTTAAATTTTCCTTCCACTTCAGAAATCATGCTTTGAAGTTCTGTATCACTGCTTTTGTCAACTGCGCCTCCGCCCATCATACCTCCGGGTTTAGGCTTATTTGTGGTCTCGCTTGTAGAAACTGTTGTCTGTGTACTGCTTGTCTCCGATGAAGATGGAGACGAATTCGAACTACAAGCACTGAGTGTAGAAAATAAAGAGAAAGACAATAAAACAACTGCGATTAATTTCTTTTTTACCATTATTATTACCTCCACATTTTTGTATTTAATATGAAAATTCTATCAGAAGATTGTGGCAAAAAAATGGCAGAAAGGTGATGAAATACTGAACTTTGATGCATGCTTACCACTATATACATTTCATTTTAAAAATAAATCCTTTCACTGTACTTAATGAAAGGATTTTAATGGAAAAATTGTTATTAATCTTTACTAATTGTCAATTGTACATAGTCAATTCTCAGTTGTTTTCACTTCATGCCCTTTTTATCGTAAAACGAAACTCGGTGCCTTTTCCATATTCACTGGTTACCTCTATTTTTTCATTCAATCCCTGGATAATTTCTCTGGCAATGGAAAGTCCCAAACCACTGCCGCCGGTATTGTGAGCTTTATCCTCTTTATAAAATCTGTCAAATACATAGGGTAAGGAATTTTTCTCAATGCCTATGCCATTATCCTTGACGATAATGGTAACTTCCCTTGCATAACATTCCGAATCAATCACTACCTTACCATTTTCCCCTTCAAATTTCATAGCATTATCAATGAGAATATTAAGAAGCTGCAAAATTCTATGTTCACTGGAATATAATGCTGGCAGGGCTTTCGTGTTTTCGGTCATTTCTAAGCCTATACCTATATCGTTTGCAAGGATAGAATATTTGTCATGAACAGTTTTCATGAGTTTTCTTGCATCGATTACTTCTTTGGAAAACACCGTCTTTGCACTTTGAAGTTTGGAAAGCTCTAGCATATCTGTAATGAGCTTTTCCAATCGGTGACTTTCCTTTAAAATAATTTCATAATATCTGTCTTTCCTTTCTTCATCCTGTACCATGCCATCAGAAAGGGTTTCGGTTAAAGCTTTGATGGAAGAAATCGGTGACTTTAATTCATGACTGATATTTGCGATATAATTTTTACGTGTTTGCTCCAGTATTTTGGTTTCCTTTACATATAACCAGAGAAAAATAGCTATGAATATGGTGCCGACAAAAAGCGTAATAAAAAATACCAAACTAAATCCATTGATCGCAGCCTGATAATCACTGGCCGGTTTTAACAAAAACACTACGCCGGTCAAATGACTATCTTTCACTAGGGGTACCCCGATAACAATTGATCGAGAAGGCAACTTGCCGATATATTGCAGGTCAGCAACATTGTTTCCTGCAATGATTCTCGGTATATACTTAGAAAGTGACTCCTTGATCCCCTCATCAGAAAAGATAAAATCAAGATTGCTATCATCATCAAAGATATCCAATTCTTTACCATGAACATCATAGGCTTTTATAATAAAGCGCTCTTTTCCGGATACCTTGAAATTCCCTTCACCAATCCTATCTGCAATATACTGAAGTTGCGGCATCAGATCTTTGATTTTATCTTCAATAAAAAAAGCCTTGATGGCTGTTATACCCGCAAGTTGTCCAAAAATAAATAATATAACAATGGCAGCAAAAATAGAAACTTTCCTGGAAAATAATTGTTTCATTCTGTCACCTCTAGTTTATACCCAATGCCGTAAATAGCTTTAATTTCAAAGCTGACACCGGTTTCAGGCAGCTTTTGCCGCAGCCTTTTAATCTGCGTATCAACAGCTCTTGTACCACCGCAATAATCATAACCCCAAACCTTGTTCATCAGGCGCTCCCTGCTTAAGACTTTTCCTTTATTCATTACCAGGAAAGCAAGGATTTCCAATTCTTTCGGGGTCAACTCAATTTTTTCACCGTTAACATGTACTTCATAGCCCTCTATGTCAATAATCAGTTCTCCCGCTATCAGTTTGTTTTTTGAAATATTGTTAGGTTGAACCCGTTTAAGTATGGTCTTAATCCGTGTGATAACCTCCCTGGGGGAAAAAGGCTTTGCTACATAATCGTCCGCTCCAATCTCTAAACCCAAAATACGATCGTCTTCCTCCCCTTTAGCGCTTAACATAATAATCGGGATCTCACTCGTTTTTCTTATTTCTTTGCATACGTTGTTGCCAAACATCTTTGGCAACATAACATCAAGAATCAACAAGTCAAAGTTCTCTGTTTTCAATATATTGAGAGCCTGCTCACCATCAAAAACAGAAAAACATTTCATATTTTCAGCATTTAAATAAGCAGTTAAACTTTCATGCACTGCAATGTTATCATCACAAATCAGAATCTTAAGCTTAGTCTCTATATTCAACACCATCCTCTCAATCACCCTTTAAGGTCATTATAACATAATATCTTAAGATCAATAATCCCCACATGTGCTATATTGATAAGTCTATTTTCCCGTTGACTTCTGTGCCTACCAAAGCCTATGGATATTGGGTATAGTGCATTGACCGTACCAATAATTGCTTCCTTAAATGTTCAAAAGGAAACCATTCAAGAAATGATGAATGTTCATATTCTCATGAATATATCGATTAAACATGTAGTCATTCCCCTAAAACCCATTTCTCCAACATTATATCGCGTACCCATAATGGAATGCAGTCCTTACAACGGTACCAGGCTACCCTATTATGTCCAACCATACAAAATACCTGGGCGGTGAAGTGTTCCAGCTGCCACTGCACATGGAAAACAATTTTTATCCGGATTTTTCTATCATACCTGAAAATGTAAAGGCAAACTGTGATTCCGGGCAATTCATAGCCATTCAAAAAGCGGGTATATGGACATTGCAACATATAGAAATCACGAAGGAGAACTGCAAGAAATACTCCCGAAGACATGACATGTTGGTTGATATGCTTCGACAAATTGGATTTCAAGCCAGTAAGCCAAAAGGGACCTTTTGCTGTTATGTCCCAATACCCAAAGGTACAAAATCCGGCATTCGATTCAAAAATGCAGAAGAAGCATCAGAATACCTCATCCAGCACGCCCTTGTTTCTACCGTACCTTGGGATGATGCGGGAGCGTTCCTCCGTTTTTCCGTAACCTATGAGGCAAAGGATGAGGAGGAAGAGAAGAGAATCATGAGTGAGTTGAAAGATAGGTTATCAAGGTTGGAGCTTGTTTTTTAATCTAGTGTATGCCTATTTTACTGCTTACAAAGAATACGTCCACAATTGGACGTATTCTTTGTATATTAGCCGTCTGGTCAATTTACATAAAGGTTAATAGAAAATAAGTATATCATAGGCTTTCCAATACACAATGTGTTCATTTTAATTTTACAGCTGGGACATTGATTAGAAAATATGTTATATCTAGTAAAAAAATAACATTTAAAAATATATTTTAGAGAATAGACTGACTGATGAAATACTTTTATTAGGGCCGTAAGTTCCGGCCCTTTATTCATTTTATTCTATTGGGAATATTTCATCTACTTCCCACGATTCTACCATTCTGTGGGCAGTGTGATGATCATATCCCCTTCCCATTAAATAGGCTATTAAAACGACTTCCATCATCGCATGTCGTACACTTGTGCATTTTGCTTCTTCTAATCCATATTTCACTACAGGATGCAGCAGTCTCATTAAATGATGGGGATCTACCATCGGCATTGCTGCTGGCATATACATGGGCTCCATCATAGGCATATGCGGGTTTACCATAGGCATATGCGGATTATAAGGATTCATTGGATTCATTTGACATCGGTTCATATACAATTTAAAAACCCCCTTTTATCTATCTGTGCATAATATCATATACATACACAATACATAATATGGCTATTCTTTAAATTTTGTTCCTTATACATTTTGTGTAAAAGGGGGAATATTGCTATATTCTCTCAGGGTTGCGTTAGCACTTATGTGATATAAAGTTAAGCTGCTTCTTCAGAATTCTCTTTCTTTCAATCATATCAACAAAAGCTTCGATTCTTGTTAAATATCCTGCTTCTCCTGTCATTTCATCTATGATCAGCGTCATAATCGGTATATCATACTTTTTTTGTATCTCATTGAATGTACACTGCGCAATGATCTCCGGCATACAGGTAAAGGGATATAGGTGTATCACGCCATCGTATTTCTTTTTGCCGCTTAATATGGCATTTCCGATACTTTCAAGTCCATGACCACCGATGTCATCAGTTTTCATAAACTCTTTTCCCGCTTCATGAGGTGTATTCTTTGTCTTCATCGGCAGAATATTTTTAATAAAATGTTCTTTAATCCAACTTCCCACACTTAATTTATTATGTACTTCAACGCCCATATTACCCAGCTTTTTCTCAATATCCACATTGACATAGGATTCTGTTGCTGCATATATTTCTCCTATAATTGCTATTTTTAACGGATCAAAGGTTTTATCAATTTCAACATCTTTTAAAATACTCTGTGTGGATCGTATAACCTCACTGATCTCTTTGTAGCCTATTGCTTTTCCGATTTTCTCATGAAACTGCTGCATAATACCGTCGGTATAACCTTTATTTTTTTCTCTGCATCGAATATAATTTGCCAACTGATGTAATCGATCCACTTTTAATACTGTTTTTATTGCATAGAGAATACCTTTTACAATTTTCATTTTACCGCTTCCCGCAGTTAAAGGTTTTAATTTGCTTGATACTTCATGAATGTCAAGATTACTTAAATCCAAACATATAAATTCCGCTTTATAGCCCAGACTCTTTAGTATAACATCCTGTAAATCTCCGTAATAGCCAAGCCGACACTGTCCGCAGCCTCCTCCAAATAGTATGAGGTCTGCTCCATTTTCAATACTATGAATAAAGTCACCTAGCATTGTCTTAAAAGGAAGACATATGAACTCCGGAGAATATGTCATGCCGTATTCCAACGTTTTTTTGTTGCATCTGGGAGGTATAACATAATCTATACCTATGGTATCAAGTAAAACCTTAATTGATATATGCATATCTCCCATGTGTGGAAAAGTCACTTTCATTTGTCATCACCCTATCATATCTAAAAATGCTTCAATTCTAGTATCAAATCCTGCTTCGCCTGTATGTTCATCGACAGTAAGCTTGAGAAAAGGTATTTTGTAGTGAGATTGAATACGCCTTTCAATAAACTCTATAACAAAAGAATCTATGCCACAGCCAAAGGGCGTTACGTATATGATTCCTTTTATATTTTGATTCTCCGCAAATGTAAAGGCACTTCCCAGATTATCGAAGCCTACGTTCCAAAACACTTTCCCTTGAAAAGGATGGGCATTCTGCATTTTTGTTTCTTTATCAAGGTTTTTAGGCGTATAAACTGCAAAGTCTTTATCCATAAGTTTTGCAATAAGCTTCATACTTAAATAATGGTCATATATCATATAAGGATGTCCTAGTACAGAAATCGCAGGCTTATCATTTTCTATGACATTATTAACTGGTAATAGTTTCTCTTGATATGTATCAAACGTATGTAGTGCTTCATTATAAGCTTCTATAACATTCTTATACTTTATATCTAAAATCTTTGCTATCTCTTTTAGACTTTTATACATTTGATTGGGATATTTGTCCATGTGCATTTTGATCTCTAAAACCTTTATCTGCTCTTTCATATTTAATCTGGTCATATCAGGAAGCCCGCAAAATTTCGGACAAGTATACTCATTCTTTTCTACGCTTGTATATCTCGGAATAAATATGTAGTCCACTTGATCTTTAATGCTATAAACATGACCATGAAAAACCTTTACAGGAAGACATACATCATTACCACAACAATTAACGCCATAATCAAGTATCTCTTTATTTGTATCTTCTGACAGAATAACATTGCACCCCATATTTTTAAAAAATCTTTCCCAAAGTACATGGTGTTCATAATAGAATAGTCCTTTAGGTAATCCTATCGTAGGCATATTCTTCATTATGTCTTTTGATTTCTTCCATAGCATTCAGCAATTAACCTCCCATAGGTATGTATGATGCCTTGATGAACTTATTATTGTAGTAAGTACTGATAAGTTCTCAACTAACTTACCTTTCAAAAATCTACAAATAGAATTTTGACTTTTTTCTTTATATGACATTACAAAAGTATTATTGACTTTTCTTCTTACATTTAATCTTTAAATGTCTTTATCTTTATTTACTTAACAAATTTGCCACACCCAGATTTTTTTTTGTTATGCAAAGTTTTTTCTATGGAAACAATATCATGATAGGATAGCGTCAATGTGATATCCCAAAAAGGAGGTTATAGGACTTGGACTTTACATTTCTAATTCATATAAGTATAAAACTAATTGTAGGCTTTGCTACACTGCTTGTTATTACGAATGTAATGGGAAAAATACACATGAATCAGACAACATTGTTTCACTTTATTTCGGCCATAACCCTTGGAGAACTTGTGGGTAATGTCATTTATGACCGTGAAATAGGCGTTCAGAATATCATATATGCCATTTTGTTTTGGGGATTGCTAATTTATACTACAGAAAAGATTACACTTGAATTTCGTAAGACCAGGGGATTTTTAGAAGGTACTCCATCAATCGTCATAAGACAAGGCATAATAGATTATAATCAGTTAAAAAAAAATAAGATGGATTTAAATGAGCTGCTAGGCTTGCTTAGAGGAAAAGATGTGTTCTGTATCAAACAAGTTGATTATGCCATATTGGAAACAAATGGGACTTTAAGCGTATTGAAAAAATATAAATATGATACGCCCACAAATATAGATTTAAAATTAGAGGAAAAGCCTGTATTTTTGCCAACTTCATTAGTCTTAGACGGAATAATGTTGTTAGATAATATAAAATCCCTTGGATTCGATCAAAGCTGGTTGGAGAAGCAAATCCATAAAAAAGGCATAGAAAGGATAGAAGATATATTTTATGCTGAATGGCAACAGGACGAAGGTATCTATATCGTAAGCTATAAGGATGCAACATCTTTTGGTGATAATCTTTTTTTTAGCTAGTGTATGCCTGTTTTACTGTTTACGATAAAAATGCGTCCAAAATTGGACGCATCCTTCGCCACTATTATTAATCTAATAACGGTGTTTGTCTGAAATCTAGTGTCTAATAGCATTAACTATTAGGCCTTTATTCTTACTTATATTTATTTATCTCCGTCGCTTATAATCAATCTTAGACTTTTATGTTCTTCCACAGGAATGGTTATTTCTCCCTTCTCACTCATCAGCTTATCCTCTCTAAATGTCCATACAGGAATATCTATTTTAAATCTATCGCATAATGTTACAAGTGCGAAAAAGAAGCTTTTTTCATCCTGAAATGGCATTTTAAAAATACTTACTATATTCTCTTCTACGATTAACTCACCCTTCAATACTTTCATATTTATGACTCCTTTTTATAATTTCCCCTAGCGGAAGAGTTAGTGCTTCGAGAAAAATTGCAGTAACTGCTGCTACTGACAGCGCATCCTTTAATAACAGGCTTATTGTTCCTAGAAATAAACACATAAAAATTGATAATAGTTTAAATCTTTTTCTCCTTACTTCGCTGATAATTGGCTTATTGGGATGATCTACCGGCGCATATCTGCAGATTAATAGTAATGACATAAATACTACAAAAATCTTTTGAGTCATTGATAAAGTGACGTTGCTGCTTGTCACAACAATAATTGTGAATATCAGCAGGCTAGTGAAAAAACATCTCCAATAGGTATTTTCATGAAATCCCCCTGCCACTAATCTAAGGATACAAAAGAATACTAAACCTACAAGGAAGTATTCTATCACCTGAAACATTGAAAATATGATTAGGTACATCAGCACCTTGCTTAATTCACCAATCATGCATGTTAGTCCAAATTCAATTTTCTTTATTTCTAAGTCTGTCAAATTTAGATTGTTAAATTTTATAAAGTGCGTAATCTTCCTTGCTAGTGTCTCCATGGTTTATCTCCTTTATTTTAAATGCTATCAAGAACTCGGTCTCTTCCTCTGAGCTTTTCACCAGGATTTTTCCATTATTCTTTTCAACAAGTTTTTTCGTAATAAATAAACCTAAACCATGTTCTTCTTTATTTTCATTTTTTGTTGAAAATCCATTTTCAAAAATCTTTTCAATATAATCTTGTGGTATAGATGGTCCATTATTTGCTATGGACAGATAAAATACATTATCTTCAATATAGGTATAGATAGACATAATCTTTTGATCATTCTCAGATTGGGCTAGCAAAGCATCAAAGCCATTATCAATTATATTGCTAATGATACCTATCAGATCATACGAATCTACCGATAATCGATTCAAAGGCTCTTCAAATTCCACATCCATATGGATATTATGGGTAAATGCATAATTGCTCTTGACAGCTAATAATCCATCAAAATAGTCATCACCGGTATTATAGTAGTGATAGCTTGAATGCAGATTATGTGTCAGTTTATCCAGATATGTTTTTATTCGCTCTATTGTATCTTCTTTATTAAGCATACAGAGGGCATACACCGTATTGATATGATTTGAGAAATCATGCTTTTCTCTCCGAATGATACCAATAATCTCTTCTATATTTCTTATATATTCTTCCTGCAGCTTGTATTTTTGTTGTATCTTCCATAATTTGATCATATCTCTGTAAACAATACCGCCTATACAGATAAAAATTAGAAAGATCCCCAATATCAATGCCTCATATAGAATTAAATTCACTTTTTCGTTAATTACATAAGTGGTACTAAAGGTCAATACTCCAATCAAAAAAATACCTAGCAGAAAATACGATACAATATTGCCATTGGCATCAGTTGTCATGTTTTTAAAGAAGCTTTTATTTATTCTAAACCCAAGTATAATTAACAACACTTCAAATGTTTTTACCCCCAAAGAGAGGAAAAGTTTATTTATGGGGCTGTCAATTATCTCAGATATATTTATTTTCATAAGACTTGTAATACCCAGAACAAAAATTCCTTCGGTGGCCATCACAAAAATAGCTACTATAATCATAGTAATAAATGCTCTCCATAAGCTAATTCCAGATATTACCCCTAACGATATGGATGCAGAAACAACGATGGCTAGGGTATGATAGCCTAAGGGTAAGTACATGGTAGCCCAATAGGAAAATATTACATAAAATACTATGAACACAAGGGTCTTCAGCTTGTTATCGAAACAGAATCTCCTATGATTTGATAATATAGAATATATTAAGATAATTATTAGGCCTTCAACTGCTGCAAATACAATTTCATTCATGATTGTAAGCAAATCCATGGGTTCTTCTCCTTTATCAAAATAAGAACGATATAAAATATCGTTCTTATTTAAGTAGTTCTTTCGGACATTCGGGCTGATGCGTTAGCACCATTGTTGCTGCTGATGCTGATGCGGTACCTACAAATAGTGCGAATAGAGTAAGAATTTTGAATGAGTTGTTTTTCATAAACTTCATCATATGTATTTCCCTCTCTTTCTTTTTAATTTGTAAGTGCTTGCACTAATATCATACCATAAAAATAGAAAAAGCAATGTCGAATTTTGTCATTTCTCGATATTTTTTTGAATATTCTAACTTTAATTGCATTTATTATTTATATATTTAATCATAAATGAAAGAACAGATTGACCGATACCGCAAGTCAATCTGTTCTTTTATTTTTTCTATAAAGGCAATGGATTAAATCCGCTGTAAATTAACAATGCGATAACTGTCGCAACGATAATTCCGTAAATAAAACATGGAACGGCATTTCTCTTAATGATCTTTCCTTCAACACCGATACATCCAACCGTTGCACAAACGGCTACGACGTTATTGATGCAAATCATATTTCCCACGGCGCCTCCGATAACTTGCAGGGCTACAATCAAGACCTGAGGCATCCCTAGTATGGTGGCTGTTTCAAATTGCAGGGATGAGAATAAAATGTTGGATACAGTGTTGGACCCAGACATAAACGCGCCTAGCACACCGATAAAGGGAGCAAAGAAAGGATATGCATTTCCGGCTAATCCTGCTGCTGCCTTTGCCATTTCTGTAAGCATGCTTGCCAGTCCGGCCTCGTTCACGCCTGAATTCAGCATAAGCTGTACCATGGCTACCCCAGCAAATAAAGCGATGGCTGCTCCTGTAAGCTGTTTAAAGGTATTGCTCCAAGCTGTTTTTATCTGTGTACCGCTCATGCCGTGTAGTACATGGGTTATCAATGCAACCAGCATAAAAGGAATTGTTCCGGGCAAATATGCCCATTTCAGTGCATAATTCAGTTTTTCAACCCCAAGTACATTGGATATAACGATTTCCTGAGCTGAAAGCAAATTTTTAAGACCAAAGGAAGGGATACGTGTTATAACAAGGATGACTGCAATCAAGATATAAGGCGTCCATGCCTTTAGTAGAGACATTTTTGCTTCACCGACATTACCGGTGTCCGTCGTAGATTTCCAATCCTGTGCCCATTCAGAAACCGGTGGAAAATCCCATTGCTTCTTTGGCATAAGGAACCCCTTCTTAGCTGCCGGGACAACGATTGCCAATCCAATGAATGCACCTACTAATGAAGGTAGTTCAGGACCAAAAACAGTGGCGATGAGTATATAGGGGACCGTAAATGCAAAGCCGGCAAATATTGCGAAAGGGGCTGCTTCTAGACCGGGCTTAATTGATTTTTCTTTACCAAAGAACTTTGTAAGCAGGCATATGGCTAAAAGAGGTATAAATGAACCTACCAAACCGTGGGATAATGCAATCCACTTCGTCATGGTCATCTTAAATACTTCAGGTGACACGCCGGTAGCTTCTAAGTTATTGGCAATGGTACTCATCGCTCCAAAGATAGGGGTACCAACCGCCCCAAAGGACACTGGTGTACTATTGAATATCAAGGCAACCATAGCAGCGGCCAACGGCGGAAAACCTAATCCTACTAAAAGCGGGCCAGCCAACGCAGCAGGTGTACCGAAACCTGCTGCACCTTCAATAAATGCACCAAACATCCATCCAATGATAATGGCTTGAATCCTCCTGTCTTTGGTGATTCCGTTGAACCCATTATTGATGGTAGCCATAGCACCAGATTGCTTTAGTGTGTTCAGAATCAGAATGGCACCAAAGATAATAATCAGTACGTCAATCGCTTTTAATACGCCGAAAACAGAATATGCCAAAACGTTGTGGAAATCCATTTTCCAAACACCTAAGGCTATTACTGCTGCTAAGATCCAAGCAACAAGCAAGGCTTTTTTGGCTGCCCAGTTGAACCCAACCATCATAATGATTGTTACCAATATCGGTAGAAACGCCATAAATGCATACATATATTTCGCCCCTTTCTCAGCACAATTCGCGCCGACATGTAATATTATTTAATTTTTGTTATTTTTTTACATGGTTCATTAAAAAGTAAGCCATGCAGAAAGCATGGCTTACTTTACATCAGCACACTTTCCCGGGATTTAATATATTTTTTGGATCAAAAGCCAGCTTTATGTTTTTTAGCAGATCCATACCCTTTTCACCCATGGATTCTTCCAAGAAAGGCTTCTTGGCATAGCCAATTCCGTGTTCTCCAGATACCTGTCCACCTAATTCTCTGGATTTACTGTACATACAGTCAAACACTTCCTGCAGCTTCTTGTGCCAAGCTTCTTCTCCCAGTTCATCCCGCAGCACATAGATATGAAGGTTTCCATCCCCCGCGTGCCCGAAGCTTTTGATACGTACATCAAACTGCTTCTGCAGTTCATGGGTATATTTAATAAATTCTGCCACCCTATTCCTTGGTACCACCACGTCACATTCGTCCATTTCCGTAGTCGTAGCCTTGATTGCTTCCAGGAATGCACCCCGTGCCTTCCAAATAGATTCCTGTCTTTCCTGAGTATTTGAAATCAATACATCCAGAGCCCCTGCATCTAAACAGATATGTGCAACCTTTTCATAGGCATTTTCAATTTCTTCTTTACTGTTACCATCAAAGGTCAGCAGCAGGTAGGCATCAGAAGATTTGTCAGGGAATTTCATTCCTAAAAATTCCTCCGCCGCTAAAATTGCTTCTCTTTCCATAAATTCTACCGCCGTTGGAATCGCCTTCGATTTAATGATCTTTGGCACTGTTTCAATGGCTGCCGCTAAATCCGGGAAAGGAATTAATAAGCTGATTGCTTTCTTCGGAAGGGGCAGCAGTCTTAAAACCGCTTTGGTTACAATAGCCAGTGTTCCCTCTGAACCTACGATTAGATCCTTTAAACTATATCCTGAACTGTTTTTTACGATTTTTCCACCCACTTCCATGATTTCGCCGTTTGGAAGTACGATTTCAAGGCCTCTCACATAATCCCTTGTAACGCCGTATTTCACGGCTCTCATACCACCAGCATTCGTATTAATATTCCCGGCAATGGTTGCACTCTTCTCTCCCGGGTCAGGCGGGTAAAACAGGTCGTGTTGTTCTACAAATTTGGATATTTCCATTAACAGAACGCCAGGTTCCACTGTTAATAATAAATTTTCTTCATCTAACTCAAGAATTTTGTTCATCTTGCTCATATTCATCATAATCCCGCCATGTATGGCTACAGACGCACCCACCAGACCAGTTCCTTGGCCTCTCGGCGTAACAGGAATATGATGCTCAAACGCATATTTCATTATTTTCGAAACCTCTTCTGTGCTGTCCACTTCAATTAATACGTCTGGAAGTCTTTTGACACCTCCCAGTTCATCATGGGCAAAATCCTCATTGATTGCCTCGCCTATAAAAACTCGATCTTCACCGCAAACAGACACTAGAAAAGCTATATCTTTTTCATCAATCACCTTATAACCCATCCGATTCCCTCCTATTCTTTCGTAAGAGCACACTGCAGATTCGCTATCGTTATTTTTTCTCCTGAGCCGCTTAAGTTTTCAATCAATCTTGGCAGTATTTCATAGATATCTCCCACAATCCCATAATGGGCTGCTTTAAAAATAGGCGCATGCTCGTCTTGATTAATGGCAATGATACACTCTGAATTATTCATACCTGCTACGAACTGAATGGCTCCTGAGACCCCACAGGTGATAATCAATCTTGGCTTTACCGTTCTTCCGCTCAATCCGATTTGCTTTCTTGGGTCTGTCCATCCAGCCTCAATAAGAGGTCTTGTACTGGCCACCTGTGCACCTAGAAGTTCAGCCAATTGACGAATCATAGCCAGATCTTCCTGCTTCTTGATACCTCTCCCTGCTACGATGATCACTTCTGCATCTTCTATACTTTCTTCCTTTTCTTTTTGTTTAATATCCAGAACCTCTATCTTCGAAGCCAGTTTCTCTGCCGCAATAGAACATGGTGTGATTTTACCTGTTGGTGTCTCTGCTCTCTCAGGTGCTGAGAATATTTTGTATCTTACCGTTGCAAACTGCGGTCTATGATTTGGTGTAAAAATATGGGCCATGATATTGCCGCCAAAAGCAGGTCTTATCTGATCCAGATCCGTGTTTTCCTGAACACCTAGAATCGTACAGTCTGCAGTAAGTCCCGTTCTAAATCGGGCTGCTGCCCTTGGAGCAAGAGATCTTCCTACTGTTGTTCCTCCCACCAATACAATAGATGGCCTTTGGTTATTGATGAAGTCTTCAAACACTGCGGTATACGGTTCTATTCTAAAATCCTTCAGTGCTTCATCCTCATAGACAAATACTTCATCTACACCATAATGCAGAAGCTCATTCGCCTTTTCTTTGATGTGATGCCCCATAAAGAGACAATATACCGGATGATTGATTTTTTCGGCCAGTTCTCTGGCCTTACCGATTAGTTCATAAGTGACCGGATGGATTTCTCCTTCCACATGATCAACATAAACAGCAATTCCCTTCCATGCACTTTTGTCTACTGCAATAATTTCTTCTTCCACCCATTCAAATACATCAGGGCTCTTTTTGACACAGATCTTGCACATCTTACAGGCTGCATTAATGGAAAGCTGATTGCCATCATATTCTATGGCACTAAAGGGACAAATCTTTATTAATTCTATGGGATCAGCCATTTTTTGTTGGTGAATGCGTATTTTTGCCATACAACCCCTCCTAAACAAATTTTAGTTCTTTTAGTTTATTGAATATTCTATCCGTCAGCGCTTCTCCCGTACCCTTCCATATTTGATGATCTGTATTGGCTTCCGGAGGGAATATCCTTTGCACTTGGGTGGGTGAACCATTAAGACCGTAGTTTTTTTCATTTTGATCTTCAAAATCCTTTAAGCTATAGAATGGAATTTCTCTATCCTTCGTAGCAAGCTTTAATTTAAAGGAGGGTAGTCTTGGCTGAAAAATCCCTTTTTCCACGGTAATCAGACATGGGAACTGAACTTCTACAATTTCAATGGTATAGGGCATATCCATTTCTACTACAATGGAAGACTCCTTTACTTCTATAATTCTTCTCACATTGGCAACATGGGGTATACCTAGGAATTCTGCCATTTCTGGTCCAACCTGAGCTGTATCACCATCAGTAGTTTGCTTTCCGCAAATGATCAAGTCAATATCTCCTACTTTTTTTACGCCCTGTGACAATGTATAGGCTGTAGCGAGTACATCCGCGCCTGCAAACTTCCTATCTGTTAAAAGCACTCCGTGGTCAGCGCCCATCATATAGGCTTCTTGGATGATTTCTGCCGCCTGTGGAGGTCCCATACTGATCACATTAACCTTAGCTTTCGTCTCTTCCTTTAGCTGCAGTGCTGTTTCTAAGGCGTACAAATCGTAGGGATTCAATTTGGAGTCAATACCATCCCGTTTTAATACACCTGTTTTTTCGTCAACCTCTACCTCTGATGTTCCCGGTACTTGCTTGATACACACCAGTAGTTCCATTCAATTACCTCCTTATTGGTATTATGGTCTTACCACTTGTTTGAAAAAATATATAGATGTGCGACTAAAAAATTTAATACTTCTGCAGAACGGCACAGGGGACATTCCCTACAAATATTTATCTTGTAGGGAATGGTCAGTGACCATTCCTGTTCATTTTATTTCTCAATCACATACCTATAGGACATAAATTTCTTTAACCTTGCTTAACAATGACAGATACACCATCAGGTATGACCGTAATCTTCGATTCTTTTCCTTTTAGCTGGAAGGCTCTTTCCAGTGCCTCTTCCACCGTATAAGCATGCTCCATATGCATATCCTTAATCATCTGGGGATCACACATATCCGTCACAAGAATCACCGTATGCTTGCATAGGATTCTCGCCAAAATTTGAAATTCCCACTGATCAGGAATGGTTTGATCTCGAGGTATCTGTAAAACCTTTTCCAGTACTTCCTCAGGACCGCTGGCATGGGCCATATTTTCGTAAAAGGATTTTCCACCGTGTCCATCATTACAGGCGGAAGCAATAATAATGACGCCTCCATTCTTACAGCTGGCTTCTGCGGCAGTCATTCCTTTTACTGTTTGATAGATATTCTGATCAAGAGGATACCCGCCGTTCGTCGTAATCACAATATCTGCTTCTTTCTTTTCTACCTTTGATAAATCTAACAGAAAGTCACATCCGGCTTCATGAGCCAATTTGCTGTCCCCTGCAACACCGTGAATTATCTTCTTTTCTTCATTCAAAATGACATTGAGTATAAAAGCTAATTTAGCTTCTTTTGCGGCGTACATCATATCTATGTGAATTGGATTATTTACGTAATTGCCTGTTCTAGCATTTTCGCTGGCAATAAATTCTGAACAGTGGTTTGCCAGCACTGTTTCAGCTCCCGCAATTCCCGGTAGAACGCTTTTTCTACCCCCTGAGAATCCGGCGAAGAAATGGGGTTCAATAAATCCTTCTGCCATTAATAATTCTGTCTCCATGGCCAGTTTGTTCAGCCACAGTTCACCACCAGAAGGCAGTATACCCACCTTTACCAAGCTGCTTTGATCCGTTGAATCATGCACAATAATATTTTCATTGAGGACAATCGCTTCTCCAAACTTATCAATTAGTTCTTCCCTTGTCGTCGCCCTATGAAATCCCGTTGCAATCAAAATCTTTATCTCTATATGTGGATTCGCCTTCCTGATTCTATCTAGGATGATTGGCATCGTTATTTTACTGGGCACAGGCCTAGTATGATCACTGGTGATAATCACCATATCCTTTTTTTCTTTCACCAGTTCTTCCAGTTTAGGACTTCCGATAGGATTATCCAATGCCTGGATAACGATTTCCTCTTGACTAATATTGGGCACAAAGTGATTGACTCTGGATTCTAGAACTCCTAAAAGCTTGTCATCCGGTATTTCAATAGCTAACTGCTTCTTTGCATAGGGTATTTTGATCTGTGTCATAACATTCCCCTTTCTTTTTTTCTCGCAAGCCTGTTTTCCAGGAAATCCTTCGATATTGCTTAGAACTCAGGATGACAGATAGAATGTTCGTCACTTAGTGTTTATGATTTCCTTATCACATATTCTTGCGCAAACTATCTCCTTAGTAAAACTAAAATTGGTCATACCATCATACAAGTAATTTAACATAATTTTCGATAAATTTCCACAATAGTTTTGTTTTTAACAAAAAAAAATACCCAATTTACAAAATTGGGCATTTTATACTTAGTACTATCTATTAATATTCCATCTCTTCTATACTTTGAATAACAGAATTAAAATGTGCCTTCATGGCCTTGGCAGCTCTGTCTGGCTCCATGTCAATGATGGCCTCACATATCTCACGATGCAAATCTAGCAATAGGTTTCTTTCCTTCATCCAGTTGTTAATTCTAATCCTTGCCTCTTTGATAAAGGATTCCATCAATGCCGATATTGCATTTAGTACGCTGATAATCAAATAATTGCCTGTGATTTCCGCAATTTTATAATGGATCTCTTTATCTATGATGGTGCTTTCGTTTTCATCCTCGGCATCTGCCAATCGCTGCACCAATTCCCGTAAGTCCTCTTTATCCGCTTCTGTAATTCTTTTGGCCGCCAGAGATGCGGCTTCTACTTCAATAATAATCCTTAGCTCCAATATATCGATAGAGGTTCCGTTATGGATTTTGAACATGACCGAAAGGGGTTCAAACAAGCTCTTATCCAGATTGCTGGCAATAAAATTTCCTTCGCCCTGCCTGCTCTCAATAATTCCGATGACTTCCAACGCCCTTAAGGCTTCTCTGACAGATGTTCTGCTAACGCCCAACTCTTCCGCCAGCTCTCTTTCTGCCGGAAGCCTATCTCCTCGCTTTAAGGTTCCATCCATGACCATTTCTTGAATCTGCTCGATTACATGCTGATATACTTTTTTGTTTTGAATAGGTGTAAACATATGCATTCCCTCACTAATATCGACATTGTGCTGCTCATACACATTCTTCTTTTTATATCAAAATATGGATCTTCTCAACACATCAGAAATGTATAAAGTATTGTTTTTTTTGTATATTCTTTGATAATTTTATATCAAAGTTATTTGCTACTGTACTACTTCTTTTATTGTATCCTTTTTCCAGTTTCTTCTTCATGAATAAGAGTAAATTGTACATCCGCTACGCCATGGGGACGGTTCCATCGTTTTCCCTTCGGTCCTTCGCTACGCTTCGGAAACGCTCGAACCGTCCCCATGGCTCCGCTCTATTTTCTGTCTTATACTTACCCATTAACCTTATCTAAGGGCTGCTCTAACGGAGGATTTATTGTTGTAATCACACATCTTATGGTGACCGCAAACAAAACAATCAAGCCTCCAACAAAGGCCCATTTTCCAGGCACCTCACCAATTAATAGAAATACCCAAATAGGATTTACAATAGGCTCAATCACTGGAATTAGTACAGCCTCCAATGCACTAACCGATTTAATGGCTAAAGCATATAGAATATATGGTAAACCTAACTGGATGGTTCCCAATAATAAAAGTCCAATCCAGCTTGACGATGAAGCAGGTGCTGTCTGAAGCATAAAGGGGATTCCAATAAGAGCCGTCAGTATATTCCCTAGTAGAAGGGATTCTGTGGGAGACTCATCCTTCTGCTTTCTCATAAACAGTACCACCACAGCGAAGGTCACTCCGCTCCCGATGGCGCAAATATTTCCCCAAAAGCTGGTCATATCAATTTCATCAATAAAAAACAGTATCATACCACAAACAACAACTGCTATGGTTATCCAGTCCAGCTTGGTTGTTCTCTCTTTTAAAACAAGAAATCCAAAAATGGCCACATAAATAGGCGCCGTATATTGTAATAAGATGGCATTGGCTGCCGTGGTCATTTTATTGGCGATAACAAATAAAATCACCGTTCCAGCATATCCAAAGGCACATATGATTTGATCACGAGACCAAGTAAACCTTGGTTTTCTTAGATATATCCACATCATCACCGCAGCGATGGCACTTCTCGTGCCTGCGATAGCCACCGGATTCCATTGAACCCATTTGATAAAAAATCCTCCCATACTCCATAACAACGACGCCAGTATTAGAAAAACAATAGCCCGAGTTCTTTCAACATTTTGTGCTTTCATGACCTGCTGTGTCATCTACCCATTCCCCACTTCAATCAAAATCAGCGATAATTCATTCTACTTCATTGTAACACGGATTTATGAAAGAATAAATCTTGATTGTCGTTCTCTAAGTATTTTTTATTTTATCGGGATAATTGGTAATCACCCCAGATATTCTATATTTCATCATTCTGATTAGATCCGCCGTTTCATTCAATGTATATGTATTGACTTGTATACCTGTTCTTTTTCATCATGGCAAATCACGATGTGTCTATCCCTTATCAGATGCACGTCCATTTCTAAATCATATGTCCCTATCTCAACACTCATCTAAAAATCAGTCATTGTATTTTTCAGGACATATCCTGATGTACCCCGATGTACGTGTCTCATAATTCTATCCAACATTATCCTCTTCTATCTCTTTATTGTATTCTTAGTTTAGGATAAATGAACAGATAAAAAACATAGACTGTTATGACTTTGACAGTAAAAACAGTCTATGTTCATATGTAATTTAACGATCTTATTTACTTATTCACTACAAGGAAATAGGCTAAGACCACTGAAAAATCAGTTTGTCGAACCTCCCCTTGCCCTGACTTGAAATGAATTTCATTGAAAATAACATAATAATATTTATGTACCCAATAATTCATAAACTATTTATACTTTACTTATTCTAAAATTGTAAGTTTTAAACAATTCTCTGCAGGATAGTAATAAAACAAAAATGTAAACATTAGAATTTCCATAAATAATATTAAGATTCATTGTCCACCTCAATGTTTATGCATCGGGGCAATGAACATGTCCCCCCCATTGATTCTTCTCCCAGTTGATTTTTATTATTAGACTATCTGTTGAAAATAACTCTTATGATTGACGTAGATAAAGAAAATACTGTTGACCATAATAATAGTCTTTTTATCTGTTCTTTGTTTTTTCTATAAAACAATAAGTAAAATACAGCATAAAAAAGTACAAATGAAACAATAATGTTAAACGCCAGTCTAATTAAAATACTAGTATTCATCTCTTCAAAACTCCTCCAATCTATCAAACAAATTGATAATATTTGTATTTACTTCATTATAATATATTTGCTAGTCATTTTATCATAAAAAGGTAATAAAAAACAGTATTGACATAAAATTTAAAATAATTATAATTGTAATTATAATCCAAATATGGATAATAAATGAGTTCTATAACATCCTAAATGATAGAGTAAAACAAAGGAGGTTTATTATGCACATTGAAGGAGCAACTTATCCCGGTACATCAAGCATTACCTCTACTAAAAAAATGAGACAGGAAAACAATTAGTATCAGATGCAGCTAAAAAAGTAGGTGAATTAGCTGAAAACGCAGGTAGAGCGGTGATGAACAATGTAAGTTCTAATATTATAGCAGGTACTACTGGTTTTAGGGCAGGTTATGAAGTTGGAAAGCATACTCAAAAAGGTGATAGAATTACTAGTGGAATTATTGGTGCTGTGTCAGCGGTTGCATTAAATACTACTGTAGCGACAACAGACTCAGTGATGAAACTTGGCGATAGAATGTTTGGAGGTAGCAGTTCAAAAAAAAATAGTGGCAAAGTAGATAGAAGCGTTAAGAATACAGGAAGAAATTCGCGCAGTTTTAAAAGTACAAGTAAGAAAAGGACAAGTGGAAGAAAAACAAGAGGAAAACGATCTTAAAGTATCCAGAAAAATTCGAAGGCTAGAAGATTATTCTATAATCATTAGGGATTGAATCATAAATCAGTCCCTTTTTAGTACCTATCTAGTCTTCAGAGAGGATGATATGGTAATGACAAAACTCATCTATGCAAATGAATTGGCTGAGAAGGTATCATTTATATATATAAAAAACTATGAACCTCAAAATATCGAATACAACTATAAAGTAATACCCATGATTAAAAATGATGATTTATGGGAGGTTGATGTAAACTTAGAATCCGGTACTCCTTATAGATTTGAGATAAATGATAGTTTTAGTTTAGTAGACCCTTATGCATTAAAGAATATTTTTATTCAAGGCAAGAGTTATTGGTCAGCTTTTCAGCCATTCTACAGTGAAATTCCTAGTTTACCAATAGTTGAAGACATTTGTATATGTAAAGAACTAAATGAACATTTAGAACCTGTTGAAGTAGTAGATATAATAACACCTTTAGATACAAGAGTTTTATGTTGGATATTCTTAACAGAAATAAAAAAAAATATAATTGTTAGTATGGTATGGAGAAATCACAAAAAAGTATATACTGCAGGTGATATGCATTTAGAGTATATTGGGACAAAAACACGTAAGGTGTTTATGGGTATAGAAATAGGCAATATATTAGAAAGTAATTATTTTGAACAAGGAGACTGCTTCGTTGATATATATGTTAATGGAAACTTGGAGTATACTACTATATTTAGGATAAACAAACTTCAAAATTATTCAAATAAAGTTAATTGTTATACAAAATTTAATGTGAAGGTATAGATGATCGATATAAATATAATATAAACGCGTTATTATGAACTATAATTCAACAATAGTAATATGGGAAATTATAACATCACTGTAGGAGTGTTATCGACTTCTCTATTTTTATTAGGCTCGGTTAATATTAGGCTTTTTATATTCAGACGATAACACTATAAAAGCCAATAGAGCTTAACCTTTTGATCTATATGAGAGTGTAAATAATTTTGTGGGTTTGGATTGGAAGGATCTCCAATCTGGTAGAATAGTATATTAAATTGAAGATAGATTACGGCTAGGATTGCCAAGATTATTCTGATCTATGCATGGATTTGAAT
>JBMOKU010000061.1:0-45736 GCA_049324315.1 Bacillota bacterium | reverse complement strand
AATCCATGTAAAGTATTTACTTCAACAAACTTTCTACCCATGTGTAACCCCTCCTTAATTATATTCTAAAGAAATCTAGGTGGATTATACACATGTAAAATTTAACTGTAAGATTCCAGATCTATAATTCTCAAACTGTTTAAAAACAAATCTTTGAAAACCCGGGTTTATGATAGTCTGGGTTTTTATGATTCTAAGAGTTTTAGCATATGCATTTGAATAATTTAATGATATGAAATAAAACTACGTAGATTAAACCTTCTTATTGACTTATCATTTGTTGACTGTTTTTCCTGAACTCTGCGATCAAAAGGTCTACCATTCTGCCATAGCTTTGAACGCCGGCTTCCTGTTCATTTGCTTTTAAGTAAGCGTCATTTAATCGGTCAGATGCCTTTTCTATTGGGCCTTCATACTTATCCCAGTATTGCTGGATAGCTTGCAAATCTTTTTTAACACCCAGACTGTATTTAGAGCGTAACGATGTATATTTTTCCGTACTTTGGTCAGTCAGTGCGTTCATCGAATAGATAAGTGCCAATAAGGAGCCAGAATATTGAAAGTCTGGATCAGGATGCAGGGTACAGGTTAGATATGCAATATAATTTGCTTCATCTTCACGGGCAAAACCTCTTTGGTGAGCCATTTCATGAGAGGTTGTACAAGGCAGCATACTGTCTGGTATGAGCGTATTTACATTTGCTTCTCCTGTAAATGGAAAGTAAATTCCCGATATACCTGCATAGGACAATGCTTTTGAAAGCAAAACAGCCTTTGGTTTTCCGTATATACCGCCAAGTTCAGGGTATCGACTGGAAGCATTTTTATAACCATAAGAAGCACGACGAAATACATCACTGTATCCACCTTGGATTTTAGTAACACCGTCGATGTTTTCAGATACGCTCTGACGTAGCGTATTTGTTTGATCAATCAAGTGTACGCACAGTGCTTCCAATTCTTCTATTGATGATGGACGGATATCAAGGTCAGAAATATCCGAGAAGGGTAAACGATGGTAGTGAAATCCCCATAAAATCATAAAAGAAAAATACAGGATTCCCAGCGTTAATAAGATATTTAAAGTATAACGGAATAAGTCATGGGTATCTGCTTTTCCTAAGTATATTTTTTTTATGAATGAAAGCAGATGAAAAATGATAAGTGCAAAAAAAATCAGAACGATAAGTTCGGCGAGAGATAAAGGAAAAAGACCTGTAAAACCACTCAACCCCTGCCCGATTATCCTGTAGATACCCATAGAATACCATTTTTCAATGATTAGAGGGAATCTTGAGATAAAACCAGTGAATAATAAGGCTATCAGCAATAGTAGGATGTAGAGAATCCTTTTTTTCAAATATTTAGACATACAATGTAAGCACTCCTTTATAGATAAAAAAAGATTATGTATTATATTACCGCTAAGGTTTATTTTTTGCAACTGTATAGGGAATATGAATTATTTCTTTTCTTTTTCTGCTTTATCGTCTATAATTACTTAATGGTGGTTTTATATATATTTATATCACTTAGAAAGCAGGAATTGTAATTATGGACAAATATAAAATTCATGCAAAGGAGCATCTTTTAAGTAATGGCTTGAAGCTTGTTACGATCGAAAAAGATACAAAGATAGCGTCAATTCATATAGGGGTTCAGATAGGCTCATTATTTGAGTCAGATAAGGAAAAGGGCATATGTCATTTTATTGAACATATGCTTTTTAAAGGAACGCTAAAAAGGGATAACCACATGATTAACCATGATTTAGAGGAGACAGCGGGTTCATATAATGCATATACGGAATATACTTCGACTGTTTTTTCAATGACGGCTTTGACGGAAGAATTGGAAGCTTCTGTTGAGATTTTTTCCGATATGATTATGCATTCAACGTTTCCAGAAGAAGAGATCGAGAAGGAAAAGGGCGTTATCATTGCAGAAATCCGAAGTACGGTGGATGATGTTGAGGAATATAGTTTTGCAAAGATTCACGATCTTGCATTTATGAAGAGTCCTTTAAAATATGATATAACCGGAACGGAAGAATCCGTACGAAGACTTACGAAACAGCAGTTGGAAGAATTTTATCATAGGTACTATGTTCCAAATAACTGTGTAATATGTATTGTTTCATCGAACAAGCATGAAGAGATAAGACGGATTGTAGAGAAATATTTTGCCGAATGGAAAAATGCTCCCCTTACCAGAAAAAAAATTATAACCGAAAAGAATCGTTCCGTTGAGAAAATATCATATAAAAGCAATATTGAACAAAATACACTGCTTTATCTTTATACTTTCTATGGCCTTAGCAGACGAGATGAACTGACACTCAGTATTTTAAACCATAAGCTTGGCGCCAGTTCAAATTCTACATTGTTCAGAGCATTACGTGAAGAACGGGGTATAGCATACGATGTTTATTCACAAGTTGATACTTCGGAGCATGTAAAAACCCTTTATATTTATACAGCCGTGGGCGAAGACGATATAGAAGATGCAAAGCAGATTATCGAAGACAGCATTAAACAAATGAAGAAAAGAGAAATTGATTTAACTGAAAAACACATTACCCTTATGAAGAGAGTTGTTAGAACTGCAGTAGCACTAATGCTAGAAGATACCTCGGAATTATGCAGTTACGTTCTCCACCAGAAAATGGCTGAGAGAAGCATATACGAATTTCAAGATGACTTAGTGGAAATAGATAAAATAGAGGCAGAAGATATATACAAAGTAGCTAATATTGTTTTTAATGAACCCACCGTTCACATTTTAGCTAATAAAGAAGACTAATTGTAAGAAAAAAGATAATAGATTTCCTTATCGTAAACCAATAGACGAATATTCTATTGGTTTTTTTGTGAGACTTTTTTCTTTTAGGAATATAAAAAATGCATATTTCGCAAAATAATAATAGCATGCTGAAAAGGGATGCTTTTTTGATGCAAATAACTATAAGCAAATGAGGTGGTATTTATTAAAGCAGTTATCATGGCAGGTGGGAAAGGAACGAGATTAAGACCTCTTACTTGTGGAATACCTAAACCCATGGTTCCAATATTGAATAAACCCGTAATGGAATATACGATTGCGTTGTTAAAAAAATACAATATAACAGATATAGCAATTACAATGGCCTATCTCCCCAGTGTTATAACAGATTATTTTGGTACGGGAGAAAAATGGGGAGTAAATATCCATTACTATACTGAGGAAGTACCACTGGGAACAGGTGGCAGTGTAAAAAACGCAGATGACTTTATCGACGGTACACTGTTGGTGATTAGCGGAGATGCTTTAACGGATTTAAATATCCATAAAGCCATCCACTATCATCGAAATAAGAATGCTAAAGCTACACTTGTTTTAAGAAAAGAACCCGTGCCGATTGAATATGGCGTAATCATAACAGATAGGCAAGGCAGAATCGTTCGTTTTTTGGAGAAGCCCAGCTGGGGTGAGGTATTCAGCGATACAATCAATACTGGAATATACATACTGGAACCGGAAGCACTTAATTATTACAAAAAAGGCGATAATTTTGACTTTAGCAAAGACTTATTCCCACAATTATTACGAGATGATGTTCCAATGTTTGGTTATGTCATGGATGATTATTGGTGCGATATAGGTGATATCAAATCTTACAAGCAAACACAGTTTGACATATTGAACAAAAAAGTAAAGATTGATATTCAAGGTACAGAGATATCCAATGGTATTTGGATTGGAGAAGGAACCATCATTGACCATGGAGTAACAGTCAAGGCCCCTGCATATATCGGAAACAATTGTTCCATTAAAAGAGGAGCAATCATCGATGCCTATACGGTTATTGGTGATTACAGCAGAATAGAGAGAAATGTCCATCTTAAAAAATCTATTATTTGGGGAAATACGATTATAGGTGAGGGTTGCAACTGCAGTGGTGCTATGATTTGTTCCAATGCGGTAACGAAAAACAATGTAAATATATATGAAAACGCCGTTATAGGCGAAGGAAGTCAATTATCACATGATGTTATTGTAAAACCTGAAGTAAAAATATGGCCCCATAAAAGCATAGAGGATAACACAATTGTACAGGAAAACTTGGTTTGGGGTACAAAGGCATCTAAAACACTATTTGGATTTCGAGATATTTCAGGAGAAATTAATATCGATATTACACCAGAATTTGCTTCAAAGCTGGGAGCATCTTTCTCGTCAATACTAAAGCAAGATCCAACCATCGTTGTCAGTGGAGATGGTGACAATGCATCGAATGTTATAAAACGATCGCTAATTTCAGGAATCCTATCTACAGGTGCAGCTGTAATTGATATCGATCATGGAATTATCCCAATGAACCGATTTGCAGTTAGATTTTATAAAGCGAAAGGTGGGATTCATGTTCGCACAGATTGTGAAAATAACAATAAGGTTTATATAGAATTTATGGATAAAACTGGTGCAAATATCAGTAGAAGTATGGAAAGAGAAGTTGAAAATGTATTAAATCGAGAAGATTACAAGAGATGTAATGCTAGCTATATTAAAGAGGTTATCGAGGCAAACAATTTTTCAGCATATTTTCTAGAAGAAGGTGTCCGGCTGCTTCAAAACCTTCCAACGATCATAAGGAAAAGACCTATATTCTTACTGAGTTCTAAATCAGAAAAAGTTTCTAAGTTGGCTGAAAACTTGTTAGGAAAGATTGGATGTCACGTAATTGTAGATAAAACGGTTGAAAAATATAAATCTGTGAGTGATTATTTGATTTTTTTGAGCAGAAAAGTTGTCAATAGTAAAGCAGACATAGGTGTATTTATCAGCGAAGATGGAGAGAATCTAATACTAGTTGATGAATTTGGTAGAGAAATTGATAATGAAAAATATATGGCATTTGTTTCACTGTTGGTTATGAAGAAGGGCCCATTAAAAAGTGTAATTTTACCATATATTTCTCCGAAATCAATTGAAAATATGATACAAAATCAAGATGTAGAGATTATACGTACAAAATCTTCGCCGGCATGTGTTATGAGTACGATGCTGAATCATGATAGTGAACAGGAAGATCTGATTCTTCAGTATATCTTAAGCTTTAATGCAATATGGGCATTGGGATTAATTACTGATTTTCTGGCAGAAAAAAACATGAAGCTCAGTGATTTGGTGCAGGAACTTCCGCAGATCTATTATAAAAAACAAGAAATTCCTTGCGAATGGAAGGATAAAGGAAGAGTAATTAGACAATTAATTGGTGAAAATAGAAATGACAATATAGAAATGTTTGAAGGTATCAAAATTCATCAAGATAAGGGTTGGGCATTAATTGTTCCAGATAGTGAACGACCTGTGTTTAATGTCTACACAGAAGGATTCACGGAGGAATATGCTCAAGAATTATCAGTAATATATAGTAAAAAAGTAAAAGAATTATTAGAAAATCAGAGGCAGTAAATGCCTTTGATTTTTTCACAGTAACTAATCCTTGCTTACTTATGATAAACCTTTTAATTTTCTACGCAACGGAAGGTGATGCAAAACAATGTTACAGAATATTAGAAAATCTTTATTTGAAGAATGTCCCGACATCAAAGTAGTGAAGGATGTTTTGCTAAGTCCTGAAGACCTACAGATTCATGCTGCAGAAATTGCAAAAGAACATAGCGTTTATAAAAATAGGAAATCAATAAGATGTTTATTGAAGAGGCTAGATTTTAACCTGGAGGAAATAACAAACATATACAAAGATCTAAATCAAAAGGCAGAGAGGGGCATTGGCCTTTCTCTTGCATCAGAATGGCTCCTTGACAACTATTACAAAATTGAAGAACAGGCAAAAATGACAAGACTGAATCTACTGAAGGAAAAATTCTTGAAACTAAATATGCTTAATAGTGGGTTTTATAAAGGTTATCCAAGAATATATGCAATTATGATGGAGTATGTTTCTCATACGGATAGTATATTGGAAGAAGAACATCTCATCGAATATATCAGAGCTTATCAAAAGCATAATGTTTTAACCATAGCTGAAATATGGGCAATCTCTTTAACTACACGTATTGCTCTTATTGAGAGTATTCGCGTAATTTGTGAGCAAATACTCCAAACCCAGGTATCTTGGGAGAAAGCGGAGCAGGTTTTAGATAAAACAAAGGAAGAAGTAATAGCAGATATAAAGAACAATATAGAGGTTGATGATAGAGTAGATGGGTCCTATATTCAGCATTTATTAAATGTACTAAAAAATAGAGGGAACGATACGGAATACATATTAATGGAGGTTTCCGATAAATTAATAGAGTTTAATATAACGCTAGATGAGCTTATAGAAAACGAGCATAAGGTACAAGCCGGTCGAAAAATATCTATTGGTAATGCAATTACAAGTTTACATGCCATATCAGGTATTGATTGGAATGATGTTTTCGAATCTCTCAGCATCGTAGACGAGTTTTTGAATAAGGACCCAAGCGGTGTTTATTCCCTTATGGACTTTCCTTCAAGGGATTATTACAGAACGCAAATTGAAAATATTTCTAAGGATTGGAACATTTCAGAAACAAGAATTGCAAAAACCGCTTTAGACTGCGCACAGCGTGTTGAAACAAATGAAGCTTCTGAAAAAAAGAGACATATAGGCTATTACTTGATTGATAAAGGGAGAAATGCGTTATTCTGCGAACTGCAGCTAAATGGTGCAGCAGATAAATTCCACAATCACTCTTTACTCGTATATCTATTACCGATTATGTATATAACATTACTCATAACTGGTTTTTTTGCGCTGAATACGTATTGGGGAACAACAGAGAATAGAATTTTCTTATCTCTTTTAGCTGGCATTATTGTGCTTATTCCGGCCAGTGATATTTCTGTGACGTTTATGAATTGGATTGTTACCCATACTGTAAAGCCTTCCTTTTTGCCAAGGTTGGCTTATAAGAATGGAATACCCAAAGATGCATCAACGATTGTTGTTATACCTACATTATTGCCAAATGCAGCGCGGGTTAAGGAAATTGTTCAGCAAATGGAAACCCATTTGCTATCAAATCGAGAAGAAAATGTGTATTTTGCATTGATTGGCGATTTTAAAGATGCAGCAGACGAGGAACTGCCGCAGGACAAGACGATCGTTGAAACTGCCCTCAATGAGATTGAAGCGTTAAATAAAAAATATGGAAAAGAAAGGAATATATTTTTTTACTTCCAAAGGAGAAGAAGGTTCTGTGAGAAGCAGGGACGGTGGCTTGGATGGGAAAGAAAAAGAGGTGCCCTTTATGAGTTCCATGAACTATTGTTGGGGAAAAAAAATACATCTTATGAAACTGTATCAGCAGACCTTTCGACGCTAGAAGATGTTCGATATATATTAACGGTTGACGCAGATACATGTATCCCATTGGATGCTGCCAAAAGTTTGATAGGGATTATTTCACATCCGTTAAACATAGCTGTTGTTGATGAAGAACAGGGCATTGTCATCGAGGGATATGGATTAATTCAGCCTAGAATCAGCGTAAGTATTGAAAGCACAAATAAATCGACATTCACTAGAATTTTTGCAGGTTTCGGAGGTATTGATCCTTATACTACAGCAATATCCGATGTATATCAGGATTTGTTTGGAGAAGGAATTTTTACGGGGAAGGGTATTTATGACTTTCATGTGTTTCATAAGCTGCTGAAGGACGCAATACCGGAACATACCGTTTTAAGTCACGACTTACTAGAAGGTAGTTATGTCAGAACGGGTTTAACAACAGATGTCTATTTAATTGATGGTTTTCCTCATAAGTACAGCTCTTACATCATGCGTCAACATAGATGGGTACGTGGCGATTGGCAGTTAATAAATTGGTTATCCCAAATAATAAAGAAAAGAAATGGTGAAAAAATAATAAATCCCTTATCGGGATTATCAAAATGGAAAATATTTGATAACCTCAGGAGAAGTTCAATATCTATTTTTCAAGTACTTTTATTTGCTGCAGGCGTTACTATTTTCCGGGGGAAAATAGTGTTGTGGTTTGGTTATGCGTTAGTTTCTATTTTCTTTCCTTTTATCATAAGTTTGTTAGATATATTCATGAAGGCTAAAGTAAATACGTTTGGAGAGAAACCAAAGGGAGACACAAAGGCTGGCGTTAATCCTATTTTGATGCAGGGAGTACTGCATTTGGCCTTTCTTCCGTATCATGCAATATTGATGGTAGATGCGATTGTGCGAACCCTCTATAGAGTATATATTTCTAAAAAGAACTTGCTGGAATGGGTTACGGCTGCAGATATGGAAGGTAAACTGACAAATGATTTGAATGGTTATATAAAGAGATTTAAGGGGGAACTGATATTTGCAGGAGCAGCTTTTATTCTTGCTTCTTTTCTGCGGCCTCAGATACTATTTATTCTATTCCCATTGTTAGTACTATGGATTGCAGCACCTTTCCTGGCATACCACGTCAGTCGGGAAGAAGTCCATGAAGAAACAGGATTATCCATGGATGATAAAGCTATAATCCGGAGAATTGCTAGAAAAACATGGGCTTATTATGAAGAGTTTGCTGGAGAAGAAAGCAACTATCTTCCTCCCGACAATTATCAAGAGGAACCCCCTAATGGCCTGGCGAATCGTACATCGCCCACCAATATAGGATTCCTAGTGATGGCTGTCTTATCAGCAAGAGACTTAGGCTATCTTTCTTTCGAGAAGACAATTGATAAAATTAAAGCAACCATCGAGACTATTGAAAAGATGGAGACCTGGAGAGGACATCTTTTCAACTGGTATGATACCAAAAGTCTGGAGGTACTGAGACCCTACTATGTCTCAACTGTCGATAGTGGTAATTTTATTAGTTACTTAATCGTGGTAAGGGAAGGCTTAAAGGAATCTTTAGAAAAGCCTATTATTCAAACAGAAAACATTGACGGAATAAAAGATACGGTCATGTTAATGAAATCTGGGAAGCAGATCCACTTGGAGATCATCGATCAGATACCTCGAAAAGAGGGATTCACTTTTTTACAGTGGATAGAGCTTGTAGAAAAGTTGAATCAAGTCTATATAGAAGATGATTACTGGGGTAAAAAACTCAAAGTAATGATAATGGATTATACTGCAGAGATAGACCAATTATTTATGCCAATAAAGTCTCTTCTAGATAGTGGTGTTACGGATTCCTATTCTGGTTTAAAGGAGTGTATAGAGAATCTAGATGTGAACACGTCTATGATTCAACTGCATAAAACGTATAGAGAATTAGGTGAACAGATTCAGAGAATACGCAGTAGTAAAATGAAAAAAAATGAGAATGATGAAGACTTAGAAAGGGTATATGATTACATTGTTGAAGGGGCTTTAAGAGCAGAACAGCATATTCAATCAGTAAAAGATCTTACTAATCGAATAGATTCAATCATTAATAAAGCAGAGTTTAAATATTTGTATAATGAAAGGAGACAGTTATTCTCCATTGGCTATGATGTTGGAGAAGAAAAGATTACCAACTCATATTATGATTTACTGGCTTCAGAAGCAAGGACAACCAGCTATCTAGCAGTTGCAAGAAGACAAGTACCTGGAAAGCATTGGTTTAAGATGGGTAGATCTCTCGCTATCATAGATGGTCTTAGAAGTTTGGTTTCCTGGACAGGTACCATGTTTGAGTATATGATGCCTAGCCTGATTATGAAAAATTACAGACATACCCTTTTTGATGAAACGTACAGAGCGGTTATAAAGGCACAAATGAAGCATGGAGATAGACGAAATGTGCCTTGGGGGGTCTCTGAATCAGGCTATTATGCCTTTGATATGCAGCTTAATTACCAGTATAAAGCCTTTGGTATTCCTGATCTTGGCTTGAAAAGAGGATTGACGGATGACACCGTTATTTCTCCTTATTCAACGGTATTAGCCTTAAGCTTCTATCCTAAAGAAGCACTTAAAAATATGCACAGGCTTATACATGATGGCTTAGAAGGAAAATACGGTTTTTATGAAGCTGTTGATTACACTGCAAAGCGGCTAATACATGGGGAAGAAAGGCGAATTGTAAAAAGCTTTATGGCTCATCATCAGGGAATGAGCCTTGTAGCTATCAATAATTACCTTCACGATCATATCATGCAGAAGCGATTCCATGCAGATCCAGAAATGAAAGCTGCAGAAGTGTTGCTACAAGAAAAAATACCTTACAATATCATTATCACAAAGGAAATAAAAGAACAATCTACTCCGATTGAAAAAGTAGAAAAGAAATATGAAAAACTGATAAGGACCTATCATTTTCCAGATACGGTATTGCCTCATTGCCATATGCTTTCCAATGGGAGATATTCAGTATTGTTAACGGATAGAGGTCTTGGCTACAGCAAGTTAGAAAATCTTCAAGTTACAAGATGGAGAGAAGAGTTGATCACAGGCAAATATGGCGTTTTTATTTTCCTTAAAAATTTGTCTGATAATAAGGTTTGGTCTGCAACACTAGACCCTGTAAAAACAGATCCAGATGCTTATAAAGTTGTCTTTTCTGATGATAAAGTGGAATTTCTGAGAACAGACGACCAAATCGATACACGTACAGAAATTGTTATATCTCCTGAAGATAATGTTGAGATCAGGAAAGTGACAATAACGAATCATGGAAATGCGCCTGTTACTATTGAAATCAGCAGTTATCTGGAAACGGTTATGGCGAATCAATCGTCGGATGTTGCGCACCCTACGTTTAGCAATTTATTTGTAAGAACGGAATTGGTCTCCGACTACAATGGAATCTTAGCATCTCGCAGACCTAGAGAACCTCATCAAGAAGAAATATGGTCGTTTCATTCTATGCAGGTAGATGGTGAAACGATTGGTGGTCTACAATATGAAACAAATCGCAGTAATTTTATAGGAAGAGGAAAAACAATTGTAGAGCCAGCATCCTTATTCCGTCCTCTTACAGATACGGTAGGTATTGTACTAGATCCTATCATGAGTTTAAGAAGAACAATAAAAGTTGAAGGCGGAAAATCAACAGGGGTTACATTTGTGATGGGCATCGGAAAATCAAGAGAAGAAGTAAGAGAGATAATGATAAAATATCATTATCCTCCTACTGTGGCAAGGGCCTTTCAGATGTCATCATCAAGGAGCGAGATGGAGGCTGCTTATCTCCAATTACATGCTAATGATGTCCGCCTTTTCACACAGTTAATTCCACACATCGGTTTTCTAAGTCCTTTAAGAAGAAAATACGAAGAGCTATTAAAGAGAAATAGAAAAGGGCAATCCAGCTTATGGGCATATGGGATATCCGGTGATCTGCCAATCCTTCTGGTCATTATTAAAGAATCAGATCATATGGAAATTGTGAAAAAAATGATACAAGCCCATGAATATCTGAAAATGAAAGGTCTGGTCGTTGATTTGGTTATTCTGAATGAGGATGAAAGCAGTTACTTTCAACCTTTATACCAGCTTATTATTGATACAGCATCCATCTGTCATGCCAGTCACAAGCTAAATCAAAATGGTGGTATCTTTATTAGAAATGCCAGAACCATGGACGATGGAGATCGAATTCTACTGTATGCTTCTGCCCGAATAATAGTAAGAGGTGAAGAGGGATCATTAGAGAAACAAATCCAGTGGAAGGAAAAGGGATACGCTGAAAAAGAAGAAATGAGATTTGAACAAAATCCCAATGTCTATATTCCGAAGGATAGCCATTTAGATGTAGATTATTTCAATGGATATGGCGGATTTTCGAATGACGGTAAAGAATATGTCATCAGATTAAAGGAAAACATGCAGCTCCCTTCTCCGTGGCTAAATGTTATCGCCAATCAACGATTTGGATTCCAGGCTACAGAAAATGGTGGTGGCTTCGTCTGGGCGGTGAACAGTAGAGAGAATAAACTAACAAACTGGACAAATGATCCTGTGTCAGATACACCTCAGGAGGCAATTTATCTGCGAGATGACGAAACGGGAGAGTTTTGGAGCATTACACCGCTGCCTATTCGAGAAAAGGAAAGCTACACAATTCACCATGGATTGGGTTATTCACGATATGAACATGAAAGTCATGGTGTTTTTCAGGAGCTCACCATGTTTGTTCCTACGAATGAAATGATAAAGATCAATTATGTTCGACTTGTCAATCATTCTGAAAATAATAGAAAATTGACCATAACATATTATGTTAAGCCTGTATTAGGCGTTACTGATCAGATAACGCAACCATTTTTGATCACAGAAAAAAAATCGGAACAAGATATTATCTATGTGAGAAACCCATATAACAATGATTATGAAAATAGCTTTGCTTTTGTAGGAATGTCTTCTAAGCTGCATTCTTTTACGTGTAATAGAGTTGCTTTTCTTGAGGGTGGAGACTTAGCAAGACCATTATCGTTGAAAAAAACGGGCTTAAGTGAAGCGCAAGGAGCAGGTCTCGATACATGTATTGCCGTTCAGACCCGGATTGAACTTAAGAAAGATGAAGAAAAGGAGCTCGTATTTCTTCTAGGGTATGGCTATGATGAAAAAGAAACCCATCAATTGGTGAAAAAATATAAGCACAGTAGTAGTGCGTTATCGGAACTAGAAAATGTACAAGGGTACTGGCAAAAAGTCCTTGGAACCATAGAAGTGCAAACTCCTGATAAATCCATGGATTATTTGTTGAACTATTGGCTGATGTATCAGACTATTGCTTGCAGGGTATGGGCCCGATCTGCTTTTTATCAATCAGGTGGAGCGTATGGTTTCCGGGATCAATTACAGGATACGATGAATATGCTGCTTGTTATGCCGGAGGTAACTAGGAAGCAGATTTTACTCCATTGTGAACATCAGTTTGTGGAAGGAGATGTTCAGCATTGGTGGCATCCGGGTGCAGGAGAAAAGGGAATTCGGACTAGGTTTTCTGATGATTTATTGTGGCTTCCCTTTGTGGTAAGTGAGTATATAAACTGTACAGAAGATGATGATTTGCTCTCAGAAGAAGCATACTTTCTTGAAGAAGAACCGCTTAAGGAACATGAAGATGAACGGTATGGCATACCAAGGAAATCTCAAGAAAAGGGTTCTGTATATGAGCATTGCATTAGAACAATTGACCGATCTCTAACATTAGGAAGTCATGGCATACCATTAATGGGCTCCGGAGATTGGAATGACGGAATGAATACTGTTGGAAATAAAGGCAAGGGTGAAAGTGTTTGGCTAGGTTGGTTTCTATATGATACTTTGCTGCGCTTTGTACCATTGTGCAAAAAGATGGGAGATACGAAACGGGAAAATCTGTATAAAGAAGCGGCTGCGAAGATACTAGAAGGACTAGAAGAGAATGCATGGGATGGAGCATGGTATATTCGTGCTTTCTATGATGATGGATCGCCTCTGGGCTCATCAAATAATACGGAATGTATCATTGACTCGTTAGCACAATCCTGGGCTGTTATAACAGGTGGTGGGAGAGAAGATCGTGTGGGTACAGCTATGGAATCAGCGGAAAAATATCTAGTCAGCCGTGAAGAAGGGCTTATCAAATTATTCACGCCTCCTTTTGACAAGAGTGATCAGGAGCCTGGCTATATAAAGGGATATGTTCCAGGCGTGCGAGAGAACGGAGGACAATACACCCATGCGGCCACTTGGGTAATTTATGCACTGGCAGTTATGGGGCAAGGGGATAAGGCTTGGGAGTTATATCACATGATCAATCCCATTAACCATACCCGAACGATGATTGAATGTAATGTCTATAAAGTAGAACCCTATGTGATGGCTGCAGATGTCTATGCGGTGGCGCCTCATATCGGTAGAGGCGGCTGGACATGGTACACGGGTGCAGCAGGCTGGATGTATAAAGTGGGCATGGAATATATAATGGGATTAAGAAAAAGAGGGGAAAAGTTAATTATTGATCCTTGCATTCCTAAAGATTGGTCACAGTATAACATCACATATACCTATAAAGAAACAAAGTATTATATAACGATCAAAAATCCCAAACATGTAAATAAAGGTGTCATTGAAATACAAGTGGATGGAGAGAAAATTGACGAAAAACTTATCTCTCTTGACAACGATGGAAAAGACCATTATGTGGAAGTCATCATGGGATAAAGTGTACAAAGCTTACATCACTAAAAGGATGTAAGCTTTGTATTTACGTGGGTTGTTAAAGAAATGGAATTGATATCCACTTGTTTACTTCAAGTTAAATTTGTGGTAAAATGTCAATGATTTATACTTAAGGAGTGGTTTGATGGGCAGACATGGAACAATAGTTAATAGAAAAGAAAAGCAAGATGCAAAGAGAGCACAAGTTTTCACAAAATATGCAAGATTTATTACGGTTGCAGCAAGACAGGGTGGCACTGATCCGGAATACAACGCTGCTTTAAAAGGCGCTATTGATAAAGCAAAGGCAATCAATATGCCAAATGATAATATTGAAAGAGCCATAAAAAAAGCTGAAGGTGGAATGGACTCTGATAATTTTGAAAATATTGTCTACGAAGGATATGGTCCAAATGGTATCGCAGTCATTGTAGAGGCACTGACAGATAACAGAAACAGGACGGGTGCCAATATGAGATACTATTTTGACAAAAATGGTGGAAATCTAGGAACAACTGGATGCGTAGGCTTTATGTTTGATCGAAAAGGTCAAATTCTCATCGTCAAAGGTGAAGGCGTTAATGAAGATGAATTGATGGAAGCTTCTTTAGAAGCAGGAGCTGAAGATTTTATTACGGAAGATGAAGGATATGTTATTATTACAGCACCGGAAGATTTCTATACTGTAAAAGAAGCGTTAGAAAAGAAAGGATATGCCTTTGTTTCTGCTGATATAGCCATGATTCCTCAGACAACGGTAAAACTGACGGATGCAGAGCATATCAAATTGATGAATCGATTTATTGACATGCTTGAGGACGATGATGATGTACAGGAAGTGTATCACAACTGGGAAATGGAATAGAAGTTGAAATCTAAGTAAAAAGCGGAGCCATGGGGACGGTTCCAGCGTTTCCGAAGCGTAGCGAAGGACCAAAGGGAAAACGATGGAACTGTCCCTGTGGCATAGCGGATGTAACGCACTTGACATGATGCACATGTTCAACACCCTTTTATATGAATGTTAATACTCCATATAAAAGGGTGTTTTTTATGTTTCCAGAAGCTATGAATGATATTATGATTGTTTATACAGCATAACAATTTTCTATGATGGTAAAGTTGATATAAAACATATTCAGAACAAGATGCGTGCTATAATATTGACATAAATATAACAAATCCTTATTATTTTTGAAAAGCCTTGAAATGTCAAAAAAAGTTCAATTAAATGAAAACGAGTTAGAGGGGAAATTATTTATGCGAGGAAATGTACTGATGAGCAAGATGAGTATATTCTTAATAATCATTATCATAATAACCGGATGTACTGCCGACAAGGAAGTCAACTACAAAGATGGGAATACAGTCTCCATAGCTGAACAGTATGGTTTGGCATATGCGCCTTTACAAATTATGAAAGCAAAGAAGTTGATGGAAAAAAACATGCCAGGCATAAAAGTAGAGTGGAAACAGTTGGGAAATACCGCTGCTATTCGTGAAGCCATGTTGGCAGAAGATGTAGACGTGGGTTTTATGGCGATCCCGCCATTTCTAATAGGGTGGGACAATGGAATGAAGTGGAAAATTGCCAGCGGCTTATCCATAAGTCCGGTTGCTTTAGTTACATATAAAGATCATATAAAGTCTATTAAAGACTTTACAATGGAAGATAGGATTGCATTGCCACAGCCTGGAAGTATACAGCATATTTTACTTTCCATGGCTTGTGAAAAGGAATTTGGTGATGCCGGTAAACTAGACGATGTACTTGTGACGTTGGCACATCCAGATGGAATGAATGCGCTGCTGGCAAAGAAAGAAATTACAGCTCATTTCACAGCTCCACCATACCTGTTTAAAGAATTGGAGCAAAAAGGCATGCATCAAATATTGGATGGAAATGATGTGATTGGAAATAAATTCACATTTATTGTGGGCGTTGCAACCGGTAAATTCCATGATGAAAAGACCGATACTTACAAGGCTTTTGTAAAATCCCTACATGAAGCAATCATCTTCATGAGACAACATCCCGAGGAAGCATCAAAAATGCTGGCAGAAATCTATCAGATACCTGAAGATGAACTATTCACTTATTTAACGTGGAAAGATACGGAATACAATTCTACTGTTTATGGTATTCATCCATTTGCAGAATTTATGAAAAAGCATGGATACATATCAAAGCTGCCTGAGGAATTAGATGAAATTTTATGGGAAGATGTAAGCTATGAACATGAAGATATTTAAAAATAGATTTATACATCGAAGTTTGTGGATGACGATACTGGCAATGCTATGGCAAATGGTTGCGATCAGCAGAGCATTTGAACCTTCGATATTTCCAACGATAGACGTAATAATAAAAGCTTTATGGAATTCCATAACAAACGGAAAAATAATAGGCGAAAGTGTGTATTCTTTGCTATTAATCTCTAAGGGTCTTCTTATAGGTTTAGGTAGTGCTGTGTTAATCGCATCCCTGTGTATGTTTTCAAAAATCTTTCATGAATTTGTCGATACTGTTGCGGCAATGGCCCATCCTCTTCCAGGAGTAGCTTTATTGCCATTAATTATTTTATGGATGGGTACTGGGGCAAATGCTATTATTTTTATTATTGTTCATTCGGTCATATGGCCAATGCTGCTTAATATTTTAATAGGTTTTAGAGAGATTCCGGCAATATATAATGAAGTTGGTCAGAATTTTGAATTGAGTAGGGTAAAGAGCATCCTATACATAATGGTCCCGGCTTCCTTTCCTTATATTCTGGTTGGAACCAAAATAGGATGGGCAAGGGCCTGGAGAGCCTTAATCAGTGCCGAAATGATTTTTGGAGCAGCAGGCGGTAAAGGTGGATTGGGCTGGTATATTTTTCAAAAAAGAGTGTTTATGGATACCGTCGGCATTTATGCAGGCTTGATAATTATTATTTTCATTGGTATTTTTGTAGAGGATTTTATCTTTGAGAAAATTGAAAAGTTAACAGTAAAAAGATGGGGAACTTATGTTTAATTAGATGAAAGATGGAGGAAGGATATTGGCAAAGCTTGAGATAAAGAGCATAAAGAAATCTTTTTATAAAAATAATGTTAAAAATACCGTATTAAAAGATATTCGTTTTGATGTATTTAAAGGGGAAATTCTATGTGTTTTGGGATCTTCAGGCTGCGGAAAATCAACCCTACTACGGCAGATCGCCGGATTTGATACGCCAGATGTCGGGGAGATTTTACTGGATGGACAAAAAATTATGAAGCCCAGTGTAAAGTGTATAATGATTTTTCAAGACTTTCAACAACTGTTTCCCTGGAAAACAGTATTGGAAAATGTGATGTTCCCGCTAAAAGTATTAAAAATTGGGGCTACTTTTGAAGAGAGAAAGACAGTGGCGAAAAATTACTTGTCAATGGTACAACTAGATGGCTTTGATAACTATTATCCTAATCAGTTATCGGGAGGAATGAAGCAAAAAGCAGCTATAGCCAGGGCGCTGGCATTAAAACCGGAAGTTCTGCTTATGGATGAACCCTTTGGTAGTTTAGATGCTCAAACAAGAAATACTTTTCAGAATATTTTGTTGAAAATATGGAAAAGTACAGCGACAACAATTGTTTTCGTTACCCACGATATTCAAGAGGCGATTTTACTTTCAGACCGCATTCTTATTCTGGATATTGAAGGCAAAAACATAAAAAACATGATATCCAATACACTACCAAGGCCTAGGTCGCCAGGAGATCCAGGTTTTTCTGAAATGTGGAATAAAATCTATGACTCAATATCACATATAGAATGAGAAAGAAAAACTTTCTTATGTGATATTGAGTCATATCATTTATGAGACTGTTTATAATATCAATAAAGGAGATCACAGAGAATTGTAGAAAGTAAAAGATAATATTTGAATGAAACTGATGAGGTGATAAAAATGGAAGACAAACAATTGAGGGAGATTATAGCTGGAACGGATAATATTGTTTTTTTTGGAGGAGCAGGTGTATCAACAGAGAGCAATATTCCTGACTTTCGTTCTGAACAAGGATTATATAGTGATAACAATTACAATCAGTACCCTCCAGAAAGAATTCTTAGTCATAGTTTTTTTATGAGTCATACGAGGGCATTTTATGATTATTATAAAAACAAGATGATCTACAGAAATGCCAAACCCAATGCTGCTCATTTTGCCTTGGCTAAACTTGAGGGAATAGGGAAGCTTAAGGCGGTTATTACACAAAACATTGATGGTCTGCATCAACTGGCAGGAAGTAAAAATGTTTTGGAACTGCATGGTTCTGTAAATCGAAATTACTGTATGAAATGTCACAATGCTTATAGCATTGATGATGTAATGGATAGTAAGGAGATTGTGCCAATCTGTGGCCGATGTGGCGGCACTATCAAACCAGACGTTGTCCTTTATGAAGAGGGACTGGATATGGATGTTATTGAAAATGCCGTTAAGTTTATTACCCATGCGGATGTCCTTATCGTCGGAGGCACATCCCTTGTTGTCTACCCGGCAGCTGGCTTGGTGGACTACTATAAAGGCAGCAAATTAATACTTATTAATAAATCCGTAACCCCTTATGATAACAAGGCCAATATGGTGATCCACGATAGTATTGGAAAAGTATTGAGTAGTGCTTTATAATCTCTAATATAAAAGCAGCTAGATTGCTCTTATATTTATAGGATAGAGATTACCGTGAAAATACTTTGCAGTAAAAAAACGGATGTGCCCAAGTTTGCTTTTTACCACGTTTTCCATATCCTGCAGAAAATACGCCATTAAACGATCATCCTCTTCACTGATCCATTCTTCACTATACAAAGCTTTCTCAAATACCATAATAAGATAATCATCATATTCGTCAAGGGGGAGAACGTCTATGATATAATGCAAAGCTTCACTGGGTGTACAGCTTTTGGGATTCAAAGGTTTCATGTACGAAAACAGATGAAGAATACAATGATAATAGACAGCAGCCTTTTCTTTCTGACCGGATACAACAAAAACTTTTTTGTTTCTTTGCCGACAGTACAGTATTCTTAACAACAGCGCCAAGCCTATTATGGCAGCCGTAATAGGCCATAACCTTTGATTATTTTCTTTATTTACAACAAATCTGTTTTCATCATGGATGTCTTGGGTTTGATATCCATCTTCCAATAACCTGTCTTTAAATTGAAGATATCCTCCTGGCAGTTCACGATCAGATACGCCCGTTGCTATCTGATATGGTTGTTCATCAGATATGCTTTCGGTTGGCTGATATTCATGGTATTGCGATGGATATGCAGGTGTCGGCTCGAAGGTTATCCATCCCAAATCATTAAAATAGGCTTCGACCCATGCGTGGGCATTGTTTGCAGTTACTTCGTAAAGTCCGTCCGCATTGCGATATGAAGGCAAAATAAACCCTTCTACATATCTGGTGGGAATACCGATACTGCGGCCCATAACAGCTAAGGACGTGGCGTAGTAAGTACAATAGCCGCTTTTCTCATCAAACAAGAAGAAATCCACAAAGTCCCTATCCACTGGGGGCGTTGATACGGATAAAGAATATGTATAATTCTTTCGTAAATAATGCTCCAATGCCTTCATCTTATGATAATCATTTTTATGCAGGCTGCTTATTTCATGAGCCAAGTTTTTTACCCGCTTTGGGAGTGTTTCAGGAAGTTGGAGATAATCCCTAAAATCTTCCGGATCGTGAAGGTAGCCGGGTAGACCTTCTTTTATAACCGGGATTTCGCTGGTTATTTGATAGTGATCCGGTAACGGCTGAAAAAAGGATCTATCGATGAACATTTCAAAGTCACTATTATATTTGACTTTTTTGGCATCTATAACAATTTCTATGGACCTAAAAGGGGAGAAAACCGTGGTGGTCTTAATATTTATGGGATAAACTTCAATAGATACCCTTTCATTGGTTATATTGTGGTTTTCGGTAGTCGGGATATGCCCGCTGCTATCAAGCAAATCGAAGTTCTTATTGGTACTGTACCAGTTATGGCTTGAATAAGTATTTTTTACGCTTCCCCTAAGATATAATGGCTTATCGGCTTTTACCAGCATAACGGCACGACTATCTTGCTTAACGGAACCACCCAGTCTGTCATTAAGAGGTGTGTAGGGGGTAGTTTCAAACGTAAATGTACTTTCTTCAGAAGACGTCTCGTTTCTCCAATTCGTAATCTGTGGAAAAAACTGTACAAACTTATCGTTGACATATTCTAATGAAATGGGAGCAAATTTTAGGGGGAGTAGATTGGCAGCAGAAAGCACGAAAAGGATAAAAACGATTCCATATATGATATGCCTACTATAGAGGAAAAAACGTAAATTCTTATTTGTAGAGATACCCTCTTCTTGATACTGGAGAAAAATTTGAGAGGTAAAGTAAATGAACATTCCTAAGATATATAGGTTAAAATAGACCAGTGCTTGATCAATATATCGAAACCATTGTAAAACAAAAAATATTCCTGGGCTGCACAAAATGAAAGGATTTTTATTGTGTCTAAGCAGATAGATAAGTAGGAAATTTGAAATCATAAATAAAAGAAACAACAGAGTCCAGTCAAAAAATTTTGGTATGGTATATTGAATCCCTTGAATATAAGAAAAAGCCCATTGAAAGAAAATAACAATAGAATCTACGGTAATAAATTGATTTTTAAAACAATAGCTTAAAGCAATGAAAATCCATATCGTTAAAATAAGGAGACTCTGTTTGGGATAATCATTAAAAATGTATGCAATGCTATAGAGTAAGAAATGTAACAATATAACAAATAGAATTGGACCTTTGAATAAAAGAGAGCTGAAAATTAACAAATTAATAGAACATGAAATAACGAAGCCTATCATGAACTCAATGGCTTTCTTTGTATGGTCTCTCATGCTACACCTCCACTGTATCAGGAGTATAAGGATCAGCATCAATCTTAGTGATATGAACACCTGCATTTCTTAATACTTCTTCTATTTCAATCATTTCTTTGGTATAAGCAGTTCTTTTATGTTTAATAAGGATGACCATGATTCGGAAATTTTTTTCTTTTAACTGTAGAAATGTTTTAAAAAGATAGTCACTAATGAACAAAGTGATAACAGCAATTGTCGTACCCCACGGCAGTACTTTTGACTCGGCGGTAAGGACATGCTCCAGGGGTGTACCACCATTGGGGGAAAAAACCATGAGTTCTTGTATAAAAGCTGATAACTTAGATAGATTATGTCCGGTAACGTAACTTCTTTCCTTCCATTGACAAATGAAGGCCGTAGAAAGATTTTTAGACAAACAATACTTTATGATGGAGGCAGCTACTTCAACGGCTTTTTCTTCCTGTTCTCCCTCTCGGTCGTTTCTGTAACTTTCCATACATCCATCTAAAAAAATATTGATCCGTGTACTGCCGGAAAGTTCATAGTCTTTTACAAAAAGATCATTTAGCTTTGCGGATACTTTCCAATGTACTTTTCTAATATTGTCATCTGATGTATATTTGCGCAGATTATCAATATTGGTAAAATCTTCGTGGGTTTTATGATAAACCATGACGGAGCCAAAAAATTCTGTGGCAGGAATATGGAGGCTTTTGAAGTCAATTATTCTTGGGTATACTTCTAGCTGCACCTTCTTATCAAAAATGATTTCCTTTTCGAATAGATGAAAAAGATCACTGATTTTTACAGTTAAAAGTCCAATATAATAATAGCCCCGATGTCTACATCGGATTTTTTTACGGGTATTGATGGTTTGGAGCGGATTGATGAAGCTGATTTCGATGGGAAAGTTAGACTGATCCAATTTCTCTGCAATATTACAATTTATCTCTGCATAGGCAACTGGCAGAAGGCCTGTATTATTGAGTTTGAAACCTATTTCTACAAATTCTCCAACATGTACTTTTTTATTATCCAACCAAAAGAAATGAACTAGGTTTTTAGCATTTCGCTGCACGGTTATATATGAAAACAAGAAAACGAACAGCAGTATAGAAAAAATGAAGTAAGGTAGGCGACCCCCAACAATCAAAGCGAATAAGAAGCTTATGATCAATGCAATCATATACATGAATTTTCTTTTATTCATATTTTCTCACCGAAACAGGCACTTTGATACTGTCTAGTATATGTTGAATGACGGTTTCGTTACGTAAGCCTCTATATTTCGCTTCAGGTTTAATAATGAGCCGATGCGGGAGGACAACCTTCGCCATGACCTTTACATCATCGGGAGTTACATAATCTTTTCCTTTTATATACGCATATGCTTTTGAAGCATGAAACAATGCAATTGTACCCCTTGGACTGCAGCCCAGATGTATGTGATCATGGGAACGGGTACTCCTCACAATATCAACGATGTATTGGTAAACCTCGCGGCTTACAAATATTTTTTCCATATCTTTTCTGGCATCGATAATCTCTTGTGCTGTTATCACTGGCATAAGCTCGTGTAAATGTAAGCGATTGCTGCTATTTATAAGAATGTCTATCTCATTTTTCTCATCTGGGTACCCGATAGAGATTTTCAACAGAAATCGATCCAGTTGAGATTCAGGAAGGGGAAAGGTACCTTCGAACTCTACAGGGTTTTGGGTGGCAATGACCATGAAGATATCACCCATTGCATAGGTTTTGCCGTCTACAGTAATCTGCTGCTCCTGCATAACCTCTAACAAACTAGACTGTGTTTTAGGAGAGGTTCTATTAATTTCGTCAGCTAATACGATTTGATGATGAATGGGACCCTTTTTAAATTCGAACTCCCCGCTTTTTAAGTTATAGATGGAAACACCAACGATATCAGAAGGTAGAAGATCAGGTGTAAATTGTATGCGGCTAAAGGAACAATGTATTGATTTAGCTAACCCCTGTGCCAAAGTTGTTTTACCAACACCTGGAACATCTTCAATGAGTATATGGCCGTTGCATAGCAGCGCGATGATAAGATTTTCAATACAGTCTCGCTTGCCGAGAATGACTTTCTCAAGATTATGGATAAGCGCATTAAACATGTTCATTCTCCTTATTGTTCAGAATATTTTTAAAATACTATATATATTATTATAGTGTAAAATGATGGAAAACCGAAGAGAGAATACCTTTAACTTTTTGTAATAATCCGTTCTGAATTTTTAAGGGATCGTAATAGATGCGTGACGAACTAAGCCGGTACCCTTCTTGTAATAAATAAGCCTTCAAAGCATATATATTACTATATAAAACGCGAAGGAGGGAAACTATGAACAAATTATCAGAAAAAATGAGTATCAAAGCACCAAAGATTAGGCCGTATGCTTCAAATATGAGGTATTCATATGGCAATAGGGTGCCGACGGGTACGAATTTCTATAGAAAGCTATTAAAACAAATATTGATTTGTATTGTTATTGTCCTTATGGTCATTCTGATTAAAAGTATAAGTACACCGTTTACAAACAAAACGGTAGATCTGATGAAAGAATCTTTGAATCATCAGACGGATATTAAGAATACATCGAAAAATATTATCAAATACGCAAAGGAATTACCTCAGATACCAAATAAAGTTGCATCAGTATTTAATACCATGGGGACGGAAAAGATCAGCGATATTCGGTTTGTGACGCCTATACAAGGAGAGATAATTTCGAGTTTTGGTGAGAAAACGGATTCTGTTTTCAATAATAACGGATTTCAAAGAGGTGTAGATATTCTTATTGATGAGAGTAAAGATGTTCTGTCTGCATCAGAAGGTGTTGTGGCAGAGATTGGAGAAGGAAAAAATCTAGGTAAATTCATTAAAATAAAGCATAATGAAGAACTGTATACTTTTTATAGTAAATGCAGCTTAATAACAGCTGAAAAAGGACAGCAGGTTAAAGCCGGAGAGAAAATAGCAGAAATGCATAAGGAAAGTAATGAAAACAACTCATTTCTGCATTTTGAAGTCTGGCTAAATGATAAGGTTGTTGATCCGGCAAAGTATATTCCTTTTGGCAAGAGTATTCTATAGATAAAGGTGAAGGATGGCATGAAAGGAATTCATATATTCCATATTGAGATGAAGATTCATCCTCTTTTTTTTCTATGCTTTTTTATTTTTTTTATTTTTGGATACGGGAAGACGGCAGCCATTTCTTTTCTGGTTGTTTTACTGCACGAAGGTGCCCATACCCTTATAGCAGAAATATTAGGATATACAATTGTGTGTATAGAAATATTGCCCTTTGGAGGCGTAGCTAAAATTCAGGAATTCGTTGGGGTAAATCCACGACATGAAGTATTGATCGCAGCAGCCGGGCCAACGATGAATTTTCTACTTGTATTGACTGCCTATTATCTGGGCCAAATATTTCATCTATACGATAGTACATATACCTATTTTTTATCTGCGAATTTAGTCGTTGGGATATTTAATCTGATTCCTATTATGCCTTTGGATGGTGGGCGAATTATAAGAGCCTATTTGGCCTATTTGATAGGCCTTAAGCATGCAACAAGATTTGTGGTTGCTCTTTCAAAGCTGTTTTGCTGTATCATTTTTGTTGTGGGAATCTATCTTATAAGATATAATTATTTGAATATGCTTATGTCTTTAACTGCTATATTTCTGTATATAGCTGCCTGTAGAGAATCGGATATGGCAGCTATTGTTTTTATGAAAGAAGTTATAGAGAAAAAACAGTTTTTATTGGCAAAAGGTATTTTAGACACGAAAACGCTGGTGGCTCTTGAAAGTACTACACTTAACGAAGTATTGAATCGATTTATACCTCGCAAATATCATATTATTACGGTTATGGATAAAGACTGTAATATTAAGGGCGTTATAACGGAAAAAGATGTATTGGAGGGAATGATGAATTATGGCATAAATGTTCCTCTGGAAAAGTTGTTAAGAAACGGGTTAAATGATAAAATAGATGTGCCAAAAAAGTGGTATGTTAATGGTGGCGGGTACAAATAATAGAATGAAGGATTACATATTTAGGAGGACGAATGATGAGCAGTTTAATGCTGGAAGACATATTGTATAAAGTTGAGAAACCGGCAAGGTATATTGGCGGTGAAATAAATAGCGTAAAGAAGGATTTGGAGAAGATAAATATTCGATTTGGATTTTCTTTTCCTGATACCTATGAGGTAGGAATGTCTCATTTAGGGTTACATATTCTATACAATCTGCTGAATAAAGAAGAGGATGTTTACTGTGAAAGGATTTTTTCACCGTGGCCGGATCTGGAAGAAATATTAAGAAATGAAAACATGCCTTTGTTTACCCTTGAAACCCACAGTCCTTTATCGGATCTGGATATCATAGGATTTACGCTGCAGTATGAACTAAGCTATACCAACATACTCAATATTCTAAACTTGGGGAAAATTCCACTTAGATCAAAAGACAGAGACGAACAGCATCCCATTGTCATTGCGGGAGGACCTTGCGCATATAACCCTGAACCACTGGCAGAGATCGTAGATGTGTTCCTGATGGGCGAAGGAGAAGAGATATTGTTGGAAATCATGGATAAGATGAGAAACTGGAAGAAAAATGGAGGGCTCAAAGAAGAATTCTATCAAGATATTAAGGATATTCAAGGTGTTTACATACCGTCCTTCTACCATGTTCATTATAAGGAAGATGGAACAATAGTGTCTTTTTTACCCATTGATCCATCTTATCCTAAAGAGGTTACAAAGAGAATCATTAAAAATCTGGATGAAGTTTATTACCCGGAAGAAGTTATTGTACCTTTTACTGATGTGGTTCATAATAGAGCAATGGTAGAAATATTTCGTGGATGTACAAGGGGATGTAGATTTTGCCAAGCCGGTATGATTTACAGACCTGTACGTGAAAGGTCAGAAAATAGAGTTAAAGAGTTAGCGGATGCATTGATAAGAACAACAGGATATGAGGAACTATCGCTTTCATCCTTAAGTACCAGCGATTATTCTCAGCTTGACAGTGTTGTAAGACATTTGATTGATCAATATGGAAATAAAAAAGTGGGTCTTTCCCTTCCATCACTGAGATTGGATTCTTTCACGATGGAGTTAATTGAGGAAATACAGAAAGTAAGAAAGACAGGTTTAACCTTTGCACCGGAAGCGGGCTCCCAAAGACTGCGGGATGTTATCAACAAAGGTGTGACGGAAGAAGATTTGATCCGAGCAGTAGAAAATGCCTTTGCGCTGGGATGGAGTAGTGTAAAACTATACTTCATGATCGGGCTGCCGACAGAAACATATGAGGATCTGGACGGTATTGTAGACTTGGCTTATAAGGTCGTTGATGCATTCTATAAAACGCCAAAAGAGAAAAGAGGAAAGGGATTAAACGTTACAGTGAGCACATCGTCCTTTGTACCGAAACCATTTACCCCCTTTCAATGGGAGGCGCAAGATTCGATTGAAACGCTGCAAGAGAAACAATCTTATTTAAAAAACAAATTAAGGCACAAAAATATTAAATACAGCTATCACCACACGGAGACCAGCTTCCTTGAAGGCGTGTTTGCCAGAGGAGACAGAAGATTAAACGAAATTTTAATAAAGGCATGGGAAAAGGGCTGTAAATTTGACGGCTGGCAGGACTTTTTTAAATACGAAGAATGGTTGGCGGCATTTCAGGAAAAGAATATTGACCCACATTTCTATGTCAATAGAAACCGAGATTATCAAGAAATGTTGCCTTGGGATCATGTTCAAATTGGTATCCGTAAAGAATTCCTTATCAATGAAAATGAGAAGGCGAAAAAAGGCATACTGACTTCCGATTGCAGAAGCAATTGTACAGGATGTGGAATTAATCAAGTATTCGTGGGAGGGGTATGTTAATGTATAAAATCAGAGTGAAATTTACAAAAACAGAATTGATGAAGTTTATCTCTCATTTAGATCTGTTAAGACTCATGGAAAGAGCCATGAGAAGAGCGGATATTCCATTAGCTTTTTCTCAAGGGTTTAATCCCCATCCCAAAATATCTTTTGCCACTGCAACAGCCATCGGTTTGTCTAGTGAAGGTGAATATATGGATATTGAAGTTGAAGAACAGATTGATTTGGAAGAAGTTAAAGATAAAATGAATAGAAACCTGCCGGCTGGAATACGAATTCTTCAATGCAAATTGGTGCCTGTAAAAATCGATGCCCTGATGGCGACTGTTGATTATTCAACCTATATTACTAAGATAGAACTTTCTCAGGAACATAATGATAAAGACCATCAAAAATGTCTTCAGGATTTTTTAGAACAACGTGAAATACTGATTCAAAAAATATCTAAGAAAAAAAATAAACAAGAGAGTAAAGAGGTTGATATTAGACCGTGGATATTTGATTTTCAATTGTTAAATGAGGAAAAGAATGTTTTAATTTATAAAATGACATTAGCAACTGGAAGTAGGGGAAATTTAAAGCCGGAGATGTTAATCGAGAAATTCTGTGAATTTGTCCCTCTATCTATAAAATCCGATAAAACAAGAATTCATCGTTTAGATCTCTATTCTCTGGTTAATGGCAAATTGATCTCTCCGATAGATGCTACTGCATAATACAATTGATTTTTAGGGGGATTGATTGAATGAATGAAATAATTGTCGATTCCAGTCTAAACCAAACAAGAGTAGCGCTACTAGAAGATCGAGAACTGGTTGAAATATATTGTGAGAGAGAAAGCAGTAGAAGGACTGTGGGAAATATATACAAAGGAAGAGTGACAAATGTTCTGCCAGGTATGCAGGCTGCCTTTATAGACATAGGATTTGAAAAAAATGCTTTTTTATATGTTAAAGATGCTGTACCCGTTGAAATGGCAAATAGTGAGGCCTTTTCTCTCAAAAATATATCCATTCGAGATGTAGTCAAAAATGGACAAGAAATAATTGTCCAGGTTATCAAAGAACCGATTGGCACGAAAGGCGCAAGGGTGACAACGCATCTGACACTGCCAGGTAGATTTTTGGTGCTAATGCCCTCAGTAGATTATATTGGTGTTTCAAGAAGAATTGTTGACGAGAATGAAAGAGAAAGATTAAGAAAACTTGTTGATGAAATAAAGCCTTCAAATATGGGAATTATCGTTCGTACGGTGGCTGAAGCAAAGGATGGAAAAGAATTAAAAGAAGATTTAAAATACCTTTTAAAATTGTGGCAGAAGATTGATAAAGAAAAGAATCTTGGATATGCACCAAAAGCCATCTATAAAGATTTAGATTTATTGCAAAAGACAATTCGTGATATGTTTACAAATGAGATAGATCGTTTTGTGATTAACGACAGGGAGAAATATAAGGGTGTCATAGAATTTATTGAATTACTGGCCCCGCATTTAGTAAACCGTGTAGAATGCTTCCAAGGAGATACGGATATTTTCGGGTATTACAATATTGAAAGCATGATTAAAAATGCTTTAACCAGAAAGATTTGGCTCAAGAGTGGGGGGTACATCGTCATAGATCAAACAGAAGCACTTACCTCTATCGATGTCAATACAGGGAAGTACGTGGGAAGCATTGATCTTGAAGATACTGTTTTTCAAACAAATAAAGAAGCAGCAAAGGAAATTGCAAAGCAGCTAAGATTAAGAGATATTGGTGGTATCATTATTGTCGATTTTATTGATATGAATAATAAGCATGCTGAAAAAGAAGTATTAGCAGTTTTCGAAAAGGCTCTATCGAAAGATAGAACAAAAACAAATGTGTTAGGCATTACTCAGTTAGGTCTGGTAGAAATGACAAGGAAAAAGGTGCGTCAGCGTATTGATTCTATTTTTCTTAAAAAATGTCCCTACTGTGAAGGAACAGGAAAAGTCTTATCTGAACATGCCGTGATGCAAAATATTGAAAAGGAACTGCGACGTATTGCTATCCATACCAATGCAGAAGCTGTATTCATTGAAGTTAATACAGGCGTTATGAAGGTTCAAGAGGAAGAGCGGTATTTTATAAAGGAGCTGGAAAAACAGTTGAATTTGACAATTTTTATTAGAGGGACAGATGAAACCCATGCCAGTGAATTTAAAGTGAAAACCATGGGTAGACTAGAAAAGGTGAGAAACTACATAGAAAATGAAGGACATTAGATAGATGTTAATAAAATCCGTTGACAGCAGGATATGGATATGGTATCATTACTTGTTGTAAGTAGCCGCACAGATCGGGTTTGAAAACGAAAGTTACCTAGGATTTGGCGAGACTGGTTTGAGGAGGTGTAATGATGTACGCAATTATTGAAACTGGTGGAAAGCAATATAGAGTTCAAGAAGGAGACACACTTTTCATTGAAAAGCTTGAGGCAAACCAAGGAGAAACAGTTGATTTTGATAAAGTGTTAGCTGTATCCAAAGATGGACAATTGACTCTTGGTGCTCCGGTTGTTAGCGGTGCAAAGGTTTCTGCAACTGTAGTTGAAAATGGAAAAGCTCCAAAGATTATCATTTTCAAATATAAATCTAAAAAAGATTTCAGAAAGAAACAAGGACATCGTCAACCATTTACAAAAGTTAAGATTGAAAAAATCAATGCGTAGGATAACTGAATTGTATGATTAAGATTTGTATTTACAGAGATCATGAAAAAAATATTGTTAAATACTCTGTAAAGGGCCATGCAGGATATGCAGAACCGGGTGAGGATATTGTTTGTGCAGCCATTTCTATTTTGGCACAGACAACACTTTTGGCTCTAAATGAATTAACTTCAATTCACGTTACTTATGAAATGGATGATGGATGGTTATACTGTGAATTGCCTGAACACATTCCCGATGAAGAGAGGGAAAAGGCCAATATCATTTTAAATACAATGATCATTGGTATTTCAGGTACACAGGGTATGTATGGAGATTTTATTGATCTTCGCGATGAGGAGGTGTAAGTTATGTTATTATTCCATATAGATTTGCAGTTGTTTGCAAGTAAAAAAGGGGTAGGTAGCTCCAAAAACGGTCGTGACAGCGAATCCAAAAGACTAGGTGTCAAGAGAGCCGATGGCCAATATGTTAGTGCGGGAAGTATCTTAGTTAGACAAAGGGGTACAAAAATCCATCCGGGAAATAATGTAGGTAAGGGTGGAGACGATACTTTATTTGCAACGGTAGAAGGTCTTGTAAAGTTCGAAAGAAAAGGAAAAGACAAAAAGCAAGTAAGTGTGTATCCTAGAGAGATGGCAGCAGAATAATGTAAAAAGACCCCATGCGACCGTGCATGGGGTTTATATTTTAGATTATGGTGGCTGAGAATTGGTTATAATAAAAAAGTCCATAAAAAATTTTCGAGGAGGACTTTTTTGAAACACATAACGGAAATTTTGAAATAATTTACAGTTTATAAATGTCCAAAATTTCCTATGTGTTATAAAAATGGTTTAATTATGAAGACAAACATATTGAATAAGGGTCTAAGGGTGATATATAATGTTTATAGACAAAGCGAAAATTTACTTAAAAGCAGGAAATGGTGGAAACGGATCTGCTTCATTCAGAAGAGAGAAGTACATACCAAATGGTGGACCTGATGGCGGTGATGGTGGCAGAGGTGGCAGTATCATTTTTATCGTTGATGAAGGCCTGAGAACTTTAATGGATTTTCGTTATAAGAAAAAGTATAAAGCGGATAACGGAGAAGACGGTAGAGCAAAATGTATGACGGGAAAAGATGCCGAAGATCTGATCGTAAGAGTACCTCCAGGTACGATTGTCAGAGATGAGCAGACAAATCGCGTCATAGCAGATTTAGTTGAGAAGGATCAGAAAGCAGTTATTGCCAAAGGCGGTAGAGGTGGTAAAGGTAATACGCACTTTGCTACAGCTACCAGACAGGCGCCGAATTTCGCAGAAAGCGGCAGCCACGGGGAAGAACGTTGGGTTATATTGGAATTAAAGCTATTGGCCGATGTTGGCTTAGTAGGATTTCCAAACGTTGGTAAATCCACGATTCTTTCTATTGTAACCAGTGCTAAGCCTAAAATTGCAAATTATCATTTTACAACGTTAACGCCGAATTTGGGTGTTGTTGAAATAGACAGAAACAGCTTTGTTTTAGCGGACATACCAGGTTTAATTGAGGGTGCCCACCAAGGTGTCGGATTAGGATTAGAGTTTTTAAGACACGTGGAGAGAACCAAGCTTCTGCTTCATGTTGTCGACGTAGCCGGTATTGAGGGACGAGATCCAATCGATGACTTCGAAAAAATTAATGACGAGCTAAAACATTACAGCAGTAAACTCTCAGAAAAAAAGCAAATTGTTGTTGCAAATAAAATAGATATTATTGAAAATGATGATACTTACCAACGTTTCAAGGCTGAAATGAATAAAAGAGGCTTTGAAGTTTTTCCAGTATCAGCAGCCACGAATAAAGGGCTGGATGACTTAATGCGCTATACAGTAAAAGTACTTGATGAAATAGAAGATGTGCCTCTAATCGAAGAAGAAGAAACTTATCAGTACTACCAAATGGATGAAAAAGAAGACCAAAAAATTACTATAAGAAAAGAAAACGATTATTTCGTAGTAGAAGGAAAACCTATCGAAAAACTTATTAACTCAACCAATTTTAGTGATATGGATTCATTAAGATATTTCCAGAATTTCCTTAGAAAGCGGGGTATAGTAGATGAACTAGAAGGACTAGGAGTACAAGATGGAGATACAGTTAAAATGTATGATTTTGAATTTGAATTTTATCATTAATTACTGAGATGGAGGTAAAAAGGATTCTATGAGTTGTTTTAACTGCCAAAATTGTAAGCAGGGTTTGCATGCATACTTCTGCCTTGATAAGAATGATTTTGTGATTAATGAATCCCAGAATGAAGAGTTAACCGCAATAGAGAGAGTGAGAAGCGGCTGGAAAAAAGGAAGTAAGAATTATGAAATACACAGACGAAAATCAAGAAAAGAGGTTGAGGTTTAAAGGAGGATATCATTGTTAACGGGAAAACAAAGAAGCTATCTTAAAAGCTTGGCGAATAATATTAAGCCTATTACGCAGATCGGCAAAGGTGGAATTACCGACAGCTTTGTACAACAACTGGATGACGCTTTGGAAGCCAGAGAAATTGTCAAAGTCCATGTATTGGAGAATAGTCTTTTAGATGCTAAAGAAGCAGCTAATGAAGTGGCTAAACTGACAGGTGCTGAATTTGTTCAAGCAATTGGAAACAAGTTCGTTATCTATAGAAAATCTAAAGAAAATTCGACAATTGAAATTCCTAGATTATAAAAAACCGAGTTCACTCGGTTTTTTTCAGTCTTTATTATAACACATAGGAAATTATGGACATTTAAAATCTGTGGATAATTTCATAATTTCCGTTATGTGTTTCAAAAAAGTCTTCCTTTAAATCTTTCAATGTAAGACTTTTTTATATTTGACAAATTACGGGGATAAATTTAAATTGCTTCAAATTTTCATGAAAGTGTAGTATAATATTCACCTAAGAATACAAACACAAAGAGGTGTTTTATAGTAATGGAGATTGACACGAAGTTTACAAATAATGAAAAAAAGAAAAAAGATATTATCGACCGGACGGAAAAATTGAATCGCATAGCTATCATGGGAGGGACGTTTGATCCCATTCATTATGGACATTTAGTTATTGCTGAGCAGATTCGTTGTCAATATAATTTGGATAAGATTATTTTTATTCCGGCAGGTATTCCACCTCATAAGACTGGTGGGAATGTAACGGATAGTAAGCATAGATATTTTATGACATTATTAGCTACAATAACCAATCCTTTTTTCGAAGTTTCTAAAATTGAAATAGAAGATGAAGAAGTATCTTATACCATAAATACCATAAGGAAATTGAAGAGAATGTACCCTGAGAATACGGAACTGTTTTTTATTAGCGGTGCCGATGCAATATGTGACCTAGACACATGGAAGGACGTCGATGATCTGTTGTCTCTATGCAAATTTATTGCGGCTACGAGACCCGTTTTGGAATCTCCGTATTTTGAAGAAAAAATTAAAGAGCTGGAAAAAAGATATCATACAACAATTACAAAAATGAATGTTCCGGCGTTAGCAATTTCTTCAACAGATATCAGGAGCCGTGTTAAAGAAGGACAGTCCATAAAATATCTTCTACCTGAAGCAGTCGAGTATTATATTTATAAGAACGGTTTGTATCGGTAAGGTGGGAATGTTATGATAGCTGTAGAAAAGATGGAGAGAATTTTAGCTGGGAAGCTAAAGGAGAAGAGGTTTCTGCATTCCTTGGGTGTACAAAAAACAGCAATTCAGCTTGCAAGAAAGTATGGAGCATGTGAGGTAAAAGCTGGCGTTGCAGGTCTGGTTCATGATTGTGCCAAGAATCTGAGTAATGAAGAATTGTTGAATTACGCGGAGCGGTTTGATATAATATTGGATGATGTGACGAAATCTGAAGTGCAACTGCTGCATGGTAAAGTTGGAGCAAGAATTGCACAGATTGAATTTGAAATCGAAGACGAAGAAATTCTTGATGCCATCCGGTATCATACGACAGGACGTAATCATATGACTTTGCTGGATAAAGTTATTTATTTAGCAGATTTCATTGAACCTTCTAGAAACTTTAATGAGATTGATCTTTTACGGACAGCAGCTTTATCTAATATAGATAAAGCTACTTTAATGGCCATCGAGATGACCATTGCTTATGTAATAGGAAAAAGAAGCTTGCTGCATCCGGATACGGTATATGCAAGGAACTTTCTTTTACAGCAGATGAGAGGTATGGGACAGGAGTGAGAAAATGAAAAAATTCTTAAAAGTACTGCTGATTTCATTTATATGCTTTGCAGTAGTGATGAGCACAGGTGCATATATATTTATTAAGAGCATATCTGGAGAAACCGGTTCTCTGAACCCAGGGATAGGTGAAGATTTGCCGGAGGGAAAAGAAAGAGTCAATGTTTTAATTGTGGGAATTGATGCAAAGGATGCACAAAATAGCGGAACCTCCAGGACAGATACCATGATGGTAGCGACCTTTGACCCTAAAACCAAAAGAGTAGATATTATTTCCATACCTAGGGATACAAGGGTGGTTATCAGAGGTCACAAAGGAAAAGATAAAATTAATCATGCTCATGCCTATGGAGGCATTGATTTGGCAACGAAAGCTGTAAAGGATCTGTTAGGTATTCAGATTCATTACTATGTCAAAATAGATTACAATGGTTTAGGTAAAATTGTAGATGATTTAGGTGGGGTTGAAGTTGATGTTCCAATGAACATGAAATACTCAGATCCCTATGCGGATCCGCCATTAAAGATTGACATAAAAAAAGGAAAACAGGTTCTGGATGGAAACAAAGCCATGCAGTTTGTAAGATTTAGAAAAGGTTATACAGATCAAGATTTAGGAAGAATCAATGCGCAGCAGATGTTTTTAACTGCCGTTGCTGATAAGCTGCTTGAACCGCAAACGATTATTAAACTGCCAAAGCTGCTGAAGACATTTAGCACGTACGTGGAAACGGATATGCCGGTATCCACCATGTCTTCATATGCCGTGAAGGCTGCTGGCATGAGTACCAATGATATCCATATGAGTACAGTTCCCGGAGAACCTAAATTGATTAGTGGTATATGGTATTATATTCCAGATATGGTGCAGCTGGAAGCACAGATGAAAGAAATATTTGACGGTGCATCAGACAAAGCTGCTGATGAGAATAAAAAACAGGATACCAAAGAGATTCAAAATCAAGTAACCGTGGAGGTTCTAAACGGATCAGGCATTGCAGGACTGGCAACCAGTGTTGCAAAAGATTTAAAGGCTGAAGGTTATAATGTTGTTAATATCAATAATGTTAATGGGATAAAATATAATCAGACTCATATATATGACCGAAAAGATAAGAAAAAAGAAGCAGAAAAGATTGCAAAACTCCTTGGTGTGAAAGATGTAGAGTCGGATTTGAATACCGAAGCGGAAGTAGATATAACCATTATCGTTGGAAGTGATATGAAGAAATAACCTCCGATCAAAGAATAGTGATTCATAGGGTTAGAAGTTAGACGTTAAATGTTAGAGGCTTTATGTCTATCTTTTGATCTTTAAAGGATTTAAAAGCTTATAAGATCGCCCCTGAAACTTCTAGCCAAATAAAAGTCTAACTATTGCAAATAAACAGGTTTAAGGAAAATGAAATTTTACGATTCTATACCTATAGTAATTTATTGTGTATAGAATATATCGATTTGGGAATACAATGTTATTAAGCTTGAATAAGAATAATAAAATTCTAGGAGGTAATTGAAAGAATGCTGGAAACTTCAAAAAAAATTGCACTAGAAATCAGTAAAATAATTGATGATAAAAAAGGACAAGATATCTGTATCTTAGATATTCACCGCATTTCTAGTTTTGCAGATTATTTTGTCATTGCCAGCGGGACATCAACAAGACAAGTGAAAGCAATCGCTGATGAGCTTGATGATAAAATGAAGGAACATGGACTATGTCTTGATCATAAAGAAGGTTATGAGAATGGTAGATGGGTACTATTGGATTTCTTGCAGGTTGTTGTTCATATTTTTTTAGACGAGGAAAGAACTTTCTATAATTTAGAAAGAGTATGGAAAGATGCGCCATATATCAATGTTGACATTGGATAAGAAACCCATTATAATAATGATTAAACTACAAGAGATAAAATATTTATACTTTTCTGACAAATGTATAAAGAATGAAGAGGAGTAGTAGAAGATGTATCTTTTTCAGAGAGTCGATGGTTGCTGTGAATCGATAAAGATGTCTTTGAACTCGCCTCTATATAAAGAATAGGTTGGTTACCTTTATAAACCGTAAGAGTGGGCAGTTATTGCCAATTAGGGTGGTACCGCGGGGAATTCCTCGTCCCTATAAAGGGATAGGAGTTTTTTGGGTACTTTTTTATTTGTACCGTAAAAAGCAACAAATAGCATTGTTTTTAAGAGAAGCTTATCTATCTAAGGGTACTGAGTAAAAAACATTTTATAAAAGGAAGCTAGAACATCTTTGCATTAAAAATTTTTAATAAATAGAAGACAATTATTGTTGCATAAAATAGGAGGTAATAGAATGTCTAAGTACAACTTCTCTGAAATTGAGAAAAATTGGCAGAAACAATGGGCAGAAGGAAATGTGTTCAAAACAGTTGAAAATGAAAAAGAAAAATATTATGTACTGGAGATGTTTCCTTATCCTTCAGGAAAACTTCATATGGGACACGTTAGAAATTACTCCATTGGGGATGTCGTAACACGATTTAAAAGAATGGCTGGATACAATGTACTGCACCCTATGGGATGGGATTCTTTTGGTTTACCTGCAGAAAATGCCGCTATTAAGCATGGTATCCATCCAAACATTTGGACATGGGAAAATATTGAGGAGATGAGACGTCAACTCAAACAGCTGGGTATTAGTTACGATTGGGACCGTGAAGTTGCTACATGTCATCAGGATTATTATAAGTGGACCCAGTGGATTTTTTTACAGTTCTATAAGAAAGGGTTAGCCTATAAGAAAAAATATCCAGTTAACTGGTGTCCATCCTGCGAAACCGTACTAGCTAACGAACAGGTTGTAGGCGGGCACTGTGAACGTTGTGATAGCATAGTAGGAAAAAAAGAATTAGATCAATGGTATTTCAAAATTACAGATTATGCAGAAAGATTGTTGGATGATCTTGATAAGCTTCCGGGTTGGCCGGATAAAGTAAAAATCATGCAGAAAAACTGGATTGGTAAGAGTTATGGTGCTGAAATCAAATTTGCCATCGAGAATTTTGAGGAAGAATTAATGGTCTTTACCACCAGACCGGACACTGTTTATGGTGTAACATATATGGTATTGGCTCCTGAGCATCCTTTCGTTCAAGAACTTGTCAAAGGAACATCCTATGAAGAAGATGTTAAACGATTCCAAGAAAAGCTTCAGTTCTTATCAGAAGTTGAAAGAACTGCAACAACCATAGAAAAAGAAGGACTATTTACTGGCAGATATGCAGTAAACCCTTTAAGCGGCAAGAAGATCCCAATTTATATTGCCAATTACGTATTAATGGATTATGGCACAGGGGCGATTATGGCTGTTCCAGCCCATGATGAACGAGATTTTGAGTTTGCAAAAAAATATCAGATCGATATCGTTCCGGTTATCAAACCCCAAGATGACCATATTGATGTAGATAAGTTGGAAGAGGCATATACAGGAACAGGTATTATGATAAATTCTCAACAATTTGATGGTTTAGATAGCAGTGAAGCCATCGTTAAGATGTCAGCGTACATTGAAGAAGCTGGCTTAGGAAAACGAACAGTAAACTTTAGATTACGGGACTGGTTAATATCCAGACAAAGATATTGGGGAGCGCCAATACCTGTTGTTTATTGTGATCAATGTGGAACGGTTCCTGTACCGGATAAAGATTTACCGGTAATGCTACCGACGGATGTTGTATTTTCAGGAAAAGGAGAATCTCCACTTACAACCAGCCAAGCATTTATCAATGCTGTTTGTCCGCAGTGTGGTGGAGCGGCTAAGAGAGAAACCGACACAATGGATACATTTGTGGATTCTTCTTGGTATTTCTTAAGGTATACTGATCCTACAAATGAAAGGGAAGTATTTGACAAAGAGAAAGCAAAATACTGGATGGCTGTTGATCAATATATCGGAGGCGTGGAACATGCCATTCTTCATCTGCTCTATGCAAGATTTTTTACAAAAGTGCTTTATGATTTAAATCTATCTCCTGTGGAAGAGCCTTTTGAAAATCTCTTAACACAAGGTATGGTGTTAAAGGACGGCGCAAAAATGTCCAAATCAAAGGGAAATGTCGTCAGTCCTGAAGAAATTATCAGCACCTATGGTGCGGATACCGCTCGATTGTTTATCTTATTTGCTGCCCCTCCGGAAAGGGACCTGGAATGGAGTGATACTGGAGTAGAAGGATGCTATCGCTTCTTAAATAGGGTATGGAGATTGGTTGATGAATTGAAGGACAGCATTCAACAAGCATCAGATCATGAAAGCAACAATAAAGATGATAAGCATATGAAATATATGATTCATAATACCATCAAAAGGGTTACCGAAGATGTTCATGGCAGATTTAACTTTAATACGGCTATCAGTGCCATTATGGAGCTAGTGAACGAAACTTATAAATACAAAGAGCTAGGAAAAGATCGATACAAACCGTCTATTTTGAAGGAATCTATTGAAACGATGATTATCTTGCTGGCGCCTTTTGCCCCTCATATAACGGAAGAACTATGGAGTATCATTGGCTATAATACCAGCGTTCATGATAATCCATGGCCGCAGTATGATAAAGCTGCTATTGTTAAGGATCAGGTTGAGATTGCCATTCAAATCAATGGAAAAGTTCGAGATAAAATGGAAGTAGAAGCGTCCTTGTCTAAGGAAGCTTTAGAAGCAGAAGTCTTAAATAACAGTAAAATCAAATCAATGCTTGATGGAAAAGATATTGTGAAGGTCGTTGTTGTCCCTAAGAAATTAGTGAATATTGTCATTAAGTAACTGAAAGGGGTTGCGTTTATCATGAACAATGAATTTGATCCGATATTAAGAGCAATCATTCCCTTTGTGGAAGGAATCGCTAGAACCTTCGGAAAGAACTGTGAAGTTGTCCTTCACGAATTTAAGAGCCACAAAAGTTCTATTATTGCAATTGAAAATGGGCATGTTACTGGTAGGAGTATTGGAAGTCCTATGACAGAGGTTGGGATGCAAGCAATTCTAAAAGGACATACAAATGAAAGTATTATCAATTATACAGGAAAAAGCACAGATGGGCGAATTCTAAAATCCAGTACCATGTTTATTAAAGATGAGAACGATCAAACCATAGGGTGCTTATGCATCAATTTAGATATTTCAGAGTTTGTGGTAGCGCAAAATGCAATTAACGAAATCATGCAGACGGATGATAAGGATGAAGCAAAATCCAACGACGCAATAGCAAATAATGTAAATGATGTATTAAGCAGTATTGTAGCCGGTACATTGGATGAATTAGGTAAACCAGTGGCGTACATGAATAAGGATGAAAAAGTGAATATTGTTAAAAGACTGAATGAACAGGGTGCCTTCTTAATTAAGGGTGCTATTGACTATGTTGCAAAGGTCTTGTGCGTTTCTAGGTATACAATATATAATTATCTTGATGAAATACGGGTAAGTGATAAATAAAGGAGGAAGCTAACGTGACGAAAAAAACCATTCAAACCAATCAAGCTCCGGCAGCTATCGGACCCTATTCACAAGCAGTTGTTGTCGGGAATCTTGTATTTACTTCCGGACAATTACCGGCTAATCCTCAAACAGGTGAATTGGTCACAGGAAATGTACAAGATGAAGCGAAACAGTGCCTCGAGAATGTAAAAGCAATTTTGGAGGCGGCGGGCACTTCCATGGACAATGTTGTAAAGTGCACGGTCTTTATCAAGGATATGAATCAATTCGGGCTAATCAATGAAGTATATGCACAGTACTTTCCAAACGAAAAACCTGCCAGGTCTTGCGTCGAAGTTGCAAGATTGCCTAAAGATGTTAGCGTAGAAATCGAAGCTGTTGCAGTGATCCTATAATAATTTCAGAGAAGCAGTCAATAAAATTGACTGCTTCTTTCATAACCTTATTTGACAGAGTTTTCGAAATTGATTGACAAGCAGCTAAAATATAGAGTGCATGGAGAATTGTATTTTGATCGCTTTCGTATAAAGAATAAAGGGGTGTTTTATGATGCATAAAAAATTATTTATACCTGGACCTGTTGATGTAACAAATGATGTTCTGCAAAAAATGGCTTCGCCTATGATCGGTCATCGTACAAAAGAAGCTTCTGAATTACAAAAAAATATCACAAAAAAAATGCAAAAACTTATGTATACAAAAAACATGATATTGTTGTCAACCTCCTCCGGCAGCGGACTGATGGAAGGAGCGGTGCGATCCTGTACGAGAAAGCGAGCAGCTGTTTTTTCTGTTGGAGCTTTTGGAGATCGGTGGTATAAAATGGCTGTATGCAATAGGGTGCCTGCGGATAAGTTTACTTCTGCAATTGGAATGCCCACGACACCAGAAATGGTTGAACGTGCTTTGGAAACGGGAAATTACGACCTAATTACGATCACTCATAATGAAACTTCTACGGGGATTATGAACCCTGTTGAAGAAATAGCTGAGGTTATAAGAAAATACCCTGATGTCATATTCTGCTTGGATACTGTGAGTTCATTGGGAGGAACGAAAATAGAAGTAGACCGTCTAGGTGTAGATATTTGTATTACATCCACTCAAAAATGTTTAGGACTGCCTCCTGGCATGGCAATATGCTCTTTTTCTGAGAAAGCGGTAGCGGCTGCCAGAAAAGTTGAGTGTAGAGGCTTATATTTTGACCTGCTGGACTTATATGAATATATACAAAAGAAAGACTATCAATATCCCTCTACACCTTCTATTCCTCATATGTATGCATTAGATTATCAATTGGATAAGATATTGAAAGAAGGACTTGAGGCTCGTTTTGCCCGTCATTATGAAATGGCTCAATATGTACGGCAATGGGCAAAAACCTACTTCAAAATGTTTGCAGAGGAAAAATATGCATCAAATACCCTAACTACAGTGGAAAATACGAGAAATATCTCTGTTAGTGATTTGAATAAGAAGCTTGGTGATAGGGGGTATATGATTTCTAATGGTTATGGAGATTTGAAGGAAAAAACCTTTAGAATAGCTCATATGGCCGATTGTACAGTAGATGAAATAAAGATGCTTCTAGCACATATCAATGAGATTTTAGGATTAGCATAAAAGGGGGAATATAGATGGCAGTTGTAAGACCATTTAAAGGAATACGGCCAAGACAGGATTTAGCAGAAAATGTGGCTTGTCTTCCGTATGATGTAATGAACCGAGTAGAAGCAAAAGCTATGGCAGAAGGTAATCCATATAGCTTTTTACACATTGGAAGATCAGAAATTGATTTGGTGGATGAGATAAGTCCATATGATGATAGGGTATATGAAACTGCAAGACAGAATCTGGATAAAATGATTTCCGATGGCATCCTTATACAGGATAAGGAACCTGTTCTGTATATATATCGACAAATGATGAAAGGAAGAGTACAAACAGGTATTGTTGGATGTACCTCTATCGATGATTACATTCAGGATAAGATCAAAAAACATGAGTTTACAAGGGTGGAAAAAGAAATTGACAGAATCAAGCACTTCGATTATTGTGGTGCTCATACAGAGCCTGTTTTTTTGACCTATAGGTACAATCAAGAGATCCATCGGAAGATAAGTCATTGGATAAAGTTCCATGAGCCCATTTATAATTTTACCTCTGAGGATGGAATCGCACATATTGTCTGGACTATTGACAATCAACAGCTGATTACAGAAATATGCCAATTGTTTTCGGCGATAGACTGCCTATATATTGCTGACGGACATCATCGATCAGCTTCTGCTGTAAAGGTGGGATTGAAAAGAAGAGAAGGAAACCCGGAGCATCATGGGGATGAAGAATACAATTATTTTCTATCGGTGATTTTTCCTGATGAAGATTTGTATATCATGGACTATAACAGGGTAGTAGAGGATTTGAACGGTTTTTCATCTGAAGAATTTATCCATAAAGTATCAACGAAATTTGATATTATCAGTTACCAGGATGTAGGGCCATATAAGCCAAAAAACAAGCACGAGTTTGGAATGTATTTAGATGGCAAATGGTCTATCTTAATTGCAAAGGAAGGGACTTATACCAATGATGATCCTGTAGACAGATTAGATGTCTCTATCTTACAAAAAAATTTACTTGACCCCATATTAGGTATTGCCGATCCAAGGACTGATAAAAGAATTGACTTTGTGGGAGGAATAAGGGGACTGGAAGAATTGGAAAATAGGGTAGCTAAAGATATGAAAGTGGCTTTTGCTATGTTTCCTACATCTATAGAGGATTTGATGGATATTGCCGATGAAGGAGAAGTAATGCCTCCAAAATCAACCTGGTTTGAGCCAAAGCTGAGAAGTGGCCTATTTGTCCATCGTTTCTAATTTAAATTAAAATCGTGACAATACTGTCACGATTTTTAATTTATGAACGTCTCTTATCATAGTGGAAAACATGATTCAAGTAGCTGTTGTTGGACTTATGAAGGGTACTAACCTTTTTCAATTGGTTCCTTTTTCTTTTCTTAATACGGATGATGGTAACGTATGTTCGCCATATTAAAAACAGAATGATAAGGGATAGGATAATATTTATTATTTTCTGCAAGACTGAATCTCCAAAATCGTAAATAGCAGTAAAACCTACTTTCTCTTCAATCGATTCAGCCGCAAGCAAGTTATCCTCACCTAAAAATGTGCTGCCGGCATAGTATTTTACCTTACCAAGTACTTCACCCTTGCTGATGGGTGCACGGAGATTATTTTCCTTGAGCGCGATCTTCGTGGTTATATTCTCTAACTGCGTGTCTATTGGAATGGGTTTGTAATAGTCATCTTGCGCAATAAGGTTTAGACTTTTTTCTTCGCCATTTTCAACAGAAATACTTTCAATAATCTGCCCTTTTTGTCCGATCTTAACAAACTGAAATTGATTAAATCCATAGTCTAAAAGCTTTCGCGTATCAACGTAGATGTTTGTGCCTTGTGCTTTTAGAACAACAGCAATTAAACGATGCCCGTCTTTTTTTGCTGCGGATACGAGGCACTGCTGAGCTTGAACGGTGTATCCGGTCTTGATTCCTTCAATAAAATCATATTTTATATCGACCCACTGCCCATTAAGCTCGATTCTGTTTCTGCTTCCCGTACCCCAAAGAAGACGGTTTGAACTTTTCAGGTACCTGGTTTCAGGCTGTTTATTGGTTGGTGGAATCTGATATCTCACAGTCTTCACAAATTCTGGGAAGCCTGGAAGTGTCATTGCGTATTTACCCATAACTGCTAAATCATATGCTGTCGTTAAGTGGTTTTCATCCGGTAAGCCGTTGGGATTTGTAAAATGTGTATTCTTTGCCCCTAACTCTTTTGCTCTTTTATTCATTAGCTTGGCAAATTCTTCAACACTGCCAGATATATGCTTTGCTAATGCAACGGCTGCGTCATTGGCTGATTCAACCAGCAATGCATAAAGGAGCTGTTCAACTGTAAACTCTTCACCTTCAATGGCATAGATACGATTACCGTCTGTAAACGGCGTATCCTTATCGATGATAACAATATCCTCTAGCTTTGTATTCTCTAATGTCAGGATGGCAGTCATTATTTTCGTGGTACTGGCAGGATACATTAACGCATGAGCGTCTTTTTCGTAAAGAATTTCACCCGTGGCAGCATCAATTAAAATTGCACTGGGGGCAGATATTTCCGGGGGTAATTCATTTGCATAAGACAATTGATTCGGAAACTGTACGAAAACTAAGATAAAAACCAGTAATATGACAATTATTTTCTTCATGAATTCACCTCTCGAACTGGGGAATGAGATGTACTTTATTAGTATAACAAAAAAATGTAGAAAACTTAAGAAAAAAATAAGAAATAATTTAGCAGAAAGAGGAAAAAGGAAAAATTGGTAGAATTTTGTAGTAGAAATAGGTTTTGAGGTGATAACATGTTCGGATTAAGTAAAAGAGAAATCATCATTGCATGCGGTATGATTATACTACTTTTTACAGGGCTGCTGGGAAAAACAATATTGAATGATATAAATAAGCCAATCATACAAACGGACTCTACGATTGAAACCAATAAAGAGGAGAAAATGGATGACGATCAAGAAGAGGTGTCAGAGGAAATTCAGACGGAATCTCAAGAGAAAAAAGTAATCGTCGTAGACGTATGTGGCGCAGTGGCTAATCCTGGTATTGTTGAACTTATGGAAGGAGAGCGGATTGAAAAAGCAATTCGGTTGGCAGGTGGGTTATTGGAAAGTGCGGATCGAAGACAGATAAACTTGGCACGAATTGCAGTGGATGAAGAACAGATTTACGTTCCTTTTATGGGTGAAAACATCGATCCGATGAATAATGGAACTCCAGGCAAAATAAACAGTGGAGATAACCAGACATATAAAAATAGCAACGACTCTGATAAAATCAATATTAATACTGCATCTGTAAAAGAACTGGACAGTTTGAAAGGTATAGGTACAGTGCTGGCAGAAAGAATTGTGACGTATCGAAGTGAAAATGGCTATTTTAAGGATATACAAGACTTAAAAAAGGTATCTGGCATTGGTGAGAAAAAGTTTGAAGATATTAAAGATGATATCTGTACAAACTAGTTAAAGACGACAGTGTACTGGACTTATTGAAGCTTTTATCAAACTGTGTTACCATATACAGGAGGTGATAATCATGTCAGGTCTAATGAATAAACGATTGACGGAAATGACAGAAAGTTCCGGATGAGCAGCAAAAATTGGTCCAGAGACCTTGGCACAGGTTCTGTGTCATTTACCTAAAATAAAAGATGAACGACTTTTAGTTGGATTGGATACGTCAGACGATGCAGCTGTCTATAAATTGAATGATGACACAGCCATTATCCAGACCCTTGACTTCTTTACGCCGATTGTTGATGATCCATATATGTATGGACAAATAGCAGCAGCCAACTCCTTAAGTGATGTTTATGCCATGGGGGGAGATCCTATTTTGGCACTCAATATCGTTTGTTTTCCCAGTTGTTTGCCTCCTGATATATTAGCAGAGATATTGAAGGGCGGGGCGGATAAAGTAAGGGAATCAGGAGCATTATTGGTAGGTGGACATTCAGTGGAGGATAATGAGCCTAAATATGGTCTGTCGGTAACAGGTGTGGTCCATCCTAATAAAGTGCTTTCCAATGCAACCGCAAAGGAAGGAGACTTACTTATACTTACAAAACCACTAGGCATGGGAATTGTGACCACAGCCATGAAAGCACAGCTGGTAGAACAAGATATGGTTCACGAGGCCTCCGTTATCATGAGCCATTTAAACAAGTATGCAGCAGAAGCCTTTAAAAACAATGTAGTCCATTCCGTTACAGATATTACAGGCTTTGGGTTATTAGGCCATGCCCTGGAGATGGCAAAAGCCTCCGATGTGTCAATGCGCATCAGTTCACATCAAGTACCTATTATGAAGGGTGCTTTGGAATTTGCCAATATGGGGATCATTCCTGCGGGAGCTTATAGAAATAGATCCTATGTTTCGAAAGATATAGCTATTGGAAATATTCCTGCGGCAATAGAAGACATACTATATGATCCGCAGACTTCAGGCGGGCTGTTGATCTCTGTAGCAGAAAAAAATGCAGAGAAGCTGATACGGGATATTTTGGATAACGGAGGCATTGAAGCAAAGATTATTGGCAGCGTGATGTCAAAACAGGATAAATATATTTATGTAGAATAGGACTCGATGGAGTCCTTTCTTTTTGGGTGCGTCCAGTGAAGCTGGACTACACTAGCGGGTGCAAGTCCCGTCCCAGTAATCGCCAGTGAGCTGGGTAGCCAATCTCGGTGCGTTGCAGTAATGCAGGGTGCTAAGCGAGAGG
>JBMOKU010000060.1:0-3651 GCA_049324315.1 Bacillota bacterium | reverse complement strand
TCTGCTCGAACAAGTACATTAGGTAGGAAAAGGGGTTCAACCCATTCTCTTTGGCCGTTTCGACGATGCTGTAAATCGTAGCGCTGGCCTTCGCACCACGAGGCGTATTCGAGAACAGCCACCCCTTCCTGTTATGTTCTTAAGAACATAACAGGAATTATGTGCTCACTTAATTTATGTTCCTATTTAGTTCTGCTAAGCTAAAATTGCCAAGAAATCGCTTAGTTTACGATTTCTTGGCAATTTCTAATAACCACATAATTATAAAGAGGCTAGGAATGACAGAATATCTTTGGATGGTTTGTAACGGTATCCATTAACGGATGGTTCAGCTATTTTCTCCAGTGTTCTTTGCTTCATCTCGATGTCTGCTTCCATATATTTATGTGTTGTATTTATGCTCTCATGTCCAAGCCATATTGCAATGGTTGAGATGTCAACGCCAGACTGAAGCAAATGGAGCGCGGTCGAATGGCGGAAGGTATGTGGGCTGATGTTTTTATCTTTTAATCCCGGAATTATTTTCTGTGCTTTTTCTGTTAGACAATCGATCCGGTAACGGACACCCGTTCGGGTGAGTTCATCTCCTGTATGATTTATGAACAGTTTATCATGAGGGTTAAGCCCGTGCTCTTCAATATATTTTTTAATATAGGATGCGGTTGTCTTCCACAGAGGAATATTCCTTTCTTTTCGCCCTTTACCTATTACATGGATATAGCCTGCCGTTCCGGAACTATCGAATATGACATCTCTACATCGTAGGGAAATAAGCTCAGATACCCTTATACCGGTATTATAAAGTATCAGCACCATCATCCTATCACGGCGCCCACGGGCTTCTTTCATGGAACATGCCTCCAAAAGAGCATCAATTTCCTCTTTTGTCAGAAAATCTATCTGCCGTTTTTCCGCCTTACGGAAGGGAATCATGAGGCTTCTTTGAATAGTAGCGCAGTATTCTGGTTTTTCAAAAGACATGAAATGAAGAAATGCATGGATTGCGGCCAGACGGTTGTTGATGGTTTTCGTCTGGTTTCCTCTTTCATGATCAAGATACTCCAGAAAACCAAGTATATATTCTGCTTCGATGTGTTCCATACCAATTTTGTGCGGCGGACATTTATGAACAATATTTAAATACTCGATATAAATTCGGAAAGTATCTCGGTAGGATTTAATGGTTTCCGGGGATGCCTGTTTTTGATTCATCATCCTCTTAATGAAGAACTTCTGAAGCAACTCTTGGAATGCGCTATTCATATGGTTGCAACTCCTTTCCGCAAAGGAGCTCAAACTTTCCGCAAGCAAGGGAAAGAAGTTCTGGAGTAGATGTTATATACCAATAAGTATCAGCTGGTTTTACATGTCCCATATAGACCGAGAGTGAATAAAGCTTCTGGTTGACATCTTCTCCGCTTTCAAGCCATTTAAGAATGGTACGACAGGCAAAACTGTGCCGGATATCGTATAGACGCGGCTGTCTTCTCTTCCAATTGTTTCCGCCATCCGGCATCAAACAGAAGCGGAGTTGTTGAAATGCATATTCAAATGCTCTTGTATTAAATCGCCTTCCGTTCGTGGTTACAAAAAAGAAATCATCTTCTGATCGTCCAGAGAGTTTCCCCCTTAGTTTCGAGTCATATTTTTCAAGCTGTTCTACTACGGTTTGATGCAAGGGAACCAGCCTGTCCTTATGAAATTTTGTATTCTTTATATGCAGATATCTTTCCTTAAAATTAACATCTTTAACTTTAAGATTTGTCAGCTCGGAAACACGGATGCCTGTTGACCACAAAAGGCCTAATGCGGTGGATACTGTCAAGCATCTGATGCCATCCGTGGTAAATAGATTCAATGATTCATTCATCAGCCGAAGGATTTCTTCTTCCTTGTAAATATATGGTGTCACACGTCCATGACATTTTCCAAAGACTCCCGTCTGGGGAACCTGTGCTTCAGGATCGATGGAAGCGGCATATACTGCAAATGTATGTACTGTTTCCAACCTTCTTGCCATGTACCATCTACTGAGGCTACTGTCGAGAGAAGCCCACTGCATGGCTAAATCAGCCGTGAGGGATTCGCTATGGTTTATTTCGCGTGTATATTTGGCAAAACGTCTTAATTCTTGTGATTCAGTTTTCAATTGGTAACCCAGACTTTGCTTGTATTCTATATAGGATTCTATTTGTCTGGTTATCTTATTATCCGTTAGCATAAGCTGCCACCTCCGGGCCACATACCGGCAGCTTGGAACAGCATTTCAGTATCTATTTTCGTATAGATGGCAGTGCTTTCCAGGCATTCATGCCCAAGGATATCTGCCACCATTTTCAGCGAACCGCCTTTTTTATATATTTTACTGGCTACTGTCCTGCGCAGGATATGAGTACCGGTAACAGATTCGCTGATTCCCGCTCTTTTGTATGAACGGCGCATAACACCCCTTACCTGTTCTCTTCCCATGGGTTCACCCTGAGTATGGGAAAAACGGACAAAAAGAACCCGGCTTTTGGATGCAGGCCGAGAATTCTGTAGATAATTTACAATAGCTTCCCCAAACTTGGAGGACATGGGCAGTGTCCTGTCAGTGTGGGTTTTGGTATTTTTAATTTTAATAATGCCATTCTTCCAGTCGAAATCATCTAAAGTTAGACTAGCAACTTCTGAGCACCGAAGCCCCAATTCTGTGAAGCATAAGGCAATTGCATAATCTCGTATTCCTGAAGGCCTGCTTTTATCAAAGCAATGCCGTAATGATTCGAATTCTTCATTGCTTAGCACAGTTGGAATAGTATTCAACTTCCACACCGCCGGCGAAAGTGGGATCTTAAAGATAGATTCTTCAACATTTACACCAGAAAAACGGAGATATTGAAAAAAATTACGTATTGATGTCGCTATCCTTCCTTTTGTGCTTGAGTTTAAATGAGCCGCTTCTCCGGTAAAATAATTTCGGATATCCATAGCGGAGATATTTGATACAATAAAACTCTCGGGCGACTGTTGATAAATGAATTTAAGGAACGGTCTCACTTGGTTGGCTTCAGAAATGATACTTGTATCTGCCAGATGCTTAACTCGTTTCTGGAAGTCTTGGAATCCAGTCAGAAGATCTTCAATTTGGCCAATGACGTTTTCTTTGACAGCCTTAGGATATGGCATTCCCGTTGAAAATTTATAGAAAGCGTATAATGCGGCTCGGCAATATTTAAATGTTTTCGGAGCCATAGAGGCTTCATTTTTAAGGAATTCTTTTATCTGGTCTTTAAGGTTGGAATTCTTCTCGTTATAGTAATTTGACCGCAGAAATCTGGAAACATAGGTGCGATAACCAAGAATTGTACTCTTAAGGTATTCATGTTCTTCCAAAAATGTCCTGTACTGCGTCAGTTTCTGCCTGACTGGTAATGTTACAAATACATAAGGCATAGCAGCAACACCCCTTTACTTTAAGTATAAAATGTTGCTACTCATACCTACAATCGGTTAGTGAGCACATAAATTAAGTGAGCACATAATTGCGACCGATCACGAAAGGCTTGATCGACCGCTCGCTGCGGTTGTTATCAAACTCCAGGCGGCCGTCAGCAAGATAAGCCAGAAGCTTATCCCACTGATTTAGGCAATAGCTAATCGCCTGCCCGA
>JBMOKU010000059.1:0-46586 GCA_049324315.1 Bacillota bacterium | reverse complement strand
CGAACATGCTGTGGAAGGGTCTTTAAATATTCAGAATTAGGATTGGTTATCTTCTCAGTTGTTTGTGTGGTACCATTATGTAGGATCATATCCGGGGTATATACCAGTACATATCCCGCTCCTTTTACTACTGCATAGCTCATTACCTTAACCTCCATTTATCATAATTTAACTTAAAACGTTTTCCACACAAGAACAGCAAAAGGGTGATGTTTGCACCACCCATTTACTCATCTTTGCAGCTTTGTAACAGCTGGCAGTTTACCATTAATATTTGCAGAATTGCTCTCTCATGGATGACATCTCTGCAACGATAGAATCTACATCAAGTACCATTTCCATCATGCCGATTTGATCGTCATATACACCTGGGTCTACTGCTTCTTTAAATTCTGGCTCTACTGCATGATATACTTTGAGTCCTAACTGGACTCCTGCCAATGAACCTGCATATGTAGGGTCTCCGTTTGTAACAGTTTCAGCAGCTAAGCCTGCTGCTTCTGCTTCTGCTGCTCCTAAAAGTACGATAACATTCTCTGCACCATACTTTTCTGTCATATTTTTAACCCTATTTTGGTTTTCCAGGTCCATTGCTCCTGCAGCTGTTCAGACAAAGCATTCAGTTGCAGAAAATACTACCTCTGCTCCTGTGCCCTTCAGACATTCTTCCATAGCAGGACCTGGTATACCATCTCTGTCACCGATGATGATGACTTTTTTTCCATCAAACATACTCATGGTTACCATCCTCTCATTTTTTGATTTTGTAATATATGAATGTATTACAAACTGAATTAACTCGTTGTGCTAGTTGATGTAGATTTGCTTTGTGGAGAGGCTTATAGAGTTTGTTAGCGCAGCGGAAGATTCGTTGCATCAACTGTCTGAGCGAAGCGAGTTTTGATGCAACCTGCAGCAAGCTTACAAACTCTAAGCCTCGTAACACTAGCAAATCGGAGTCAACTAGCACAACACATTGAATTAAATATGTCTTTCAATCATTGCCTCGATATTGGCTTTTGTAGCATCATCCTTTGTTAACTCGTCGATCTTTTGACCATCTTTATAAAGAGCAATCGTAGGTAAACCAAGGACCTTCTGAGAAATTGCCAATCTTCTGGCTTGTGTTGTGTTTAGCTTTGCAAATTTTACTTTACCTTCAAACTTTGCTGCTAATTCTTCAACATCAGGCATTAACGCTTTACATGGCTCACACCCATCACTCCAGTAATCAACCAATACAAAACCTTGCGCCTCTAGAACCTCTGCTTGGAAAGTATCCTTATCTACTGAAAACATATCCACACCTCCTTATTCTTCAAAGTTATTTTCAATATATTTTTCAGCTTGTACAGCAGCAATAGCACCATCAGCCACAGCTGTAACAACCTGTCTTAATGACTTTACCCGAATATCTCCTGCTGCAAACACACCAGGTGTATCTGTATTCATGTTATCGTCAGTAATAATATATCCCACTTTGTCCATTTTTACCTTGCCATTAAACAATTCACTTAACGGCTGGAATCCAATGAAAGGGAATATACCAAAGGTACCATCATTTTCGTCTGCAAAATACTCATTGACTTCTCCTGTCACGATATTCTTAAATACCACAGATTCAACAACACCATCACCTTTGATTTCTTCAATCGTTGTATTCCACATGAATTCCATTTTAGGATTCTTAAAAGCTTTCTCCTGGATGGATTTAGCTGCTCTTAGTTCATCTCTTCTATGTACAATCGTTACTTTCCTTGCAAACTTCGTCAAGTACATGGCTTCTTCTACTGCTGAGTCACCGCCACCCACAACAAATACTTCTAAATCTGTAAAAAAATCTGCATCACATGTAGCACAGTAAGATACACCTTTACCCGTTAATTCATCTTCACCTGGGCAGCCAATCTTTTTGGGTGTGGCGCCACTGGCAATAATAACAGTCTTTGCATGATATGTATCTTTTTCACCCTTTACGATTTTAACTTTATTTGAAAAATCAACTTCTATAATGCTGTCTTTTTTTCTTTCGGCACCAAATTCTTCGACTTGTTCTACCATTCGCGCTATTAAGCTTGGACCAGTAGCATCAGGAATAGATCCTGGGTAATTTGCTACTTCGTTTGTTGTTACGATCTGCCCACCCACTTTATTCTTTTCCAAAACCAAGGTCTTCATTTTAGCCCTTGCTGCATATAATCCTGCTGACAGCCCTGCTGGACCTGAACCAATGATGACCACATCGTACATATTTTCTCTCATTACAGAAACCTCCCACATTATGGTATTTGATTCATTTGTTCTTTTTCAATTAAAATATTGAAGTTAAGTAGTCAAATAGATTATACTGTATACGGAAAATTTTAGTCAAAAGATTTCCCAGTTCATTATAACACCGTCTTGATTAATTTGTAAAATAATATTATAATGTAATCACGATTAGATCTTTTAGAAAAAAATCCTCTCACAAAAATTTTCGTAGTTGTTGTGTACTGTTTTTATATACCTCTAAGCTGCTTAAGCAGCCTAGAGGTTTGATCATAGTATTGTTATAACATATTTTCATTATATACATTTCTATTTGTGCAAAGTAATTACGTATATCGTAGTTACTATTTTTTTACGTATCTGGAAGTATAATCTTATTCGAAAATACATCCCATAGAATACGTTCTATAAAAGGCTTCCTTGAGCCTTTTTTATCTATTTTTCTTTTTCAACATCATAGCATGTTATATCTGGTGTACAAATTACTTCTGTCTTCAAAGCCTTCACTAAAGAAACCATACCAAAGAGCATAACAAAGGCAAATGGGAATGCAGCTGCAATGGATGCTGTTTGCAACATACCTAGCCCGCCGGCAATCATCAATGCAAGGGCCAATAAGGATTGAATCACACCCCAAATAACTTTCTTCTGTGTCGTTGGATTTAAATCACCATCCGATGTCATCATTCCAAGAACGAAGGTGGCTGAGTCCGCTGATGTTACGAAGAAAGTTACCAACAGAATAACTGCAACAAAGGATATGATACTGCCCATTGGATAATGGCTCATAACAACAAAGAATGCAGTCGGTGTTGATTTGATGGCCTCTGCTGCCACTTCCATGCCTAGATTGATACCCATTGTTCCAAATACAGCAAACCATAGGAATGAACCAAAGGCTGGTACTAAAAGTACGCCTACAACAAACTCTCGGATCGTTCTTCCTTTTGAAATCCTAGCAATAAAAGTTCCAACAAATGGAGCCCAAGCAATCCACCATGCCCAGTAGAAGATCGTCCACCAGCCAAACCATTGGCTGTCTCCAAATACTTCAATCATAAAGCTATCACGGATAAAATCTCCAAAATACATTCCGGTTGCATTGGTAAGTGCATTGATTATCATGACGGTTGGACCAATTAGGAATGCAAGTACCGTTAAGATTCCAGCAATAGAAAGGTTCAAATTAGACAGGAACTTAATTCCTTTATCCAGGCCTGTAACAGCTGACATCATAAACATTACGGTTACAACTGCCACGATTCCCACTTGTACCGCTGTATTCTCTGGTAATCCAAATAAATAGTTTAAACCACTATTAATCTGTAATGTACCTAGTCCAAGGGATGTGGCAACGCCAGCTACCGTGGCAAACACGGCTAATATATCTACTGTTTGTCCGATAGGGCCTTTAACCCTTTCTTCACCTAATAAAGGAATAAAAATACTACTGATTAGGCCAGGCTTATTTTTTCTAAATTGCATGTATGCAAGGGCTAGGGCTAAAACACTGTAATTGGCCCAAGGGTGAAGTCCCCAATGGAAGAAGGATTTTTTCATAGCAAAATCCGCTGCTGCAATCGTGCCGCCTTCCATTCCCAGTGGTGCTACATAGTGATTCAATGGCTCTGCAATCCCCCAGAACACCAGTCCTATTCCCATACCTGCACTAAACAGCATGGCAAACCATGAGAAATAGCTGTATTCCGGCTTTGAGTCATCAGGACCCAGTTTAATATGACCATATTTGCTGAGTGCGATCCAGATACAGAAAAGTACAAAGGAGAACATAGAAATCAAATAAAACCAACCAAAATTACCTACTAAAAAATTGAATGAAGCATTCGCTGCACTCTCAAAGTTGGCTGGGGCCAAAAGACCCCAGGCAACGATAAGAGCCACAACAACTAAAGAAATCATAAATACATTATTTTTCTTCTCCATACGTTGTGCCCCCTAATCTTTTAGATTTTAACCTTGAATACTGTCTGCTCCTTGATGTCAGTAGTCAGTGCATCTAAAGCAACACCAACTCTATGGTAGCGTAGCTTCCACTGCTGCTCTTTTGGCGTACTTGGGTCACCTAGTGGGTATGGGATTGAAATTGTTGGTACCATTCTGTTTGCACCTACAGTTTTTGCAACTGGAATTAAATTGGCCATTTGTACGATTGTAATACCAGCCTTTTCAATTTCTTTTGTCATCGTTGCACCGCAACGTGTACAAGTACCTCAGGTGGAGGTTAGGACAACTGCTTTTACGCCTGCATCGATTAACTCAGCAGCAATTTCTCTTCCCATTCTAGCAGCTTCTGCTTGTGTTGTACCAGTTCCAACGGTTGAATAGAAATACTTAAATACGCCTCCGATTTTTCCTTCCTTTTCATATGCTCTCAGCGCATCTAGTGGTACAATGACATCTGAGTCAGCATTGGCTGCTGCAGGGTCAAATCCAGCATGAATTGTCATGAATTCACCAGCGACTAAGTCGTTTAACTGGGAAACATCATATTTTCCCCACTTTGTAGCTGATGCTGACTGAATTCTGTCTGGATTGCCTACTGGCACAATACCACCGGATGTTACGATTGCAACTTCAAGCTTGCTCAATTCTTCCGGTGAAATAGCTGAAGCGATTGGTACTAAGTCAGATGGAGGTATCGGTAACTCACTTTCAAATGACTCACCGTTAATTTTCTTTAACAGCATATCGATAACTCTTTCCGTGGCAGGCACCGCTGGCTCTAGCCAGATTTGGCTTCTAATGCCTCTTCCATAGTAGCCTTCTTCATCCGCTGATAATAATTTTTCACCATTTAACAGTTTCTTACCAAATCCAGCCATGGCAGCCACATCTTTTCTCATTGCTGCTGCACTGGCTCCGCCCTTAAAAATGTAGACTTCTTTTCTAAACATTTCTACGCCAGGGTTTTCATCATTCATGGAACTGATTACGGGTACACCAAATTTCTCTTTGACAGCCTTACAAATGTTACCGCAAGCGCTACCGTATCTTCCGGCTCTAAATGCAGGACCTGCAAAGAATATATCAAACTCCTTATCCGCTAAGAAGCCTAATATCCTCTTAATTGCTTCTTCTTGATTTGAGCCCATGAAGTTGTCTCCACAGATAATGGTATGGGTTACTTTAACATCATCACCCAACTGCTTATCCAACTCCATAGCAGGACCCACTAAACCTTCTTTGATTACAGGTTCAAAATCTGCTACATCTTCCCCACCAATTTGACCAAAGAATTGGTTAAGGTATAAAATCGCCTTTTTCATCTGTCACACCTCCTTAAAACTCTACCATTGTCTTTGTCGACCATCCTACAACCTGGTCCCCACAGAACATAGCATTATTTTCCATAATAATGGATCCATCTGCTCTTACAGATGGGCCTAAAACAGCATCATTGCTCCATCCACCGGATAAACCATCTCTCGCCAATGCTTCCAATTCACCGATAACCGTTTCCATTGGAGGAAGAATAATCATTTCTGACACATTACCACAAGAAACAATGGCATTGGCTTTTTGATCCAAGGTTACCAATGGCTGTGAAGCGCCATCTCTTCCTGTACACTCATTTGTTAAGCCAATGGTTTTAACACCTGCATCCTCCAATGCCACAATACAAGCAATAAAGTCCGCATCTGGGTTACCATAGCCTTCTTCAGCTACAACTGCAGCATCTGCACCCAAAGATTTTGCCATCTGGGCTACAAACAAAGCAGCTCTATTCTTTTGCTCTAAGGCAACATTCAAGTTAGACATAATCACCCCTAAGAAATTAATGGTTTTTCCATGTTCTTGATATAGACGCTTGATCATTGGGAAGTTTTGAAAATCATAGGTTGACCATTTTGATGAACATGGCATAAATGATCCTGAGATCATCGCACCATCCAATACTTCATTAGGATGCATAAACGTAGGTACGATTCGGTTACAATCCCATCCGTAAACTAAGTCATTATATCCCAGTTCTTCCATTTGTGACTGCGGCTGTAGTACAAGAACGACATTTGGTAAAGCGTTTTCCTCTGCAGTACGCTTCGTAATCGGTGCCAATTCATAGCTCTCTACTTCTTCCGGTTCCATTTCTGCAACACATTTACCGATGTATTCTGCTAAACGCATCCCAGCCCATCGTAGTGCATGATTTTTCTTTTGCTGCTCATATCTTTCAAATTCCTCGTCCGTATCTGCTACAAGGCATATGTTTTGTAATTGTGAATAATAGGTATATTTTGCACCTTCTCCACTCATATCTATGAGACCATCTTGGAATCCACCCCAGTGTTTTCCAACAACAAGAACACTGCAATTCTTTAAAGCCAATGTTCTTCCATCACCGGATTGCATTAAATCTCCAGTCACTCCCGGAAATACAGGCCCCCCTCCAATTCTGTGTCTTGGCTCGATGGCTTCCTTCACAGGTACGATGCGAACTTTATCGCCTGGCTTTGCGATGATGATATCTGCTTCTGTAATGTGTTCATCCTCTTTTACGACAGTCAATGCTTCTTCTTTGTTGATTGTCAAAATACCATCAGCATAAGCAGTTTTAGCACCAAACACAACATCTTTGACAAAAAAATTGCCAAGTTCCAGCTTCATGCTTTGTACACTCCTTTCATTTCTCTTGGATTGTTAGAAGAATAACCGAAATTATTTGCTTAAGATTCTAAATTTGCCAACACGTTTGATTAATAATCGTTATTTATCTAACTAATCAGATTATATCACGTTTATGATTTGATTGTAAATTCGTTTATTCGATAATCATGTTTATTTTTTGATATTTTTTTAACGCCAGCTATTTTTATAAGACTTATAAATCCGTCAAAAAGCACATAAACTGTGATTATGGCCATATACACTAAGACCAATATTTTATAGACATATATCTTTTTTAAGCTTCCATGATAGTTTTTTCTTATACTTACTCAGAAAAATTGTTAATGGCTTCTTGTTTTGTTATAATGATAATGTTATTGAAAAGGATAGATAGGTGGTAGCATATGGATAAAAAGATCATTCAAAAGAAAAGGATGATGGGGTATTTTTTAGAGGCAGCAAATAAAATTATCGAAGAAGAGGGCTTAGAAGAGATAACCATTCGTAAAGTGGCAGATTTAGCCGGATACAATTATGCAACAGTGTACAATTATTTTGAAAATCTGGATCATCTGATTTTCTTTGCCTGCATGAAATATTTGAAAGGATATATACTTGATCTGCCAAACCATATAAAAAACGCAGATAATGCCTTAGATAAATATTTGCTGATTTGGGAATGTTTCAGTAAGCATTCTTATACACATCCCAAGATTTATTACAAAATGTTTTTTGATAAGTTTAGCGGTTCCTACAATGATGCTGTGAAGCAGTATTATTTTATCTTCCCGGAAGAAATCGCTGAACAGGCACAGGATATGCTTCCCACGATGTTGAACGATAACAAATTCCATCGTGACATGGAAGCCCTCAAAGCATGTGCAAAAGAAGGTTTCTTAAAGAAAGAATCTCTTGAAGAAATCAATGATATGTGCATGCTCATCTATGAAGGAATGTTATTGAGAATGATTCATCAAGCTGATCGCTATACTGTTGAAAAAGCTGTTGAAACCACTCTGCGTTATATCAAGCAGATTTTAAAATCATTTATGGAGAAGCAGGTTGGAGATTAAAGGTTGAAGGTTGTAAGTTGAAAAACAGTATCCTTGGATCTATATGGATATACTCTTATAGAACAGAATGTGTTTTCTTTTGTAGGGGACGGTCTCTGTGCCGTCCCGCAAAACTAAATACCATTTTAAAGGCGTAGATCCATATATCATGCATAAAAAAGGATGAATTCCCAAGCGTGAAGGAATCCATCCTTTTTTTATTTCCTCCTAAATCATGTTTTCTTCTTTCAGTAATTCGATAAAGGTATTTGTCAGATTATCCGTATTATCAACCTTACTAAACATCGGACCGTCCTCCACCATTTGCAAACGTGCTTTCTTATCCGGGAAATTAAATCCACTGCCATTATTGTATAAAATAGGATTTTTACCAACAGGCCAGAATACATCTTTATGAAGCTCTTTTGTTACATCATAATATTGTGGTACCTCCAATGTAATCTGGGTCAATATTTCATCCGGATGGTTGTATTTTAAGTTGGTGCTTAGGGCATTTGCCAATTTAATGATTACTTGCCAGTTTTCCATACCCGGTATTGGAGGAATTGCCTGCTGTAATTTCTGAATTTTCCTTTCAGAATTGGTGAAGGTTCCTCGAGACTCTGCAAAGCTGACAGCCGGCAGTACCACGTCAGCCTTTTTTGCAGTTTCTGTCAGATGTGTATCTTGAACCATCAAAAACTTCAATTTGCTTACATCGATACTAGGGATGTCTTCACCAAATATCAGCAGTCCCTTAACGCTTTCTGTTTCGATTTCGCGAACAATTTCTCCAGCGTCCTTATCAACGCCCATATCCGCCAAACCTTGACTGTTGTTCTTGGGCTTTAGTTGAATAATTCCACTGCGAGGTTTGCCAATATGTCCGGATATGACTGCCAAATTTGCTACCAATTTGGCTGCATCCGGTGTTAGATAATTTTGTTCAAATACAATCATAGCCTTTTTAGATTTACCATAAAGCTCTGCTATTTCCTTAGCCTGTGGACTCACTGTCACAGCATTTAATGCTCCCTCTAATTCTTCAAAGCCAGTGGCTTTATCGGTACTTGGCCTACATCCGGAATCAATCAACGCTTTCATCATTTCCTTCAAGAAAGCTAGACTATTCTCTGGTACAATCTTCTTATATGCCCATTCGTCTGCCTGAGCGTCAAACGGATTGATGACAATCAGCTTAGCCCCCCGTTTAACCGCCTTTTTGATTTTGAGACCTACAATCGTGTGATTCGACATAATATCGGAACCCATTAGAAGTATGGTATCCGTGGAAAGCAATTCGTCAAAGGTATTGGGAGATGCATCATAACCTAAAACATCTTGTATACCACCATGAACACGATTGAAGCAGCATATCTTATCGGTTTTTAATACCTTCTGCACCCCTTTTGATATCAGATAAATTTCTTCATTGGTATATCGGTCCGAAATAGAGACTGCCACCGCATCACTGCCGTAAAGCAGGGTTAAGCTTTGCGCTTTTTTGGCTGTATGAAGGATAGCTTCTTCCCAAGTAGTCTCTACCAATTCTCCGCCCTTACGAATCAAAGGGTTCTTTACCCTCCTACCTTTTTGAGAAATATCAAATCCAAATCTTCCCTTCACGCATAACAGCCCTTGATCTACTGCATTTGCCTTATTTGGCAGCGCCTTTACCAGCATATCACCCTTGGTGTTCAGATGGATGTTGCAGCCTACACTGCAATGGGCGCAAACTGATGGTGTCACACGGGTCTTGACCGGTACAGGCTTCGGTATACTTAGTCGCTCCTGCAAGGCTCCGGTAGGACAAACGCTAATGCACTGGCCACAGGATATACAAGCTGTATCTTTCAGTGGCAGGTTAAGAGCTGGTTTAACAATAGTGTCAAAGCCTCTTTCTATAAGACCTAAGGCTGTTACACCCATAACCTCATCACAAACCCTTACGCATAGACCACACAGAATACATTTGTCCGGATTCCTAAGTATGAAGGGATGTTCGTCTCCGAACTGTCGTTTATGCACTTCTCCGGACAACCGCTCCGGCTTCACTTCATACTCGTTGGCATAGGATAGCAATCTACATTCAAAAACGTCATGACATCCACATTCTAGGCATCTCATGGCATCCTTTTTCGCATTTTCTTCCGTATATCCTGCTACTACTTCTTCAAAGTTCGTTTTCCTTACCTCAGCACTCAAATGAGGCATAGGAGGTCTAAATTCCTTTTCGTTATCTACAAAATCTTCCTCAGTCAAATCATGGCGTTCAACATAGAAGGGTTTCTTATAAGGTACAAATTCCCCTTGCAGATAGCGATGAATCACCTCCGATGCTTTCTTTGCATCACCAATGGCCTTTATGGCAATACTGGCACCTTGATTGATCGCATCCCCTCCAGCAAATACTCCCGGAAGATTGGTTGCAAAGCTCTCTTCATCTACAGATATGGTTCCTCGCTTTGTCAAGGTAAGTTCTTCAAAACCTCGGGCATCTGTCACCTGACCAATGGATACAATAACAGAGTCCACGTCAATGACTTCTTCTTCTCCTTCAATGGGCACAGGACTTCTTCTTCCGCTGGCATCCGGCTCACCCTGCATCATCTTCTGCAGTCTGATCTTCGTAACTTTACCGTTTTCGCCAATGACTTCAATAGGATTCACCAAGAACTTAAAGATGATACCTTCTTCCTCCGCTTCTTCTACTTCTACATCTTCTGCGGGCATCTCCACTTTAGTTCTCCTATATAATGCATATACTTCCTTTGCACCTAGGCGAATCGCCGTCCTACAGGCATCCATAGCCGTGTTTCCGCCACCGACAACTGCAATTCTATCCCCTGTCTTGATTGGCTGATTGACAGCAAACTTCGTCAAAAAGTCAATCCCACCGATGACCCCTTCTAAATCCTCTCCTGGACAATTTAATCCCGGACTTTTCCAGGCCCCAATAGAGACATAGACAGCATCAAAGTGCTCTCGTATATAGCTTAATTCCACATCTCTACCAACCTTCAGATTGGTTAGCATCTTCACACCCATCTTCTCAATAATAGAGATCTCTTTATTAAGCACCTCTTTGGGAAGTCGATATTGCGGAATCCCATATCTTAACATCCCACCTAATTCCGGCATGGCTTCATAAATGGCCACCGTATGTCCTTCCTTAGCCAAATAGTACGCAGCCGTCAAACCGCCTGGACCTCCACCGATTACAGCCACACGCTTTCCTGTCTTCGGCTGCATTTCCGGCATGAATATATCTTCGTCTTTCAAATCAATATCTGCCACAAATCGTTTCAACCATGCAATGGATATGGGCTCATCTGCCAGTTGTCTCCTACATGCATCCTCACAGGGATGTGGACATATTCTTCCTATACTGGCTGGAAGGGGCAGCTGTTCCTTGATCAACTCTACCGCCTCTTTGTACTGCCCATTAGCGATTAGCCCCACATAACCTTGGCAATCAGTGCTGGCAGGACAAGCCAGCACACAAGGCGGTCTGCAATCTCCCACATGATCCGACAGCAGCAGTTCCAATGCCATTTTTCTCGATTCTCGAACTCTTTCTGTATTTGTTAGTATAATCATACCATCACTGATTTCCGTAGCACATGCCCTTAAAAGCCTCGGTGTACCTTCAACCTCTACGACACACAAACCACAGGAGCCGTATATTTCAACCCGGTCGTCATAACATAGGGTAGGTATGTCGATATCATTCACTCTAGCGACTTCCAAAATGGTTTGTCCTTTATAGCCGATTACTTCCCGTCCATTAATGTTTAATCTGATTTTCTGCATGAAGTTCCCCCCTATCGTCTTTATTCAACCAGCACCGCATTAAACCGGCACACATCTTTGCATTTACCACATTTAATACATTTTTCTAAATCTATCATATAAAGATGTTTTCGTTCTCCAGTGATGGCACCTACCGGACAATTTTTAGCACATATGCCGCAGCCTACGCATTTTTCACCAATGATTTCAAAAGTGATAAGGCTTTGACACTGTTTCGCCGGACACTTTTTATTATAAATATGCTTCTCATATTCATCCCTGAAATACCTTAGTGTGCTCAATACAGGATTCGGTGCAGTTTGTCCCAGACCGCACAAAGAGCCTTCTTTAATCTTGTTCGCCAATTCTTCCAGAAGCTCGATATCACCATCTCGCCCGTTACCTTCGCAGATCCGTGTCAGGATTTCCAGCATTCTCTTGGTGCCTATCCTACAATGGATACACTTTCCACAGGATTCTTTTCTGGTAAAGTCTAAAAAGAATCTTGCCATATCCACCATACAGGTAGTCTCATCCATAACAACCATCCCACCGGAACCCATAATGGCACCTGTTTTCGTTATAGACTCATAATCAACGGCTGTATCAGCCAAATAAGATGGAATACAGCCACCGGAAGGTCCTCCCATTTGAACAGCCTTAAACTCCTTATCTCCAACAATGCCTCCACCGATATCAAATATAATTTCACGCAGTGGTATCCCCATGGGCACTTCCACTAGTCCGCCTTTTTTAATTTTTCCCGTGAGTGCAAACACCTTTGTCCCTTTGCTGGACTCTGTACCCATGGCTGCATAGGCTTTCCCGCCGCTGCTTAAAATCCATGGAATATTGGCAAATGTCTCTACATTATTGATATTTGTCGGTTTTTGCCAATATCCTTTCTGTGCAGGGAAAGGCGGTTTAAGCCTCGGCATTCCCCGTTCACCTTCCAAAGATGCAATCAAGGCTGTTTCTTCTCCACATACGAAAGCTCCTGCGCCGGCTTTAATCCTCATCTCAAAATCAAATCCGTATCTACCGAATATGTTTTTTCCGAGAAAGCCTTTCTCTCGCGCCTGCTCAATGGCCTTTTTCAAGCGTACGATAGCCAGCGGATATTCGGCCCTGACATAAATAATGCCCTCTTTGGCGCCTATGGCATAACCACCGATCAGCATGCCTTCTATAACACTGTGTGGATCTCCTTCAAGGATACTCCTATCCATAAAGGCACCAGGATCGCCTTCATCGGCATTACACACAATATACTTTTCATCCCCCGGAGAGTGCCGCGCAGCATTCCACTTAAACCAAGTAGGAAAACCTGCACCACCTCTGCCCCTCAAGCCAGAATCCTTGATCTCCGCGATGACCTCTCCCGGACTCATGATTTTGACACACTTTTCAATCGCTTGATAGCCACCCCTTGCAGTATATTCATCGATAGACTCAGGATTGATGTGCCCACAATTTCTCAAAGCAATCCTTTTCTGCTTATTCAGTGCACTTTGATCTTCTCCACTTATTTCTTCAACATTTGATTTCTTTTCTTCAACCCTATAGCCTTCAAAAATTTCATGGACGATTTCCGGGGTCACATTAACAAACATGGTTTTTGGGTTTCTATCATCAATAACTTCAACGATCGGCTCAAGATAGCACATGCCTATACATCCCGTCAAAGATAAATCAGCATGCAAACCTTTCTCCTTAATAAGCTTCTCAATTTCTGCGTATACTTTCTGTGCTCCCGCTGCTATGCCGCAGCTTCCTTGACCAACAATGACCTTCATCACTATACCTCCTTTTCCACAGACCTGCCATGTTGTATCTCACGGAGAATTTGCTTGACACTTTGGGGAGTAAGTTTACCATAAGTCTCTCCATTAATCATCATAACAGGCGACAAACTGCAGCATCCCAAACAAGCCACATTATTTAATGTGAATAAATTATCCTCCGTTGTCTCCCCTTCTTTAATTCCCAGTTCTTCACAAATGGCTTCCTGAATCGCTTTGGCACCATTTACATGACAAGCCGTTCCTTGGCAGAGCATGATTAAATATTTCCCTACAGGTTTTAGCCTGAACTGGGTGTAAAAGGTAGCTACACCATGAACCTTTGCAGGTTTGACTCTGGTCTTTACGGCGACATAGTTGAGCACTTCCATTGGCAAGTAGCCATACATTTCTTGGGCCTCTTGCAAAATACTGATTAGGCTGCCCGAAACATTTCTGTATTTCTCTAGCACCGGATGAAGCTTGGTTAAATCGATGTTGGGATTTTGACGATCCACAAGATTTGTCTTTTTTCCACCACAACATTCCATAATTTATGCGCCTCCTAACGAATTCATAAATATATATCCCACTTCTGACGAAGGATTTATCCTTGTATACTTCATGTTTTTGTCCGAGTTATCATTTTCATTCTTGACAAATTAGTATATTTATTAGATAATAGTTCTTATTTATCTGAATTTTCTATCTCTTCAGGAGTAATCTTATGCTTCTTTTTTTCAAGAACAAGCTCCATTAATTTCGTAATTTTCAGTATTTTATTTCTTAATCATATCATGAATTCACTAGTTTTGTAAACGTATTTTATTTTATAATCACGATTAGATTGAGATCGTATCATAAATAAACGTTTTCCCGTTATAAATATTACTTTTCTAAATTTTCAGTTATTTGCATTGATCATATCTTTACGATTCTTTCGCAACACAAGAAGGGCGAACCAAAGTCTCGCCTTTACTTCAATGTATCTAAGAATCTTTCTTGTTTTCATAATTTTGAGACGATCATGTTCAAAAGCCGGTAGTTTGTGGTATAATAACTAGTGATTAAAATATTAATTAGTTGGTGAGAATACGATGGATAAAAAAACCATACAGAAAAGGCGTATCATGAGTTATTTTATCGAAGCAACCAATCGCATTATTGAGGAAGAAGGCGTAGAGGCCGTTACAATACGCAGAGTCGCGGATATGGCTGGCTATAACAGCGCTACCCTCTATAACTATTTCGAAAACATCGATCACTTGATTTTCTTTGCTTCCATGAAATACCTTAAAGATTATGCTTTAGATTTGCCTAACTACATTCAGGATTCGAAAGACGCTTTGGATAAATATCTAAAAATATGGAAGTGTTTTTGCTACTATTCCTTTAGCAGCCCCAAAATCTACCACACCATATTCTTTAATAAATTTAGTGACTCTTTAAAACACGCTATTCAAGAATACTACCTGATCTTCCCTGAAGAGTTAGGTGAACAGTCTGAGGATGTCCTTGATATGCTTCAAAGAAAAAACATTTATGAACGAAATAGGTCCATCCTTCAGACCTGTGCCGCTGAAGGCTTCATTCAAAAGAAAGATTTAGATGAACTCAATGAGATGGTGCTGCTGATCTATGAAGGCATGCTCTTGAGAATCTTAAAGGAACAGGTAGATTACAGCGTAGACATCGCTGTAGAGAAAACACTGAAATATATGAAGCAGGCGATTCATTCCTATCGCTCCACATCTTCATAAAAAAGCCCTGTAATACCATCGGTATTACAGGCTTTTTGTTATTTCACTGCTTTCTTGAAGAAAATCTGATAAAAGTTCCAAAACCACATCTTTTACAAGCTGATCTTTAACCACCCTTGACAGCAGCTCATTTTGCTTAATAAACTTTGGCATATTGCTTGTTGCTTTCTCATGGTTTGGTTTATACTTCGTTCTGATGGCCTCTACAAACGATTCAAAGTCGTATATGTGAAATCTTTCAATATCAAATGTACACGCTGCAATTTCCAGCATGCGGATAACCACATCTTCATAATTACCGTCCTTGGGAATTTCTAAGTACTCAGCAATCCGAGGAATCACAAACTCCAATAGAATTCTTCTATAAGAATCTCCATCGATGCCCAATGTCTCCCCCGCTCCACGAATTCCCTGCTCTCCTAGGTTAAGTAGGAAATCTAGGAAAAATGTCTCATTCTTCTTAGATTCAATATAATAGGTTTGACCCTTTAGGCCTTTAAAAACTTTCAATGCATCATAATAACCCAGTTTAAGATTTTTTCTGGCAATACTCTGACTAAAATCCAAAGTCCTGCAAAGAAACTCTGAAGGACTAATATAGGTAATGTTTAGTCCATCTACCTTAACTCTTCTGGTTCTTCCTAATCCTAAGGACCGAATCACGATAATATCTTTGTATCCCTTTGACACCAGCAGATTGATGGGCATATTATCATGGAAAGCTCCATCTATAAAATATTTGCCATCAATCTTTTCCATTTTAAATGCGGGAAAATATGCACTGGCCATAAGATAATCAACGACCTTTCCCGCTGGAATATCCTCGAGAAAAAGCTCCAGGGGTTTTTTGTCTGTTAATGATACGGTAACAATACCAAAATCCATTTTTGAGCTTCTTAGCTTTTCTTCGTTAATATTTTCCTCAATGATTTTCTTTATCTGGGTAATATCAATTCCTCTATTGTTTACAATGGTTTTCGCCTTGCTAAGCAGGAAGGATAAATGATCTGTATTGAGTTCCAGGTTCCGCAGTACTTCAAACTGTCCATCCTCCATATCAAACAGCTTTGAAGGAGCTATATTGTACCATAGGTCATATGCCTTATCCAGATCGTTCTGAACAATCATCGCTCCGTTTAAAGCTCCGATGGAAGTACCTGCTACACCGCCAATTTCGATCCCCATTTCTCTCAATGCTTTATAAGCACCGATTTGATATGAGCCCTTTGCGCCTCCACCCTCTAATACTAAACCAACCATTTTTTCACATCCTTTACTGTTTAACACGCATCCAGCTGTCATCATGATTTCACAGGATTCACAAATGAGCAAGGCAAATTAACCAAGCATTTACCACATACATCTGCCAGGCCCATATCTTTATATCGTTCAGCGTTGTCTAAACACATTTCGTAACATTTATGTCTATCAAATTCGGTAATTTTCAGAGCATCCATTACACACTGCTCTGCACATTTTTTACATATCCCCTTCACTTTATACAAACAACTTTCTTTTTCATTTCTACCTGTAGGTGCAACAACAGCATTGGTCACAATTGTTCCGATCCTGCCACAACACCCTTTCTCTGTAATCAGCATATTGTTGAGACCAAACTTGCCTAAGCCTGCAATCCATGCAACATGTCTATGGGACCAATCACTAATGAGTTTCTCCTCATTAAAGTTATGGGTCGCAGGTATCACGGTGGAACAATACCCTAGCTCGGCTAATTTTTCTTTTACATACACATTGATATCATAGATTAAACGATTGGTTTCTACGTAGGCTGTTGCCCATTCTTTAGAGCTTTCTTTCCCTTCTACATTACTTACTGCCACCCATGGCTGAAAAGGTATAAAGTATGAAATAACCGTTTCAGCTTGATCCAAAAAATTCTCTGGCAGTGCATGAGTAGGACTGACAATCTTCTTAAGCTCTATAAACATAGGATCTCGAGCACTGGCAAAGGCAACAATCGGTTCTTCCCACCGGGTCATGGTACCTTTCTGCTTAGGATATTCCTTTATATATTGACTAATTTGTTTGATGATAACATCCTTCATCCCCATCCCTCCTCTAGACTATCCGCACATCTGTTATATACTTCCAACACTATTATACTATTTTTGTAGATGGAGCCCCAATATCTTTTTCTCTTTGCTGAATTGCAGCATCTTGTTCTCCATCATACTGTATATCAAAGGAATAAGTACAAGGGTTAATAGTGTAGATATCATTAGCCCACTCATGAGGGATATGGACATAGGCGTAAATAGGGAACTTCCTGAAAACACAAGGGGCGTTAAGCCAATAACCGTGGTGGTGGTACTAAGCATAATGGGTCTGAATCTTTTGTCTACGGCTTCTAGACATGCAGTTTCAATGGAATGCCCATTCCTTCTTTCTTCATTAATAAAATCGATCAGTACAATGGCATTGTTTACAACGATTCCTACCAGACTGACAATCCCCAAGAGGGCTGTAAAAGAAAGATTTTGTCTGAAGATAAAGAGACCAAAAATGGAACCGATTACCGACATTGGTACCGTCAGCAGTATAATAAAGGGCTGTGTAAACGAATTAAATTGTACCAATAAAATTCCATAAATCAGCAATAGAGCCATAATGGAAGATGTCCCCATATTCCCAAAGTTTTCATTAATTTTCTCTTTTTCTCCATCAAAAACGATTTCTACGTCATCTGTCGCCATATCTTCCAGCTTCTCCACGAGATTTTTCTGGATCTGCACCGAACTAAATCCGGATTTTACATCACTATAGACCGTTATGGTCATGTCCTTATCATGCTTTTTGATATTTGGTACCTGTGCTGCCAGTCGTGTACTTCCCAATTCCTTCAGTACAACTTTTTTCCCGGTAACGGAAGACTTGATGGTCAAATTCTCCAGCGCTTCTTTAGATACAATATTACTCTTAATAAGGATATTGTACTCATTTCCACCTTTCCTAAAAACAGATGCCTCCTTGCCTCGGAGGGCAATACTAACTTCCTTTTGTATATCATACTTAGAGATACCGTAGCTGCTGGCTATATCTGTATCTACATCAACATGAAACTCATAATTTCTCTCCTCAAAATCATCATCTATATTGACCGTTCCGTCCACTTGCCGAAGTTCATCCTTTATTTCCTCCGCTACTTCCTGCAGTCGGTTGATATCGCTTCCTGATACCCGTATTCTTATGGGTGCCCCGATGGGTTCTCCTTGTTCCAATTGTTTCACCGTCACGGCTCCCCCTGATATTTCACGATCAAACATTTCTTGGAGATAATCTGCCAGCTCTGTATTATTTTTAAATCGATCTCCTTTCTTCAAATCGACAGCTATCATAAACTGAGCAAAATCCTGGGCCTGTGTATAAACCGGAATCGTATCATAGAATTTAGGTAGACCATCTCCGATAGCCGCTGTGTAACGAATGATTTCGGACTCTTTTTTTAAGATATCAGACACCTTATCTGCTAAATCCTCTGTTTTGTCAATATCGGTACTTTGCTCTGTTTTTACGTCAATATATAAGATGTTTTTATCTGCCTTAGGAAAAAACTGGAGACCAAGTTGGGTTGCCATAATACCAGCCATTGTCAAAGCAAGAAGAGTAATCATGAACGTCTGCTTCTTCCTTTTCATACTCCATTGTAAAGCATGCTCAAAAAAACGCCGCAGCTTCGAAGTCTTCTCTTCTCTTTTGCTTTCTTGAAAGAACATATACGCCATAACCGGTGTTACAAACAATGCTGTCAGGTAGGATGACAGTAAAGAAATAATGACAATCTGAGGAATACTGATGATATATTCCCCTGCTATAGACGGCAGCAGCATCAGAGGAATAAATGCACCTATCGTTGTCAATGTTGAGGTCAATATGGGTATTGCCACTTCCTTCACACCATCAATACAGGCTTTTGTCCTTTCCTCTCCCCGGTCAAGCCTTACTTGAATAGCATCACTGACGACAATAGCATTATCCACCAGCATCCCCAAAGCAATAATCAGTGCAACCACAGACACCTGATGTACCTTTATCTCAAACAAATTCATAAAAATAAAGGTCATACAAATGGAAAGGGGAATCGCCGTTGATACAATAATGGCATTTCGAAAACCCATTCCAACAAATACAACAATAATGACAAAAACAATACCTTCAGCTAAATTCAAGACAAAGTTATTAACTGATTTTTGCACATCCTTGGGCTGATATAAAACTTGATCAAATACAATATCCCTGGGCAAATTCTTTTTCAGTGCCTCTATCCTTTTCTCTACTTCATCACCGATAATGACGATATTTTTGCTTTCTTGAAAATACCCGGTTAGTAAAACTGCATTTTTCCCATTGTGTTTGATTTTGTAATTGGCATCCTCAAAATCCATGAATACTTCTGCGATATCCCGGAGTCTTACAACAGCTCCCGTCTCCTTCGATACGGCGATCACTGTATTCTCAATATCCTTCAGAGAAGTATATGGATCGGAGGTTTTCACGTTAATCTTCGTCGTATGGTCGTTAATTTGACCGGAAGGTATTTGAATATTTTGCGCCTGCACAATTTTGACAACATCCTCTAGAGAAAGGCTATAATAGTTTAGAAGTGATGTATCTACTTCGACTTTCACTTCTTTTTCTTGCTTCCCTGTTATATCAAAACGGGATACGCCGCTGATTTTGCTTAATTCCTTTTTAAATACCTCTGCATAGGCAGCCAATTCTTCATAGGAATAGTTTTCACCGGACATGCTGATGATCATACCTGCTGTTTCTGTCACATCCGTATTGATTTCAATATCAGAACAGCCTTCAGGCAGTTCGCTTTGCAGGTCCTCCATTTTTTGTCTCAATTCCGGCCATGCCTTCTCCACATCAGCATCCTGTGCTAATTTCAAAATCACAATGGATACACTGTTTTTAGAATTTGACTCACTATAATCATATCCTTTGATCTCGCTGACTTCATCCTCGATCTTCCTTGTCACTAATTCTTCAACATCTTCTGGAGATGCTCCGGGATAGATCGTCGTAATAATTGCTACAGGAGGGCTAATATCCGGAGCTTCCTGTTTAGGTATCATGTAATAGTTGTATAGTCCCAGGAGGATTAAAAGTACAACAGTAAATAATGTAACCTTTCTGTTTTTTATTGCTTCATAGATCATTCCTTTATTCATTGTACTGTCCTCCTAGTTTTTGATCATTACCAAATCACCATCATTGAGTTTTTTCATGCCTTCAATGACCAACTTTTCCTTAGGTTTCAATCCAGTAACCTTCACCATATTTCCTTTCATTTCTTCAATATGAACGGTTCTTTTTACCGCTTCCTTATCATCTACAACAAAAACATAATCAATCCCATTAACCATAATCGATGCAATGGGTATCCATACACCCTGCCCTTCTCCAATAACAAAGGCTGCATCAACAATCGTACCTAATCGATATTTGTTTTCAGATAACGCAATCTCCACATCGTAGGTTCTTGTTTCCTTATCCGGTGCCTCACCTATATTGGTAACCCTCCCCACAGTTTCTACACCATTGGCGGCTACCTTGCACTCTGTTCCTAACTGGATTTTATCGACATCCTTTTGTGTTAATCCCACATTCACAATCTGCTGTTCGTTTCGCAGGACAATAACAGGATAGCCGGCCGACACCATTTCTCCTTCCTCGTAAAGGATATCTACCACAAATCCTCCATCATCAACCGTCATGACAGCATCTTCTACCATACTTTTACGATAGGCATAGTCTGCCTTTGCCATTTCTGCCTGGGCCAACAGTGACGCACGATCTTCCTTTCGTACACCGGTCTTCACTTCTTTTTCGATCTCCTTTGCTTGATTAAATTCTGCTTCTCGCACATCCAGCTCAAGTTTTGCTTTATCTAAGTCGTGCTTTGATATGGCATTGGCTTCATAGAGCTTTGTGTATTTCTGATAATTTTCTAATGAGAATTCATAAGCATCTTGTGTTTTTTTTGTATTTAACTCTGCCTTCTTGATCTCTTCCTGTGTAGCACCATTCAATGCCTTTTCATATTGTGCCAGTGCTCCATCAACCTGTGCTTTCGCTGCATCCATAGCATATTGAAGCTCGGAAATATCCAGACTCACAAGGGGATCTCCTGCTTTAACATACTGTCCCTTTTCCACATAAATCTTCTCAATTCTTCCCGAGCTCTTGAAACCTATCTTTTTCAAATCCTCTGAAGTAACATTTCCTATGTATTGTAACGTAATGGGAGAAATCTCTTCCTTTATCTCAAGTATCTTAACGGGCTTTAGCTTTTCAGCCTTTACGGAATCATGCTGTGGATACGTTAAGATAAATACGAGCAATACTATGGCAACACCCGATAAAATCATCATTTTCTTCTTCATATAGATCCTCCTCATTTTAAACTCCATACGTAAACAAGTGTTCATTTTTACATCAAAAAAAAATTAGCTAAATCTCATAAGCATATCTTTAATCTGGAAAGCAAAATACTGATTGATCATCTTTTCCATTTTTTCTTCACTGTCATAATGGTTCAAAATTGCAATGATTCCCTCTATATGGCTAATGGCAATCACCCGGGCTAAAAAAGTGTCCTCTATGACAATCCCCTTTTTTTCAAGTCTCTTGAAAAATACAGATTTAATCCTATGCTCCACCAGAGAAACAATTTCATCTTTGCCTTTTTCATAGTTCGTACCACTGCATCCATTGATAAGAATGAGCAGTTCTGTCCTATGATTTTTATAAATCTCTACAATACCTCGGTTAAGGCTCTCAATAAAGTTCTCTACATGAATATCCCCATCAAAGCTTTGCCCCTTATTGAAATGTATTAAATCGATAATCTTCTGGAAAGCAGGTTGGATCACCGCATGAAATAAATCCTCTTTATTCTTAAAGTACCGATAAAGATTACCTACCGTCATTCCTCCTCTTTCCGCAATACTTCTCATAGAAGCATTTAAAAATCCCTTTTCCTTAAATTCCGCCAGAGCGGCTTGGTGAATTTTGTTTTTTACCTCATCCTTAAGTACCTGCATATAATAAACACCCGTTCATTTTTGTTTTGATAGATTCATTATATAAGCTTAAGCAATAAATGTCAATTCTGAATATCTTAAGAAAAAGTAATCTATTGCGTATGGACATTCAAACCTGCGGTCACATAGAGTCGTTTATAATATGTCAAATAAAAAGTAACAAAGGTGAGTTGCCTTAATATTATAAAGTAGAGACAAAGACAGGTCTTTATAGATGTGGAATCATAGAATTTAATCTTCTTCTGTAAATCATTTTCTAATCAAAGAATAGTGATTCATAGGGTTAGTAGTTAGACGTTAGACGTTAGAGGCTTTATGTCTATCTTTTGAGTCTTTAAAGTTTTAAAAGCTTATAAGATAGACCCTGGAACTACTAACCTCTAACCAAATAGAAGTCTAACCCTCGCAAATAAATAGATTTAAGGAAAATGAAACTTTACGATTCCATAATCTATATGGATTTATAGCTTACAAGCTTAATAAATAAAAAAGGAGAGAAAATGATGAAAGGCATCATTTTGGCAGGAGGAACCGGTTCAAGGCTCTATCCCTTAACCCAAGTTACGAACAAGCATTTGCTGCCGGTAGGAAAGTATCCTATGATTTTTTATTTAGTGGCTAAAATGAAACTGGCAGGAATCGAAGATATTATGGTTATCTCCGGCAAAGAGCATATGGGAGCCGTAGTTAATTTATTGGGAAGCGGCCATGAATATGGTGTCAACTTTACCTTTAGAATACAAGATCAGCCTGGAGGAATCGCACAAGCACTAGGCTTATGTGAAGGATTTGTAAAGGAAGACAAATGCGTCGTCATGCTGGGAGATAATATCTTCCAGGATAATATAGACAAATTCGTCATGGATTTTGAACAACAGGAAAAAGGCGCAAAGATATTGATTAAACAGGTAGAGGACCCAACAAGATACGGTGTTGTGGAGTTGAAGGATCAAAAAGTCGTAGGAATTGAAGAAAAACCTCAAAAACCCAAGAGTTATTATTGTGTTACCGGCATCTATATGTATGACCATAGAGTATTTGATGTTATCAAGACACTAACGCCTTCCAACAGAGGAGAACTGGAAATTACCGATGTAAATAATTGGTATATAGAAGATGGTTCTCTCACCTATGATATCTTAGAAGGCTGGTGGTCTGATGCCGGAACCTTTTCTTCCCTGCTAAATACCAATATATGGGCTAAAGACATTGACTTGGACGCTGCATTAAGCAGAGACTTTAGAAATAGAAGGTGAAATTTCCATGAGAATATTGGTTACTGGAGGGAACGGACAGCTGGGAAGCGAGATCATCAAACTATTTAAAGAAAAGGAATGCGCGTTAGGAAGAATCGACAAAGATTATCTCCATACGGAAGTAGTTGGTAAGGATAAAAGCACATTGGATATCACTTGTCTCGAGAGTGTAAAGACCAATCTTATGGAATACAAACCTCATATCGTAATCAATACGGCAGCCTATACCCAGGTAGATCAGTGCGAATCCAATATCGATTTATCCTTCAAGGTAAACGCCTTAGGTCCCAGAAACTTAGCAATCGCATGTGAGGAAATACAGGCAAAGCTTATTCATATATCTACGGATTACGTTTTTGATGGAGAAAGCAAGCTTCCATACAGAGAATTTGCTCTGCCCAATCCTATCAATATTTACGGAAAATCAAAATATTTAGGTGAAAGCTATGTAAAAGATTTTTGTTCCAGGTATTTCATCGTCAGAACCGGATGGCTGTATGGATATGGCGGGAAAAATTTCGTTAAGACAATCATGAAAGTTTCAAAGGAAAAAAGAGCCCTTCATGTTGTGGATGATCAAATAGGCAGTCCCACGCATGCAGAAGATTTAGCATATCACATTTTAAAATTAGCTTCTACAAATGCGTATGGTATCTATCACTGTACCGGCAATGGTGAATGCAGCTGGTATGAATTCGCAAAAGTAATCATTCAGTATACACAAGCAGATTGTACAATAAACCCGATCTCTTCACAGGATTATAACAGCATTGCGCAAAGACCCGCCTACTCCACCCTGGACCATATGATGCTGAGATGTACCATAGGCGACAACATGAGAGATTGGAAGGAAGCTTTAAAAGATTTTATTGAGAAACTTATCTAAAAGGAGGATGTTATGCAAACCTATTTAATTACAGGCGGCGCAGGATTTATAGGTTCAAATTTTATAAAATATTTGCTTGAAAAACATAATGATATACGGATCATCAATGTAGATAAATTAACCTATGCTGGAAATCTGGAAAATCTCAAGGAAATACAAAACCATCCCAATTACCGGTTTATAAAAGCGGATATAGGTGACCAGGAAGCCATTTCAAAAATATTCATGGAAAGCAATATTGATTATGTGGTGAACTTTGCAGCAGAATCCCATGTAGACAGAAGCATACAGCATCCTAAGGTTTTTGTTGAAACCAATGTGTTGGGGACAGTCAATCTGTTGAATATCGCTAAGGCCACATGGGAAACAGCGTCGGGCTTTCCAGTTGGTAAAAAATTCGTTCAGATATCTACCGATGAAGTATATGGTTCTTTGGGTGACACCGGCTTTTTTACGGAAGAATCCCCCTTGGATCCCCACAGCCCATATTCCGCCAGCAAAGCCTCTGCCGATCTCATGGTTAAGGCCTATTATGATACCTATAAAATGCCGGTCAATATCACTCGATGTTCAAACAACTACGGTGCCTATCAATTTCCCGAAAAATTAATTCCCCTTATGATTGACCATTGTCTCAATCATAAGCCTCTGCCCCTTTATGGTGACGGCTTGAATATCAGGGATTGGCTTTATGTTGAAGATCACTGCAAGGCCGTGGATCTCGTTATAAGAAACGGAAAACTGGGTGAGGTATATAATATCGGCGGACATAATGAAAGAACGAATGTCCATATCGTAAAAACAATCATTCAATACATCAACAAAAATGTTGATTCTGCCGTAACAGAAAAACTTATAGCATATGTTGAAGATCGCAAAGGTCATGACAGAAGGTATGCCATAGACCCTGCAAAAATAAAAAATGAACTGGGTTGGGAACCGGAAACAAGCTTTGAAGAAGGCATTATTATGACAATTCAGTGGTATCTGCAGAATAAAGATTGGATGGATCAACTTCAAAGGAGGTAACCATGAAAAAGTTCCAGTTTACGGAAACACCCCTGAAGGGATTATATATGATTGAACAAACGATCTTTGAAGACGAAAGAGGATATTTCATGGAGACTTATCATCAGAAAGAATTTGAAGAAGTAGGGCTGAATACCCTATTTGTACAGGATAATCAGTCAAAATCAAAAAGAGGTGTTCTTAGGGGACTTCACTTTCAACAGAAATATCCTCAAGATAAACTGGTCAGAGTACTGAAGGGTGAAGTTTTTGATGTTGCCGTGGACCTGAGAAAAGACTCTGGAACCTTTGGACAATGGTTCGGCTATACGCTAAGTGAAAAAAATAAAAAGCAGATTTATATCTCAAAGGGTTTTGCTCATGGGTTCTTGGTACTTTCTGATGAGGCTGAATTTATCTATAAATGTACAGAGTTTTATCATCCCGAGGATCAATGTGGGATCATGTGGAATGATTCGGGTATCGATATTCATTGGCCATTAGACATGGTCCGTGAAATCTTATTGTCTGATAAAGACAAGGAGTGGATGAGCTTTAGTGAATATAAGATAAGGAATGATAAGGAATGATAATCAATGAAAACCAGTATCGTTATATTAACCTTTAATCAATTACACTACACCAAGCTTTGTATCGATAGTATTCGAAAATATACAGATAAAGGGACCTACGAAATCATCGTGGTGGATAATCATTCCACTGATGGTACTGTAGAATGGCTTGAAAAACAGGACGACATTCAAACCATATTCAACGATGAGAATCTGGGCTTTCCCAAAGGCTGCAATCAAGGGATGCAGATGGCGCAGGGTGGCAATATACTCCTTTTAAATAATGACGTTATTGTTACGCCCCATTGGCTTTCCAACTTAACGATGTGTTTATACAGTTCCAATACGATTGGTGCCGTGGGAGCCGTCACGAATAATTGTTCCAACTTTCAAACCATACCAATTACTTACAAAACCATCGAGGAAATGATCCCTTTTGCCGAAAAAAATAATATTTCCAACAAGGATCAATGGGAAGAAAGACCAAGACTCATTGGCTTTTGCATGCTCATGAAAAAAGAAGTGGTTGAAAAAATCGGACTGCTAGACGAAAGATTTTCACCGGGAAACTTTGAAGATGACGATTACTGCTTTCGAATGAGGAAAGCCGGCTACAAGTTGATGTTGTGTAAGGATGCATTTATCCATCACTTTGGCAGTGCATCTTTCAGTAAAAGTTCCCAGGAATTTAATAATATTCTTGCCCTCAATCGAAAAAAATTTATTGATAAATGGGGATTCGATGCATGGTCCCCCGCCTATATGAATCATGGTTTGATCTATCCCATTGGTGAGCCTGCATCGAAAGAAGCGGATATGACAAAAAATGCAGTCCCCCCCACTGCCGAAGAATTAAAATCAAGTATAATTGATAAAAATATCTGTTTTATTACCCTTGTTAACGACGAAAAAACCTTTGAGAAAGCATATTTTCATATGAAACAACTAAATATACCAGAAGGTTATAACGTAGAAATCGTATGTATCAAAAACGCAAAAAGTATGACACAGGGATACAACCATGGTATGAAATATTCTGCTGCCAAATATAAGGTCTATTTGCATCAAGATGTATTTATTATCAATAAAGACTTTATAAAGGATTTTCTAGAGATCTTTGAAAAGCATCCAAATATAGGATTGATGGGTGTAGCAGGTTCAAAAACAATGCCTCCAAACGGAATATGGTGGGAATCACCTTATCTATACGGGAAAGTATATGACAGTCACACAGGAACAATGATGCTTTTGCAATTTAGTGGTATAGAACATGAATATGAGAAAGTAAAAGCCATCGACGGCTTATTGATGATTACCCAATATGACATTCCATGGCGGGAAGACATCTTTGATGGATGGCATTTCTATGATATTTCTCAATGTATGGAGTTTCAGAAAGCGGGATATGAAGTTGCCATTCCAAGGCAATCCGGGCCCTGGTGCGTTCATGATTGCGGCATCGTTAATACACAAAATGGCTATGAAGAATATAGAAGGATTTTTTTAGATCAATATGCTAAAGAACTGTAATTTTCATTGTAGTAATTTTCTAGGTATGATCTCTCCATACCTAAAGCGAGGAGTGGAGTCCATTGACTGACCATAAAACTGTTTGTTTTTCATGTTTGACCCCCTTTCATGTATTTGTCTCGTATGTTTTGTCAAAAACAGTATATAAAGATAATTACAAGATCATTCTATTCTCCGATCATTATCTAAAAGAAATATCCACCCGTTCTATGGGTTTAAATATATGGGATAAAATCATTTTAATAGAAGAAAAAAATAAGCCGTGGAATTTTATTCAGCAGCAGCTGCTCCAGATTGATTTTAAAAGTATTGACATATTGCATTATTTTTCGTGGGGTTCTATTTTAAATTCCGTTTTATTGAATTGCTTCTCAAATAGCACAAAGCTCATACTGACCGATGAAGGCGTAATGACGTACTGCATAAAAGAATTCTACCAAAATTGGAAAAACGTCAATAACATCCAATATGATCCGGTAGATTTTAATAAAATATCAGAAATATGGTTATTTGATACACGCCTATATGTAAGTGAATTGAATAAGCCTTTAAAGGATATTGCGTTTAAGGCCTATCTTGATGGTGATGTAAAGTTCGAGTTTTGTCGTGAATTGAATATATTATTTGATTATACGCACGAAGAGAAAGATTGGGACATCTTATTTTTCGATCAGCCCCTTGTTCTTGCCAATTTGATATCTCAACTTGAAGAAAAATCCTTATTGCTGGGTATCTTGCAAACAGCAAAGGATTTTAAACTGTTAATAAAGAAACATCCTTCTGACCATGCGAGCAAATATACAGGTTTATATGTAAATCTTTTACAATGTGCTAATATTCCTTGGGAAGTGATATATTTAAACGAATATGTCAAAAATGAATTAAACTTACAAAACAAAATATATATAACCTACACTTCATCTGCCATGCTAAATACTCGTATTATTTTTAAAGATCTTGATACAAACAGTTGTTTTATTACACTAAGCAAACTATTAAAAAACGTTTCTGATGGATTCCGCCAAGATAAAGCCACGGAAAGGTTTTTTGAAAAATTTAAAGAGCTATATGGAAAGAATTTTTATGAAGTTAAGTCTTTTGAGGAACTGGAGCATGTCTTCAATGAATTATCTTTAGTAAATAAAACGATATATGCGTCTACAGAAATAGGTGATTGAATGAGCAAAGTTCTAGTTTATTCTTTTAATATAAATATAGTTAATAAAGTCGTTATACCTTCATTAAAGAATTTAAACCACGATGTTGACTTTATCAATGTAGGTAGGACGAATGTAAGTGTAGATCATTATGACAGATTGGTTACTTTAGGGTGGAATTCTAATATAAGATCGGTGGTAGATAATTTTAATAAGCATAGTAAGCCGCTTTTATGCATATCGGATGGTTATATAAAATCAAATAGAGATTATGGTAATACAGGGAATCAAAATTCCGGTAAAGGTTATTTTGCTATAACTAGAAATAGACTTAATGCATACGGATATCATGAATATGAAGAAAATCTTCCCTCCGATCGCTGGAATACATTAAATGTTCCGCTGAAGCCTTGGAATACCAATGGGGACTATGTTCTTATCGCCCATCAAAATGAAGGAGATTGTTTAGGTAGAAATAGAAAAGATTGTTTTATAGAATTAATAAAAGAATGTAAAAGTTTAAATCGTGAGATTATCATATCAACACATCCAAAAATCAGAAAAACCGACCGTTTATATAAAGCTGCATTAAATGATTTAAAAGAATTCGAAAAAATGGGATGTATCATCAAAAGTGGTACAAAAAATCTATTGCCGAATTCTTTGCTTCTGGCAACTTATGATTCTAATGCGGCTGTGGATTCCGTTTTATCAGGAAAGCCAATATACACATGTGGTAAGACAATGGCAGATATGGTTAAAAGTTCCGATATTCATAATCTAAACTATCCGGACAGATCTTCTTGGTGTAACTGGATAGCCTATCAACAATGGACTGAAAGTGAGATGCTTACCGGAGAAGCCTTTCATTATTTTGGATTTTAATTGAGCCTACAAAAAAAATTTTGTCATCCAAAAGCAAAGAAAACAGGACGAATTGATCCTGTTTTCTAACTCCTTTTTTGTTATACCGTTCCGCTTTCTTTCTTACATGGCAAATCGCATTTTGCACACATGTCAATTTTATAATACTCTCCATTTTTATGGAATTGTCTAATCTTATTATATTTTTCATTTTTCCAGATGTTTTTAATCGTATCATTATATATATTGCCTACAATATATTCTTTCTGGCTATCTACACAGCATACAATGACATCTCCATCAGCAGCAATGAACATTCTCTGCCATAGTTCACTACAAGCAAATTGTTCATTATACTCCTCTCTTGTTTTTTTGCTCACGGGTTCTCTATACTCAACATAAGCTACCACATCTACAATATCCTGAAACAAATCCACAAACTTTTCATACTCATCTTGGTTTGTTTCCATTAGAACCATAGAAATCCTCGTTAAAGGCGTATCTTTTCCTTTCTCTTTCCTTATTTCAACAAATCGCTTTATATTATTTAACGTTTTTTCAAACGTTGCACCTACTCGAATTGCTTCATATTTCTCTTTAAAAGGTGAGTCAAAAGAAAAAAATATTTTATCAAGTCCTGCGTCGATTAGCTTAATGGACATATTTTCATCTAATGCAACACCATTGGTATTAAACATGACATCTTCTATCCCCTTGATTTTAGCATACTTTACCATATCCACGATATTCGGATGGACCAACGGCTCTCCAAGCCAATTTAATTTTATGGAATAAACGCCAATTGCCACGGCTTCATCAATTATTTTTTTATATGTCTCCATATCCAGGCTGCTTACTTTAAACTTGCTTTTATCTTCCTGGATCAATACAGTCCTTGGACACATTGGACATTTCAAATTGCATGCATTGGTAGGTTCTATATCTAAATGTAAAGGTGCATCTTCTACTATGAAATTCCTTGGATTTTCGACCCATTTTTTTCTATATTCTTTGTATTTTTTACTTCTATTTTCTTCCCACTGTTTGGCAATTTCATTATTTATCTCATGGTAAGTTGGATTGACCGGTATATTCATGCCTTTCATCGTTGTCATTCTCCTTACTTTTTGAAATAATGCCACCTATTTTAGTAGATTTCTTCTTTGATTTTCATGATTTTTTCATAATTTTCATGATAGTGCCTCTTAATTTTATCTAAAGCTTCCTTCGTTAATTCCATTTGCTTGCAATGTTTATTTATATTTCTAACTTCAAGATTTTTTTCTAAATAATCAATGGCATCGTGAAGATTAAGTACCTTCTCATAATCCAGCACTTCATATAAATGACGAATTAATTCATAATCTTCTTGATAGTCTAGCGTTAAACGCAAATCAGGTTTTCGTAATTCTTCCGGGACTTGTATCGTCTTTATATTGAAAATTTCCGGCCTATTTATTAGTGGACCCCAAATCTCTGTATCCATCATATTTTTTATTCTACATACAGTTTCCAGTGCTTCTACCTTCATGCCATATGTGGCGCATCCCAATGGAAGTCCTTCAATTTTTATAAAATCATAATCGTTGGTTTTTATTTCATCAACGATCAAATCAGAGTAATATATGGTAAATAACGGATTATCTGCTGTAATCCCCAGGAAATAATCGAGGCTAAATAATTTTGATGCATCCAAGAGCCTCTGCAATACATCATCTTCGCTTCCATTATAATAATAAATATCATTTTTCCTAGCCATATCGATGAGAGGTTTATCCTGCGGATTCGTAGATGTACACAATATGATTTCAGAAATATCTTTAATTTCCTTAGCTCTGTCTATAATTCTTTCTATAACTGTTTTTCCATTTAGGTCTTTAAGAATCTTAAAGGGTAATCTACTTGATTTTAATCTGGCTGTTATCAAAAAACCTATTTTCATTTCTTCTCCCCCAAACCACCGGTTACATCTGAATAAGCTGCTTTCTTAAAATGATATTTAACTTTTGAAAAATCAATGATTTCATCCTCTTTCATGTCAACCAGTACCTCCAGACCTATTAAGCCCTTGAAATCCTTCTGTCTTATGGTCGATTCCTCTTCCGTCCTTTTAAAACATAAATGATCAAGGCAGAGTTTTTCACCCTTGTAAATGTCTTTTTTAGCTACTACTGCTTTTTTCATGGGTCCTGTATTCCCATAGTTGGTTTCTGGTATCGACATACTTATTGAACCGTCTCCAAAGATATTTAAATATAGTTCCATTTTCTTTTTGATAGCTCTCATTTGTGCTTTACCAACAGCAGCATGATAATCTACTCTCTCAACACCAAAATCAGGCGTATAATGCTTTTCAAGAATATGAAATCCCGTGGCGGCTGCCATCACTGAAATATCTATATTGTTTTCATCATTAAAAGCGGTATGATCCGCATAACCTATGGCTAGATTAAACAAATCCTTTATTTTTATCATTTTCGATAAGTTAATATCCTGATAATCCGTTGGATAAGCTTGAAAACCATACATCAGCAATATATCATTTTTTCCATTTTTCTTTAGAAAATCAACAGCATAAGCAATCTCATCCAGTGTTGAACCTCCAATGCCAAGAATAATTTGATTTGGAAAATCTATAACTTCCTTTAACATATAATATTCATTTAAACTGGTGGCGTGTAATTCTATGGCTTTTATATCCTTATGTCTTTCATTGATAAATTTGATAGATTCTATATCATCACATAAAGCGATAACATCAAGCTTGTTTTTATGAGAAAACTCGATTAAATCATCCCATTGTTCTTTACAAAACATCCACTTTTTTATATCTTCAGCCAGGGGATGCTTTTTTTGAAAGTAACTGTATGGATCTAATAGCAGGTGAAACTTTACAGCATTAAGACCTACTTCATAAATATCGGTAATCATTCTTTTTAAGTACTGAAAATCGCCTTCATGGTTATATGCCGTTTCACCGATTATATAGGACTCCATGAACAAGCCTCCTTTTTTGAAATTGGATATCTACGCTTCGCCACGGGGACAGTTCCACCGTTTTCCTTAGATGTCTGTATGCAGAAAGCACTGAAAAATTATCTCTTCGTCCCGGCAACACATGGGGACAGGGCCCAAGTCCGGTAAAAAGCACACCGGACAGCGGACCAGTCCCCAAGTCTTGCCTCCGCTAATCGATGTTATAGAATTCTTTCTTAAGGCTTATTTTTTTAGATAACACTTCTTTTATCACACGGATAATCTCGTAGGATACATTTCCATCTCCATATGGATTTTTAGCATACCTTATTTCTTTTTTAAAATCATCAGACAAAGCTTTTTTCAAGCTTGCTATGATGTCATTTTTTATTGGTTCACAGTTTATTACCGTTTCAGCCTGGATTCTCCCCTTCTGCCTGTCTCCAATGTTTACCGTAGGAATGTTAAATGCTGGGGCTTCAATAATACCGCTTGATGAATTACCTACAACCGCGTCTGCATATTTCATGGAACTTAAATATCTTATTTGTCCCATAGACGTAAACCCTACTGCTTTTTCTTTATTCTTTTTACTATATTCATCGATCATTTGGTTAATAATTCTTCCATCCGTATCTGAATTTGCTTTCGTAAATATAATCTTTAAATTCTCTATTTCATCAAAAGCATTTAAAAGATTTTGAAATTGCTCCTTTGAAGTATTTCTTTCAAGGGTTACCGGATGAAATGTTACTAATATCGTCTTTTTTTCAAATCTAAAACCAATATCCGCTTCCAACCTTTCCTTTGAAAGCAACTTCAGGTTCTTTATATTTTCAATTCCTATAGCACCTACATTAAAAACTCTATCAGGGTGCTCACCCAGTTGTATGACTCTCTGTCTATATGCTTCGGTGCTGGTAAAATGCAAATAGCTCATTTTCGTTATACAGTGTCGAAAGGCTTCATCAAATGCACCTTCTGTTGTTTCTCCACCATGCAAATGAGCAATTGGAATTTTTGCTACACAAGCTGCACTAACAGCTGCAAATATTTCATACCTATCACCAAGTACAATAACAAAATCAGGTTTCAATCTTTGATAAGCTTCTGAAAAGCTTATCAAAACAAGTCCCATAGATTTTGATATACCTATGGGTGTATCTGAACTTAACAGAATTTCTATTTTTTCATCAATGCTAAGCCCATCTTCATCGATTTCTTTATAAGTTAAGCCAAACTCCGGCGATAGATGCATTCCTGTAACGATTAGCTGCAGGCGTAAGTCTTTATCATTTTTAATTCTTTCTATAAGAGGTCCTAACAGGCCATATTCTGCCCTTGTACCGGTAATCACACAGATTTTTTTCATAGCTCTATCAGCTCGTCTTCCTTGTAATCTCTTTTTGCAATTTTACCAGTAATTTCATCCCACCTCATGGGCGATATCCCATTTCCTGGCCTTTTTACAGTCAAATTGTCCTCTGAAAAGACTTCTCCCTTTTGAATCATACACTTTGCTACAATACTTTTTCTTACAAACTCAATATTTTTCAATTCAGATTGCGACGGCTCTTTTATGCCATTACCCAATGCTTTTTCAATATTTCTGATGGCTGTCACCATTTCTTTTAATTCATGGGGCTCTAAACTTGCTGGATGATCAGGCCCTTCCATATTTTTATCTAATGTAAAATGTTTCTCAATAATCTTCGCTCCCATGGCAACGGCTGCAATTGGTACTTCTATCCCCAGCGTATGATCAGAATAACCCACATCTACTTTGAAAGCTTCCCTTATGGTGAGCATCACGTTCAAATTCACATCTTCCATTGGTGTTGGATACTCGGTATTACATTGAAGAACTGCAATCTCTTTTGCTCCATTTTCTCTAAGTAAATGAAGAGCCGCTTCAATCTCTCCCAGGGTAGACATTCCCGACGATAATATTACTTTCTTTTTCAGCTTTCCAATTTCTCTTAGATAGGGTAAGTTTGTAATTTCACCGGAAGGTATTTTAAATATTTCTAGACCCATCTCATCTAACAGTCTAATGCTCTCCAAGTCGAATGGTGAAGATAGAAACATGATATTTTTATGGCGACAATATGCTAATAATTCCATATGTTTCTCTTTATCCAGTTCCAATTTTTTTATCATTTCATACTGGCTCTCATTGTTATCCGTTGTTTTCTGTTGATACTCAGCTTTTTCAGCATATTTAGATACAATTTTTTCTGTTTTGAAACTCTGGAATTTTACAGCATCCACATCAGCCTCACTAGCTGCATCTATTAACTTTTTCGCTATGTCCATACTTCCGTTATGATTTACACCGGCTTCCGCTATTATAAAAACCTTTGACACTTAAGTTACCTCCCTGCATGGATTTCCCAAGGCCTTAGAATTCTTACGAATATCTTTTACCACAACACTTCCAGCACCAATAATTGTATTTGAACCTATTTTTATATTTTGAATGATCGTTGAATTCGTTCCTATATGAGAATTTTCATGGATATGAACACCCCCACTTAAAACAGTGCCTGGGGCAATATGAACAAAATCTTCTATTCTACAGTCATGCTCGATTACTGCCCCAGTATTGATAATACAGTTTTTTCCTATATATGCATCTGTATTTATAACTACTCTCTTGCCAACAAAAGTACCTTCTCCTAGAATTGCACTGCTGGAAATGACTGCTGTTTTATCTATGATAATAGGAAAGTTAAAGCCAATTTCTTTCATCCTTTTATATAGTTCAATTCTGAATGTGGGATCTCCCAAGCTGCCTAACGTTATAAATCCATTCTTAATACCTTCTTTATAATAAAACGCCAGGTCATCATCTACGCCAATAACTTCTATGTTCTTTACATAAGTTCCAACCTTTTCTCTTAAATCCACTATACCTACTATATTAAATTGGTCTCCTTCCTCTATTGTATCTATTACACTTTTACAATGTCCTCCTCCACCTATGAGCAATACATCTTTCATTGCTGTAACCCCAGCCTTTCAACCATTTTTTCCATTTCGTTAAACTGCCCCATATCCAGCCATGACTCATCACTTACAGGATATGCGCCAACCCGTTCTCCATTTTCGATATATATTTTTATTAAGTCCGTAATATGATAAAATTCATTTTCCGGTATATCCGATAGTACTTCCGGTTCCAATATATACATCCCGGTATTTACTAAATATTCATACTCCGGCTTTTCAACGATTTCCTTTATAAGACTTTTCTCATCCAATTCTATTACACCATAGGGGACTGTAAAAAATTTCAGGGAAGTTATCACTGTGATTTTATTCCTATTTTTCATATGAAATTGAAGCATTTTATAATAGTTCTCTTCGATTAAAATATCGCAGTTACTCACAAAAAAGGGTTCTTTAATTTTGTCTTTTAGTAGATATAAGCTCCCACTGGTCCCCAGTGGTTTCTCCTCCTCAACATATTCAACCTCGTAATTCTTGTCTAAGTCATTAAAGTAAGCCTTAATCAAATTTTTTTTATAATTGATCGTAAGATAAAATTTTTTGCATCCAAAATTAACAAATTTATTGATGATTCTTTCAGCTATCGGTATATCTCCTATTGGCACCAGAGGCTTTGGAAATACTTTGGTAAACGGGTGAAGCCTTGTTCCTTTTCCACCTGCCATAATAACCACGGGACAATTGATATAATTATAGGTTTTTAATTCTCCATCATGGAAATCATTCCAGAATACGATATTTACAACTTCCTTTTCTTCATTTACGATAGGTATCGCTTCAATAAATTTTCTTTTCATGATGTCTTCAGCCTTATGCTCTTCTCCACATACCAGATACACCGGATTATGATTCATGATCTCTTTTGCTTTTCTAGTAAAATCTCCGTTACTTAAAATCCATCGCCTGATATCTCCATCTGTTATGACGCCCTTCAATACTGCATCCTTCGTAATTAATATTATTTTTTTTCCAGCTTCATCTAGTTTTTTAATAGCTTCTTTAATGGTAATTTCTTCATCGATAAAAAAATCATGAATATTCATCATTATCCCTCTTTTTGAGATTGAAAATTCCTTAATTCGCCAATAACCATCGATATAGCTTCCTTATCTAAATTTGTACTGCAAGGCAAATTCAAAACTCTTTCTATAGTATATTTGGCCCTTTCAATTTTGTAGCTTTGACTGCTTACATAGGGCTTTTGTTCATGAATAAGCCCCCATATTGGCCTTGTTTGAATATTTTTTTCAGATAATTTCTTTAGCAGCCCATCTCTATTTAATCCATACTTTTCTTGATCTATCATTAAAGAATAAAACCAATAGTTTGGTCTTGTGTTTTCATTAAAGCTTAATAAATTTAGTCCATCTATTTTTTCAATCTCTTTTTTATACAGATTGTAGTTTTCTGTTTTGACTTGGATAAATTTTTCTAATTGCTCCAGTTGTGCAACACCTAACGCTGCCTGTAGGTTTGTCATTCTGTAGTTGTATCCTATCTCATCATGTAAATAATATAGAGAGTCGTCTTTCGCCTGGGTTGACAGGTATTTTGCTTTTTCAGCCAAAGATGTATCTTTCGCAACGAGCATTCCCCCTCCGCCAGTTGTAACGATCTTGTTTCCATTAAAAGAATAGGCTCCAAAGTCTCCTATCGTTCCTGCGAACTTCCCGGAATATTTCCCTTTCGTACAGTAGGACCCCAGCGCTTCTGTTGCATCTTCTATAACCTTTAATTCATATTTGTCAGCTAGGTTCATTACCCTTTCCATATCTACCATGTTTCCAAATACATGTACGATGACTAAAGCCCTTATTACTTTGTTAGTTCTTTTATTCATTAATCCTTTACCTGTCAAAATGCACTGGCTCTGACAGAACTCCTCCAATTTGTCTAAATCCATATTTAGTCCATCATCACAATCCATAAATAGTGGTTCTGCACCTTGATATTTCACAGGATTTACTGCAGCTATAAAGGTAAGAGTTGGTACGATTACTTCATCCCCTGCTGCTACCCCTGACAGCCTTAAAGCTAAATGAAGGGCCGCAGTTCCACTTTGACATGCAACAGCCTTTTTAACGCGTAAATAGTTTGCTATCTTTTCTTCAAATTCTTCTATAAATGCGCCCCCAGTTGATACCCATTCTGACTCTATGGCCTTTGTTACATATTGAAGCTCTTTACCTATAAAATTAGGTACCGACAAAGGTATCAATTTTCCCATAAAAATTCTCCTTTAAATGTTATATATATCAACCTTATACTTGTCTAAATTATCTTTTAACCATGTTATTGTTTCAGATAATCCTTCCTCTAGTGTGTATCTTGGCTCCCATTTTGTCAGTCGCTTTATTTTTTCATTTGATCCTAGCAACCTATTTACCTCACTTTTTTCAGGTCGTATTCTTTCTTCATCACATACTATTTTAACCTCAGGATTTATTTGCTTTATTAACGCTGAAGCTAATTCTCCTATGGATATTTCCTCTTGAGAAGCTATATTTATTTCTTCACCTATTGTCTTTTCTGATTTTGCAATTTCTATAAAACCCTGTACCGTGTCCTTTACATAATTAAAATCTCTCGTCGGTGTTAGAGACCCAAGTCTTATTTCTTCTTTTCCTGCCAGCAGCTGCATGATGATTGTCGGTATTACCGCCCTTGCCGATTGCCTTGGCCCATATGTGTTAAATGGTCTTACGATTGTAATAGGCATATGAAAGCTTCTATAAAAGGATTCGGCTAGTCTGTCTGCGCCTATTTTGGTTGCTGAATATGGCGATTGTCCTTGAAATGGATGTTCTTCATCTATAGGCACATATTTTGCTGTGCCATATACTTCTGATGTTGAGGTTATTAAAATTCTGCTCGTTCCTAAATCCCTTGCTGCCTGCAATATATTCAATGTTCCTTTTATGTTCGTATCAATATATGAATCCGGAGAATGATAGCTAAAGGGTATAGCAATTAAAGCAGCTAAATGATATACTTCGTCAATGTCCTCCAGCGCTTTCCTTACGCCATTTGGGTCTCTTACATCTCCAGTAAATATTTCTATTTCCCTCAATTTTTTCTTTGGAAATGTATCTAACCATCCCCATGTATTAAAAGCGTTGTAATATACGAAGGCTCTTATGTCATTACCCTCTTCAAGCAATCCTTCTACTAAGTGACTACCTATAAAGCCATCAGCTCCTGTTACCAGAATTTTTTTCATGCTAACCCACGTTCCTTTCGCTTAAAAGCTTGGTGATTCCATACACATTGGTAGGACTTATCGCTTTATCTAACAAATCTACTTATATACCATATATATGTACGAATCACGAATTAAGGGAAACGATCTTAGAAGTCTTTTTTGTCACTCATTAAAATAAAGCGTTTCATGATACATACTTTGGGATAGCGCTAAAAGCCCTGAAATCGTATTTTCAGAGCTTTTTTCATACGTAACTTTCATCCACATATTTTTCCATCATCTACCACAACATTATCTTCTTTGACTTTCTTTAGCTAATTCATTTATATTCATGAATTGTCCGAAAGGAGTCTGAACAGTGCTGCCGGGAAATATTCTTAGCGCTGCAGAGCGAAAACGTTGTTCAATATAGTATCCTTGATAGCCTGGTGCTATTTTCTGCACCCATGACATAATATTTTTTAATATAGACATATAGGGCTGATGAATGATCGCAATATATCTTTTATCTCCAATAATTAATGCAAATTCATTTTTGTTAATAATCCTAAAACCACAATAATGATAGCAAATAAGCCTATCATCGTTTATATATACATTATTTTCCTTCATCTTGAACTGGTATTTGGAATGATTCCACGTGGCTATGTTAACTCCCGGCGTTGAAATTTCATCCACACCTTCAAACATACGGGGAAAGAATTCAACATATTTCTGATCTCCAAATCTATCAGGCTCACTCCTGTCATAGCACCATTCGATACATCGGTCTTTCCACCATGCTAAACAGTCCTGAGCAGCCTTGCTTCGTTTAAAGCTTATAAATCCGCTGTTATATTTTCCACAAGCTCCCTCAGCTTCCACATTTCCATGGTCAAAGTCATGTTTGGATAATAACACGTTGGAAGCAGACTGATGTTTGAAGATAACAGTAGGGTCATCGAAAAAATAGATATCTGAATCTACATAAGTAATTCTTGCAATGTTTGGATAATGATTGAATAAATACTCTAGAAAGATTGGTTTTAGTGTCCAGCAATATTCGTTTGTTTTTCTCGGTAATCCCTTTACATTGGGACAATAGTTCTCTACAACAGCTTTTGGAACCAAGACAATTTTATCCGTTTGTAGTTTGCTTAAAACATGATAAGCTGTATCATCCATACATAGAACAAACATCGTATATTCTTCAGCATGTTGCTGTAAAGAATGCCATAATGCAATACCTTGATATATCCTATCCTTCGTTAAAATCGTACAGTATCCGTTGTCCATCGTATCCATCGACCTCATTTCTGAATTTTTTGAGTGATATCATTCACAGTCTCCTCATTTCATACTATGTGGATAAGCTGTTATGGTTACAGGTTAGCCACATAATTTTATGAAACAAAGTGTAGATACGCTCTCAAGAATAGAATGCATTTTCTTTCGTAGGGGACGGTCTCTGTGCCGTCCCGCAAACAAAATATCATTTTAAAAACGTAAATCAATATATAGCAAGACTTGGGGACTGGTCCACTGTCCGGTGTGTTCTTTACCGGATTGTGGCCCTGTCCCCATGTGTTGCGAGAGACTGCCTCTGTCTCAATATTTCTTCAAGGAGACTGAGGTTATTTAAAACATCTTGATCATTGGGTCGATAGGATAGCACCATTTTGTTATGATGATAAGAAAGATCATACAAGCCTAACTGATAATAGCAAAGCCCCAACTGCATATGGGGCAGCCAGGTACGGCTCGGTTGATTGACAATAGCCCAGCTGTTTTCCGGTAACGGTGCTTCAAGGGCCTGCTTATACCAATAAACAGCTTGCTTGAATGCATTTTTCTGCAGGAAATGGTACCCCAGCCGACAGCATGCTTCCGAACGGGGTGTATCATATTCAAAGGACTTATAGGTGTAGGCCAGTTCCTTCTCCTTGTCTCCAATCTGATAATAGCAGTCAGCCAATCTATTGCAAGTAAAAATCTTATTTTCTGTCGAATTGTTTTCATCTTCTAAAAATTTCAAATAAAATCCAATGGCTCTTTCGTACAGTTGATGCTGATGCAGTTCACGGGCAAAGTGGAAGATATCCTGAGCCGTGAATGGCTTTCCCTGATTCAGCCGATTCTCATAAATCTTGATATTACGATCCCCTGCCTCATGGGCTTTCTTATGGGTCACAACGATATCGCTGTCAAACAGATTTCCATCTACAAACAAATCTTCATGAACAGCACCCCGCCACTGGAAGTTTCTCATTCGTTTTACGATCCGAGTCCGCCGCACATTTAACGTTACATTACCCTGCTCATCAAAGTCACAATGATATTCCATGGAAATAGCGTCCACTATAGGATCTATGGATTGTTTCAAGCGCAGCAGCTTCTGCCGATCCTCCGATAAAAGCACATCATCGGCATCCAACCACATAATATAGTCCATGGTTGCATGGGAAAAAGCAAAATTCCGCGCAGCAGCAAAATCATCGATCCATTCAAAATCCATAACATGTTCTGTAAATTTTCCGGCAATTTTTTTCGTTTTATCCGTTGAACCTGTATCTACAATAATAATCTCATCCATAATATCACTGACGGATGCTAAACACCTTTCAAGGGTATCCTCTTCATTTTTTACAATCATACAAAGACTGATATTCACACGCTCACCTCTTTGGGATTCAAGATATATTTCTTCTACATATATATGCCCGGTGATTCCGATGTGTTTCTGCTATTAAGAAGTAGGGGTGGACGACCCTGTCCACCCGCATCCCTCTTATGCATTGAAGCAACAAGTTCACAGCAAAAAAGACTTGGGGACTGTACCTGCTGTTGCGCCCGTTCTTGGCGAAACTGAGGGACTGTCCCCATGTCTTTTTTCATGTCTTTTTCAAAATATCAATACTTAACTTTTGCATAAATGTTTGGAATTGAAGTATCTGTTTTTCTTAACTTTTAACCTTTAATTTTTAATTTGCTTTTCTATAATCCTAATATTTCCTAAGTGCACCTTAAGGATTTATACCTACTCCTTGTGGGCCATCGCCTACCGTAACGGTGGCGATAGCATTGTTAGAAAGTCCATCAATGACCGAAACATTGTCAGAACTGAAATTTGCAATGCAAATCCCGTTTGTCAAAGGATTTACACCTACTCCTCGTGGTAGATCACCTACCGCAACGGTGGCCATAACAGTATTGGTATTTCCATCAATGACCGAAACATTGTCTGTACTTTGATTTGTAACGTAAATGCGGTTCGTTGTTGGATTCACACCTACTCCGAATGGGTCCCCGCCTACCGTAACGGTGGCGATAACTGTATTGGCAACTCCGCTAATAACCGAGACATTGTCAGGACCGATATTTGCAACGTAGATACCATTTGTTAAAGGATTCACACCTACTCCTTGTGGTGACGAACCTACTGTAATGCTGGCGATAACTGTATTGGTATTTCCATCAATGACAGCGACATTGCCTTGACCTTGATTTGTAACGTAAATGCGATTCGTTGTCGGATTCACACCTACTTCTTGCGGGAGCGCACCTACCCCTACCATAACAGTGGCGATAACTGTATTGGTATTTCCGTCTATGACAGAGACATTGTTGGAAACGGCATTTGCAACGTAAATGCGGTTTGTTGTCGGATTCACATCTACTCCTCTTGTGTTCGAACCTACCGTAACAGTGGCAATAACAGTATTGGTATTTCCGTCTATGACAGAGACATTGCTAGTAAGCAAATTTGCAACGTAAATGCGATTCGTTGTCGAATTCACACCTACTTCTAATGGCCCCCCACCTACCGTAACGGTGGCAATAACAGTGTTGGTATTTCCGTCTATGGCAGAGACATTGTTAGCATTTCGATTTGTAACGTAAATGCGGTTAACTGAAACCGGGATTGACGGGCCTGTAGCTCCCGTTGCTCCTTGTGCTCCTGTGGCCCCTGTAGCCCCTGTTGCTCCTGTTGCTCCTGTTGCTCCTGTTGCTCCTGTGACTCCTGTGGCTCCCATTGCCCCTGTTGCTCCTTGTGCTCCCGTAGCTCCTGTGGCTCCGGTAGCTCCGGTGGCCCCGGTTGGCCCTGGAATAGTTTCCGCAAATTCAACGATAAGGGTAGGCCAATTCGGAACATTACCAGGTTCAAAACCTCTAAATCCCATGATACTAATTTGTGTCTCAATGGTAGTAAGTAATATTCCATTATTTGTAAAATATCCATCGTACCAGTCTTGCACCAGATCAGTTAATTCCAAGAAGATAAAGTTGTTTACATTACTCTCAGATAAGTTTGTTGAAAAAATAGTCCCTCCTGACGCTGGCTGGGTGTTCCAGGTCACTGTGTTCTGAGAAAAACTACTTAGCAGCCCTTGCGCGGATAGTGGTTGTACACCTGATACCACCTTCAGAAAAAAGAAAAGTCTTAATGTTGCATTTGTAATGATTACTCCTGGTGGAATTGCAGAAAGATCGAAATGCAAGAGACTTCTAACCGCGTCATTTGGCGTTGCACCTCGACCTACATAAAGATTCTCTTGAGGTCCAAAGCTTGTGTTCGGTTGTGACTGCAATACAAACGTCGCATCTGTAGGCGTTATGAATAAAATAGGCACACCAATCCCTCCTTCATTAAACGATTTTGTTGTCCTTTTGTTTTTAAGGATGGTCTTTAAACTAAGCGATCATATCCTTTCAGTTTATATTATGTGGACAGTCGTTTACGGTTACAAAGTAAAAGGACGAACAATCGTCCGCCCCACTTCTAATAACAATAAAACATAGTCTTTACTACCCGTTAACACCCTTTATTTTTAATGTATTCTCCAAGTACTGTTTATTATATAAAACTTTATGATCATTAGGTATATAGGACCTGGCTATTTCATTATGCTCATAGGCCAGCTGGTGAAACCCCAAGCGATCGTAACAAACACACAATTGAAGATGGGGCAGCCAAGTCCAGCAGGCATGATTTGCCACCCCCATATTGTCAGCAGGCTTTTCTAACTGTGTAGCAAGCTTATACCAAAATGCAGCTTGTTTAAACTTATTTTTGTTTAAAAACAAGAATCCAGTGCGACAGCAGGCCTCAGCCCTAGGCACATCATATCTGAAGCATTGAAAACTGTACTTCATGGCATTATCCCAATCTTTAAGATGAATATAAATATCTGTAAGCTTTCCACATGCGGCTATATTGTCTTCAAACCATCCTTTCCCTGAATCTAAAAACTTGGTATATTGTTCTGCTGCCTCTTGATACCTTTGGTGGTCAAAAAGCTCATTGGAATAATAATATAAATCCCTTGGAGAAAATTCATCCCCCCTTGCCAATCGTCTCTCATACATTTCTATATTGCGATTCAACGTATCCCCACGTACTTTCTTATGTGCCACCGCTATATCGCTATTGAAAATGACTCCTCCTACGACTAAACACTCATGTACAGCCCCCTCCCACCGAAAATTTCGGGATCGTTTCACAAGGCGATTTCTTCGTAGACTGGATGTTGCATTTCCTTTCCCATCAAAAACCAGATAATAATGCATGATTACTGAATCTACAGAGGGATCTAGGGTTTCTTTTAGTTCTAAAAGTTTACGTTGATCCTCATCCAAGAATATATCATCGGCATCAAGCCATAAGATGTATTCCTTCGAGGCTTTACTGAAAGCAAAGTTTCGAGCAGCAGCAAAATCGTCAATCCACTCAAAATCATATATTTTATCGGTATACTGTTTCGCTATTTCTTTTGTGCGGTCTTCAGAACCTGTATCAACAATGATTATTTCATCAACTATTCCTTTAACGGAATCCAAGCATCTGGCAAGAACCTTCTCTTCGTTTCGTACGATCATGCATAGACTGATCGTTATCATAGGATCACCTCATCGCTCTTCATTTTTCAATACATTGTATTTTGATATTCTCAATTATGTGATTCATTTAATAAAGACTCAACCGCAGCTGAGTCTTCATTCATAGTAATCATTTGTTAATTTGTTCAAAAATTTTTACTGTCCTCCATCACCCTTTGTTTTTAAAATACCCTCAAGATACTGCTTATTGTATAATACTTTTTGATCATTGGGTATATATAATCTGGCAATTTCATTATGCTCATAGGCCAGCTGGTGAAGTCCCAATCGATCATAGCAGACACACAGTTGAAGGTGTGGAAGCCAAGTCCAACAGGCAGAATTTGTTAATCCCATATTTTCTGTTGGCTTTTCCAGCAGTGTAGCAATTTTGTACCAAAAAGCAGCTTGTTTAAACATATTTTTGTTTAGAAACAAGAATCCCATACGGCAGCAGGATTCAGCTCTGGGTATATCATATTTAAAAGATTGTAAACAATACGCCATTGCATTTTCCCAATCATTAAGGAGGATATGAATATCTGCAAGCTTCCCACAAGCTGCAACATTGTCTTCAAACCATCCCTGGCCCGTATCTAAAAACTTATTATAATATTCTACAGCTTCTTGATGCCGTTGATGATCGAGGAGCTCATTGGCATAATAATATAAGTCTCTTGGACTAAACGCTTCATTGTTTTTCAACCTTTGTTCGTATATCCTTATGTTTCTGTTCACATCATGATGGACCCTCTTGTGTGTTACGCCAATATCGCTGTTATAAATGTTACCACTCATTTCCAGATACTCATGTACCGGACCGATCCATTTTAAATTACAGCTTCTCTTTACAAGACGGTTGCTTCTTATACTGTGTGTGACTTTTCCATATTGATCAAAAGCCAAGTTGATATTCATCGTCACACAATCTATCGTTGAGCTAAGTACTTCCTTAAGCTGCAAAAACTTCTGTCTATCTTCCTCCAGCAGCATATCATCAGCATCCGTCCAAAGGATATATTCCATGGAGGCCTTACTAAAGGAAAAATTACGAGCAGCCGCAAAGTCATCAATCCACTGAAAATCATATATTATATCCGTATAACGCTCGGCTATTTCCTTTGTCTTATCTTCAGATCCTGTATCAACAATGATAATTTCATCTGCTATTCCGCTAAACGAATCCAAGCATCTGCTAAGAACCTTCTCCTCATTTTTTACGATCATGCATAAACTAATGGTCGGCATATGATCACCTCATCAATCTTCATATTTCAATACATTGTATGTCATCTTTTAGGTTATGTGATTGAGATATGATCGTTATATTCAATAACAAAGCCTTCCAAATAAATGGAAGGCTTTGTTGGTCAAGTTAATCTAATTGAATAATGGTCAATTGTGCACCTACTTGCGGAGACGGATCCATGACAAATGAAGTGGTTCCACTATTGCGTAGAGAAATTCCATCACCGCCTGTGAGGCCTAAAATAGCCTCTCCGCTTACTTGATCCGGTACATCTAGGATAGAAATCCGTGTGGATGGATTGACAGTTCCGTTTACAGCAATGGATATTTCTGCACCGGTATTTCCTGTTACACTAACACTATAATGGATTTCATAATTAGCAGTATTGGTAACAGTAATTCCAGAAGTACCTGGAATATGAGTTATACCTACTAAAGGACCATTGTCGCTGAAAAGAACATCTGATCCGGCAGCAACTGTGTCATCAACACCAGTATCCGCAAGATGGAATACATAGCCGAAAGAAGCTAATCCTGCTCCCGTTGCTCCTGTCGCCCCTGTTGCTCCCGTTGCTCCTGTGGCTCCTTGTGCTCCTGTTGCCCCTGTAGCTCCGGTTGCTCCCTGTGCTCCCGTTGCTCCTGTGGCACCTGTAGCTCCAGTTGCTCCCTG
>JBMOKU010000058.1:0-49101 GCA_049324315.1 Bacillota bacterium | reverse complement strand
CTTTACCCTCTCGCTTAGCACCCTGCATTACTGCAACGCACCGAGATTGGCTACCCAGCTCACTGGCGATTACTGGGACGGGACTTGCACCCGCTAGTGTAGTCCAGCTTCACTGGACGCACCCAAATAGAAAAGAGGGAAGGAATAAATCCTCCCTCTCCTATTATTTCATTTTCAGTACGTCTTTCACTGCTTCTACAATATGCTCGGCCGTTAATCCGTACTTCTTCATCAAATCGTTTGGTTTTCCTGACTCTCCGAAGGTATCCACTGTACCTACACGTTTCATAGGAACAGGCTTTTTCTCAACAAGAACCTCTGCAACGGCAGAGCCTAAACCTCCGATAATGTTATGTTCTTCTGCTGTAACGATGGCACCGGTTTCAGATGCAGCTTCGATGATAATATCTTGATCAATAGGCTTTATTGTATGTATATCGATTACCCTAGCCTCGATACCCTGTTCCTTAAGGATTTCACTGGCCTTTATTGCCTCTGCAACCATGATACCGGTACCGATGATGGTTACATCTTTGCCTTTCTTCAATACGTTTCCTTTTCCGATTTCAAAGGTAAATTCCTTTTCATCATACAGAACAGGTACACTGGCTCTTCCCAGTCTTACATAAACCGGGCCATTATGTTCAGCAATTGCAAAGATTGCTTTCTTAGCTGAAACAGCATCCGCAGGGTTAATAACAACCATATTGGGTATTGCCCGCATGCATGCCAAATCCTCTAATGATTGATGGGATGCACCGTCCTCTCCCACTGTAATACCTGCATGGGTTGCACAAATCTTAACATTTAACTTTGGATAACAGATAGAGTTTCGGATAATTTCAAAGGCTCTTCCTGTTGCAAACATGGCAAACGTACTGGCAAAAGGAATTTTCCCGGATGTAGCAAAACCAGCAGCTGTGCCCATTAGATTTTGTTCTGCTATTCCCATATTAAAAAATCGTTCTGGGAATGATTTCTGAAATACCGCTGTTTTTGTAGATTTTGATAAATCAGCATCCAGAACCACCACTTGATCATTTACTCTACCAAGCTCCGCCAGGGCTTCTCCATAAGCTTCCCTTGTTGCAATTTTTTGTTCTGCCATTATAGCACACCCCCTAATTCTTCAAGAGCTTTTTCAGCCTCTTCTGTTTTCGGCGCATTTCCATGCCAACCTGCTTCATTCTCCATAAAGGACACACCTTTACCTTTTATTGTTTTTGCAATAATCATTGTTGGTTTATCCTTGGTGTTTTCGGCAGTTTCTATGGCATGAATAATCTGTTCAAAATCATGTCCGTCGATTTCAAGGACATTCCAGCCAAAGCTTTGCCACTTTTCCACAACAGGATGTATGTTCATGACATCCTCGGTTTTTCCGTCAATTTGAAGTCCGTTCCAGTCAAGAAAAGCTGTGAGATTATCTAATTTATAGTGGGCAGCTGCCATAGATGCTTCCCATACAAGACCTTCCTGTACTTCTCCATCACCCAACAGTACATAAATCCTGTTCTTTCGACCATCTAGCTTTGAAGCCAGTGCCATACCAATTGTTGTTGAAAAGCCTTGGCCTAGAGAACCTGTGGACATCTCCACACCAGGTACCCCTTTCATATCAGGATGACCCTGCAGCATGGCATCGATATGTCTTAGCTTTAAAAGTTCCTCCTTGGCAAAAAACCCCTTTTCGGCTAAAGCAGCGTATAATACCGGAGCGGCATGTCCTTTGGATAGTACAAATCGATCTCGATCTTCCAACTTCGGATTTTGTGGATCGACATTCATCTTATGGAAATACAGAACCGTTAAAATATCTGCAGCGGATAAAGAACCTCCCGGATGTCCGGACCCTGCTGCATGAACTGCTCGAATAATATCCTTCCGAATTTCTGTTGCAATTTGCTGCAACTTACTATAGTCTACGTTTGACAAATCGATCACTCCCGTTAAAATATTGTTTTTTATTCTTTCCCTAGCACCCTATGTACTATGGTCATAAGCTGAATAACACATTGAATAAATTTCATCTATAGCATACACGAAGTTCCTTCTTTTGGCAACCTTGCTTCCCTATTTTGATCATCCGATCACTCTTTTGACCAAAACCTTTACCATAAACTTTGGCAGCACCATCATTCTTTTATATCGCCAAGGTTCTTTCATCAGTCTATAAAACCATTCCAAGCCAAACTTCTGATATACATCCGGCGCTCTTTTAACAGTTCCTGCCCAAACATCAACGCTGCCGCCAACGCCCATTGCAGCTTTCACCTTCAGGTCGTTTCTATGTCCATAGATCCATTTTTCTTGTTTCGGCGCACCTAGTGCCACGAATAGAACATCAGGCATATGATGATTGATTTCTTCAATAATCTCCGCCTCTTCGTGGGGTTTAAAATACCCATCCCTCACCCCAACAATGGAAATCTGGGGATATTTCCCCTTTATATTTTCACACGCCTTTTCTGCAACGCCAGGTTTACCTCCTAGAAAGTATACCCGTCTTTTCTCTTCGTTGCAATAATTCAAAATTCTGGCCATAAGGTCTATACCTGTAACCCTCTCCGTCAAGCCTCGATTCAGAATTTTAGATGCATAAATTAGCCCTATTCCATCAGGTATCACAAGGTCAGCTTCCATCAAAATCTGAAGCAGTTCCTCATCCGTTTGGGCTTCCATGACAATTTCCGTATTAGGGGTCACAATCATGCTACATCTATCATTATTAACAAACTCTATGAATCTATGCAGTGCATGATCCAGCGTCACCTGATCGATAGGTGCACCCATTATATCTACTCGTTTTCGCACGTTAACACTCCCTTTACTGCAACAGTCTGGATACAATATTTTCATTTATCTGCAGCTTAGAACATAATTCTGCCACGCGACTGCTTAAAGCTTTTTTAAGTTTTTCCCGCTCATGCCATTTTGTTTTTACTTCATCCAGTAAATCCTGCCATACGATATCTTCAATGTGACATAAAGTCTCCATATTCAGCGAATCCATAAAGCTGTTAATTTTAGGATCGTAGGATAAGGCAATCATTGGTGTATTCATTACCGCAGCAAATATAAGGGAATGCAGCCGTACACCGATCAGCAAATCCAAATTACCGACGATACCAAGCATTTCATGAATGTCGTACCGATTTTTGATGAAAATCCCCTTATTCTTCATCAAGTCTTGTATTTCATCCAGTATTTTTACATCCTCACCAAAATGAAACGGGATGAATACAACCTCAACACCCAAGTCATCAATAAGTCCGTCTGCAATTGCTGCCATATCCTTTTTAAACTTATCACTGCATCGCCACCCTCGGATGGCAAAGCCGATAAGATGCTTCCCTTTCTCCGTCATCCCTTCCTTTTGCAAAATCCCTTCGCCTAATGCTAGGTTTCCCTTTTTTAAGCCAATGACAGGATCTGCCGTAACATAGATCTCTGGATTTCTAACACCGATTTCAATGAGTTCCTTCTTGGATTTTTCATCTCTGACAGTTATAACATCTACTTTATTCAGAACCCAACGAACCAAATACTTGTTAAGGGTTCTATTGATGGGGCCTATCCCCTGGCTATATACCATTACCTTTTTTTTCAAAAGCTTGCCAATCATCATAATACCTAAATAATAACTTATACTTCTATGACTGGTTACATCCTGAAGGAGACTTCCTCCACCACTTATAAGCAGTTCACCATCCCATATGGCTCTTATAATCTGAAATATATTCTTTCGATCGATTGCGTGAACTTGGTGTTTCTGAGCAGTGCTTACAGGATTTACAGATAATACTGTAATATCAATGTTTGCAATGCTATCTTTCAAATTCTGAACAATGGCCGTCAAGATGGATTCATCTCCTACATTATTAAACCCATAATATCCAGAAATCACCACTTTACCCATTAAGTCTTTCCCCTCTCACCATTCTTACCACTTTTAACACGACTTCAATCACCAATATATATATGGCTCCCAATACAATACCAAACCCAAGAGAATAGAGGGTTCTTACAACAGAAAGATAGAATGGTGTTCGAAGATGACTAAATGTATTTACGATGGATGTTTGTCCAATTACTGCTCCTAAGCCGCATATGAAAACCGGCCACTTTATTTTTCTAGAAGCAAAATAAACTGCCACCATCAAAGCTGGAAAAGCGCCAATAAATTCTTTGGTCCTCGGCCTAGCCAAAAGTTTCATTTCTAGAAAATTCCTTCCGATCAATTCAATCTGCAACGGCTGCACCGATGTTTCATGGCCTGTTCTGGCTAAATAAATATATCCAACCACGCCTAGAACACAACCGATGAGTACATAAATAACTTTGATATCCTCAAAAATCAATGCATGGATGTCTTTCCATTTCAGGCCAAGTTCTTTACTATTTTCTTTTCCATGTTTATATCCAAAATAGACAAGATAAATCAACACATATAAAAAGATAGGGGTCAATTGACTTACTTTTACGCCTCTGAAAATATCCATTTCTAACAAATACTCCGTATGTGACAGCGTTGCAGCAACAAATATAGCCCCACTGAAAGAAATGAGAGATGAAAGCAGCAATTCCTTTGCTCCGCCTATGATGATGTTTATCAAACTAGTCTTATCATTTTCTTTAAAGGTATATTGCTTGCATCGCCCGCAGAAATACATGATACTTAAGGATGGGAAAACAACCGCTGCTCCTAAAGCCAGTATTTTATCTCCCAAAGACTGCAGTACTACCAAGGATCCAGCCACGCCTAATAGTCCAGCACCTAATAAACCATACATGAATTTGCGAGGTATTGGAAGGAAACAATCAAGCAGCAGCAGCGCTCCTGCTATAATTCCCCATCCCATTAATGTTCTATACAGCGTCCTTACCCGATTGAATCCAAGGGTACTTGCCTCCCCCAATGACATACCATGTCGTTCGATTCTTTCTTCGAAGCTGGCAAACATCTTTTCATATGCCTTCACGTCGGTTACATATTTAAAATCATTATGCTTAAAAGGTTTGAAAAATATCATGCGTATATTTCTTTCCGTAACCGCTCTATATAAGGTATTTTCAATTTCTTCTGCACCTTCATAATTATAAGCCTTATAATTTTTCTGAATCCACGGCCAGAGGGTAAATACCCTAACCGCCCGATAATCCATGGCCCTTGTCAGTTCATAAAGACCTTCCTGTTCTAAATGCTCCCGCTGTACACCGGTTTCAATCATTCCCACTTTGATATCCTTATCTTCCAGATAACGTTTTGTCTGCTGAACAGCATCTGGATATCCCAATATTTCATTGCCTGCAAAAATCATATAGGCTGGCTGAATATTGAAATTCTCTATGTCTTTAATGAAAGCATCCACCAGTTTTTTACTGCTCCAGCCGCTGTAGTTAAAGGGTCTGGGTATTACTTGCATCCCACTGTTTTTTATCAGTTCGATTTTTTCCGGGTCGAATCCCAGTCCTATGGATAGCAACTTTGACGAATATAGTTTTGGCGTCTGCTGCGTAGGTTTGCCTGTACTATCCAATTTTTCCGGCTGCTTCAGATAGACTGCTTCATCTACCGTTCCATCCAAAATAAAAATATAATCTGTGGCTCCTTCTACCACCGTAAATTTCTTTGTTTGGTATCTTTCTTTCATGGCAGTTTTGATCGTTTGATACAATTCTTTTGAGTCAGTGATTGCAACCACATCATACTCATCGATACCATTTTCATTGAAGTAAGCAACCAATTCTTTTGGATAGGTTTCTTTCCAATCCCCTTCTCGTAATATATTCCCAACAATATCTGCTCTTATAGGTTTATAGTCCTCTATCATGGACTGAAAGCTTTCTTCATTTAATGCTACTGAGGATACCCCAAATTCATTCATCTTTTGAAACCACCAGCCTAAACCCTTCCCGGACTGGTCAGCCAATTTCTGGAATTCCACATAATCCAGGGTAATATCCACCTTTTTGTCGTTACTTTCTAAGGTTATACGGCTGAAAATACTGATCGAGGCTGCAATCAATCCCACGATAATAACAGCAATCAAAATCCTATTTTTTTTCATACGTTCACATCCTTTACGATAATTTCTAAGATAATCGATCTTTCTTACGGAAAAGAAAAGGCAAAATCATTTCCTTATATAAATACTTCGCTTCCTCAATTTTTAGCAAGACTGTAACAACACCGTAAATAACCATTCCTAAAATACTTGGGACCACAACCTTTATTAGCTTTATAAGTATACCAGAATCCGTTAAAAACCTATCTAATACATAGAGACTTATGCTAACGGACACACCCATAACAACGCATGCTGCCAAAACCTTTGTGAAGCCTTTGACTAAATTTCTTGCCTCAAAGTAACCGGTTTTCCTCCGAAATGCCAGTATCAAACCCACGGCTCCGAAAGTTGATGCTGCTGCCGTAGCAACAGCCAATCCTCCTATATCAAAGGCAGTGACAAACATAAGGTTTAATATCATATTGACAGCTATTACACCAACAGCATACTTAACAGGCGTCCAAATATCATGATGTGCATAAAAAGCTTTATTTAAAATGTCTTGGAATCCAAAGCCCAACATCCCTAAAGAATAGAAGGCAAAAGCCAATGAAGTTCCCGCCGTGGCAGAGGGAATAAATTCTCCTCTTTCGAAAACCAATCGAATGACCGGGATTCTTAGAAGTATAATTCCCGTCGTCATTGGTAATAAAATAAAAATCATTGATTTTAAAATAGAAGTCACAAAATTGGAATACTGTATATTGTTAAGTTTAACAGCCTTCTCCGCAAACCTTGGAAACATAACTGCACTGATGCCAAGAACCGTAGTGGTAGCAATTGCTTGGTACAACATGTTGGCATAATACAAATAGGATATTTTTCCATGATCTAGAAAGGAGGCTTGAGCTTCATCTAACAAAATATTAAACTGTGCAACGGCTGCAACAACGGTAATCGGCAGAATCATTTTAAAAAACCGAATAATGCTTTCATCCTTGAAGTTCATCGTAAACCGATAGCGATATCCTTCCTTATAGAGCGTCGGAATCTGAACAACAAACTGAAGTACCCAACCAATCGTTGTTATGACAGCTAAACCAACTACGCCATAGCCCTTTATAAAGTAATACAGAAAGATTATGGATAAAACATTGCCGGGAAAACTAATGATCGATGTAACCTTAAACCGATTTAAGGATTGAAGCAAAGAAACAAACACATATGTAATGGAAATACATATCAGTATGGGAAACATAATCTGTGTTAGTTTTGAAGTTAATGCCAGTTTTTCTCCTTCAAATCCATTGGCCAGTAAAGCCATGATATTCTTAGAAAAAAACATGCCCACAATCGTTAAGCCCGAAGAAAGCAAGACTAAAATATTTAGAAGATTGTTCACAAAGGAAAATGCTTCTTTTTTGTTTTGCTTTGTTATATGCTCAACGATGATAGGAATACCAGCAGTTACGATTGCACTACCCAAACTTACAAAAATAATGGAGGTGCTGTTTAGGGCCATCAGATACGCGTCAGATTCAATATCTGCACCTAGCCGACTTCCCAATAATGCATCTCTAAAAAAACCAATAAATTTTGCAAAAAAAGTCAAACTAATAACTGCAAAAATCGTATGAAGCGTTTGTTTGCGACTATTCATTTCTACCTCCACTGCTTGAAAAAAAGCGCCTTAGCGCTTTATTGAATGCTGTAGCTACCCTTAATGAGAATAAATGTTCTATTCTCGGTAATCTCTATTCCTCTACCATCATTTCTTGGGCTTAGAATTAATTGATTTGGAGTCACATTTTGGCCTGTGCTTAAGTCAACACCTGAAATTAAATTAGCTAACCCACCAGCCTGGCTGGCAATAGCTTTTGCTCCGCCTGACCGTATGATCAGTTCTGTACTGGCACCACAGATAATCTTCTGCCCCTTCTGGAGTTCTATGATTTCAAAGACAGGTCCCTGACCCCCTCCCTGTCCATTCTGTATCTGCTTTGCCAACTCATCTGTTTTTTGATCTATGTAATATTTTAATTGTTCATTTCTCTTTTCAACATAACTTTGTGTCACAACCGGATCATCTTTAGAACCTGGTTCAAAGTACCCTGCTTTACTAATCTGTGCAAATCCTATAATAAAAATAAACGTGCATAAGGTAATCATATAAATCTTGCTATTTCTCATTTTTTTCCACATATTTCGTCCTCCTTTGTCTATTTCCCAGGAAATGCCTCATGGTTTGTACGATCATGTAACCTTGTCTAAAGATACATCTCTATTTTACCACAAATTGACGCTGATAGTTTCGTTATATTGACTTTGAGGATTAAATTTTTATTACAAGAACAAAGCGGGCGAACACCGTTCGCCCCTATGATTATGTTATCTACAGAAATTTTATGCAAGCTATTTCCTTAATGATAACAAAAGGCAGCTGTCGCCAGCTGCCTAAAAGTCAGTCAAACCAAAGCTTATCAACAAAGCATCGTTTACTTTCTGCATCATGTCTTCATCGAAATGTCCAATTTTTTCTCTTAGCCTTTTTTTATCAATGGTACGAATTTGCTCCAGCAGTACAACCGAATCCTTCGTAAGACCATAATCTAACGCACTAATTTCTATATGTGTCGGAAGCTTAGCTTTATTGATTTGTGATGTGATAGCGCCTACGATCACAGTAGGACTATACTTATTCCCGATATCATTCTGAACAACCAGAACCGGTCTAACGCCACCTTGTTCTGACCCGATTACCGGACTGAGATCCGCATAAAAAATATCTCCTCTTTTAACAATCACGCTACTCACACTCCGCAAGCCTTGCCTCATAGCTTTCAAGTGTACACGTGTCCATGTGGAATCCCCATTCTGCCAAAGCAAGATTGATTGCGCCCATTTCCCTATAGCCTCTTTTCATTTTTTCCCTGGTCTCTATCTTCCGCCGTTCTCTTATATACAACTTCATTGCCTCTCGAATAAACTCACTTCGATTTCTCTTTTCGATTTCTACAATATTATCAACCTCTTGTAAAAGGCTATTAGGCAAACTGATAATGATGCGCTTGGATTCAGCCATGGTAGCACCTCCCAAAAAATTAAAAAGCCATTTGAAGCATCTGCATAAGCACACAACACGCCATGATAGTATATACTAAAATATATATTCAATTATATATTATTCATTATAAGTGTGTCAACATGACTCTGTTTTTATACAGAAATGATCAAGTTCTCCAAACATTTATTCCAGTACGTAGTCAATTATTCTTATAACTTCGTTATCCTTTTTATACACCCTTGGTACCCTTTTACCCACCATGCAAACCACTTCATAGTTGATGGTGCCAAGTTTCTTGGCCACTTCGTCAATGGATATCGTATTTACGCCATCTGTTCCCATGAGAATCACTTCATCCCCCTGTTGAACGTCCTCGATAGGTGTCACATCAAGCATACATTGATCCATGCAAATTCTGCCTATCACAGGAACCTTATGCCCCTTTACCAGGGCTTCTGCCTTTCCGGTCAACATTCGTGTAAAACCGTCAGCATATCCAATAGGCAGGGTTGCTATTTTTGTGATCTCGTCGGTTACATAGGTTAAGCCATAACTAACGCCTACTCCGGAAGGCAATTCTTTAACATGAGATATTTTAGCTTTCAAGGACATGACTTCTTTAAGCTGAATATTCTCTTTATGGACATCATCAGATGGGTACAGGCCATATAGCATAATCCCTGCCCGAACCATATCCAAGTTCATTTCTTGCAAATCAATAATAGCTGCGCTATTGGAAACATGCTTGATGGGAATGGTAATTCCTTCATTCTGAAGCTGTTGACATAACATGGTGAATTTTTCATACTGGGTATGGGTAAAAGTTTTATCCGCTTCATCAGCTACCGCAAAATGTGTGAAAATACCCTCTATGTATATATTCGGCAACTTCATGATTTCTTTAATAGCCTCTATCGTTCCATTATCTGGTTTCATCCCTAGCCGGCTCATCCCGGTGTCAATTTTTATATGCAGTATAACGGTCCTGTCCATTGCCATTGCTCTATCAGAGAAAGCTTTCGCTTGATCTATGGTATAAACCGTCTGGATAATATTTCCTTTGATAACTTCTTCACTTTGATTCTCAGGTGTATAACCCAAGATAAGAATAGGTACATCAGGATAGACATTCCTTAATGCTAATGCCTCAGACAAAGTAGCGACCGCTACTCTATCGGCACCATTTTCCAGCAAAGTCTGAGCAATAACAGAGGCACCATGGCCATAGCCATCAGCCTTAATAACACCGGTCACGATCACACCCGGTTTTGTTATCCGTTTTACTTCTCGCATATTATGGGCTAAATTGTCCAGGTTAATTTCAGCCCATACAGGTCTTACTTTATCCATTCTGTACATTGTAATCCCCCTCATCTACTGTAAATATCTAACTTTGAAATTAAATTTTTATTGTCACTTTATTTATGCTCTAAATAAATTTATAAATGTGGTTAGAGGTTAAACGTTAGACGTTTTATAGTCAACCCTATGTAGCAAAAAAGATAAAGACCCTTGAGACACGCGCGGAAACTTCTAACTACTAACTTCTAACGTTTAACCCTATGAATGTCTATCCTTCTATCATAGAAATAGTTTGTAAACAGTGAATTTTCAATCGCACATCTATATTTTATTGCTCCTTAAATGCCATCTGAATATTGAAAATATCTTCCGGCAGCTTAGGATTATACTGGAAGTCAAGATACTTCACTTCAATTCTCATGTTATCCTGTGCATCAAACACCTGAAGCTTAAAAGGCTTATAGTGGTCTATTTCCAGCCACAGTCTTTCCTTGCTAAAATACAAGTGGTTGCCTGGAATATCCGTATCAATAACCAGATACTCCCTCTCTTCGGTTTTCTTTTTAGAAATCTCAACTTGCTCCGAACTGATATAGTTTTTAATAAAATAGCCTAAAAACATACTCTGTTCATCTGTACGATCAAAATTTTCCAATAGCCAGGTTTGATTGATCCTTGGATGGTAAATCCAAGCCTTTGAGCCATCTGATACCGTCGTCTTGTCCTTTAATTCTTCTGGACTTGTAATTTCCAGTCGATATAGATTTGGTTTTTTAAACCACTGCTTCATGATATACGTTTCCGGTTTTTTATTACCAACAACTGTTATTTCGGCCTCACAACTGTAGCTTTCTATGTTACTTAACAGCTTCTGTGATTCATAAAACAGTTCTTCATCATTCTTTGGTGAACATCCGACAAATACCATGAGGAAAATCAAATTGAGAATAAAAATAGTTTTTAAACCCTTCAACTTCAAAGTTACCCCTCCACGTAAAGATTGTTCTATTAATCTTTACGTGAAAATCTATATTATATGCTTCAAAATATCAGATCTCGTAACAATTCCAACTAAATTACCATCATCATTTACAACGGGTACCCGGTTAATTCTTTTTTCCAGCATAAGATCCACAATATCTTCTGTTTTTGTATCTTCTTTTACGACAATAACCTTTGCTGTCATAACATCCTCAACTTTTGATGCTGCTATTTTTCGTATCTGATTTTCCATGCTCTTCATACTTTCTAAAAAAACGATCCCCTGCAAGATTGAAACAAAGCCGGGTGTATGGATATTTTTTTCTCGATAAATCAAGTCTGCTTCTGATATAATCCCTACCACACGCCCTTCATCATCAATCACAGGCATACCACTGATTTTATTCTCTAATAGCATCTTAGCAGCATCTTGAATGCTTTGCTCCGCCTTTACAGTTATGACATCCCTATTCATAATATCTTTTGCTTTCATCTACGCTTTAAACCTCCTATCTACCAACAATATTTTTGATAGCCTGGGGCAATTCCAACACCAGATCCCCTGCTATTAAGCCATACTCGCCCAATCGCTCGGCGGCTCTGTCCCCTGCATCTCCGTGAACATATACTGCTGCTGCTGCTGCAAGGAACGGATCAATACCTTGAGCAATAAAGCCCGTGATAATGCCCGTCAAAACATCTCCACTACCGGCAGTAGCCATACCGGGATTACCTGTGGTATTTATATAAACCTCCCCTTCAGGACTTGCCACCACAGTCCTCACTCCCTTTAGAACAATAATGGCATTCCATTTCTTTGAAAAATCCTGTGCAATTTGAATCCGATTTGCGTTTATTTCTTCAACGGATATCCCCGTCATCCTGGACATTTCTCCCACATGAGGTGTTAAAACAGCCGGAGATTTAAGTAGGTTGAACAACTCCAATCGATGGGCAATTGCATTCAACGCATCAGCATCTAAAACCATGGGAATACTGGAATTTTCAAACACATTTCTTAATACTTCCTCCAATTCCCTACTCTGCCCACTGCCAGGACCTACAGCAATAACATCGCTTTGCTCCATAATCTTAATAATTTTATCAATGTCGCTGATTCCTACACATCCCCGCTTTAGTTCAGGAAGAGGTACGGTTATGGCTTCTGTTAATCTTACCTCCATAATATTATTTAAGCTTTGGGGAATAGCGACCTTTAGAAGACCTGCACCACTTCTCAATATGGCTTCTGCCGTCAGCATTGCTGCTCCGGTCATTCCCGTGGAACCAGCCACTATATATGCTTTTCCATAATTTCCTTTGTGGGTATCCTTTTTTCGCATAGGTAAGATATCTTTTACAACATCTTTTGTTATCAAATTAATGGATATTCCAGCCTCGCCTATTGCCCTATGGGGTATTCCAATGTCTTTTAAAACAAGCTCTCCACAATACGCTGCTCCTGGATAATTGACATTACCAATCTTCGGAAGCTGCAAGACGACAGTTTTTTCGGCTTTTATCGCTGCACCAGCGATGGCACCGGTATTGGTCATAACGCCCGACGCAATATCTACAGAAATAACCTTTTTTTGCAGTTCATTGATTCTATGAATGATATCCCTCATAAAATCTGTCATTTCCCTATCTAATCCTGTACCGAAGATGGCATCAACGATGAGCCCGCTTTCTTTCATTCCATCTATAAGCTTATGTATTTCTTCCGTTTTTCCTATGGTCTCAATTGATAATCCAAGATTTTCAATAATCTCATAATTGACCCTTGCAGCCCCTGCAATAACAGTAGGATTTCCAATAATAAATACTTTTACTCTAACCCCTTGCTGAAAAAGATGTCGAGCAGCAACAAACCCATCTCCCCCGTTATTTCCTCTTCCACAGATAATCGAAACCCTTTGGCTTTCCATTCTTTCCAATGATTTCATAACCTCGTGGAATACCGCTATGCCCGCATTCTCCATCAATACGGCTTCAGGTATGCCAAATTCATCGACTGCTATTCGATCTAAATTTTTCATTTGCTTACTGTTTACGATTTTCATGAGTCTCACCACTCCCATATTTCTATCTAATTTTATATATATACAATTCTGCAGCTTAACAACTAAATGAATTTTTTGATTTCATGTTTCGATACGCGATACACGATACACGGAAAAGACCTCAAAGCTTGACCCCGACCGAACAACGTGTACCGCGTACCGTGAACCGAATACTGTCAGAACATCTCTAGACTGCATTGTATCTCCATCTAAATGAAATTCTAAGCGCATAGATCTATATCAGATAGCTATCGCTTGCGCTACTGCATACAACTTACAATGTGAAATCGTTATCATGATATCTGCGATATCTTTTTCCATCATGATCTGATGGGCATTTCCATGTAGCATGGCTACAGGTTTCCCCAAAGAATCTCTTTTGATCTCAATATCATGCCAACCAAAATTTCTTAAACCTGTACCTAATGCTTTGACGACTGCTTCTTTTGCCGCAAATGTACCGGCTATGGTATTTGTCGTAACCTTATTCTCCTGAAAAAACATGATTTCATTGCAGTGAAATACTTTTTCTAAAAATCGATGATTCTTCTGAATAGCCCTTTCTATCCTTTCAATCTCAATAATATCGATTCCTACCCCTTTTATCATTTTGTTCACTCCCTGTTTCTATATCTATCTTGATACAGTCATACAAGAATCATTCATACGCTTCATTCGACAAGAGAAAAAGAGTACGTATCCTTCGTACTCTAGAGAAATTTCTGGTCCAGCTTATCCGTTTCTTCATGTCCTAACGTGTTATGTAAATATGAATATAGAAGACTCACACGCTCCTCAAGCTTCAGCTTTTTCTCCCATTTTTCCGTTAACTGTTCTCTAAGCTTTATAATATCTTCATGTAATACTTTGATCTCCGTACCACCGTCTTTTATATCTTCATAGGACAGATAAATTGTTTCCTTCAACAATTCTAGATTTAAGTGGTTAAGGTCTCTTGGTATCATTTCAAGAGAAAATTGGAGTTCATCCATAATATCATTCATTTTTAAAATATCTAATTTGATTCTATCCAATTTATCTAATGCCTCTTCATTATTATTACTGTTAGCTTCATTTGATAGGTGAAGGATTTTTTCCATCAGTTCTTTTTTTTGTTTTGTATATGCCTTTAATTGAGCATACGTTTCCTTTTCCAGTCTGATTTTATCCTCCATTTCCTCAATAATTTTCTTCATTTTTTTTGTACTATAGGGTTCAAAGATATTTCGCCATTCTTTATCTTTGATAAGCAAGGGAATCTTATTTTTCTTAAGTATATTTCCATCTAAATCAATTTCTTTAACCACCAGGTGCTCCCTCCTTATGTTTTCCAATTATATTATAATACTGCCTTCATTTTAAATCAATGGAAGACGTACATATCTTGTTATTGGGTCGCTATCATATTCTAAACCGTTATCGGCTAAAAGCTCCTATCTCTTCAGCATGCTTCTATACAGAAGTACAGTTGACAAGTCAAAAATTTGAAACATGAAAGTTTTATTCTTGCTATTGTCAGTCATAATATTGTTCGATATTTTTCTGTCTATTATGGCATGATATGTCATGGTCTGCTATAATATAAGAATACATAAGCTATAAACGTGAGGTATTAATAGATGAAGCTTACTCAAAAATATCTATTCAGCACGATCTTAAGCATCGCTGTAGCGGCATTATTTGCACTATTCGCAATCATGCTACCCTTGTACAGCTTTGAAGTAGAAACTATGCATGAGCTGGCTGAAAGCCGCATGCATACCATGGATGCATATTTCAAAAACAACTTACAATCCTTACAAAAGAAAGCCATAGAATATGCCTACTGGGACGATTTAATAGCCGCCCTGGAAGAAAACGACCTGCCGTGGATACGTGACAATATCACCCAGTATCTTTTCGAGTCCCCTTTTGATATCGATGTGGCTTACTTGTTCTCTGATCACTATACCTTTTACGACTTTTTTTCTGAAGATCTTCAAATACAAGAGCTATCATCACTAACCATAGTGAACCAGTTTAAAGAAGATAAACAGCCACACGAAGGGTTTTCTGTATTCCATAACGACCTATATGCCTTTGCAATTTCTCCTGTTACAAATAACACCGGCTCTCTAGATTCAGTGGGATATTTGCTGATTGGCAGAAAAATCAAAGACAATACGATTTTACCATTACAGGATTATTTGGGTGACGCTGTTTCTATTCAGTTGGATCCAAAAATTGAAGGCTCCACAGACCCTCAGGTTATTAGCAATGGCGGAACCGTCCAGTTCCGATACTACATAAGCGATTCACTGAAACGTCCAATCGCTGCATATGACGTAACGGTAGATGTAAGTTATTATTATCGTTTAAAATACATATTGTTTCGCAATATTTCTTTCCTCATTCTGCTGTCTTTATTTATTTGTTCCATTGTGATTTATAAAATAACAAAAAAGTTGTCCTGCCAGTTTGAGGAAGTCGTAGAGCAGATTAAACATATCAGTGACGGAAATTACGCAATAAAGCTTAAAGAAGATAAAACTTATGAACTGCAGATCCTTACGGAAAGTATCAACAAGCTTTCTTCAAAACTCGTTGAAAAGATCATGAAAACCCATGATAACTACCTAAAAACCATTGAGACCCTTATCGCTACGATAGAAGTTAAAGATCTGTATACCCACGGACATTCTGAGCGGGTAGCGGAATACAGCGTTGTCATAGCAAAAAAAATTGGCTTCCATGATATTGACAGCATAAAAATTGCCGCTTTGATGCATGATATCGGAAAAATAGGGATTCCAGAATCTGTTTTAAACAAACCGGGTTTTTTGACGGAGGCAGAAATGCTGCAAATTCGGCAGCATCCTGAAAAAGGCTTTATTATTCTAGATAAGCTGGATGATTTTCAAGATATTAAATACATGATCTTATATCATCACGAATGGTATAACGGAAGGGGATATCCTCACAAATTATCTGGGGAGAGCATTCCACTGGGTGCCAGGATTATTGCTGTCGCAGATGCTTTTGATGCAATGACCAGTAACCGTTCCTATCGTAAAGCTTTAACCGTGGAAGATGCCCATAAAGAGATCAATGACAAAACAGGCATCCAGTTCGATCCCGAGATCGTTCATGCATTTAACGAGATAATTGATGAATTCATAAAAATATATAATAAAGATAATGCGCCAAGACTTTGTGTATCCGATGAACATATATCATAAAAAATGCTGGGCTTATACCCAGCATTTTTTATGATTTTTTGTAGTTTTTATCATAGAGGATACCGCTTGGAAATGATAGGGTGAATATCGTTCCTATTCCCACTTTGCTTTCTACTTCAATGATTCCGCCATGGGCTTCCACCAATGCCTTTGTAATGGTTAAACCAATTCCAGTCCCACCAGTATCACGATTTCTGGAAGTATCTCCTCGATAAAATCTTTCAAAGACAAAGGGAACATCTTTTTCCCGTATTCCCCTGCCTGTATCTGACACGGATATTTTTATTCCATCAAAATGTGCCTCAAGAGCAACCTCAATTTTGCCACCTTCATAAGAATATTTCACAGCATTGGTAAACAAATTCAGCATGATCTGTCTGAACTTTTCCATGTCCATTACAACATATACATCCTGCGTTATCTGTTTCTTTATCTGCAGGTTCTTTTTATGAAATTGTGGTATAAAAGAATCTATCACTTTATTGAGTTCTGTAGAAAGATTAAAGGATGATTTATTTAACTGCAAATGCGCCTGCTCTAATTTCGCTAAGCTCTGAAGACTATCCACCATCTTTGCAAGGCCAGTGACTTCTTCATAGCAGCTTTCCAATCTTTCTTTAGTCGGTTCCCATACCCCATCTAACAGCGCTTCTATATGGGTTTGCAGTGTGGTCAACGGTGTCCTCAACTCATGGGCCATATCGGATGTCAATCGTTTACGAAGCATCTCCTGCTGCAGCAGCGTCTCTCCTAAATGATTGATTGTATTTGATAGCTCTGCAATTTCAACGGTATCAGATAACACCTTCGAGCGAATTGCAAGATCTCCATTTCTCATTCCGTTGGCTACCTTTCTGATCTCTACCAAGGGCGAGGTCAGCTGCTTTGACAGCATGTAACTGACAGCAAGTCCAAAGCATAATGCAATGGAAACAGAAACCTTTAAAGATTGATTGAGGGTTTCCTTAAATAGCAAATCACTTTCTGAGGCATTCCACAGACCAAAATATCCAATACGGATGCTTCCTTTCACTTCTCCGCCTTTTTCTAATGGATAGACTTCTTCCTGATAATTCGTCAATCCCATTTTCATTTGTCTTCTCATGCCCATTCCCATCATTCTGTGGGTGAGGTGGTTCATTCCTGTAGAAAGCAGCACTTTCCCGTCCTTGTCTTTAACTTCTAAAAAAAGTCTTTCAAGGACAGCATATCCCAGAATCTCCTGGGCATCACTATTCAAGAAAACATTCTGCTCATGATACAATTCTTGCACCTTTTGAAGAATGCTGCTAACTTTTCCTTGGTGTTGACTAGATAAATATTCATCAAATCTTTTACTGGTCATATAGTTAGAAATTAGCCCCGTAATAAGGATTGAGCTCAACACTGTAAGCATTGAGAAAAATGCCATTTTCTTCAACAATGTCGTCTTCATTTGGACCCTCCAAACTTATAACCGACTCCATAGATCGTAAGGACGTAAATGGGCTTTTTCGGATCGTCCTCAATCTTTTGTCGAATATTTTTTATATGAGTATCTACTGTTCTATCAAAACCTATATAGTCAAAACCGAAGGACTTCTCCAAAAGCTGATCCCTGCTAAATACTTGTCCAGGATTCATTAAAAGTACATAAAGCAATTTGAATTCATTGGCAGTTAAACTAACGATACTTCCCTTCTTTTTAACGATATGCTTTTTAATATTTACTTCTAAATCCCCATCATTAAACGCTAAATAATCTGCCAATGTATTAGAATCGCGATACGCCCTTCTCACCAAGGCATTTACTCTTCCCACCAATTCCTTTGGACTAAAAGGCTTCGTAATATAATCATCTGCCCCCAATGCCAACCCCATTAATTTTTCTTCTTCTTCGGATTTAGCTGTTAACATAATAATAGGTGTATCTGATGTACTTCTTATCTTTTTACACACATCTTCTCCTGATATCTTCGGCAGCATCAGGTCAAGAATAATCAAGTGTACAAACTCATTCTGCAGAATCGTCAATGCTTTTTCTCCGTCCTCTGCAACGAGAATTTCAAACCCTTCCTTTTTCAGATACGCTTCAATTACCTCTACGATTTTGGGTTCATCCTCTACAATTAAAACCTTCATCGGATTTTCCACAATGATTCTCTCCTTTTATAAAAAAAACCTTCAACTTACTTTTTTATAGCATACCATAGAATTGTGTTGAAAATATGAAGGTATGATTATATAGATAAAAAAAGGACATAATTATTCTATTTATGTCCACGTAAAGCCGTTTTCCGCTTTAAAATTCAAATTCATTTTTAGTTCTTCTGTCCAACAATATCCATCAGTTCATTATTCTCATCGAACAACCCAAGTTTCGTCACATAGTCTTCTCCGTTTTCAGAATATTTATATTCCTTAAAGGAAATATCAACGTCACAATCTTTTAATTCAGACACGTTATACTGTTCTAACATACGAAGCTTAATCGTTTCTACATCAATATTGCCAGGGCATAGCAATAAGTATGTTAAGTCTTCTGTACAAAAATACAAATCTGATTTGCGGATCGTATTTTCTACAAGTTGATTCATAAGTTTAAATATTTCTTTTTTAGAACAGTTGGATTCCTTTTGGGCAACACTGCATTTCATCAGAAATATTGAGAGTTCACTCTCGTATCTTTTCGCTGTTTCAATTTCTTTCACAATAATGTTTTCTGTTTCTAAGAACAGTCTCAATCCAATGGTATTGGCGGCGATTCTATTCCGTCCCGTTTTCTTTGCATAATATAGAGCATCATCTGCCAGCTTAATGAGCTTCTCAAGATCAAAATCCAGAGTAGAAGCTCGATAACTACTGACTCCTAAACTTACTGTAAAGTGAACATTATCCGGCAATTCCGGATAATGCTTTTCCCTGAAAGTCTTTCGAATTTTTTCCGCTATGACACATGCTTCTCCTAAGCCTTTATCTTCCAATAGGATTAAAAACTCCTCTCCACCAAAACGATAGATATTTTTAGTTATGCCTTCCAAAGAATCCTTAAGGATTTTTGCCAGCTCCTTCAAAACCATATCTCCAATGGGATGACCATATATATCATTTACCTGCTTGAAATGATCAATATCCAGCATGATAATCGAGTACGTTTTTAGGTGGTTTTCCGGCTGCTCGGATATTTTTTCCATGGTTTTACTGAGGCAAATTCGATTATAAACCTGAGTCAAGCCATCTGTGACCATCAAACGCTCATATTCGTCAAATAAGTAGGCGTTTTCTATAAAAACAGCTAACTGGGTAGCAATAAGTTGAAACAATTCCACCTTATACCCTTCAAAAGCGTCGCAAATGGTATGATAAACAACGATATAACCATAATGCTTTATATCTCTCTTAATAGGGATGGCTAAAATAGAGCCCTTTTTTATATCTAAGAAATTTTCCTCTGATAAGTCGCTAATATTAATTTTATTTTTATCTTTAAATATTTCTTCTACTTTCTTGAGGTTCTCATCGTTTATGTAATTGTTTACAATGCGGTCATCCAAAACAGTCCTAATATAACGGTGGGTATCTCCTTGATAGTTTACGATGACTGCACATACCGCAACGCCAAGAACGCCAATTACAATATCATTGATCGTATCCAACAGTGTGGGCAAATTCACAATCGTACCGCTGTATACATTTATCTCCTTCAAAATCATGTAATTAGCCATTCTTTTCGTCAGCTCTTCATTGATTGACATCTGTCTGCTTAATTCAAGCTGTGCTTCAAAAAGCTGCTTTTCTGCAACATCTAGCAAGTTTTTATAATCCGTCATTCTACCATCCCACACCTTTAAGCAATTATTTTTTTCAATCGCAAGCAGTACATTGTCTTGTTTTTTCTTGATAATCATGCAACATGATGGAAATTTTATCCAATATAGTATCCATCGATATACACATCTCTAGCATATTATTATATAATATTTGAAATGAAAAGTTAACCTCATCTTTGTAAAATATAATTTCTACATATTTTGACCAAATCCTTCAAGAAAATAGGACTTTTTTACCATTTATACTACAGAATCTTCACACACAAAAAAACGTCTACCATTTAGGTATACGTTTATGAATGCAAATAGTCCTCCACTTTATCAATATACAATTGGTTATTCTCATCCAATTCTCCATAAAATACATCTTCAATCCGTTGAACACCTTGGGCTTTTAAAAGGCTAAACAACCACTTTGCGGTCAGATTTCTTTTACGTAGATTCTCATAAATAATTTTTCCCGTTACGATGACTTCTACTTTCATCTCCTGCTGCTTCCCGGTAATATTCATATCCTCTCGTGTTACGGTTTCCTTGCCGGATACTTTGACAATGCTTAATTCTCCTGTAGTCTCCAAAATGCCGTATTTAACATCTTGTATATCAAAAACATCTTTCTTTCTCATCAGATGCTTTAAATCATCTGCAGTATAATGATATCTTTTTAGATTCTCCTCAAGAATCTTCCCATTCTCGATAACGACGACGGGCTCTCCTTGCAGTATTTTGGAAACTTTACTACTCTTTAGGAAGATAACTGACGTTAAATAGGTTAAAAGTCCAAAAAGTGCAAGACCAATTAAATGCTGCCATGTCCGCTGATTTATGTCTGTAGCTAATGTAGCCGCAATAGAACCAAAGGTAATTCCATTAATATATTCAGAAACGGTAAGCTGTGCCACCTGCTGTCTCCCCAATATTCTGGCTATAAATAGAATTGAAAAAAAAGCTAACAGGGTCTGGAGAATAATTTCAATAATAACTTTCATTTTCTTCCTTCTTTCGTATATGTTTTCAAGTTTCTCTTTATAATAAATAGTAATGTGCAGTAACTTAACGTGCTATACGGGAGGAATAAAAAATGTCCTTATTGACCCAAGCTATTCTTACTTTCGCATTCATTATCATCGGTTTTGTTGTTTTATATATCTTGCATAAAAACAAATTCATTTAACATGCAAACTAGAAAAAACCTAGGAATAGATTTCCTAAGTTTTTTCGATTATTCTCATCATTATATTCCCAGGATCAACGATGCCAGGGAAAAATAAACAAAAAGTGACACTGCATCAACGATCGTAGAGATAAAAGGACTTGCCATAATAGCTGGATCTAAACTTAGCTTTCTAGCCGCAATAGGGAGGATCCCACCTACAACTTTCGCCAATACCACAACCACAATTAATGTAAAACATACGGTAGCGGCAATCTTCAGATCCACATGCTGTAAATAATATAAACGGATGAAGTTGACCAATGACAGCAAGCATCCTACAATCAAGCTAACACGCATTTCTTTCCAAATCACCTTGTAAATATCCTTAAGGGCAATTTCACCTAATGCCAATCCCCTTATAATCAACGTTGCTGATTGTGCCCCTGCATTACCGCCGGTTCCCATCAACATAGGGATAAACGCCGCCAAAGCTACGACTGACTGTAGAACATTTTCAAATCTTTCTATAATACTTCCTGTAAAGATGGCAGATATCATCAATATCATCAGCCACATAATTCTGTTTTTTGCTAAGCTGAATACACTGGTATCCAGATACTCTTCCTCCGATGGCTCCAGTGCGGCCATCCTGTGAAAGTCTTCCGTGTTTTCCTGCTCAATAACGTCAACAACGTCATCTATCGTTATAATCCCTGTCAGACGACCTTCTTTGTCCACCACTGGGAGCGCGATTAAATCATATTTTTTAAACAAATGGACGATTTTTTCCTGTTCATCATGGGTGTTTACAGAAATCACATCATCATTCATGATTTCGCCTACAATTTGTTCCTCATCCTTCATAACCAGCTTTCTTAATGATACGATGCCTTCAAGCTTTCTATTTTTATCTGTAACATAACAAGTATAGACGGTTTCCTTCTCTATCCCCGTTTTCTTTATGTGTTCAAGTGCCTGCTTTAATGTCATATCCCTCTTAAGATCAACATACTCAATGGTCATCAAACTGCCAGCAGAAGCCTCTGGATAATTTAAAAATTGATTAATCAAAATCCGTTCTTCTTCTTTTGTGTTTTTTATAATTTTCTTAACTACACTGGCAGGCATTTCTTCGAGAAAGTCAATCATGTCGTCAAAGAATAACTCATCCATAATATGTTTGATTTCTTTGTCTGTAATCGACTGTATAATTTCCTTCTGCTGATCATTGGAAAGATGGGCAAAAGTTTCCGCTGCAGCATCTTTGGGGAGCATTCGAAACAATATAAGGGCACTATTATTGTCCAATTCTTCTAAAAGTTCGGCAATGTCCACGGGAATTAGTTCAATAACCTCTTTCCGGGCCTTACCATATTGTTTTTCATTCATTAGTTCGATGATTAATTCCTTCATATTGACCCCTCTTTCTAGAGAAGCCAACACCTTTACAAGGAGATGATGGCTTCATTTTTATGTGGTTTTTCATTTTTTGTCGCCTCGGTAAGGGACTTGCATCCACAACCATCACCAACCTTTCTTGATTTATATTGTATAAGGAAAACAAAACTCCCTCCTTAACAGAAAAGAGAAAGCTTTTGTAATTACGTGTTTATTATATGCTATACACTGTACCTTTTCAACCTTTTCTCTGTAATACTTCTCATTTTTATAACTTCACATACTCAGGTTTTAACTGATTAAATGTCGTTACATACCGAAAACCTATATCCCTCAACAATTCATATGTTTCAGGGATGCGATAACCAATATCCTCCAAACGATGGGCATCAGAGCCCACTGTAATGATTTCTCCTCCTAAAGCTTTGTAAAGCTTAATTATTTCTATACCTGGATTCGAATCACCAAGCCCATATCGAAATCCGGAAGTATTAATTTCAATCCCCTTACCCTTCTCAATCAATGCTAAAAGAATTTCTCGGATGATTTCTACTTCCCTTCCTTCAATATCGATATTCTCATACACACCCAAAGCATATCTTTTCACCAAGTCCAGATGTCCATATACTGAAAAATCTTCGACTTCCTTAACGATTTTCAGTATTTCATGAAAATAACGCTCATAGGCTTCTTGTTTGGTTTTTCCTTCAAAAAATTTTCTGTAGTAAAGATCATAACGATCGATGGTATGACTGGAACCAATCACAAAATCAAAGGGATATTCCTGCACCAATTTCTGTATTCTTTGCTTCTCCTCTACTTGAAGTCCTAGCTCGATTCCTATTTTTATGCGAATACGTTTTTTATATTTTCCCTTTAATTCTGATAAAGTTTTCAGATAATCCCCTACATGAAAAATATCATCTACGATCAAATCATCCGGTCTCCATACATTCAATTCCCCATGGTCTGTAAACGCAATCTCCTGCAGACCTACATCAATTGCTCTCTTCACCGCTTCTTCCATTTCCATTTTTGAGTCTATGGAGAAAGAAGTATGCATATGATAATCAAACATCTCGTCACACCCCTTTAACGTTCCATTTCTTCCTGCTTTATTCTTCTTCCTATAGTTTCCCCCATATTCAGTTTTGTTTCTAATCCATTTTCTGTATTCTTTAAAATATCTTGATCAATGTTAACTGTGTTCTTCATCAAAAACATAATGACCGTAGATCCCCCAAATTTAAAATAGCCTTTTTCTTGTCCTTTTTGAACATATTGTCTGGGTGCAGCAGTCTGTACGATAGAACCTACACAAGTGGCGCCAACTTCAACAAGAATGATTGGACCAAAATGTTCTGATTGAAACTCCGTGAGCTCTCTCTTATTTTGACAGTAAACCTTTGTGATTTTTCTTAAAGAGATAGGGTTAACCGAATAGTAATCCCCCTCAATTCTTTTATGATCCTCCACAATACCACTATCGGGAAAATGAAATCGGTGATAGTCAGCAGGACATAATCGAATAACAACACAAACACCATCCATGTATGCTTCTGCCAGTTCTTCATCTCCAAAGAGCTCTACTAGAGAATACTCCTGTCCTTTTACTTGAATGACTTTCTGAACATCTATGTTTTCGTAAGCAAAAACCCGTCCATCTGCTGGTGATATGAGCCTATCAGAGTCATAGACGATATTCCTTGCATTTACTTTTAGTTTTCGGGCGAAAAAATCATTAAAACATTTATATGACGCAATATCTTCATTTTCTGCTTCTAACATATCAATTTCCAGCTGCTGAATAAATTTTTTTATTTTTCTACTGCTCCATGTCATATCCTGCAGCTTACCATAGACACTTGAAAATACTTTCCTTTTAATGATCAGTTCCAACAAACCTTCTCCATGTGTCGTTCCATACAACCACTTTAAAAAAAGATCTCCGGCTACGACTTCTTTCTTTCTTTCTCCTGTTCTCCGATCAATATAGAAAATGTCCACGATCAACAACCCCAATCTTATATAAATATGCGACAGTAAAGTTCTATCATCACTTACACATCTTCACTTATGAAGGTTTAGGATGCTATTTAGTTAGAAGTTAAAAGTTAGAAGTTTTAGGGTCAACCTGATAAGCATTTAAAACACAAGACCCTAGAGATTGACATGCACACCTCTAACGACTAACCTCTAACCCTATGAAATCTCCTCCATCGTAGAAAACAGATGTTTAGTCATACAATTACACTGATATATTATATATTTACCAATTTCCCCTATCCATTCTACCACATTCATTGGTCTCCAAAAAGTAGCAAACACCTTTCTTATAAGAAAGGTGTTTCTGGCATAATTGAATCTTGTACATATTCTATATGTAAACTTGCAATTATAACCTAACTACGTTTGCTGCTTGTGGTCCTCTGCTGCCTTCAACCACTTCAAATTCTACTTTTTGTCCTTCTTCCAATGTTTTGAATCCTTCTGTTTGGATTGCTGAGTAATGTACGAATACATCATTCTCGCCATCTACAGAGATAAATCCAAAACCTTTTTCTGCATTAAACCATTTAACTGTTCCTACTTTCAATGTGAAACCTCCTAAAAAATAAAATATAGTCTTCAAAATAACTCTAACATGATTTCTTCCCTTTGTCAACGAATATAGCCAATATTAAAACAGTAAATTCTCCGTGAGACGCTGGAACATCAGTTCCTTAAGCTATGAATTGGTGCTGGAATTCTGCCTCCTCGATGTATAAAATCCGCGCTAGAAAATGGATTAACCGCCATGATAGGCGCCCTTCCCAACAATCCGCCAAATTCTACAGAATCGCCTACCTTTTTACCAACTGCCGGTATAATTCTCACAGCCGTCGTCTTATTATTCACGACACCAATGGCAGCCTCGTCAGCGATAATCGCTGCTATGGTCTCTGCTGAGGTATCTCCCGGAATGGCAATCATATCTAATCCCACAGAACAAACACAGGTCATGGCTTCAAGTTTTTCTAAAGTCAATGCCCCCTTTTCCGCTGCATCAATCATTCCTGCATCTTCACTCACCGGTATAAAAGCACCACTCAAGCCGCCTACATGGGAAGAAGCCATGGTTCCTCCTTTTTTAACGGCATCATTAAGCAGCGCTAAAGCGGCAGTTGTACCGTGTGTCCCGCAGCTTTCAAGTCCCATTTCCTCCAGAATATGAGCAACGCTATCTCCAATAGCAGGCGTCGGAGCTAACGAAAGATCCAGTATTCCAAAAGGCACATCCAATCGTTTAGAAGCTTCTTGTCCTACTAATTGCCCAACCCTCGTGATTTTAAAAGCCGTCCTTTTTATCGCCTCAGCAACCACATCAAAGCTTTCTCCCTTTACTTTTTCCAAGGCAGCTTTTACGGTGCCAGGTCCGCTTACACCAATATTGATAACACATTCTGGTTCACCAATGCCATGGAATGCCCCTGCCATAAACGGATTATCCTCCGGTACATTGGCAAATACTACGAGTTTGGCACAGCCTAAGCTGTCCCTGTCAGCCGTTAAGGCTGCCGTTCTTTTTATAATCTCTCCCATTTGTCTAACAGCATCCATATTAATACCTGCTTTGGTCGTTGCGATGTTAACAGATGAACAGACTCTTTCCGTAACGCTTAAAGCTTCCGGTATGGATGAAATCAATTTTCGATCTCCAAGGGTATAGCCTTTATGCACCAATGCAGAAAATCCTCCGATAAAGTTTACGCCTACCGCCTTTGCTGCCTCATCCAATGTCCGCGCAAATTGAACATAGTCTTCTTCCTCCGCTGCTTCTGCAACCAAAGATATGGGTGTTACAGAAATCCGCTTGTTAATGATGGGTATACCGTACTCTATCTCAATATCTTGTCCAACCTTTACCAGTTTTTCTGCCTTCTTCGTTATTTTGTCATATATTTTTTGCCTGGCTATCTTTCCATCTGAATGGCTGCAGTCCCGCAGAGAAATCCCCATGGTAATTGTCCTTATATCCAGCTTTTCTTCGTCAATCATGCGAATCGTTTCTAAGATTTGATATGTGTTTATCATCTTGTCAACCTCCTAAATTTGATGCATTGATTTGAAAATATCTTCATGCTGCACCCGAATAGACATACCTAATTCATCGCCTTTATTCTTCAAAGTTTCATTGAGTTCTCCTAAAGATATTTTCATGTCCGACATATCTACCAGCATCATCATTGTAAAATACTCCTGCAGAACCGTTTGATTAATATCCAAAATATTGACATTTGCCTCTGCAAGGATACCACTCACGCCTGCAATAATTCCTACTTTATCATGACCAACCACCGTTATAATTGCTTTCATTTTCTCTCCCCCTCTAAATAATATTAAAATAGATGATACAGCATGTTTCAGAATATTTCAATAAATAAATTGTATTCAGAATACATTTTATTTTATCTTGCATAATTCACAAGATTCTATCATACCCCTCTTCACTATTCATCACGTTTCTACAAAATTCCAATACGCTCTTACATAATATTGTTTAATAATAAACAATTTTGAACATACTAGTAGTTGACTGTATACTTCAAATTACAGTGTCTTTGGCTATCTTATATGGATTACGGAGTGCATGTTTTTTCATCTCAATATTTTCCAATGTATGATTATATAGCTTTAAAACACTTATATTCAATGAAAGTGATTAATTATTCACCGTCAAATCGTTAATTAAATAACTTTCATTCATACAGTTGAAAAAATACAAATTAGTTGTATAATTTTAAGTGGAAATAATTATCTACCAAAAATTTAAAAAGGGAGATGATCTGATGTCTTACGTACAAGAAGTACTAGAGCAGGTAAAGAAAAGAAATCCTGGTGAAGTAGAATTCCATCAAGCAGTTGAAGAGGTTTTACTTTCTTTAGAACCTGTTATTGAAAGACACCCAGAATTTAAAGATTCAGGCCTTGTAGAAAGATTTTGCGAACCAGAAAGACAAATTCTTTTCAGAGTACCTTGGGTAGATGACAGCGGCAAGGTAAGAGTAAACAGAGGCTTCAGAGTACAATTCAACAGTGCCATCGGACCATACAAAGGCGGTCTTAGATTCCATCCTTCTGTATATCTTGGCATCATCAAATTCTTAGGATTTGAGCAAATTTTAAAGAACTCTTTAACTGGCCTTCCAATCGGCGGCGGTAAAGGTGGTTCTGACTTTGATCCAAAAGGAAAATCCGATGCTGAAATCATGAGATTCTGCCAAAGCTTTATGAATGAATTATACAGACATATCGGACAAGACGTTGACGTTCCTGCTGGTGACATCGGCGTTGGTGGAAGAGAAATCGGTTACATGTATGGCCAATTCAAAAAGCTCAGAAATGCTTATGAAGCAGGCGTATTAACTGGTAAAGGACTTACATACGGTGGATCTTTAGCTAGAAAAGAAGCTACTGGATACGGTTTAGTGTATTTCGTAAGAGAAATGCTAAAAGAGCATGGTCACAGCTTAGAAGGAAAAACTGTTGTTATTTCCGGTTCTGGTAATGTTGCGATTTATGCTCATGAAAAGGTTTCCTCTTATGGTGCAAAAGTTGTTGCTATGTCTGATTCAAACGGATATATCTATGACAAAAACGGTGTGAATTTAGATACAATCAAGCAGCTTAAGGAAGTTGAAAGAAGAAGAATCAAAGATTATGTACAATATCATCCTGAAGCTGAATATCATGAAGGATGCCAAAATATTTGGACAGTCAAATGTGATGTTGCTCTTCCTTCCGCAACACAAAATGATATCGACGTTCCTCAGGCTGAATTACTAATCAAGAACGGTTGTATAGCAGTTGGTGAAGGTGCGAACATGCCTACAACAAATGAAGCCATCAAGTTGCTGCAAGAGAAAGGTGTATTACTTGCTCCTGCTAAAGCTGCAAATGCAGGTGGTGTTGCTACTTCCGCATTAGAAATGTCACAAAACAGCATGAGACTATCCTGGACTTTCGAAGAAGTAGATGCTAAATTGGATGCTATCATGGTAAATATCTTCAATGCATCTAAAAAAGCTGCTGCTGACTATGGCATGCCAGGTAACTATGTTGCTGGTGCTAACATAGCAGGCTTCATGAAGGTTGCAGATGCTATGATGGCTCAAGGTATCGTATAAAATCAACCATACCCCAATTAAATAAATAAGTAAGATTCGACCTCCTTGCAACGGGATAACGTTTTCAGAAAATTCTTCCCATTGAAGGAGGTCTTCTTTTTTTGTTCACCATTAAATGTAGGGGCGCCCATTGGGCGTCCGCAGGAAATCCTGCCATTACGTCCACTACGCCACGGAGACAGTTCCATCGTTTTCCCTTTTAGAAGCACCGGACGCGCAATGCGCGCCCCTACTATTGCGTTATCCACAAAGGTTTTCCATATTTGCTCAAAAAGATAAACAAGTACACCCATTTCTTTATGAAACAGGTGTACTTCTCATTTTTATTTACAGCTTTTTCAGCGTTGATAGAAAGCTCTTGATTTCCGTTTCTTCCTCAAAGGTAAATTTGGATTTTTGATAAATAGCAAAGGAGGTAACCTTATCATCCAATCGCACTCTATAATACCATACATTGCTCTCTGTGGCATGATCCTCAAAGAGAACGCCATAGATTTTGCCGAACCCTTCAACATCCATGATCTCTGTTCGTTCGGGCTTCAGATAGGTGTCTGCTTCCATTTCTATTTTTAAACTCTCTTCACTGATTTCCATATCAGGATCAATGATTTCATTAATACTAAATGTTTTACCTTTATTATCCTTAAATACAATCATCTTTAATTTTATTTCCGCTATGGTTTCTTCACTTTCTTTTTGAAAGGTTTTCGGTATTTTCATGCTCCAATCATTATCATCACTCTTATAGGTAAAATAATTATCTTTCTGACACCCTGAGAATACAAAAATCAGTATAAGTACCATACATAATAAGCTAAACCTTTTCATATAATTGCTGCTCCTCTCATCGATCATTGTCTTATATTTTACGGGGTCGTTGGCGGTTTTCTTAAAGGAAACCATACACGGTAGGATTCTTCACTCAAGGATTCAAATCCATATCCCATATCTTCTAATCCTTGTATAATACCAGGTAATGCTTCAACCGTCGTATTCTTATTTATCGTATCATGAAAAAGTATAATCACTTGTTCCCTTTCTTGGGTCTGATTCAATGTGCTGTAAACCATTTGTTGTACTGTAGGTGTCCAATTACTGGCATCTTTACTGGACATATTCCAATCAAAATAAACATATTCTTGTTCTTCAAGTTTTTTTATAATATCATACATTAAAAATTTGCCACCATGGGGAATACTGGAAACATTATTAGATCCTCCCGGTAGTCTCACGAGCTTTGTCGTTAGTCCTGTTACTTCCTGAATTAAATCTTCATTTTTCTGAAAATCTTCGAAAAAGTTATCCACACTTTTATATATATAGGAATAGTTATGGGAATATGTATGATTGCCAACAGCATGTCCTTCTTCCACAATCCGTTCTAATATTTCTCTATTCTTCTCAATACTTTTTCCAACAACAAAAAATGTTGCTTTGATGTTCTTTTCCTTCAATATGTCTAAAACCTGATTTGTTATGGGGCTTGGGCCATCATCAAAGGTCAGATACGCCGTTTTTCCTGAAACAACGTCTCGCTCCCCTTCTTTATTTTCTTTTACTTCCACGATCTCCTTCCCAGTTATTGATTCAGACTCTTTTTCCTGGGGCTCCAGAAAAATTTGTTCATCTTCATTTGGTTCTTGAACGGATAGATGTTGTTCTGATGTAACCTCACGGTCAGCAGCTTGTTCGGACACCATCTTAGCTTTCCCTTCGCTACAGCCTGTTGTCACTAGAAAAACAAGACAAAGCAACAGCCCCTTTTTCAACATTCTTTTCATGCCATACGATCTCCTTTTTGACTCTTTTCATCCTGTCAACATCCCTTATAAACTATAACTTGTAATAACTTCTTCATTGTTTTTTAAAATCCTTCTTCATAAATGAGCATGTTTAAATGAAAACAGAACTTTATCAATGCAAATCCAATAGAATATGTATTTTTCTTAATAAAACAGGAAATGTAAAGAATATGTTGAATACTCATATGAATATTTTTTTATGTGAAAACAATATTAAGTAATTCAATAATCAAAAAGGAGGAACCCATATGAGCAGAGTTTTAGCAGGCTTGCAGCCCGAACCAGTATTCAGGTATTTTGAAGAAATATCTCTTATTCCCAGGGGATCAGGAAACGAAAAGGCAATCAGTGATTATCTGGTAGCTTTTGCAAAGCATCATCAATTGGAAGTAATTCAAGAAGAAAATCTGAATGTAATTATTCGGAAACCTGCTTCTCCTGGTTACGAAAATGCACCTACTGTTATCCTTCAAGGCCACATGGATATGGTCTGTGAAAAGAATCATGGCACTATCCACGATTTTGAGAAAGATCCTATTCGTTTAAGAATCATCGATGATATGATTTATGCTACAGATACCACCCTTGGTGCTGATAATGGGATTGCCATTGCCTATGCTTTAGCTATTCTAAGCGCTAAAGATATCCCTCACCCACCTTTGGAAGTCATTATGACTGTAGAAGAAGAAACCGGGTTAGGCGGAGCAACCGCTTTAGACCCACAACACGTTACCGGCAAATACCTGATCAATCTAGATTCTGAAGAAGAGGGAGAGTTCCTAGTCAGCTGTGCCGGTGGTGTTCGTACAAGACAGATATTACCTACATCCTGGGAGAACGTTCCTCAGGCATTGAGGCCCTACACCATAAGTATCAGAGGTCTAAAGGGCGGTCATTCCGGAATGGACATTAACAAAGGTAGAGGCAATTCTAACAAAATTATGGGAAGAATCTTAAATGATTTATCCTCTGCTTTTCCGTATCGCTTGGGATCAATCAACGGTGGTTCTAAGATGAACGCCATTCCGCGAGAAGCTGATGCATTGATTTTACTTGATGAAAAATACATACCTGTTTTGGAAAGCAAAATTCAAGAATGGAATACTATTCTTAAAAACGAGCTGCGTTCCGCTGATGGCAATGTCAGTGTAAAAGTAGAAAAATACGAAGGACCATCCATATCCAGCGTATTCACTGAAGAAATAAGAAACAAAGTAATAACGTCACTCTTGCTCATTCCAAATGGCGTTCAGACCATGAGCATGGATATCGAAAATCTTGTTGAGAGTTCAACCAATCTTGGCGTGGTCACAACCTCCGATGAAGATATACGATTTGAAAGTGCCACCAGAAGTTCCGTAAGAAGTCTAAAGTATGGTATTCTTTCTCAAGGAAAGGCACTGGCTGAATCCTTAGGCTGTCAATTTGTACCCGACTCCGAATACCCCGAATGGGAGTATAACCCGGAATCTGAGCTAAGGAACCTGTTCCTTAGCGTGTATAAGGATTTTTATGGAAAAGAGGCTAAGGTTATAGCCATCCATGCCGGTGTGGAATGTGGGATCCTAAAGGAGAAAAAAGCTGATCTGGATATGATTTCCCTCGGCCCTAATATGTATGATGTCCATACGCCCAATGAACACCTGAGTATTTCATCCACTCAAAGAACTTGGGAATTTCTCTTAGCTGTGTTGAAGGAAATCCGTTAATTATAATGAGGGCAACACATGGGGACAGGGCCTCAGTCCGGCAAAGAACATGCCGGACAGTGGAACCGTCCCCACGGCTCCGCTACAAACCACATCCACATGATTTTGTTATTGTTTCGGATTGACGGACGCGCAATGCGCGCCCCTACCATTGTGTCATACGCAGAATTTTTTCTTAATAATGGGAAAGGAGCCATCAAAAAGATGTGCTCCTTTTTTTGTTCAACTACCGTTTTGGTAATATTTCTATCCAGTAACCATCTGGATCTTCAATAAAATATAATCCCATTTTTTCATTTTCATAGCAGATACAGCCCATTTCTTCATGGAGCTTGTGGGCCCCTTCATAATCATCTGTAACAAAAGCAAGATGAATCTCATTGTCTCCAAGATCATAGGGTTCATTTCGATCTCTTAGCCAAGTCAATTCCAACCTGTGATTTGTCGCCTCATCACCCAAGAAAACCAGAATGAAACTGCCATCTGCAGCTTCTTTTCTTCGTACTTCAACCAGACCTAGTGCCTTCTTGTAAAAGTTCACGCTCTTTTCCAGGTCTATTACATTCAAATTATTGTGAGCAAAAGTAAATCTCATATGAAATTCCTCCTCTATATTCATCAATATCTCTATATCAATATGTTACCATATTTTTCATGATTGCATAAATGATTCTTTCAGTTATTATCTTTTATTTCCTGAATTCTTTTTTTAACGTATTGGGTAAATTTCGGATCAATCTTTTCACTTTTCCTCAAATAGTCGTCTATATCACCTTGAAAAGAAAGAGGGGTACCAAAATAAAGGATCTCTAATCCTTCCCTCGTCTGATTGGCAATGCATTTTTTATCGTGCTCCTTTCCACAGTTCAGACAGGCTGACAATGCAGCTGCGATCCCTTCCATAATTTTGTCTTGATCATAGTTTTTTTCTTGCTGGGCTGATTTAGAAAAGATATTTTTCTCCAAAATATATTCTTGTTTTTCTTCGACCTGTTCTAAAGCTTTCTTCATACTTCCTATGTAGCACTGATTCCCTTCGCACTTTTTGCACTGCTCTTTCCCAAGACAGATGGCTTGTATAGATCGTTGCATCCTGTGGGTATTGATATACAACGTCAAGGCCACTTCTTTCAATGGCGTCATTCGCTTACTTTTTGCCGCTTCAATGGAAGGTTTGAGCAGAAAATAGCTTATACTGAACAGACTTAAAAAATATATTGATATGGTTACAGTATTCATATAACCTGCAGGTAAAACTTGATACAATTTCAGCGTGCCAAAAAATATAAAGATCATGGCTGATGCAATTTTTATCGTGAATTCCGGTATCTTTTCTCCTACTTTGCTTCCTAAGAAGATACCTATCCCACTTGTTACCACCATACCTGTAACAGTGCCGGCAAAAATAAATACGGGATATTTGCTGCTGGTAGCCAATGTTACCGCTGTCAGCTGCGTCTTATCTCCCAATTCTCCAATGAAAAAAGCCATCATGACCGTTAGAACAGGACCAAAGGTTTTTAATTTGCTTTCCTCGTCTTCCTCTTCTTCATCCATTTTTAATGTCCATAAACCAAACCCGACAAATAGACATCCAGCTATGATTTGAATCAGATCCATATGAATAAAACTTCCTAGATATACACCTAAAACAATGGCGATCCCATGATTTAATGCAGAGCCTAGGAACACACCCAACAACACTTTACTGGTCTTATATCGCGTGGCAAAGGACATGGCAAGAATTTGCGTCTTATCTCCCATCTCCGCCATAAAAATAAATAGAAAAGCTTTGATCATCTCTTGTAACATTTTCTCCCTCCTACCCCCTACATATATACATACAAAGGAGCAAAACCCATCGCTTAATAGAACGATAAAAGACATCGTACTATTAAGCCAAAAGTCTCGCTCCTCTTCTCTTAAGTCAATGATGCCAGGCATTTTCGCCAGTATGTTGACATCATTGGAAATACATCTCCGTGTATTCCAGCTACTCCCCTTCAGCTTATCCAACACAATCCAGTTTAACACAAAATTTTGACCGCTTCAACAATGATAATATTTTAACGTTTTTTATCCAATTTCCATGACTTTTCTTTTGATTAATCCTGCAAGATGTTATATAATAGTTCAAAAATGGGTATAAACATATTGTCTAAATAGTAGTTTACCCAGTATGTTTTATTTCATTCAAGTTAAATCATGACAATTTATCAGGTAAAGGGGATTGGAGAAATGAAAAAAACAACTGTATTAGCTATATTAGATGGTTTTGGCATCAGTGAGAAAAACTATGGTAACGCAATTAAAGATGCCAATACGCCTAATATTGACAGCTATCTTGAAAACTATCCAAACAGTATTCTTCATGCCAGCGGCATGGCTGTAGGATTGCCTGAAGGACAAATGGGGAATTCAGAAGTGGGACATCTGAATATTGGTGCAGGCCGCATTGTTTACCAAGAGCTTACCCGCATCAGTAAAGCCATCGAAGATAAAATCTTCTTTCAAAATTCGGTTCTACTTGGTGCGTTAGAAAATGCAAAGGCTAATCACTCGGCCCTTCATCTATGGGGCTTGCTGTCAGATGGCGGTGTACACAGTCATAATACCCATCTGTACGCTTTACTGGAGCTGGCGAAGGATTATGGACTTAAAAACGTTTATGTCCACTGCTTCTTAGATGGTCGTGACGTTCCCCCATCCAGTGCAATTGGCTATATTGAAGCATTAGAAGACAAAATGAGAGAAATTGGCATCGGTCAAATTGCTACCGTATCAGGTAGATATTATGCCATGGATCGCGATAACCGTTGGGAAAGAGTGGCTTTAGCCTATGATGCAATTACCATGGGCTTGGGCGAGACAGCACAATCTGCCAAGGAAGCGGTTCAAAACTCTTATGATAAAAATGAAGTTGATGAATTCGTTAAACCAACTGTCATCTGCAATGATGGCCAGCCCATTGCCACGGTCAATGCCCACGATTCCATCATCATGTTTAATTTTAGACCGGACAGGGCAAGGGAAATTACCCGTGCTTTTGTAGATTCCGAATTCAACGGGTTTGAACGTAAAAAAGGCTGTTTCCCTGTATACTACATTTGTATGACACAGTATGATGCTGCTATGCCAAATGTCCACGTGGCATATTCTCCACAGTCCTTGGACAATACTTTCTCACAGTACATCTCTGACTTAGGATTAAAGCAGCTTCATATTGCCGAAACAGAAAAATATGCCCATGTAACCTTCTTCTTTAATGGAGGGGTCGAACCGCCTTATACCGGCGAAGACAGAATACTGATACCATCGCCAAAGGTTGCTACCTATGATTTACAGCCGGAAATGAGTGCTTATGAGGTAACGGAAAAACTTCTTCATGCAATTAACGAAGAAGCATACGATATGATTATCGTTAACTATGCAAATTGCGATATGGTTGGCCATACCGGCTCTATGGAAGCAGCGATTAAAGCCGTTGAGACTGTAGATGAATGTATTGGTAAAATCGTAGAAGCCACTATCAATAAAGGCGGTCAATTGCTGATTACTGCCGACCATGGAAATTCCGATGAAATGTTGGATGAGTATGGAAATGTGGTTACAGCCCACTCCACAAATCCGGTTCCAATCATCCTCATCAATGCAGATGAAAAGTACAATATTTCATCCGGTGTGCTGGCTGATATTGCTCCTACACTTCTGGAACTAATGGAGCTGCCTAAGCCTGCTGAAATGACCGGAAACTCACTGTTAGTTCCATCATATACTGCAGCTGAAGAAACAGCGTAAAAGCTTATCATACTATGTTGCTAGCCAACTTCAGGATATAATCTATATCCATAGACATTGATACTTCAGAAGGTGCATATTTATCGGCTACTAGCTACTGGCTGCTAGCTTCTAGCAGAAACAAAAAGAACGCTTTAGCAAGGCATGAATCCTGTTCATGTCTTGTTTTGTCTTAACTTTCAACTTCCAACCTTCAACTTTTTAACTTGTCTTTTATATAAATTGCATCCTTTGACAAAATACGGTATGATTAGAGTAAATATTGGAAATTTCCACAAGAAGGAAAGTGATAGATCATGAGTGATAGAATTCAATTGATTGACGATCGCTATATAATCACGGACGTGATTATTGGAGAAGATATGCATATGATCTACCAAGTGAAAGGAATTCTCTGCGGTAATGATTATATCATTAATGCGTATTCTGATGGGGAAATTATTCATCAGATGACAGAAATTCTATCCTATGAAAGTATGGCTCCGTGGGAAAGCTTTATCGAGTTTTTTATCAATAACGACATCCTATATATAGTCATGAAGCATATTCAACAGGATTTCCTGAATGACTTTTTATCCTATACATCGGCAAAACTTCCAGATAAAATTCAACTATTAGAATCTTTACTGTTAAAACTGCGTGAGGTAGAAACGCTTCCTCCCCTCCTGCAATACACGCTCAGTGATGTAAGAAATATTGCTGTGACAAATAAGGGAAATATTCACTTTCATTATCATCTTTATATCAATAAAAAAGATTTAGTGGTTGACAATCGCGATGTCATGGAAAGAATAGCTGATCTAATTTCAAGGCTGTTTACTTATTCAGATCAGCAGGAAAACTGGAAAGCATCTTTCGAGGAAGTACCTCCAGCCATTTCATCCATTATTGAAGAAGCGGCAAATCATCACTTCACTACACCATCCCAGCTCTACGACTACTTGAGATCAAATCTGATCTATGAAACTTTTACAGGAACAAATCCTATCGTCGTTCCTTTAACTAGAGTCAAAATAAAACGTAAAAATACACGAAAGCCAGCCGTCATAATTCTATCCCTGATTGTCCTATTAGGAACTATATGGTTTGTAAAGTCATTCTTTTTTTCGGAAAATCCATCTACAGCTTCTATAGAAAGCGGAAATATCGATACGCAACAAAATGCCCTCCTTGCATCATTTCAGATAAGCAACAGTACCATTCGTGCAGGCGAGGAGGTTTTCTTTATCAATATGTCTGCCCCTGAAGATTCAACGGCGGAAATCGTTGCGTCAGAATGGATCATTACAAAAGATGATCTAGAAATCCATAAAGATCAATCCCATAATTTAACGTACCGGTTTGATGTATCTGGTAATTACACAGTCTCATTACAGGTGAAAGATTCTAGAGGAAATCTAAGCGAGAGCTTTTCAATGGACATTACAGTCCTTGAGGCAGACGGTTCTGCAAATCAATCATCTGGAATTGGGAAATAAACAATCTAAAGAGACAAACCCATGCGGGCGGCTGTGGGCAGCCGCCCCTACGGTATTTTGTTCTACAACAAAAGGAACGCCGCGAGGGCGTTCCTTACAAATTACATTTCGTATGGGAAAACAAAGCGAAATTCCGTTCCATTGTTAGGTTCTGTTTTCACTTCTACCTTTCCATTTAATTTTTTCAATTCTTTCATAACGGCTGCTAGCCCCACACCTCTACCGGATAACTCAGTAGTCTGTTCCTTTGTGGAAAAATCATCCCGGAATACAAGTGATAGTATTTCTTCTTTCGACACACGATCAATGTCTGCCTCTTCATAAATCCCTTTTTCAAGTGCCTTTTCCCTTAACATATCTAAGTCGATACCCCGCCCATCATCGGATATTTGGATGACGATAGTATCCTCTTTCGCTAAAATACTGCATCCGATTCTACCTTGTTCTTCCTTGCCCAGTTCTACTCTTTCATCCATTGGTTCAATACCATGGTCAATACAGTTCCTAAATACATGGGTAAGGGATTTTGTGAAATCAAAGAACCTTTCACTCTCAACCAAAATATTGCCCCCGATGATTTCAAATGGCTGCAATGATTTTCCCAGTCTTTCGGCTTGTTCCATAACATAATTAGGATACACAGAAAGCATATCTCTCAACGTTTTATACCTTAAACGCTTAATAATTGGCAGTACCCTATTCACATGACCACTGTCAATGGCTGCCGCAACTTCTTCCTCAGTTTCAACAAGTCTTCTTTTGTCGATGAAAAGTATATTTTCTCTATTGAAAAACTCCTTGCCTAATACATCCTCTAAAACCTTCAAGTCTTCATCCAACCATTCCTCCAGTTCAAAGCCTTCCAGCAAATAAACAAACTTACCGAGGGTAAGATTATCAATATTTTTACTAATATCATAGATCCAAGACTCAAAATCATGAAGACTTTTAACGATATTGACCATATGCAGCTGACTGAAGTTCCCTTTGAAGGTATGAATGCTTCTCATGATTTCAAATACAATGTCTTTAAAGGATCTATCACTGCCCACCAATTCGAAAATTCGATATTCACAAAACTCTCTAAAGGATCTGACATTGTCCATGAAGTCATCGTGATGTACCACAGCTTTGACCACCATTTTAAGAATATTTCTTTCCATTTCTACTTTATTTTCTAAGTCCTTTTTCAACGTGATATCTGTCATGATCATCATAATCTTTTCATTCAGTTCTTCATGGGGATCGTTGATAATTTTATAGGAAATATCAAAATGCCTTTCTCCAATGACAGCGGTGTTTGGCAAAAGCGGCATGTAAAGCTGCCTTTTGACATTCTCCTTATCATTCAATATGACAGGGATTACTTTCATGACAAAGTCCTTCTGCTCCTGATCTTGTTCAAACAAAAGTTCAGCAACATTGCGTCCTTTAATCTCATAGCCAAAAATATTACGACACTCTGCACTATAATTTTCTTCTACAAGCAGATCTTTTCCAAAAGTCAGAAATCCTTGTCCAGCATTATTAAGAAGATTACTGACAGAAGTCATACTTACTTTCAACTGTCTCGTTCTTTCTTCTATTTTTTCTTCCAGATTATGGTTTAAGTCCCGTATTTTTTCGTACATGGATGCATTGACTATGGATATGGCAGCTTGCGTAGAAAGAAGATTCAGTATTTCGACTCTATCTGCCGTAAAAGCACCTGTAGTCAAGTTGTTCTCCATGTATAATACGCCCAGCAGCTTTCCTTGCTGAATAATTGGACTGCAGAGTGCAGATTTTACCTCATTTTTTTGTATATAATCATCCTTAGCAAATCTAGGCTCAGACCGAGCATCGTTCAACACAACTGATTTTTCTGTTCTCATTACATAATTAATGATAGAAACAGGTATATCCATCTTATAGCAGCCGTCACCCGGTAAGATAACCTCAATACCATCCTGACTTACAGTTCCCATTGCCTTTAGCATATACGAGCCTTCTTCAATCATACATAGGAGCCCTTTCTCAGCCCCAGCATTTTCAATGGAAATGCGCATTAAATTTTCCAGCATTCTTTCAAAAACAATTTCCTTAGAAATAGCATGGGACATTTTCAAAACAGCCGCCATATCTAAAAATACCGTGCTGCTGCTGGTTGAATGGGTCGTTAATGTCCGATTTTCTCCATGCATATGTTCCAATTTAACATACTGATGATAGGACGACTGAAAAAAATCAGGATATTTTTCATTTATTCTTTTTACTTTAACAACAGCGCCCCATTGACCATAGAGTGCGCTGGCTTTATTCATATATGCCTCGGCAATGACAGTAAGACCCTGAGATAGATAAAACCGGGCAGCCAATTCATTGCCAACTGCACAATTTTGACGGTATTCATTTTCAAAGGCAGAAACAATCCCTTCATTATATAGCTTCCCGGCTTTTGCATTCATACCAAGAATTCGGGACAATTCTGCTTCTACCAACAAGTATTTATGGAGGAAGTTTTCCGGGCAATGGTCCGCCCATTTTTTCATTTTCTTTTGATTTCTTTTGATAATTCGCAGGTATTGTTGTTGTTCTTTCACATCCGCTGTCATATATACTGCTGCAAGTGTCAACGAATAATAGAAATAATAGTCAGCAGAATACAATAGCCCCATAGCTCCTTCAATGTAGTTTCCGGCCTTTTCTGCTTCCTTCACAGCCCCCTGATAGTTTTCATAGATGTAATATAACTGGAGTCTCACTACATAATACAAAGCCTTAACTGCATCGATACTGCAGTTTTTAATCTTTTCTTCCAGTATTCGCTCATCCAGATGGTCATCAGTTAATGACAGTTTATCTTTCGTCAGTCCTTTGAGATTCAGAATCCCCTGCTGAATAACCGTAAAAATATGTCCTATATACTCATATTGTATTTCGTTTACAAAGGTGGCATACCGTAAAGACTGTTCATACGTCTCTTCCAATTTATCTCCCTTTACAAACATGGTTACAATAATGCTGGCGCAGCAGTAAACCGCGAAAACCATATCTCCTGATTCCAAACCTTCATGATATCCTCTCTTTAGATATCCGATGTTTTCTGCGGCATGAACTCTCCAATGGTTGAGAAACCATCCAAAATTGTAGTTGCACTTGGATTTTACAGAGACATTGTTCATTCTATCATTCAGGTTCAAACCTAATTTTCCAAATTGATACCCTTCCTCATAATTGCCAAATACAGCCCCCGTCAGCAATCCATACACACCATATCCAAAAGCTGATGCATAAGAATTTCCATAGGTCAGAGAAAGTGAAACAATTTTTAAAACCACCACGATAAGTAGATTATTGCTTTTCATGTAGGCAACAGGAGTAAGTGACATAAGCAGGTCCATGGCCGCTGCTTGAGTCGGATCAGACATAACAGGCAGATGCAATAGGTCTTCTACATTTTTCCCAAGCAGTTTTGCTTTTACAATAAACAATTCTCGAGCGACCGTAAGGGCTGACGGCTTCTCAACCAAAGGAACCTTTAACATTCTCAATGCTTTTAAGCCTAAAGCAACGGCTTCTTCTACCTTATCCTGATTGATATACAAGACAATTCGAATTTTAAATATCCTCGCTTTATCTAAATCTGATTTTGCAAATTGCTGGATCAAGTCGAAAAACTTTTCTGCTTCTTCATAATAAACGTTTAAATAAGCACATTCTGCTCTCTCTAAAAACGAATCAAAGGTCAGTGTATAGTTCTTCTCCCAGCTTTCATTTTCTAATAATTCTGTAGCAATGGTAAAATATTTTAAAGCCGTACGGAACGCAGCCGAAGCTTTGGCACGTTTCCCTGCTTGGTAGTTTAAGAAGGCCAGCTTTTCTTTTAATTCCCCGTCTGTGATTCGTTCTCTGCAGATGTTCAGATGCTTCAGGATATCAAAAACGCGATCATCCGTCTCGCTTTCCCTTAAATCCTTAAGCATCCACATTCCGATCTTATAATGAATTTCTTTTCGTTTTCCATCAGGAACCATCAAATAGGCCGCTTGCTGGATTTGATCATGCACAAAATTATAAATTACAGAATGGTTTTCCTGCTCAGACAGCTCCTCGTGGAAGTCATGTTCATGGTGGATATACGCATAATGTTTTCCTTTTACGTCCAGCAGCCCTTCTGATACCACGATCTCTAACAGGGAAGCAAGCTCTCCCATGGATTTTCCTGTAATCTGGGACAGTATTTCCAAATCAAAATCATTGCCTACGCATCCGCCATATTGAAGTACTTCTCTGGTTTCTGCCGGTAGATTTTCGATTTTCTCTCTTAAAAGCTCTACAACATTATCCGTTATTCGTAATCCCTTGATTTTATTTATATCCCATTTCCAAACCCGGATTGTACTGTCAAAATAAATAAGATTTTTTTCGTATAATAATTCCATGAAATACTTAACAAAAAAGGGATTTCCATAGGTTTTTTGATAAATCAACTGGCCCAGGGCACTAACATCTTCATTGCATCTAAATGTATCACAAATTAGACGTTCGATATGCTCCTGTTTAAATGGTGTTAGCTGAATACCATGATAAAATACTTGATTTTTCTCCAATTGCTCAAATAAAGATAGTAAATGCTCTTTTGTTTTCGCTTCGTTATCCCTATATGCACCTATAAATAATAGATAACCCAGATCCTGATCTCCCATGATGGAGCCAATCAAATCCAAGGTCCCCAAATCTGCCCACTGTAAGTCATCAATGAATAAGACCAGGGGCGATTCCTTTTGACAGAAAACATTTACAAAATTTTTGAATGTATGACTAAAACGGTTTTTAGATTCTGTAGGTGATAGTTCTTTGATATCGGGCTGCTTCCCAATAATCAACTCCACTTCCGGAATTACATCAATAATCAGCTGTCCATTGACACCTACTGCACTGGAGAGCCTTTTTTTCCAGTTCAACAGGTTCTCTTCATTTTCTGTTAAAATACTAAAAATGAGCTCACGGAATGCATGAATCAAGGGATAGTAAGGCGTTTCATTATGAAATTGTTCAAACTTACCAGATATAAAATGTCCTTTTCTCTCCTGAACATGATGATTCACTTCTTGGATGAGACGGGTCTTTCCAATTCCAGGTGGACCTGAGACCAGTGTCATTTCCTTCTGCCCCGAAAAAGTGCTGTCTAAGGCAAACATGAGATCTTTTAATTCCAGGCTTCTATTATATAGCTTATGGCTTATGCAAAATCTATCGGATATATCGTCTTTCCCCAGGCTGAAATATTCAACATAACCTTTATCTTCCAATTGCGTCAAGCACTTCTGCATATCTGCTTTTATACCATATGCACTTTGATATCTTTCATCCGGTGATTTTGCCATTAGTTTCATGACAATATCCGAAATAATAACAGGTACGTCTGGATTCAGAATATGTACGGGTACAGGTGTTTTGGCAATGTGAAAGTGCACCATTTCCAATGGATCCGTCGTATCAAAGGGTATTTGGCCTGTAAGTAATTCGTACATCGTTACGCCCAAAGAATAAAAATCTGTACGGCAATCTACGTTTCGATTGATCCTACCGGTTTGCTCCGGTGACATATACGCCAACGTTCCTTCGAAAGTATTCATATGTCGATAGGGCTGCTTTTCTTTAGGAGATAAAGAAGCAATACTGAAGTCAATGATTTTCACCCGTTTTGTCTTGTGATCATACAATATGTTACTGGGCTTAATATCTTTGTGGATTACCTTTCGACAATGAAATTCATCCAAGATGGATGTAAGCTGGATTCCAATGTTTAGTCGATCCTTTACACTTATCTTTTCCCCAGCAATACAATGCTTCAGGGATTTTCCATTAAAGAATTCCATAACGAGAGCCCAGCGTTTTTCATATCTTTCAAGTGCATAGACATTTAGAACCCCAGGAAAATCAAGCTTCTTTAATATATTATACTCATGCTTGATTTTCAAATTGCCTTCTGTTATCGGGTATTCTGGCTGAAAAGCTTTTATGGTAACGGGAATTTGATCTTGTTCAGTATATCCGCGATAGATTGCAGTTTTTGCCCCGTGATGAATTCTTTCAACGATTTTATAGCCTGGAATCGTAATCATACTCGCTTCCTTCCCGAGTTATCTCCTAACTCATGATTGCTCTTATGCAGTGCTCTCCGACTCATTTGTGTAAAAATCATAGCCGCTTTCATTTTCTGTATGTAGATGGAAGACCTCTTCGAATAAATCCTCCAACAGGTATCTTGCTTCTTTCAATACTGTCAAATAGTCTTCTTTTGGAATGATTTTGAGCAGTTCACTGACTTTAAAATGCTCTAAAAAGCATTTGAGGACAGTCCTTAATTCCTCATGGGTTACTTTCAGTGTAAATACTTTTTCACAGATTAGCGGGTCAATATAATTGAAGAAATTAATAAATTTATCTAAATCCTCAGCAGACCCGTTGGATAGAAAATGTGTCATCAACTTATCAAACAAAATTTGATGTTTTTCATGGACATTCAACTGAAATAGATTATTCAAGCTATGTTTATCCAGCTTATCTTCTTTTAACAGCTTCAAGATGCTCTTCGTATAGTCCCGATAATTGTTAAGAATAAATGCCATACCCCAACCACAAGGTGTCGTCCAACATCCGGCATCGCCGATAAAGTCAACGCGGTCTCTTGCAATTCTACTGGGCAGTCCTCCGGAGGGATAATACCCAAATCTCGGTTCAACGATCTCTATATCACGAAATGCCTTTGTAGTCTCCTCTTTATAGAGCATGTGGTAGAACACTTCCTTTGCTAGATCCATTGGCATTTTTTCTTTGTTTAAATACAGCATCATCAGCAATGATGTATTCTCGTCTAATATCATATATTCAAAAACAGGTCGCCCTTCCCTTAAAGACGTATTGGGGCCTACATTGGTATCCTTAAAGGTCTGCCAAAGCATATAATCCCCCACCTTCATAGGCGCAGTTCCATTTGGATGCTTGGCAATACAACCGTAGATCGTCCACCAATAATAATCTTCATCAATTTCATAGTTTTTAAGCACAACAGAATCATGACCGGATGCGTCAATGAGTAATTTACCCGTAAATGTTCCCTTTGAAGTACTCACGATAACTTTGTCCTTCTCTGTCTCATGATTCTGATAGAAACAATGGTCAAGGACGTCTGAATTGTTTTCTTCTATCATTTTAACCCAGTAGGGCAGCAGTTCCTTCTCTTTTACATAGGGATACCGTTCAAACAGTTTGACATTCCAACAAAGGTTTCCTCCTGAATACGTACTGGCCAAGTATCTGGTTACACCACCATAAGTATATTGAAATACATCTTCGTTTTTGATGGCAATATCATATGGGACAAACCAGCTTCTGCTCGTTACACCGGCCTTGTCTTTTTCGACTACCAAAACCCTTGCTGCCTTTGACAGCTCTGAGCCCACGCTCAAACCTGCCGGCCCACCTCCGATAATGATCACATCATAATGGTTATTTCCGTTCATGCTGCTCCCCCTTAATCAGATCATATTTTCCTTTTCTATTCATTGACACAAATATATTTTTGATGTCGATTTTGAGAAAAATAAGGCGAATTTTTAAAATTTTTGTATATTTTTCCTATAATGAGTATACCAGTATTAAATTATCTAATCAAGATTATTAAAAACAGCAAAAAAGAACAGATGAAATGCCATCTGCTCATGATTTCTTCTCTATAAATACCTTTTCCTTTTTTATGAGCCATGCAAGCCGGAATCGCAGGCTGTCCTCAAACTTTCGTAGATCATAACCGGTCAACTTATAGATCTTTTCTATTCTGTATAGTAGTGTATTTCTATGAACGTAAAGATATCTGGCTGTATCTGTAATATTTAAATTATTCTTAAACAGGCCCTCTATAGTCATTTCCATATCATGATCTAGTGCTTCGCAAAATTCTGCGTGAAATATCTTTTCTATAAGCACTTTTTTTATATCTTCGTCAATATTAGAAATAACACGGTACAGATCCAGCCTATCATATTCCATAACAGACTCCGTAATCTTGTAAGCCTGTTTCCATTGCATAGCGTCTTGGCAGCTTTCATATGCTTTTCTCAAATCTTTTAGGCTACCAATCATATTACCTATCACAATAGTAGATTCGGACAGTAATTCTCCCAGGATGTTCTGCGCCACGCCAATACACACTTCTTTTACATCCGTTTCATTTGTTACTAACAGTATATTGTCGCCATACACATAAACCCATTGACATTCTATGGAATTTCGAACAATCTCCAACACGGATGCCTTATCTTCGTTAAAGTATTGAATCAGTACAAACCTGCCTTCAAAAACTCCCTCATACTTATTTTGAAGAATATGGATATCTTCATCCTTTAAACGGCCATTCAAGATTCCTTCTATATGGTCAGAAGATGCTATAGTCCTTCTCATTTCTATCTCAATAACATTCAGGATCAACCGTATGGTATCATTCATCTCAAACTTTTCTGCTTCGATACAGATGAATACATCATCACCTGCTGAGGAAACGGGGTATATATTATATCCTTGATAGCACGTATTACAATGTTGAATGATTTGCTTTAATCCTATATCCAACGAAATATTGACGGGAAATGATACCTGTTCATCTCCATTTACGAAGATAATATTCTTGCCGATGGCATTTTTTATGGATGCTAAGATTTCCATCATATTTATCATAAAGTACTCCCGTATTTTTAGGAGGCTGCTGAAAAAGTACTTCATCGTTCAGGGCAACACATGGGGACAGGGCCCCAGTCCGGCAAAAAACACACCGGACAGCGTACCAGTCCAGTCCCCAAGTCTTGCCCTTCCTGCTCAAATAACTTGAATTTTTCAGCAGCCTCTATTTTTAGAACACTGTTTTCTCTGTTTCTATATCAAATACGTGGATTTTTTCTTCCCACAATTGAAGCTTTACGGCATCTCCTGTCTTTTTCTTCGTTTTGGCATCCACTCTCGCAACAACCTGTTCTCCACATACAGTTAGATAAAGATATGTCTCAGACCCCATCATTTCTGTTACTTCAATATCACCTGAAATCGTACAATGATGTTCTCTCGGTGTATCACCTTCGATTTCAATCAAACATTCTGGCCTTATCCCCACTGTTACTTTCTTATTAATATACCCCTTCTCCCGTAGGATGGCTTGCTTGTTTTCAGGTATACTTAGCACATCGCCATTGGGCAGCTGTATCTCTATCTTTTTGTTGTTTTCAACAACAACTCCGTCCAACATATTCATTTGGGGACTTCCGATAAAGCCTGCCACAAACTTATTCGCAGGATTTTCATAAGCATTTTGAGGCGTATCAATCTGTTGAACATAACCATCTTTCATGATAACAATTCTAGTTCCCATGGTCATGGCCTCTGTCTGGTCATGGGTCACATAAATAAAAGTGGTTTGTAACTTCTGATGGAGCTTTGAGATCTCAGTTCTCATCTGCACCCTAAGCTTTGCATCAAGGTTGGATAGCGGTTCATCCATTAAAAACACCTTAGGCTGCCTTACAATAGCTCTACCCAGCGCAACCCGCTGTCTTTGCCCCCCTGAAAGAGCTTTCGGCTTACGTTCCAGCAGCTGCTCAATTTCAAGAATTTTTGCTGCTTCCCGAACCTTTCTATCGATCTCATCCTTCGGTACCTTTCTCAAGCGTAATCCAAAGGCCATGTTTTCATATACGGTCATATGGGGATACAACGCGTAATTTTGGAATACCATAGCAATGTCTCGATCCTTTGGAGGGATATCATTGACTAGTTTATCACCAATATACAACTCCCCTTCTGATATATCTTCTAAGCCGGCAATCATTCGCAATGATGTTGTTTTACCGCATCCCGAAGGCCCTACCAATACAATAAATTCCTTATCTTCAATCTCCATGGTAAAATCCTTAACTGCCATTACATTGCCTTCGTAAATCTTTTTCACGCCTCTTAATGATAAACTTGCCATATCAATAATTCCTCCTTATCATCAACTACTTTCTATTTAAATCTTATTGAAAATACGGAGGAAGTTCAATTATGAGAACATATAAAAAACAAAATGAATTTTTAGAACTTTTTACATATAGATTTACGCCTTTAAAATAGTCTTTAGTTTTGCGGGACGGCACGGAGACCGTCCCCTACAAAAGAAAATTCATTTTATTCTAGAAGCGTATATCCATAATACTTTTATACTTTTCCTTTAGTTTCTCCAGCACTTCTTTTGTATACTCTTTGGCACCAAACAAAGATAAGTCTTTATAGTTTCCACACTGTACAGGGTTGGCTGCCGGTATCTCCTCTGCCTCCAGGACTTTTTCCAGTGCACCCATCAGTGCCTTAGCTACTTCTTCTTCCGTTCTGTCTCCAACAACAATCAGATAAAATCCCGTTCTGCAGCCCATAGGGGATACATCCACCACATCATCCATTTCCTCACGGATAAATCCTGCTAAAAGATGCTCTATACCATGAACAGCACCGGTTGGCATAGCCTCCGCATTTGGCTGGGTAAAGCGTAAATCAAATTTAGATATGATATCGCCCTTTGGTGTTTCAATCCTGCCGCATTTCCTTACAAAAGGCGCCTGTACCTTCGTATGATCCATTGTGAAACTTTCCACCACGATTTTTTTCATTCCCTATTCCTCCTTTTAAATTCCTATATGAGCTGAAATAAATATGTTACATCCGCTACGCCACGGGGACAGTTCCTCAGGCACATAAAAAACATATGTGCCAGACGAATCGTCCCCATGACTCCGCCAGTAGATATATTCTCCCCCTCATTGTACAAAAAAAGACCACAAATGTCTATAAGAAAGCAACTCCGTCGCTTTGGTTGAATGTTGAAAGATAAAGAAAACCCCGGCTATACCGGGGTTAAGTCATGCTAATGTATACAGGGTGATTAGCAAATATCTCCTTCTTTAGCAACAAAACCAGCTGCTGCCAATACGTCGGTAGCTTGATGCACTTTATCTTCATGAACCAGTACAATAGGTCCTGTGCAGCCCATGCCGCTTTCTGCGTAGATGCCCGCTTTCCACAATGCTTTCACCGCATCTTCCAGGTCCATGATGTCTATTCCGGAAATAGATCCTG